>NZ_JBHSSW010000003.1:0-341533 GCF_042659465.1 Ponticaulis profundi | reverse complement strand
CCTGGCCCACCAACCCCCATCCCGGTGGGCCAGGGCCCACCCTACACGTTTGAACAGCTGAGCCGCGTTTGATCTCGGTGTGAAGACGGGCGCCGCGCGATTGCGAAAATGTCAGCCCAAGGGCGCAGACCATCATGCAGGCAAGCTGGTGGGCCAGCACCTCTGCCCGCTCAAACATCAAGAGGCTTGCCTCCAGCCGCCGGGTCAGCTCCGCCGGTGAGACGGGGTCCATACGGGTGGGCGATGTGGCCCCTGCCCCATCGGCACAGGCCCCGCGCAGCGCCTTCGCCGCGCCCGGAAATCCGGCCGCCTGAAGCTCTGTTGCCGCAAGACCTCGAATGAAGGCATGCACCATCGCCTCGCCAGCGCGCACCATGGAGGCAGCCTCCGCAGGCGCAATGGCCGCTTGCGATGCCTCCAGGCGCAGGAGCGCCGCCCATAACCGCGCCAGAAACAGCCCAATCATCTGGGCCGCACCGGATGCGGAGGAAGACGTGAAAGAGGCAAGCGCGGGTTTCATGCCAGCGAGTGTAAGGCCGCGTGCGGTGGGGTGGGATTAGTTTGTTTTTGGAGCATGTAGGGCGGCGTTGGGGCCGAAGGCCGATACCCGCATGTGTTAGAATGTTTACGGGGGGATTTTCGCGAATGAATTCGCGATGCATCGCCGCCCTACGGTTCGGTGAGCAAAACGGGCATCTCGGGTTTCCATTCACGGTTCCAGCCGGATTTGTACAGATGCCAGGATGAATGCGGCCACTCATCGGGTGATGCAGCGAGACCATGTTTCACCGGGTTCCAGTGAATGTAATCCATGTGGGCAGTGAGGTCGTGTTCGTCGCGGATGGCATGTTCCCAATAGCGGGTTTGCCAGACACGGCGTACGCCTTTGCGACCGTCGGATTTGAGGTGTGGTGGCAGACGCCGCGTGAAGCCCGATTTCAAAAGCCGAAGCCGGTTTACAAAGTCAATATCATCCTCCGGCAAGGCCCAGAGCATATGCACATGATCGGGCAGAATGCAGATGGCGATGGTTTCGACCGGGTGATGGGTCGTCACGTCGCGATAAGATGCGCGGAAATAGTCGATATACCGCACCAGCGTATCCGCCCGCCGGTCATAGAGGCACAGCGTAAAGGCGTATGTTCCGCCCGGCACAAAGAGACGACGATAGTTCGGCATGTATCGAACATATCATGAACATTTGTGGTTGTGTAGGGGCACCCGTAGGGCGGTGTTGAACCCCGGATTTAATCCGGGGGATACCCGCCGTGAGGCCCGTGTTGGTAGGGCGGCGATGAAGGCGAAGCCGCAATCCCGCCCTACGCGTCACTCAGCCCGCCCTACAGCGAAACGGAGTTTCGCGAGCTGTTGGAGCCGCAGGAGATATCCCATGAGCCGCGCCAGAAACAGCCAGATTGCCCGATTTGGGCCGGGCAGGGTGTGAGGCATGTCAAAGGCAGGCGCGTGGATCATCCGCCAAGTTTATGCTCGCGGGTGAGAAGGGGGGATAAGATTTTGGTACGAAGAAAATGGTACTTAAAGTCCGTGGACTTTTAGTCCGCACACCAAGAAGTTCGCAAGTGTGAACGATAATGACGAAATCAACACTCTTCGAAGGTTCGGGGCTCAAGTTCGATCCATACGGTTGCTCCGTGGAATATCGCAAGAGGAGTTGGCTCATCGATGTATGCTCGATCGCAGTTACGTAGGGGGCGTCGAACGCGGCGAACGCAACCTTGGGCTTCTCAATATATTGGCCATTTGCACTGCCCTTGAAATCAAACCGTCGGAATTGTTTGAGGGGTGGCGTGACGTTGAGTGAGATTGAGAAAACTGAGCAATATGTCGCTGTATTGCGTGATAAGATTACTTTACTGTTGAAGGGCATCGGTTCTATTGCAATAGGCGATGGAAGCCATTTTCCTTACGGCTGGAGAAAAGCTGCCAAGGGCAGAACCGTCTGGCGGTTGGTAGAGGAAATCATTTCGCAGAACTTGGAAAAAAACGCTGAAACTCTTGGCCTTCTGGATTTTTCACCAGCGCCATCTGAGGTTGGCGTCTACGATTTTAGCTTTCGATTCCAGAGTTCACCTACAATTTACGTTAATATCAAATCAGCGGTTACGGGTGGCAGAACAAACAAGGACGATATTTCTAAGGCTGTAGCTTTAGAAAAATTTTTCGCAGAAAATGAAGGTTGCCAGCTCTATGTGTTGACTGTCCAGATCGGGTTCAGTGATGCGCCGCTTCAAATTTCTCTGGATAACTGTTTTGTGATGCCGGTGGCATGGCTTCCAGATGTTTACGTTAATCCCAGTAACAATGGAAACCTTCAGTCTTCCAAGTACAAAAACATTGATCTGGCAACTAGGCGTGAAGCCTCCGAATTTCTTGCCGTTTTGCGGGACGAAATGCGCGTTGCCCAGCAGAAGAAAAAAAGCAAGTAGCTCGATTAGGTAAGCCGAACAATATCTAGGTAAGCCGAACAATATCGGAACAGAACTTGTCTATTTTTGCCACTGTCTCGGGCGTGAGGCCGATCTCTGAATTTAAAACTTCGTCGATCTCAGTTACGAATTTTTTAGATTGCTTTGGTGAACATCGTTGACTGTAGGCTTCACGCGCAATTGCGCTCATATAGTTCAATGATTTTTTGCTCAATTGCGGATAGGGAATCCGCGAGACATAGCCTGCAGTAATCATATTTGATCTGATGAGCACCGAGCGTACCATAAAATTTGCTAAACTGCTGTTCAGGTAAGCCAGCATTTCCCACTGCGCTTCTCCTGAAACGATAATATTCGCATTCACCCCAAAAGTAGAATTTTCGGGTAGAAGAGCGGCACCAAACTGCACTCCCATTGATGAACATGAAATCCCCCCTTTAAAAAGGAGGTTCTTGTTCCTCACCATAAAATTGGGTACTCTTTCAGAAATTTCTAAAAAATCAGAAGTAAGATAACCGCCTGGCGGAGCGTAAAAGCGTTTTGAGCCGGGGTTCTTGTAGAACGGAAAACTGAATTTATCAGAACGTGAATGGCTGATATATTCTTTGTCCTTGCCGGTCGAAATTCCGGTAACACAGGGAGCGACTTGACCTAAGCGCCTCTCGTCAAAAAGGCTCAAGACTTCATCTGGAACATCTACTTGAATTTCAAATCTGTCGTCATTTCCGCTCAAGAATAACAAATCTCGATTGACTGTCAGGGCAGGAGCATTTTGCAACGCTCTACGGAATGAAAATGTGTCTGGTGGTCGCGAAGATACCTTGGCTGCCACATCGTCGGACACACCCTTTTCTAAGATGATGATGCATGTTCTTACGTCAGCACCTTGGGATCGAAATAAATCTGTTGGGCAAAGCCTAAGTTCATGTATCGTGCATTCAGAGAAAATCTGCTTTCGTAAAGGTTCATAGCCGCGCGCGGTGAGAAAAGAATCTAGCGTAATTGCTCCAATTACGCTTCCAGGACGCGCAACTCGTATCATTGCAGCTAAAAACAGCGCATACATATTAAGCACCGCATGCTTGCCATATGCGTCAGCTAGCGCGGATTTATTCGCTCTTATGTATTCTGTTTCGTGGCAGTTGTATGGTGGATTGGCTACAAAAATGTCTGGAGAAAGTTCACTGGGATGTGACGAACCGAACGATTTTTGACCAAGCGCCAATTGAATAAAATCTGCTTGGATAAATTCATCGACGCCAATCGGCTCCATGTTGAGAACATCAACACCTTTGGTACTAAGTCCAGCTTTCTTTAGGTGCTGAGTGAATTCTCCTTTTCCCACACAAGGGTCGAGCGCAGACATTGAGCTTGGTTTAATGTCCAAACATCGGCGAACAATATATTCAACCACAAAATCGGGTGTTGAGTAGTATCC
Source organism: Ponticaulis profundi (assembly GCF_042659465.1). Lineage (NCBI taxonomy): Bacteria > Pseudomonadati > Pseudomonadota > Alphaproteobacteria > Hyphomonadales > Hyphomonadaceae > Ponticaulis > Ponticaulis profundi. The sequence continues at coordinate 337,648 of NZ_JBHSSW010000003.1, read as the reverse complement.
CGTTTTGCGTCGGTCTATCCCATCGTCGGACAGATTGACTTTTTGGTGACGTCCCATAGCGAACTCCTTGGGGGCCATTGATAGGGGAGCGGGTTCTGATCAGCAAAGTCTAACTGTGGTTCCAGTCCAAATTCCTGTGGACACTAGTTGTACTTGCCAAGCTCCTATCGAAATATCTTCAATCAATAGCTTCTCGCTTCGTCCCATCCTCCGAGAGATAAAGTTCAGAACCAAGTTCTTCGTACTTCTTGCTCATCTCCGCCATCCCCTTCTCAGCCTCCAAATTCAGCGCCTTTTTCTCATTGTCCGTCATGTTCGCGGCGTAGTCGCGGACCTCGGCCGTGATCTTCATGGAGCAGAATTTCGGGCCGCACATGGAGCAGAAATGCGCCACCTTGTGCGCCTCTTTCGGGAGGGTCTGGTCGTGGAAATCGCGGGCGGTTTCCGGGTCCAGCGCGAGGTTGAACTGGTCTTCCCAGCGGAATTCGAACCGGGCGCGTGAGAGCGCATCATCGCGCATTTGCGCCGCCGGATGGCCCTTGGCGAGGTCGGCTGCATGCGCCGCGAGGCGATAGGTGATGACGCCGACCTTCACATCGTCGCGGTCTGGCAGGCCGAGATGTTCTTTCGGCGTGACATAGCAGAGCATGGCCGTGCCATACCAGCCAATCATGGCCGCGCCGATGCCCGACGTGATGTGGTCATAGCCCGGCGCGATGTCTGTGGTCAGAGGGCCGAGCGTATAGAAAGGCGCCTCGCCGCATTCGCGGAGCTGCTTTTCCATATTCACCTTGATCTTGTGCATGGGCACGTGGCCGGGGCCTTCGATCATCACCTGACAGCCATGGGCGTGGGCGACTTTGGTGAGTTCGCCAAGCGTTTCCAGCTCTGCAAACTGGGCGCGGTCATTCGCATCGGCAATACTGCCGGGGCGGAGGCCATCGCCGAGAGAGAAGGACACGTCATAAGCGCGCATGATCTCGCAGATCTCTTCGAAATGGGTGTAGAGGAAGCTCTCCTTATGGTGAGCGAGCATCCATTTCGCCATGATGGAGCCGCCGCGCGAGACGATGCCCGTGACGCGGTTGGCGGTGAGGTGGATGTAAGCCAGGCGCACACCGGCATGGATGGTGAAATAGTCGACGCCCTGCTCGCACTGCTCGATCAGCGTGTCTCGATAGACCTCCCAGGTGAGGTTTTCGGCAATGCCGTCGACCTTTTCCAGCGCCTGATAGATCGGCACGGTGCCGATGGGGACCGGCGAGTTGCGGATGATCCATTCGCGGGTGTTGTGAATGTTACGGCCGGTGGAAAGGTCCATCACATTGTCAGCGCCCCAGCGGGTCGCCCAGACCATTTTCTCGACCTCTTCCTCGACGGACGAGGCGACGGCGGAATTGCCGATATTGGCGTTGATCTTCACAAGGAAGTTGCGGCCAATGATCTGCGGCTCCAGCTCCGGGTGGTTGATATTAGCCGGGATGATGGCGCGGCCCTTGGCGATCTCGTCGCGGACGAATTCCGGGGTGATGAATTCAGGGATGTCCGCGCCCCAGCTTTCGCCCTCAGCGACTTTCTCGGCGGCATTGGCAAGGGCTTCCTTGCGGCCAAGGTTTTCCCGCTCGGCGACATAGATCATCTCTTTGGTGATGATGCCCAGTTTTGCATATTCATACTGTGTCACGGGGGCGCGGTTTTGTTTGGTTTGCTCGGTGATGTTTCCTCGCGCTTCGCTGCTCGGATCACCTGCGCCTGCGCGGTCGCTTGTGGATTCCCCTAAACTTCCATTGGTGAAAGTCGGGTCAAAGTCCGCAGCGCGAAGGGGCTTGTTCTGCGTCGGGAATTCACGGGCGAGGTATTTGCCCGTCGCGCCGCCATTATCCTCTGGCTTCACTTCGCGGCCTTCATATTCCACGACGCCGCCGCGCTCTAACACCCACGCTGTGCGAATGCGGGCAAGGCCCTTCTCAACGTCGATCTCGACATCGGGGTCAGAATACGGGCCGGAGGTGTCATAGACCGGCACCGGCGGCTCATTGGCAGAGGGGTGCAGATTAATCTCGCGGCGCGGCACACGCAGCGAAACATCGGCCGTCGGGTGCGTATAGACCTTGCGGCTGGCGGGCAGCGCGCCGGTGGTGACTTTCGGGGTCTCGAATTCGGACTGGGAAGTAGGTTTGTTCATGTCAGGTCGCCTTTAAAATCAGGAGACCCGGGTGTGCGCGGTTGAGCGGTCTGCAATGGTCCGTCCCTACGCCGGTTGTCCCGGATCAGGTTCAAAGGGTGCTTGGTTACGCTGGCTGTTATTCCGGGCGGCGAACCGGTTCCCACTTCGCCTGAACAACAGCACATCCAATCTCAGCCGGTGCACCGGCGCCCCTCGGATAGCGCTACGCTAGATGACTTGGCCCGCTTTGGAAAGGGATGATCGTATCCCATCACCCATGTCCTGAAGTGGCTCGGCTTCGCGTGATCCGGTTCAGACAGGCAAATCGCCGGGAACAGGAAACACGTGCATGAAACACTCAAATTGGCTGTGTGCGGGCATATCTGCCCTCTCACTTATCGGGTCAGCCGCCGCACAGGAGGCGTCGCCAGATGATCCGATCATGTTCGTCGTGGATGGCTCGAACTCCATGTGGGGCCAGATGGATGGCATCGCCAAGATCGAGCTGACAAAGTCTGCCTTCGCCGACATGCTGCCAAAACTGGATGCCAGCCGTCCGGCCGGGCTCGTCATGTATGGACACCGCCAGACCGGCAGCTGTGAGGATATCGAGCTGGTGTCCGCCCCTGCGACCAAGAACCGAAGCCAGCTGACCGCATCTGTCAATGGCCTCTCGCCGCGCGGAAAAACGCCAATCACAGCAGCCCTGAAGACGGCGGCTGACGCTCTGCCCGATGGCGGAAACGGCACGATTGTGCTGTTGAGCGACGGCATTGAGACCTGCAAGGCTGACCCTTGCGCCATGGCGCAGGCGCTGAAGGAAAAGAACATCGAGTTCACGGTTCATGTCATTGGCGTGGATTTGCGCAAACCGGCGGACAAGGCCGCCCTCGCCTGTATCGCAGACCGCACAGGCGGGACCTTCACCGATATCGAAACGGCCGACAGCCTGTCAGACGCGCTGAAGGACACGACCTCTGCCGAGGGCAAGACAGATCTCATCCAGCCGCTACGCTATGAGCTGCGCGCGATTGACGGCATGGAAGGCCCGGTGATTGCAGATGCCCGGTTTGAAATTCTGAGCGCAGCAGACAAACAGGTCATCGCCTCGCAGATCGAGGATGGATATGACTTCCTGCCCGGCGACTATGAGATTATTGCCCGCTCTGGCGAACGTAGTGGAACGCTGGAGACCCGCATTCTGAAAGACGACGAAACCCGCACCATCACCATTGTGATTGACGCGGCGCTGCCGGAAGCGAGCCTCAGCTTTACGCCTTCTGTCCCGGCAGCCTCTGTGCTGTCCATTGCCTGGGAAGGCCCGAATGGCGAGGGCGATTATATCGAGCTACTGGATGCAGAAGGTCAGCGTCTGGAAGAGAGCTATTTTGTCTACACAGCCGATGGCGCGCCATCCCTGCTGCGCGTTCCAGGAGATGCGGGCGCGTATTCGCTCCGTTATGTCTATGCGAGCCTCAACGCGCCTCTGGTGACTGAGCCGCTGACTGTTACGCCTGCGCTTGCGAGCCTGACGCTTTCCGCAGACGCCGAAGTTGGCGCCTTTGTTGATATCAGCTGGGAAGGTCCGGCTGGCGAAGGCGACATGATCGGCATCTTTCCGGCAGGCACGCCCGTCAGCGAACGCAACCCGCTGAACTATGAGCGTGTCGCAAAGGGCAATCCGGTGCGCGTGCAAATGCCCGGCACGGAAGGCGATTATGAAACGCGGTATCTGACCGGCAATGACATGACGGTGCTTGCCGCGGCGCCTATCCGGCTCATACCCGCGCAGGGCGCCATCAACGCGCCGGAAAGCGCCGCACTCGGCGAAGCGATCACCATCGACCTGACGGGCAGGTTCAATCCGGATCAGGACTATGTGACGATTGTGCCTGTCGGCGCGGGCGCCTCGGCCTATCAGGAATATGCCTATACAGACGGCAGCGCGCCGGTCATCCTGCGCACACCCATCGAGACCGGCGATTTCGAAATCCGCATCGTTCGCGAAGCGGGTGACCAAAATCAGGTCCTCTTCAGCAAGCCCATCGCCATCACGCCATCTGTGGCCACGCTGTCTGCGCCGGCCACCATTGCGGCAGGCGGGACGCTGAATGTCGTCGCAAATGGACCGGTTTCGCGCGAGGGCGATGATGACGTCTATATTGCCATCACCGGCCCGGATGAAGGCGCAGGTTCGTATTCGGGCGGGTATGAATATGTCATCACAGCTGGCGAGACGATTGCGATCACCGTGCCGGATGAACCGGGCAGCTATGAACTGCGCTATATCGCCAATGGCTATCAACCGACCATTCTGGCGCGCCAGCCGCTGACCATTCAGTAGCCGCACAACGCATAAGACATGAAGAAAGGGCCGGTGTGATCATCGGCCTTTTCGCGTTTTTAGCCATGCGCAAAATAATACTTACCCAATTGACTTACTTTCTTGACAGGCGCAGCCCCGCATGACAGTAAGCCATATGGCTAACTTAAATGCGGGGTCGGCGCATCCGATCGATCTGGGATTTCATGCGCTTGCCGACGCGACCCGTCGGGCGGTGATTCAAAAGCTCCATCATGGGGAAGCAGCGGCAACTGAGTTGGCTGAACCCTTCGACATGGCGCTGCCTACCTTCCTCAAGCATCTCAAGGTGCTGGAGGCTGGCGGACTGATCACCACACGCAAGGAAGGCCGCCGACGCATCTGTCGGCTGGAACGTGAACAACTGGCCCGGCTATCGGGCTGGATCAATGCGTATGAAGCAGACTGGCGCGGTCGACTGGACCGAATGGACGCCATGTTCGAGGAAGGGGAATGATCATGACAGCAGAGATGTACCATCGCACGACCGTGCTGGAAAAAACGTTCAAGGTGAGCGTGGAGACCGTATTTGCGGCCTGGGCCGAGCTCGACAAACGGGCCAGATGGAATGCGCCCTCTGACGAGGTGCAGATCCGATATACCGAGGATAATTTTTCGGTCGGCGGCAAGGATGTATCGCTCTGCCTGGTCGGTGATCACATCGTGGCGGAAGTCATCGGCCTTTATCATGACATCGTCCCCAATCGGCGGATCGTCTATACCGAGATCATCAAGTCCGACGAGATGGTTCAGGGCGTCAGCCAGGTTTCCGTGCATTTCGCACCGTCCGGCGCGGGCACAGAAATGACCGTCACGCTGCAGACCTGCGCACTTTCCGGCGCAGAGGTGCTCGAAGAGGTCGCCGAAGGCTGGAGCGCGGCAATGGCGAAAATGGCGGAGATGTTTGCGGCGTAAGACAAGCAGGTGTGAGCAGCCTCGGATCACGCATCCCTGCTCACATCATGTTTTCCGCTTGTGGAGCAAATGCTGTCGGATCAGTCCCATAACGTGTTGGTGATCCGGCACATCTTCCATTATTCTCGAGAAAAATCCAGATCCAAAGCCGAGATCACGAAATGCCAGCTTCAGGTAACTGACGGACACGCCTCCAGCAAACAAATGGATATTGCCCGTTTCAGAATTCGACGGAGAGGACGTGGTAACGACTTCGATTGAGTCAGCTGGTACCGAGAACGTAATGCTTACCGGAAACGTATTCAGAAAGATTATGCGTCGATTGGTCAATGCATACGCAAATCGGTTTTTTCTGTATTCCACCCAAATTCCGGACAGGAGCATCAGGCCGCCTACCACGAGGAGCCAGACCTGAGCGACAACCGTGTCACCCGGCCACTCAAAGACAACAAAAGGAAGCACCACGAACCAAAGGAAGCACCCAATGAGGATTGCACCTATGCCGCGATGAATGCGTGTGCGCCGCCCTTCGCAAGTCCAGATGACCTGCTCGCCGGGCCACAGCATTTTTTGGACCTGAGCGTCCAGTTTCGGGTTTTCAAACCAGCTTTCGGCATTCACGCTCATATGCTTTCCTGAACGACAGTTCTACGCCAGTCGCGGCATCACTGGTTCACACCTTTATGGCACAACGCGCATGCCCGCCACACCTAGCGACTGCAGTTCAGATAGCCATTATTGTTCCATAACCGCTTTGATGCGCAATCATAGGCATCTGAAAGCACTGACTTGTAAGGGCGGTCATCAGAACTCGCATGCTCAACGAGTGTCGGGTAGCGATAATACGTGACCGTCTTGCCTTTCTCATTGAAGAGGGTCTGCTGTTCGAAACCCCTCGGCAATCTGTGAGATGGCCCATCGCAATATGAGACAAAGCGGTATTCGAACGAACTGGAACCCGCCTCAATCCGCAAAGGATCACAGGATTGCGTGAAGCTGCCCGAATAGGCGCTGGACTCGCAGACGAGGTAAAAGCCATCGACCTTTGCTGTGCCCGGCAGACAATTGCGAAGATCCAGCAATAACCTTTTGTCATCCGGATAAGCGTCAGAAGACAGCGCGGTTTCCATACCGGCCACACCCTTAACGGTAAACAGGGGCTGGCGCAGATCGCAGCGCAAAGTGGACGCCTCAACGTTCACGATCCAGCACGTCTCATACAGGCCGGGATTTGCCCGTTTCACCTTTGCCGTCGCGTCCTGCTCGGCGCGCGACAAAGTCGGCGGCGCACCCTCGCCGCCAGACACGACCGATATATCAAAATCACCCAGCCCGAAGCTGTCCGGATCGACATAGCCAGCGCCATCAAGATCGCGAACAGCGCGCATCCAGGCATTCACCGTCTTGCCGGCCTGAAGCGCATAGCCGAATGACCATTTGCGCAGCTTTGACTTATCAGTTTGCGGCAGGTCCTCAGATTCCCGCGTTCCACTCCAGCCCTGTCCGGAGCCGTTCGGAACCTCTTTTCCCCATGTCCAGGGGCCATTGAAACGCTTGAAATCCGCCGTGAGATTCCACTCAAATGTCCCGAAATTGCGCGCTCGATCTGTGTCGATACGACCGGTCGTCTGATCGGCATAAACGAACACACCGCGCAAAGTCTGGCCATTGGACTTGCCGACGATGAAGCCACGCTCGCCATATGTGCCATAGACGATGTTTTCCCGGCCCGTGCCTTCATAATCTTCGTAGAGATGGACATCCCCAAAGCCGGTTTTCCAATACCCTTCAAAGCCCTGTGCAAGCGTTGCCGGTGAAAGCCCGAGCAGGCCCAGCAAGATGATGAATGCGTAACAGGTTCTCATGTCCCCTCCCCCAGTTTGCATGCGAGCAGTAGAGCCAAGCGGGCTGAACGCGTCAAGAAAGCGGACATTGCCTTGTCTTGCGGCTCTGTGCAGATTGCGCCTTTGCTGTGCCTGAACGGAGCCATCGCCTCATGACATTTTCTGCCAAATCCGCCGCGCGTTTCTTGCTACCTTGCCTGCTTGCTTTAGCGGCCTGCTCGACCGCTCCGGCAGAGCGGGCATCAGGAGAGCTGACGCTTAATGCGATGGGTGTTGCAGAACTGCGCGAGCCTGATCTGATCGCGAATTACTATCCGGCAGAGGGACGCGCGCATGGCCCGGCCATTCTGCTGCTCGGCGGTTCTGAGGGCGGGCTGAGCCCATTGGTGGCTGAGGACGCTTTTGCGCTGCGCGATGCCGGATATCACGTGCTTCAGCTGTCCTATTACCAATCGCCGGGACAGGCTGAAAATCTGGAAATGGTAGCGCTGGAAATCTTTGACCGTGGCCTTGAATGGCTGCGCGCGCGCCCGGAAGTCGACGCGAAAAAGCTCGGCCTGATGGGTACGTCGAAAGGCGCAGAAGCGGCCCTGATCACGGCGACACGTCACCCGGATGCGTTTGACGCGATTGTTGCCGTGGTGCCTTCCAGCGTTTCCTGGCAAGGCATCAACTGGGATTTTGACGGTCGCCCGCCGGAGGCGAGCTGGTCACTGGACGGAGACGCCTATCCCTATCTTCCCTATGGCGCGTGGGAGGCGGAACAGGGCCTCTACTCGCTTTATGAAAATGGGTTGGAGGGTCTGGACGCACATCCCGAGGCGCAAATCAGGATCGAACAGGTCGACGCGCAGATCCTGCTGATCTGCGGCGAAGCTGACACGCTCTGGCCGAGCTGCCCGATGTCTGAAGCTCTGGCGGAACGCTCAGCCAGGCTGAACGGCCCGGACATTGAAGTGCTGGCCTATCCGGATGCGGGACATGGCTCCGGCGGCGTACCGTCCGATGCGTTCGATCCATCGCAAGCTGATGAGGCGTCCGGCTATGGCGGCACGAAGGGCAGCAATCAGGCCGCGCGAGCGGATGGCTGGCCAAAGACGCTGACCTTCCTTGAAACCGCGCTGAAATAGAGACCGGCGCGGGGCTCAAGGCTGGCAAGCCTTGTCAGATCAACAGGGCGCGTCCATGGAACGGTCATGAATCTCGACGCCTATCTCAAACGCATTGGCTATGTCGCGCCCGTGCGCGCCGACCTCGACACGCTGAATGGGCTGATGGACGCCCATGTGCGCGCCGTGCCGTTTGAGAATCTCGACATTCATGCAGAGCGACCCATCCTGAACACAGCTGAGGCGGCCTATGAGCAGATCGTGACACGCGGCCAGGGCGGCTGGTGTTATGAAATGAATGCGCTGTTTGGCTGGGTGTTAAACGAGATCGGCTTTGAAGTGACCCGGCTTTCCGGCGGTGTGCGACGCGCCAAACTCGGCGATGATGCGCTTGGCAATCATCTTTGCCTGATGGTGACGCTGGACAGGGACTATCTGGTCGATGTCGGATTTGGCGGCTCACAGATCTCTGCGATCGCGCTGGAACACGCCGAAACCCTGCACCCGCCTCTGCGGATGGCACTGGTTCCGATCGAGGACGGCTATTGGCGCCTTCATGAAGGCGGCTGGGGCTCTGCCATGAGTTTCGACTTCAGGGCTGAACCCGCGGACGAGGCGCTGCTCGCCCGCCAGCATGACCTGCAGATTTCTGATCCGAACTCGATTTTTCGCAAAACGCTGACGGCCAAGATCAGACGGGGACGCGCCTATCACACGCTGCGGGGACGAATGCTGGAGACCAATCATCCGGGCCGGAAGGAAACCCGTGTCATCCAGTCTGTCGACGACATGCGCGATGTGCTGCGGGACCTGTTCGGACTGGTTGAACCGGATCTGGAAACGCTCTGGCCCATGATGACTGCCCGCCACAAACAGCTGTTTCCACACGCGCACAGATAAGCCGTGCCGGAGCGCCGGTCGCCTGCAACGATCTCCCCATGACCGCAGACGGTTTCGCAGATCGGATGGGCACCGAAAATTTCTGAACCTGTTAATGATGTAGATGTACTTTTTAACCGTAAAACAACTTTACCGCGATACGCCAAAGCTGGGGATGGAAATCAGTTTCACGGACACAGCGTGTCCATTGCAAGGGTTTTTCCCATGTCTCTTTCATGGTTCGCCAATCTGAAAATATCGACCAAGATCTATGCGGGTTTCGGATTGCTGGTGCTTCTGCTCATTGTGTCGGGTACGCTCGGCATCAGTTCACTGACGGGTTCGGGCAATAATCTGTCCACCTATCGCGACTATGCGCGCAATACGAATGCGGCATCGCGTGTTCAGGCCAACCTCCTGTCAGCCCGCCTTGGCGTGAAGGACTTCATCATTGAAGGTAATCAGGCCGCCATTGACCGATTCCGCGAGCGCGCCGCCGCAACGCAAAGGCTGATCGATGAAGCCATGACGCTTGATATGCCAGACGCGCAGATCGAACAGCTGAGCGACATCAATCTCGAGTTTGGCGACTATAAGAATGTGTTCGAAGAGATTGTCGTCCTGCAGGAGCAACGCAATCAACGCGTAAACACGCAGTTGAACGTTGCCGGCCCGGCCATGGAAACTGCGCTTTCCGAAATCATGATGAGCGCCTATCGCGACGAAGACACCATGGCCGCATATATGGCCGGTGTGGCGCAGCGCCATCTCCTTTCCGGACGTCTGCTCGGGCAGAAATATCTGCTGCAGAACGACCCTGCCGTGGCTGACGCGACGCTTGCCAGGTTTGCGGACATGAAGAGCGCGCTCTCCGAACTTCTGGAGAATCTTGAAAACCCAACACGCCGCGCCCTGGTCGCAGAAACAGAAGCCAATCTGGCAATCTACGAAGATGCGTTCACGAATGTGCGCAGCATTATCCAGAGCCGAAATGACCTGATCGATAATCAGCTTGATGTGATCGGACCCGATATTGCCAACCGCATTGAAGGCATGAAGCTCGCCTATAAGGATTTGCAGGATGCTCTCGGCCCGAAAGCCGAACGCGAATTGCGCTCTGCGATCTGGCTGACCATTGGCGGCGTCATTGCAGCTGTGCTCGTCGCCGCGATTGCTGGCTGGATCATCGGCCGGATGATCTCTCTGCCTGTCCGCGCAATCACCGAGGTCATGCAACGTCTGTCGAACAATGATCTGGACGTCGAAATCGAGGGTCGCAGCCGCAAGGATGAGATCGGCGAAATGGCCTCATCTGTTCAGGTGTTCAAGGAGAACGCGATTGCCGTCAAAGCGCTTGAGGCCGAACAGGCGCAGGCGAAGGAACGCGCTGAAGCCGACAAACGCGCCGCGATGCGCGCACTGGCGGACGAGTTCCAGAACAGTGTCGGATCCATTGTCGACTCGGTGACCGCTGCGGCGACGCAGATGCGGAGCAGCGCTGAAAACCTCTCTGCGATTGCGGAAGAAACCTCCAGCCAGGCAACGACGGTGTCGGCGGCGGCTGAACAGGCGAACGCCAACGGTCAGTCGATTGCCAGCACCGCTGAGGAATTGTCCGCTTCGATCAATGAGATCAGCCGCCAGATCAACACGACGTCCAACCAGACGATTGAAGCGTCAGGCGATGCGAGCCAGACCAGCGGTCAGATGGACACCTTGCGCGTCAGTGTCGAAAAGGTCAGTGAAGTCATCGGCCTGATCCAGGATATCGCAGAGCAGACCAACCTCCTCGCGCTCAATGCAACGATCGAGGCGGCACGCGCTGGCGAAGCGGGTAAAGGCTTTGCGGTTGTTGCCAGCGAAGTGAAAAATCTCGCCAATCAGACCGGTCGCGCGACGCAGGAGATTGCAAGTCAGATCGCTCAGATGCAGGGGGCCTCAAACGCCACCATCGAAGCCATGCTTCGCATCGCCGAGAAGATTGAAGGCATCAGCTCAACGGCGACCGCGGTATCAAGCGCCGCAGAAGAGCAAGGATCGGCCACACAGGAAATCGTCCGCAGCATTCGCGAGTCAGCTGCCAGCACGCAGCAGGTGAGCGACACCATTACCGGTGTGCGTCAGGCGGCCGAGGATACGGGCCGCATGTCGAGTGAGACGCTTGAGGCTTCCAAGGAGCTCAGCATTCAGGCTGAACGCCTGCGGGTCGAGATGGACAACTTCCTGGATCGCGTTCGCGCGGCCTGATCAGCGCCCAAAGGGTTCAACCAAAGCGGACCGGCCCTTCCGGTCCGCTTTTTTGTTGCTGAAATGCGACGCGGTGCCAGCATATTTCGCCAGAGCGTGGAAAGCCCTTGCCTTCCGGCGCAAACACATTAGGTGTCCGCTCAAACAAAATATAACCAATCTGGCGAACTCATCAGACGAGATGTGATTTTAACCAAGCGGAATGCGGCCATTACTGCGCCTGCACACCGTTAATCCGGCATTCACGTCGATATGGTAAATAATCCGCCAGACAAGAATCAATCGAGCAAAGATATGAAGCTCCTGAATATTGAAGGCACTGTGGATGTGATTGGCGCGGCTGAAAAACGCGCCGACGGCATGGTGTATAGTGAAATGACGTTCCTGACCCGTAGTGGCGGGGAAGTGTTCGTGCGAAATGTGAGTGTCGACAAGGACCTCAGCGAAACGCTGCTGCCCGGTCTTTCCGGTCGCTTCGTGCTGCAGAAGAACCTGTTCTCGAACAAACTGGTGTCGGCGCAGATCGGCGTTTATTCCTGATCACCGCCTGACGATTTGCGTGCCGCGGCGGGCAGCAACATCAAGCCAGTGACGGATCTTTTCCGGTTTGGCGGCCTTCACCGTGCCGAACTGAAAGGTCCGCACAGGCTTTATGCCTGAAAACTTCATGACAAGCCGCTCCACCTGCCGTCCGGCAGGCCGGGCATATATGAGGCGGTCAAACCATCCGGGCGCATCTGCGGTGATGAAGACATCTGCCGAACGCCCTGTCAGAAGCTTGTCCCAGAACGCATCATGTTCGTGATAATTCATGGCAAAACCCGGCAGGAAGGCCCGGTCGAGCACGCCTTTCATCTTGGCCGGCATTCCGCCCCACCATTGCGGATAGAACCAGGCGAGATGATCAGCCCACAGGATGTTCTCACGCCAGGTTTCGAGGCAGGGTTCCAGCGTTTTGCGTGCGTGGTATCCGTCTGTCAGATCGACGTCGAAATCCATGTCGTGAAGATTCATCCGGCGTGTTTCAGCGCCTGCCGCCTCAGCGGCTTTCTGATAGGCGTCAGCAAGGCCTGCGCTCAGTGACTCGGATCGTGGATGCCCGACCCAGATGAAAATGCGTTTTGCCATAACCGCCCCCTGCATGCAGACGCCGACTGTGCCAGCGGTCCGGCCTTCAGACAATGCGACGTAAAAACCTTACCGCACAAGAAAACGGCTCCCAGTGGGAGCCGCTTCTCTTCAGGATTTGCCCGCCTGATTATCCGGTTTTGGCCGCTTTGACATATTCCTTCTTGACGATCTCACTGTCGTCATCGGTGTCATAGGCATCAAAGCGCGGTGCATATTCGCTGTCATAACCCTGCCAGTCAGAGAACTCTGTTCTGGAGATCATGCCGTCATTATTTGCATCCATCGCTTTGAAAGCGGCGTCATATTTGGAAGCCTGCAGATCGCCGATTGGTGGCTTGGTCTTCACGACAACGGCCTGCTCGTCTTCTTCCTGTGCTGGCGATGCGACTTTCATCACTTCGCGCTTGGTGACGTTATCAGATGTTGCCTTGGCCTCGTTCATCACAGCCTGCGGTGATGTATAGGTCTTGTCGGTTTTCGCCTTTTTGGCATCCTTGTCACCCAGAAGCGTGTTGTCAGCGTCCGTGATCTCTTCCGGCATGTCTTTGGTGATGGCTTTCGCCCCGTCGCGCGGCGGTTCCGCCTGCGCCATATATCCGGCACCAAGGAGTGTACTGAGCGCTGAAATCACAAGATATTTATGGGTTTTCATGTCCTGTCTCCCTTCCGTTCGTTCACCAAACCAACGGAAAGGACTTCAGAATGTTCCGAAATGTTTCGGCGGCTCAACCAGCACGCTATTCCGGCTGTGCGAGATACCGGTCGATAAAGGTCAGGAAGGATGACCAGGATTTCTCGTCAGCCAGCTTGCGATATCGATCACTTCCAAAAACGGTGAAAGCGTGGGGCGCACCGGAATAGACTTCCAGCTCATAGGGCACGCCTGCCTCTTCCAGCAGGCCAGCCAGATCGGTCGTATCGCTGAGCGGTATGCCGGAGTCCGCACCGCCATGCGAGATCAGGATTGGCGCGGTCGCTTCACTGTAGTTCTGCCCTTCAGGTGTCGCGAGCGTGCCGTGAAAGGTTGCATAGCCGACCACGTCTTGACCCTCGCCAGACCGCGCGAGTTCGAGCGTTGCCCCGCCACCAAAGCAATATCCCATCACGACGGAACGGGTGAGACCGGTTTCGGCCTGAGCGGCCTTCAGACCTGCGAGAATACGTGCCCGCATGGTTTCGCGGTCGCTATAGAGCTTGCCGGTTTCTTCCTTGCGCGCCTCAATCGATTCCGGGCGGTTGCCTTTGCCGTAAAGATCGACGGCGAACGCATCATAGCCTTTATCGGCGAGCATTTCCGCGCGCGTCATTTCGTAAGAGTCCAGCCCGTCCCAGTCATGGATGACAATGACCAGCCCCTTGGGCTCTAACGTGGACTCGGCCAGATAGCCTTCGAATGCCATGCCATCGAGTTCATAGGTAACAGATGTGCCCGCCATGGCCGGGCCAGCCAGGGCCAGAGCCGAGACCATTGATGACGCTGCGAGAAACCGTTTGAGCATGAAAACCTCCCTTTCAGATACCATTCACCGTTACTGACCTGTGCTTTTGAAGCCATTCGGCAAGACCTGTCCGCGCCAGCTTACGTCATTTGGCGAGGCTCGCATCTGAACAAGTCGTGAGACAAGCCATGAGACAAGTCGGGCGAACGCGACTAGGGTGATGTTTTATGACGGTTTGGGAGGCCGGAATGTTCAAACAACACTGCACCATATTGGCATCAGTCTTTCTGCTCGCTGCCTGCTCGACACCGGAAACAAGCCCGCCCGAGCTGCCCGCCCCGAGCGGGACACCGCAAACGAGTGAACGGCCTGTGGGCCTGACCGAGCGCCCGGATAGCTTCATGTCGGAAGGCCAGGAAGAATCCTGGGATGCGATCGACCATGAGGCCTGCGCCGAGAATGGCGGCATTGTTCAGATGGCCGGCATGCTGGGATATTATCGCTGCACGCTGATTTTTGATGATGCGGGCAAAGCCTGCTCAGACACGGATGACTGCATGGGCAAATGTCTCGCCGAAGACATGGCAATGAGCCCGGAAGAGACCGAAACAGAAGCCGTCGGAAAATGTGCGCAGACCGACAGCCCGTTCGGTTGCTATTCGCAAATCGTGGATGGCAAGCAGACGCCGACCATCTGCGTCGATTAGATCTTCAGGCGTATCCAGAGCTGTTCTGAATGCGCGAGCAGCTCTCCGTCTCTGGTGTAAAGCGCGGTGCCCGCACCGTGCTTGCGTCCATCCTCAAAGGTTTTCCAACCGGTCACGATCAACGGCTCACCCGGTTGCGGCCGTTTGATCAGCGACACGCTCATACGGGCCAGGACAACCGGGCCTTCGGTCATGCCGACGGCATAAGCGCCCGGACAATCGAGCGCCGCCCAGATGAATTCCGGCGCCACAAGGCCGTCATCTGCAGCCAGCCCCACATCCGGCGTCCAGACGTCGGCAACGCCCTCAAAGCCATCGACAGGGCCAGCAAAAATGCAAAGCCCATCGGGATAGTCCCGCGCCGGACCGCAGACAAAACAGTCCACAAATTCCAGCTCGTCTTTCTTCGGAAAATGAGCCGCACCTGTTTTTGCCGCCTCCAGAGTGGGCGGCGCGGGAGGCAGGCTGAGCGGTTCGCTCTCATAGGCACGCATGATGAGCGCATCGCCGCTGCGCGCTTCCAGACCGGCCTCGGTCTTTACAATGGCAATCGGGACATCCAGTGGCGGGGGCGCACGAAGCTCGACCGAAACAAGGCCCGACATGTGCTGCGCCAGCAGACCTGCACTATACCCGCCATTGCCGGTCGTCGGCGGTCCGTTGAAACGGCGCGCGATGGTGATGTCGGCAAGTGTTTCGGGCTTTTGCATGGTCCAGATCTCCCAATCCCTTCAAAGCTGGCACAGCGATGGACTGGCAGGCGCGGACTGTCAAATATGCGTTCAGCGACCCGATGGCTGCGAGGTCAGAAAACGCACAATCGCGGCATCGAGATCGAATGACGGAATGGCTTTCGGCCATTCATGCCCGCCGCGCGCCGAGACAATCGTTTCGACCCCAGACCCGCATTCACATGCGGCCTGCATCTGCCTTACACCGCCTGCCGGGCGATGGACTGTCGGCTCGCTGCAGGATTTGAGCGCCAGCAAGCGCTCTTCGACTTCTGCGAAAGACAGGTTCGGCGCCGTGCGCCAGCGTTCGAATTTACCGCCGGACCCTTCGAAATTGATCACGTCATCATTGCGGGCATGAATGGCGAGAACTGAGGTTTCGGCTGGCAATGAAGGCTGATCTTCAAACATGGCGCCGCTGATCGCAACGACATGGCTCGGCGCGTGTTCGAGCTGTGCGGCGAGCCGGTAAGCCAGCATCGCGCCATTTGAATGGCCAATCAGGGCAATGCGATCGGTATCGATGGGCACGCGCTTCATGAGGCTCTCAAGCACCGCATTCACATAGGCTGCATCATCAACATGTTCGCGTTCGGCAAAGGCGCAGCAATGGTCGGCATTCCAGGTACGCAGATTCCTGCGCCCCCAGCGAGCGGAGCCATTGAGATAGACGACGAGATAGCCTTTGGCGCGCAACTGACGGGTCAGGGCCTGAGACTGGGCCTGCATCTGATCGGCTGACCCACCGCCGCCATGAAAAATCATCGCCAGAGGCAGATCGCCTTCGAGCCGCCTTAACGGCGCTTCGATCAGAACTTTGCGCGGGGTCCCATCTGTATTCACATACATCATGGACGGAATGCCGCCCATCATGGGGACGCCGCCTGCTAACGCGCCTGGCGCACACAGGGCGGCCATCAAAGTCAGAAGCAGGCAGACACGACGCAACATAAGCTCATCCTGAAAACGTTTCAGTGCAGAGGCCGATACGCAGCCTCTGCACCTTCAACGCATCGTCGAAAGGATTCCGTCGCAAACAGGTTTTGACAAAGCAGGCCTGCGGCGACGGAACCCCGTCTTTGCCGCAGGCCTGCCCGCCAGGGTGAGCTCTTTAAGCCGCTTTGTCTGTCTTCTGGCGCTTGAAAAAGCGACCAATGACGCTGTTTGAGAGACGTTCGGAGAATTCGATGCCGGACTCACGCTCGGTCGACCAGGCTGTGCGGCCTTTCACCTTGCCTGAACCGCCTGGCAGTTCGATCTCCACATCGCCTTCCGAATGACCGGCAACACGGACACCACCTTCAGAAATATCGAGAATTTCTGTTGGTCGATGCACATTGCCGCTGGAGACGATGGCACGGCCTTCTGCAGGCTGGCGTTCATCCCTGCGGTTATCGGCAGCCGCAACAGCGCGCTGAATGATTTCCGGGATCGCACCATTTGCATCGCGAGATGATTGCGCCATCTGCTCTGCAAGCTCGGTAATGGAGACCGCGCCGTCAGACGTTTCGGTTGCCAGCTCGCTCAGCTCGCCGATCTGCTGCGCCAGATCCTCAATGGAGCGGCGGTTGTCAGACAGGAAGGCGGTAAAGCTGCTTGTGGAGGCGCGCTGCTCTTCGACCGCCGCAGCAACCGCAGAGGTGACGCCGCCAAGCGAATTGATCGAGTCCGCAATACGCGTGATCGTTTCCACAGCCTGATGGGTCTTGCCCTGAATGTGGTTTACGCGCTCGGTGATCTCGGACGCAGAGCGGTTTGTCTGAGACGCCAGCTGCTTTATCTCGGATGCGACAACCGCAAACCCTTTGCCGGCTTCGCCAGCACGTGCTGATTCAATCGTCGCATTCAGAGCCAGCAGGTTTGTCTGATCCGCCAGCTCAGAGATCAGACGGACAAAGTCGTTGATCTGCTGCGTCGCCTGTTCGAGCTCTTCGACACTCTCACGGGATTCAGCGGCGATGGTGACTGTGTCACGTGCCAGGGCATCGCCGCGCATAATGCTCTCTGCCACTTCCGAGATCGCAGAGTTCAGCTCCTGTGCCAGTTCAGACGCCCGATTGGTGTCGTCGAGCGACTTCTCGGTCGACCGATTGGCTTTCTGGGCATGCTCGCTCGCCATGTTGAGAGTCTGGCGCATATTGCCGACATTATCTGTCAGCTGCTCTGCGCGGGAGACAATGGCCGAAACGCTTTCATGTGTGGCGGTTTCCACCTCATTGGCCATACGGGCAAGCACGCGGCGGCGTTCAACCATGGCTTCACGCTCCTTCGCCGCATTCTCCTTCATCAGGATTTCCCGCTGCGAAGACATCTTCATGAAGGTCTGCGCTGCGCTGGCAAGAACGCCGATCTCATCACCACGGTCCTGACCTTTGATGTTCAGACCGGTTTCACCCTTGGCGAGCCTGTCCAGACTATCGGTGATGTCGACAATTGGCTTCACGACGCTCGAAATCATGACAATGGAAATACCGATGGACAGCAGGGTCACAAGGATCGCAATGGCAATCACAATGGCGGCATGGATCATGACTTCCTGCTTGCGCGCCGTCGCACTGGCTTTGAGATCAGACACAAGCTGTTCTTCGAGGGCCATCATTGCATCGATACGCTTCGTTGTCAGATCGAACCAGTCATTGCCGGTATATCCGGACAAAGACCCGCCATAGCCTGCAGAGACCAGAACCTCGCGAGCGCGGTTCACATCCTGAGATTCCTGACTGTCGAGCAGTGCCTGGAGCTGCGCATCCCATTTCTGGCCGACCAGCGCTGTGAACTCATCGAAATACGCCATCTGACGCGTCATCAGAGACATCACGCGCTGATGCAGATCTTCATTGATCTGACCTGTCGCAAAGATGTTTGACCCGACAGCGCGTTCCAGGCCTGCGCTTTCCTTGGAACGCATCAGCGAAAGCAGCGCCGACATGGAGGCAGCGGTTTCATCGCTGTTGGAAATGCGCGTGTTGTCGACGACGATATAGATCAGGTCCTCGATCATACGCGTGTATGGCCCGACCGCACTCTTGAGGTCGATGGACAGATTATCAATCTTCGCGCGATGGTCGCTGAGATCAGACAGACGCATCTCAAGATCAGCAAGGTGAGCCTGATGCTCTTTTGATGACAGCATTTTGCGGTCCTGCTCGAGCTCCGTCATGAACGCTGCCAGAGAGGCATCGGTCATCTCACGCTGTGTGTTGAGGCGATCTGCATAGCTTGCTTCACCGGAAGAGCCGATAAAGCCAGCCGACCGACCGCGCTCGCGTTGCAGCTCATGCACGAGCTCACTGAGCACCTCAGAGAAGCTCGTAATACGTTCAATCCGCGTCATCTTCTGAGAGAGGGCGACCTGCTCATAAACGAAGAATGCGGCAAAACCAAAAAGTGCCAGCGTTGGAATCAGAGCTGCGACAAGCATTCTCCAACGAATGGACACGGAGGACAGAAAATTCGAAACCACGCGACCAACCCCTAACTACTTCAAGTGTTAATTTTCTGATTGTTTTGATTAAGGAAAACGTACCTGTGATAGTGTTTCCAACTGATAAACGAGTTCAGTCGCCTTTTGATAGAAATGTCGATAAAGGGTCCGAAACACCCTGTTTTTTGCAACTTTTGGGTGCGACATTTTGCCATTTCAGAAAATTACGCTAGGGTAGGCTCTTAATCTGAATTCAGGTCTTCCGTTTATCAATAAACGTCCTAAATGGAATCGAGCGCGATCAATTGATGCGCATGAACTGCCCGCCCGGTCGCAGAATTCTGGGCCTTTTCTGGTGGGAAGTTTGAAACCTGCATGGATCGTCAACGTTGAGATTCTATGCTGCAAGGAGAATGTTAAATGGCCGGTACTTCCGTTGCGCTGTCCCCTGAGCAGGGGCTTTCGCGCTACCTCACAGAAATTCGAAAATTCCCGATGCTGTCGAAGGAGCAGGAATTCATGCTTGCCAAACGCTGGCAGGAGCATGAGGACACCGACGCCGCCGAACAGATGGTGACATCGCACCTGCGCCTCGTAGCAAAGATTGCCATGGGCTATCGTGGCTATGGCCTGCCAATGGCCGAAGTCGTGTCCGAAGGTAATGTGGGCCTGATGCAGGCCGTCAAGAAATTCGATCCGGACAAGGGCTTCCGCCTCGCGACATATGCGATGTGGTGGATCCGGGCCGCAATTCAAGAATACATTCTGCGTTCCTGGAGCCTTGTGAAACTCGGCACCACGGCTGCGCAGAAAAAACTGTTCTTCAATCTTCGCCGGATCAAGGGCGAGATCAACGCGATTGAGACCGGCGATCTGCGTCCTGAGCAGGTCACGGAAATCGCGACACGTCTGAATGTCAGCGAAGAAGAAGTCATTTCCATGAACGGACGCATGTCTGCGTCTGATGCCTCGCTCAACGCGCCGATCGGGTCTGCTGATGGCGATGGCGAGTGGCAGGACTGGCTGGAAGACGAAGACAATCCGGGTCAGGCAAAGGAATTTGCTGACCGTCAGGAATTCGATAGCCGGATGAGCCTTCTGGAAATGGCCATGGGTGAGCTCAACGAACGTGAGCAGCACATCATCACTGAGCGCCGCCTGAAGGACGAGCCAACCACGCTGGAAGACCTCTCAAAGGTCTATAATGTCTCACGTGAGCGTATTCGCCAGATTGAGGTTCGCGCGTTCGAGAAGCTTCAGAAGGCCATGACCAAAGCGGCCAAGGAGCAAGGCTTGCCGATGAGCGCATAACGCGCCTGGCTCCTTGCACAGCGAGATAAAAGGGCTGCCTGCGGGCAGCCTTTTTCTTTTTTTGCCCTGATCGAGCGGCTATTGCGACGGATTAAGACCCAGCTCTTTCATGAGCTCAGCGGCCAGCTCGCGATTTTCAAGTCTGTAGTCGAATTTCGAAACTTTCCACTCGCCGTCTTCCTGTACCCAGACGACATTCGATGTTGCCGTCGTATCCGGATGCTCATGCTGCGTGACGCATTCAACACGCCCGACAACAACATCAGCGTTCAGATCATCACTATGCGCCGTACAGGATGGCTGCTCTGACGAAAGAACCTCACCAGCCCCGTGCACGAAGTATGTGAGCTGACTGATGGCTCGCGGGCTCCAGCCCGGTGCTCCGTCCCGATAGATCGGATCGTCAATCTCTGGCAGCCCCTCCTCGAAAACCCGGTCCATGAAGGCCTGATTGACCTTTTGCGTTTCAAGCGACGCGGCAAACAGGCCGCCAAAGGACATCACACACGTTCCCAATGACAGGAGCACGAGGACAGCAACGCCGATTGCAATCCATTTTCCAGCTCCAGAGCCACGCTTTTTTACCGTTTCCATTCTATTCTCCCCCAGCCACCAGGATTGGTGACCTCATCCGAAAGACGCATTCCGTCACTGGCGGTTACGTGGCAGGATGGGAAAACGGCCAAAATTCTTGACGAAATGAGCTTTCAGACAGATTTTTGGGAACCAAACAAAAAGAAGAACGCTTTAAAGCGGATACGTTGGGGAGAAACATGTTCGGACACGTCGAAAACAAGCATAAAAAACAAGACCAGCAATTCAGCCAGTCGGAAATGGCCAACGCTGTGGACGCGACCAGGATCGCGAACTCTGCGCCGGTGAATGTGGCGCATGTCATGATCCAGTCCGACGCGCGCATTGATGGCGATCTGTACCTGTCTCAGATGGTTCAGCAGCTGAAAACCGGCAAACGCTAACCGGACGCGTCATCCACTTATGATATGCCTTTAACCGAGCCTCTCGCCCGGCTCGGGCCTCTGCGCGCCTAATGCACGCAACTTGCCGCTTTTCCCGTTCTGTCCTATGCGCAAGAGAACAGGCTCGCTCTGTGAGCGGCCATTATCAGACAATTCGGGAAGCTCTGATCACCCTTCATGATCTCGCAAAAAGCCAAATATGCCCTGCGGGCCATGTTCGCCCTGGCCGAAGCGACCGACGATACGCCGCTACGCATTGCTGATATTGCCGAAGCGAAAGCGATCCCACGCAAATTTCTCGAACAGATCCTTCTGGAGCTGAAACGTCAGGGACTGATTGTCAGCCGACGCGGCAAGATGGGCGGCTATCAATTGCTGCGCAGCGCTGACGACATCACCTTCGGTGAAGTCCTTCGGGTCGTTGACGGCCCGCTCGCGCCCCTGCCCTGTCTGTCCAAAACCGCCTATCACCGATGCGAGGACTGCCAGGACGAAGCGAGCTGTCATATCCGCCGTGTGTTTGCCAATGTCGCCGAAGCGACGCGGGATGTGCTGGACCGCACCAGCATTGCCGAGGCGATTGCATCTGGCCAGACCGAAGCCATGCTCGACGCTCAGTAACCGCCTGCCCTGCCTGCTCGTTTGACAGGCAGAAACGCGCCTGAAGGGTGAATTGAATTCACCTAAATTGACTATCTCTACCTTTTTAGTAGTCTTTAATCTGCGACTGGCGGATACACCGTCCGGGCGAAGGGGGAGCCTGCTTCCATGGAGACGATTTCGCAGTTTCTGGCACAGCCGCCAGTTCAGATAGGCATTGTTCTGGCCCTCACCGTGGCGGTGTTTGTCGGCTTTGTCTGGGAAAGACTTCCTGCCGATATTGTCGCCCTTCTCGCGCTTGGCATTTTGCTGGTGACCGGCGTGCTGACGACAAAGGATGCGCTGAGTGTCTTTTCCAATGCCGCGCCGATCACCATTGCGGCCATGTTCGTTCTGTCAGCCGCGCTGGAGCGAACCGGCGTTATCGATGCGGTTGGTCGCCGCGTGGTCAATCTCGCACAGACGCGCTCTCCGCTGTTTGCCATATTAGCGCTGATGCTCACCGTGATGGTGCTGTCTGCCTTCATCAACAACACGCCGGTCGTCGTGATCTTCATTCCAGTGGCGATTGCGCTCGCCAAGGCGTGCGGCATGCCCGCCTCACAAACGCTGATCCCGCTTTCCTTTGCCTCCATCTTCGGTGGCACAATGACGTTGATCGGTACCTCGACCAACCTCCTGGTCGATGGCGTGGTGCAGAGCGCTGGCCTTCAGCCCTTTGGCATTTTCGAGATCACAGGCGCCGGATTGATCCTGGCCTGTGTCGGCGCGCTTTATTTGGCGCTCGCTGGCCGCTTCCTCCTGCCGAAACGTCAGGCGCTGAGCGAGCTTCTGCCCAATCATGGTGACAGGCGCTTCTTCACGCAGGTCATTATTCCCTACGACTCCGATCTGATCGGCTACACGCTGGAAGAGGCTGGCTTTTCGACCACGCAGTCACGCTTGCGGGTGATCGACCTGTTCCGCGATAACATCTCGCAGCGCCACGATCTTGAGGCGATCTATCTGGAGCCGGGCGACCGGATCGTCCTGCGTGCCTCGGTTTCGGAAATCCTCACGCTGAAGGAAACCGGCATGATCTCTCTGCGCGGCGATCAGCCTGCGCCTGACACCCCAGGTGAGCTGGAGACGTTTGAAACCGTCAACACCCAGGAGACACAGGTGATGGAAGGCGTGATCGGTCCGCAATCGCGCCTGATTGGGCGCTCGCTGATCGGGCTGGGGCTCGCACGCCTGTTCGGTGTTTATGTGATTGCGGTGCACAGACGCGGGGAGAATGTCTCGGCCTCTTCGGACCGCTTCCATCTGGATGTCGGCGACACGCTGCTGCTGGAAGGCAGCGCGAATGGTCTGCGCCGCATGTTCGACGAAAACTATCTGAACAGCCTGACCAATGTGTCAGACCGGCCCGTCAAACGTGGCAAGGCCCCCATCGCCATCCTGACAATTCTCTCGGTTATGGGGCTTGCCGCCCTTGGCGTCATGCCGATTGCCGCGCTGGCGCTCATCGGGGCCGGCATTGTCATCGCGCTAGGGTGCCTCGACCACAAGGAAGCCTATCAGGCCATTCACCTCGACATTCTGATCCTGATTTTCGGCATGCTCGGGCTCGGCCTTGCCATGGAACAGACCGGCGCAGCACGCCTGATCGTGACGCAGCTTGCTGGCATGATGGAAGGCTGGGGACCGATTGCCATTCTGGCGCTGATCTATCTCGTAACGACGCTGCTGACCGAAATCATGAGCAATAATGCGACCGCCATTCTGATGACGCCGCTCGCCATCAGCTTTGGCCAGCATCTGGGCGTCGACCCGCGTCCCTTTGTGGTGGCAGTGATGTTTGCAGCCAGCGCGAGCTTTGCCACGCCCATCGGCTATCAGACCAACACGCTGGTCTATTCGGCGGGCGGGTATAAATTCAGGGACTTCCTGAAAATCGGCGCGCCGCTCAACCTGTTGATGATGATCACATCCATTCTGGTGATCCCGCTTTTCTGGGACTTCTGACGCCTCGGACAGCGCTGAGGGAACCGACCCTGCTCATGCCTCGTTAACTTTTGACGGAGGAAGAGACATGAAACCGTTCAGACCCGACACCGCCTTTATGGCCATCAGCGTGATCCCGCTCCTGTTAATGGCACCGACACTTGCCGACGACTTTGCAGCAGGCGACTGGGCAGCGCGCGACTGGGCGAAATCAACGCCTGCGCCTGTGAGCATGTCGTTCGAAAAAGGCGACTATGTCCCCGTGGAATTCGGTGAAGCGAACTGGCCGGAATATCGCGCCTTTAACCTGCCGCCCGCGCCGGATGGCTTTGACTGGGTCCGCGTTGAGGATCAGGCCCTGCTGATCAATGCCGCGACAGGTCAGGTCGAGAACGCCTATGACAATCTCGACGCCCGCCAGGCCACATCCTAGCCGGACCTTACCCGAACTGTATCAGGGCCGATTTTCATTTGAGTCCGACGCTGCCTCATGCTGTGACGCATTTTCGGACCCGGTCGCATTGTTGTTCTCAATACCGCTGAAATTATAGTCGAACCAGAGCAGACGCCAGTCACCCTCCTCCTTGCGCCAGCGCAGCGATAGCATTCCGTCCTTCCCGTCAATCGGCATCAACTTATCGCACTCGGCAAAGGTGCCAGACAGCTCTTCGGTGCTCGCCAGGGTGCGCATGGAACAGGACGACCCATTGCTGAGGTCGAAATCCTGATACCGCCAGAGGAAGGTGTTGACGGTGTCGATCCCGTCCTGGCTCCACCCCTCACCCGCAATGGAATAGATCGGACTGCCCGCTGGTGGCAGACCATCCTCGACGATCTCGGCGACAAATGCGTCATTGCGCTCCTGAAACGCCAGCACGCTCTTGAACAGATTGACGAACTGCCATGTGCAAGTCCCAACGCCCGCGCAGACAGCAACAATGATGAGGATGACGACCCAGCTCGGCATCCCCTTTTTGGACTTTTGTCCCTTGGTTTCATATTCCATATTGTCCCCCGACATTTGGTGTCGGAAATAAGAGAGCCTTCCTGCCCGCTTGGCAAGTCACCCGGCACATCGCCAATCCAAAGAGATCTCACCGCCTTGGCCCTGAACCTTCACGCCGTCACATCCAGAGATGACCCTCGTATTGCGCCCTATACGGCCGTGCGTGAGCGCGATCTGACAGGCCGTGACGGACTGTTTCTGGTCGAAGGCAAAGTCACGCTGGAGGTCTGCATCACGCGGGCCCGGTTCGATCTGGACAGCGTCTTTCTGGAAGAAGGCCGCGTGCCGGTTCTCGCCGAGCTGCTTGAGAAACTACCCTACAGCGTGCCGATTTACACAGCGCCGCAAAGCCTGATGGACCAGATTGCCGGCTTTCCGATCCATCGCGGCATTCTTGCCTGTGCGCGCAAAGCGCCGGAAACAGACTTTGGGGGCTGGCTATCGGCGCAAACGGGCGCCACGACGCTGGCGCTCTGCATTGGCACATCCAACCATGACAATGTCGGCGCGGTCTTTCGAAATTGCGCGGCGCTGGGCGCCGACGGCGTGGTGCTGGATGAGACAAGCTGCGATCCGCTCTATCGAAAGGCCATTCGCGTCTCCGCAGGCACGGCCCTCTGGCTGCCCTATTATCATGGTGGTAGCGGCGAAACGCTGCTCGATACGCTCAAAGGTGAGGGCTGGACGATCTGGACGCTCACCCCCGGAGAGACGGCAACCAATCTTTACAAGACACCCCGACCGGACAGGCTTTGCCTGGTGCTGGGGCCGGAAGGGCCGGGCCTGAGTGACGCCCTGCTTGCGCGCGGCGAACGGGTGCGCATTCCCATGGCGAACGCTGTCGACAGCCTGAATGTTGCGACAAGTCTTGCCATCGCCCTGTCGCACCGATTGTCGGGCTGAGCCAGCTTATGTCATGCCGCATGAAGTTTGCGCCATTTTCCGCAAAAAGCCGATTGACGAGCGATAGCGCTTTGTGATTTATGACCGCTTCCCGAAACGGGGCTTTTCTGCCCGGTTTTCCAAATGAGGGCGGTTAGCTCAGCGGGAGAGCACTACGTTGACATCGTAGGGGTCACTGGTTCAATCCCAGTACCGCCCACCATTTCTTCTGCCAAAACATGTCCCAGCAGCGAGACAAGCTCGCCTGAAACTGCGCCTGATCGCGTTCAGCGCGGCTCATTCTCATGAAATCGGCATTTTCACGCAGATTGATAATTATTATCAGTTGCAATGCCTCAAACAACTCGCTAGGCCCGAATTTGTTATTGCGAATTATTAGCAAATATTGATTTCGATTTTGGGACTGGGGATTATGACATCGAATTTTAAACCTTCCGGGCTCGCCGCACACCTGCTTGCTGCTGTTTCTGCAACAGCCCTGATCGCAAGCGCACAAACGGCATTTGCGCAAACAGAGAGCGACACATCAGACGAACTTCGTCAGGACACAATTGAGGTCAAAGGCCGCTTCCAGCAGTCCCTGATTGACCGCATTCCCGTCCCACCGGAAGAACTGCCTTTTACACTGAACATTCTCGACCGTGATTTTCTGGATGACCGGAACTTCACGCGCCCGATCGAGGCGCTGACCACGCTCCCGAACATCACCCTGTCTGAAGACCGGCTGGGCACGGGAACACCGAGCTTCAAATCCCGCGGCTTCTTTGCCAACGTTCTCGTCGACAACCGCGTCTCGAATGAGTTTCGCGGATCCGGCGCCCGCGATGATGCCTTTATTGACCGGTATGAAGTGCTCAAGGGACCTGCTTCCATCGCATTGGGCCCTGTTGCAGCGGGCGGCGTCATCAACGCCGTGACGAAATCACCGGAAGCCGAGCAATTTACAGACTTCAAAGTCCGCGCCGATCATTTCGGCAGTATTGGCGGCGAATTCGATTTCAACATGGGTGAGATCGAACAGGCTGACGGCGTGCTGTTCCGCCTGTCAGGCGCTTATCGCGACTATCAGTTTGACGCGGAAGAAACCAAACGCGAAACCTTTGCGATCCGGCCGGTCGTCGCGTTCGACTTCGGCCCGGCAACCGCGCTGAAAGCCAGCGTCTCCTATACAGAGACGACCTCCAATCCGAACTCCGGCTTTCCACTGATGTCTGATGGCAGCATTCCGGATGAAATCGACACCAGCACATTTACCGGCCTCGCCAATGGAGAAGCGGTCTCCAAGGATACCTATTACGCATCGGAATTCGTCCATGATTTTCTGGACAATCTGAAGCTGACCGTCCGTGGCAGCTATCAGGAAACCGACTTCGACTATCAGAACACGGTCGGTCTTTATAACTATAATTATGCCGATGGCGGACCGGGCATCGGCGCAAACGACCCGTATGTGTATGCCTATGGTTTTGCAGGCGCGACGACACAGGACGCGACATTCCTGGATGCACAGCTGGCCTATCAGGCCGAGTTCTGGGGTCAGCAGCAGGATTTCGTTGTCGGTGCCTCTTATAATGACACCAATTTCGAACGCGCGTTTGGCGCTTTCCCATTCGTTGAAGCGGTTCGCCTCGATGAGCTCGATGCGCCGCGCTTTGGCCCGGTACAGGACCCGGCGACGTTTGCGCCCTTCTCCTCGTTCGAAAGCGAGCTCAATTCGGTCTATGCAGAAGCCGCGATCCGCCCAACGGACCGGCTGACCGTCATTGGCGGCGTACGCTATGATGATGCGATCCGGATCAATACCCGCAGAGGCAATGCCGTCCCTTATGATGATGGCGAGGTCACCTTCCGGCTCGGCGCAACCTATGAAGCGACCGAAGACATCAATGTCTATGCGAGCTTCGCCCAGTCTTTCGACTCACAGTTTGGTGATCGGCGCGACGCCTCTCCCCTGCCCGCGGAAACGTCGGACGGTTATGAACTTGGGGCAAAAGGCGCGCTCTTTGACGGCATTGTGTCGTTTGAAACCGCCTTCTTCCATTCCATCCGCAAGAATGTCGGCGTGCTGGACCCGAATAATGGCCAGGGAGAATTCTTCTATGCCAGCATTGGTGAGCTGACCGTTCAGGGTTTTGAGCTCAGCGCCAACATTCGCCCAACCGACGCGTTAAATCTGAACCTCAATCTTGGCAGCACCGATGTCGAGGAAGAGGATGGCGCGCTCTTGCCTGCCCCTGCCATCATCGAAGAGACGGCCAGCGCTTATCTCAGCTATGAGGTTCAGACCGGCACGCTGGCTGGTCTGTCACTTGGCGGTGGTGCACGATATGTCGGCGATGTCGGCCTGTTTGACAGCTATACGATCGCTGATCTGAATGTGTCTTACCCAGTTCGTGAGAACATTGACGTCTCCTTTGATGTGCTGAACCTTTTCGATGAAACATATGTCGAAAACGCAGACAGCAATCCGGGCCAGAGCTTTACCTATGGTACGGTTCTGGGTGCCCCGCTAACCGCCGTCTTTACAGTGAGCGGCAGATTCTGAGGGTTTGATGCCCCCACCATCGCATACGGCCAGAGACTGGTTTGAAATCGGAGAAACATCACGGCGCGCTGGCAATCTTGCTGGCGCGCTTGATGCGTTTCGCAATTCTCTGAGAGCGAACCCGGCCGTTGTTGCGCCATGGATCGGGCTAAGCCGGGTTCTGGACGCCAACAGCCAGTTCGAAGAGGCGCGTCAGTGCCTGATGCGAGCGGTGGCGGTTGCGCCAGGCGATGAAACGGCGCGATTGCTTCTGGCGACCGCTCACAAGAATCTCGGCCATACCGATGCTGCCGAAACCGAATACCGCAATGTCCTGTCAGCGCATCCGCAAAGCGCCGCCGGGCATTTTGGGCTGGGGCAATTACAGGAGGATCTCGGCGCGCCCGAGGCTGCGGCCGCATCCTATCGCTCTGCCCTGTCGATTGAACCACACAATCGCGAAGCGCTCGCCTGTCTTCTGGGACTGGGCGCACATGTCGATATCGAAGACGAGCAGGCTGACGCCGCACGCTTACTCGAATCCGATATCCGTGACAGAGACAAAGCTCTGCTTGGATATGGACTTGGCAAGGCATATGACCGCCTGAAGCAATATGATGCGGCGTTCCATGCCTTTGAGACCGCGAATGCAGCGCGCCAGCGTCAGTCAGGCACATTTGATCGCAAAGCATTTGATGAACGCATCGACCGTCTGATCGACCTGTTTTCCGAAGATTTTTTCCACGCGCGCCGCCGTTGGGGCAATGCCTCCTCACAGCCGGTCTTCGTGGTGGGGCTGCCACGTTCCGGAACCACGCTGACCGAACAGATCATGTCATCGCATTCATCCGGTTTCGGAGCGGGCGAGCTGAACGTGCTGACAGACCTTGCGACCGGCACACCGGACCGATTGGGCAAACCCGATCCTGCCTGGCCTGACTGCGTGGTGCATTTGAATGAGCACCATATTGCGGAGCTGAGCGCCGACTATCTGCAACAGTCGCGAAGCAGAGCGCCAGACACGGCGCGCCGCGTCATTGACAAGCAACCGCTGAATTTCTGGCATCTGGGACTGGTGGCGCTGGCCCTGCCAAATGCCAGGATCATTCATTGCCGACGCGATATCAGGGACTGCGGCCTTTCGATTTTTGCACATAACTTCAATCTTCAGCAGACCTGGTCGACCTCGCTTGAGGACATCGCACATTACTGGCGCGGCTATCGCCGTCTCATGGCGCACTGGGAGGCCGTGACACAGCTGAACATTCTGACCGTCGACTATGAAGATACGGTCTCTGATCTTGAGACACAGGCGCGCCGGATCACAGACTTCCTTGATCTCGGCTGGGAGGCGCAGCTTCTGCAATTTCATGAGAATGACAGAGCGGTTCAGACGCCAAGCCGTTGGCAGGTCCGTCAACCGGTCTACCGCTCGGCCATGGCGAAATGGCGTCACTATGAGCCGCACCTTGGTCCGCTGACCGCAGCATTCGAGGCGCAGTCATGAGCGTTGTACGGCACACCAATCTGATGCGCACGCTGCGTCTCCTGTCCGCAACGATTGTCAGTTACGTCTTTGCGAACGGGCTGATGGCCCTGATGGGCACAGGGTTGCCGCATCTGGGCATGGTGCAAACCGAGGCTTTGCTGCTGGGGGTGCTTGTCGGTTGCCTGATGTTTCCGATCACCTTCATCTGGATCATCGCAACCCGCTATTTCCTGTCTGTCAGCGCAGGCATGCTGGCAGCGGCAATCGCCATGGTGATCCTCGCCCCGAAACTGGTGTCTGGATAAGGTCATGAGCACACGCATCACCAAATCCTTTCGCGACTCCATGGGATGGCTGCACACTTGGCTGGGGCTGGGGCTGTCGGCTGTGCTCTTCGCAGTGTTCTGGACCGGCACGCTGACGGTTTTCGACCGGGAGATTGACCAGTGGATGATCCCGGAACTTCGCTTTCCAGCTTCAGAGACTGTGTCCATTGACGAGGCCGTCCTGCCAAGACTGGACGACATCAACCCGGCGGTCGGATCTGAATTCTGGGTCGCACCGCCGCGTGACCGCATTCCCGCGATCCGCCTCTATTACGAAGATCAGAGCGGCCATACGCGCGAGGATTTCCTTGATCCGCAAACCGGTGCCACGCTTGATCTGACAGACAGTCATGCCGGAAGTGAGTTCTTTTTTCACTTCCACTACATGCTTCATATGCCCGGCATTCTTGGATATCTGGTCGTTGGTATTGCCGCCATGGGCATGCTGATCCTCATCATCTCCGGGCTTTTCATCCATCGAAAGATATTCCAGGAATTCTTCACTTTCCGTCCAAAGACCAGAACGCGGCGGGCATCTCTGGATTTCCATAATCTGACGGCAATGGTAGGCCTGCCGCTCCATTTCCTGCTGCCGCTCAGTGGTCTTGTGATCTTTGCAACGGTGTATTTTCCCTGGCCGATCAGCGTGCCTTATGAAGGCAATTTGCGGGCTTATAATGCGCAGATTGAGGGATATGCCCAGCACCATATCGACCTTGCAGACCGCCCCGGCGCGCCGGTCACCAGTCTGGATCGCTTTTACAATCGCGCTGAGGAAATCTGGCGCGCAGAGGAAGGCTCTGCAACAAGCGAGCCCGAATGGATGGGCATTTTCAATTACGGCGATGCCAACACCTATGTCTTTGCCGAACGGTATTTTCCAAGCCGCCGGGTCGCGATAGGCCCTGACCAGATCAGCTTCGATCCGCAGACGGGCGAGGTCCTGAACCGTTTCTCCCCCAAAACGATCCATCACGCCATGAACTGGCTGGAAGGCCTGCACTGGATTCAGTTCGATCACTGGCCTCTGCGCTGGCTATACTTTTTCGGCGGCCTGACCGGCTGCGCAATGATCGGCTCTGGTCTGATTTTCTGGATGCATTCGCGCATCAGAAAAGGCATGTCAGACCCGTTTTCCATTCGCTTTATCCGCGCGCTCAGCGTGAGTGCGATCTGCGGCGTCATACTGGCCAGTGCGGCCTTCATGATATCGAACCGTCTGATCCCGAAAAGCATTTCACTGGATGTACACCGCCACGATCTGGAGATCTGGGCATTCTTCGCGGTCTGGATTGTCAGCACGCTTCATGCCTGTCTTCGTGGCAAGGCAGCCTGGCATGAACAGAGTTTCGCGATTGGCGTTCTGGCGCTCATGGCCGTCGGACTGAACTGGCTGACCACAGGCGATCATCTGATCACCTCGATGACAAGTGGGTTGTGGGCTGTTGCCGGAGTGGACCTCATGCTGATCCTGACCTCTATCCTGGCCGGATATTTTGCGCTTCGTCTGAGCAAGGCATTTGCGACATCGGCAGGCCCTGACGCCAGCGGTGCGGCGAGCGCCCTGCCTGACAGACCTGCGGAGCAAAACTGAATGATCGCTGCGCTTTTGTTGATCCTGATTTTCGTGTCCGGCCTTCTGGGTTCTGTCTGGCTCTCGCTGAGCCAGCCGCGAAATCTCCGCAAGGTCGTCGATGGAAATGGTGCGCCGACGCCGCCCGCTTATTTCAGGCCGCTTGGATGGACACTTCTGGCGGTCTCGTTTGGGCTGTGCGTGCTTCGCGATGGCGGCGGCTTTGCGTTTCTCCTGCTTCCATTGGTCTTTACGCTTTCTGCATGTTTGGTCGCCTGGATGCTGGCATTTTACCCTTCCGCCCTGCGGTTTCTCGTTTCGTCTTCGACGTCCAGCTAGACGCTTCTCCCGTCCGTGAGACGAGCCCCTCTATTTTGTTTCGATAATTCCAGAACTGTCATTTTCAAAGCGGATGAAATGCGTTAGGAGATCGCGACACACGCCATCTCTTGATCTTCGCGGAGCGCTCTGATGGGCTTTTTCGAACGCTTTCTGTCTGTCTGGGTCGCGATCTGTATCGCGGTCGGGATCACCCTGGGCACCCTGTTTCCTGATGTCTTTGCCGCGCTGGCCTCGCTGGAATACGCCAGCGTCAATCTGCTGGTGGCGGTGCTGATCTGGGCCATGGTCTACCCGATGATGGTGTCGATCGATTTTGCCAGCCTGAAGCAGATCCACACCCGTCCGAAGGGCCTGATCATCACACTTGTGGTCAACTGGCTGATCAAACCCTTCACCATGGCGGCGCTTGGCGTTCTGTTCTTCCGCTATGTGTTTGCCGGCTTCATCCCGACCGAGGATGCGAGCCAGTATATCGCAGGCCTCATCCTGCTCGGCGCAGCCCCGTGCACAGCCATGGTGTTTGTCTGGTCACAGCTTACCAAAGGCGATCCGAACTACACGCTGGTTCAGGTCTCCATGAATGATGTGATCATGGTTTTCGCGTTTGCGCCAATTGTGGCTCTGCTGCTCGGCGTGACGGACATTGAAATTCCGTGGGCAACGCTGACGCTTTCTGTCGTGCTTTATGTTGTGGTGCCGCTCGTTGCTGGCACGCTGACGCGGATCGCGCTGTTGCGGGGTGGGTCGCAAGCCAGGGTCGATGCCTTTACCGCGGCTGTTAAGCCCTATTCCGTGCTCGGCCTGCTTGGGACGGTCATTCTGTTGTTCGGATTTCAGGGCCAGGTCATTCTGGACAATCCGATACTGATCGCCCTGATCGCGGTGCCGATCCTGATACAGTCCTATGGTATTTTTGCGATTGCCTATGCGGCCGCCTTTGCCTGGAAAGTGCCGCACCGGATTGCAGCCCCCTGCGCGCTGATCGGAACGTCCAACTTCTTCGAACTCGCCGTTGCAGTCGCCATTGGTCTTTATGGTCTGAATTCCGGCGCTGCACTCGTCACTGTGGTCGGCGTGCTGGTGGAAGTGCCTGTCATGCTGTCTCTGGTCGCCTTCGCCAACAGGACACGCGCACGCTTTCCTGCCGAGGACACAGCGCACGACCACAGCCTGTAAAGATTGCCAGATTGACGGCTGGCGCGATTACGAACAAGTTTGCCATCCCTGTAATCGGCAGGTGCACAAGATAACAAGACAATCAGGCCGAGCCCATGCCCGACACACCCAAGCACATTATCGATCAATTGGCCGCGCTCGGTCAGGAGAGCCGGTTTCGCGTGTTTCGGCGCCTGATGAAGGCCGGTCCGGACGGTATTCCTGCTGGCCAGCTTGCATCCGAGCTCGATATTCTGCCGAACACACTATCCACGCATCTCGGCATTCTGTCCCGCACAGGGCTGGTCTCTGCCCGGCGCGATGGGCGCACACTTTACTATTCGGCTGACATTGAAAGCGTCAGCGGCATGGTCGAAGGCATTGTCGCAGATTGCTGCAATGGCAATCCGGACCTTTGCAAATCGCTGCAGACGTCAAAAGTCCTGCAATGCGGCTAACGCGCCGACGGCGTTCAGGCCTCTCGCAACGGCAAAGCCCATAAGCTTTGCAATAGTTACATACAATTATCGGTGATTACCTTACGCCCCCCATTTTCAACGGCTCAAATACCCTTTACGCTGTGGACAGAACGATAAGAACACACAGTCTCAGGAGGGAGAGCACCATGGCCGACACAGCCACGACACCACAGCTTGATACGCATTCACCGGAAATGAACGACCTGCGTATGTCAGACGCGGCCAAGCCGCTCTATGAGCATGTAAAGCGCTTCATTGCCGAAACCGTTGAACCGATGAGCGAGGAATTCTACCGCCTCGGCGAAAAGAAAACGGACATCTGGAGCTATGCTCCGGGCCAGCTCGAAACGCTGGAAAAAGCAAAAGACGAAGCCAAGAAACAAGGTCTCTGGAACTTCTTCCTGCCGGATGCTGAAACCGGCGAAGGCCTGAAAAACCTCGATTACGCCTATATCGCTGCTGAACTCGGCAAGAACCCGCTGGCGTCTGAAAGCATGAACTGCTCGGCGCCTGACACGGGCAATATGGAAGTGCTCGAACGCGTTGGCACACCTGCCCAGAAAGAACAGTGGCTGAAGCCGCTTCTGGAAGGCAAGATCCGCTCGGCCTTTGCCATGACCGAGCCTGCCAAAGCCTCTTCGGATGCGCGCAACGTCTCCATGACAGCTGTTCTGGATGGCGATGAGTGGGTCATTAATGGCGAGAAATACTATATTTCCGGCGCGGGCGATCCACGTTGTAAAATCATGATCTGCATGGTGCAGACCAACCCGGACGCACCGTCTCACAAACAGCAATCTCAGATTCTGGTACCGCTGCCACATCCGGGCGTGACCATTGTCGACGGCATGCAGGTCTTTGGCGACTATGACGCGCCACACGGTCACATGCACCTGTTGTTTGAAGACGTACGCGTCCCGAAAGAGAACATGCTGCTCGGCGAAGGCCGTGGCTTCGAGATTTCTCAGCTGCGTCTTGGCCCGGGCCGTATTCACCACTGCATGCGTTCGCTTGGCTCGGCTGAGAAAGCGCTCGACCTGATGATCCGTCGCGGCCTGGCTCGCGATGCGTTTGGTCAGCCGCTCCTCAAGCTCGGTGGCAATATGGAGAAGGTCTCCCGCGCACGCATCGAGATCGAAGCCATGCGTCTGATGGTTCTGAAGGCGGCCAAGGCGATGGACGTGCTCGGCAACAAGGAAGCCCGTGTCTGGATTTCCATGGTCAAGGCGATGGTGCCAGAGCGTGTCTGCCAGATCATCGACGAAGCAATCCAGATGCATGGTGCAACGGGTGTCTCCCAGTGGTCACCGCTTTCCCGCATGTATGCGAGCCAGCGTACGCTGCGTCTGGCTGACGGCCCGGACGAAGTGCACCATATGGTCGTGTCACGCGCGGAAACCCGCAAATATGACGGCGAACCGGAAGATCCGGCGCTGGCATCTGTCTGGCGCAAATAAGCGATCAGCTGACTTTATTGAAGAAGCGCGCGAGATATCCGTCTCGCGCGTTTTTTGTTGCTAAGGACATGCCCTTGAAGAATGACAGGTTTGTATCTTGCGCCGAACACCGTATTAATCGAGTGATGACCGTCTGATCGGTCGCGAGACGTCACTTCAGAGGAAATTCAAGCGCGTATGTCTTTCAGCAGCAAACGGATCATGGTCACGGGCGGCGCCGGCTTTCTCGGCTCTCATCTGTGCGAGCGCCTGCTTGAGCGCGGCGATGAAGTGCTTTCCGTCGATAATTACTATACAGGCCGGCGCACCAATATCACGCACCTCCTGTCCAATCCGCGCTTTGAAGCGCTGCGCCACGACATCACGCACCCGATCTATGTGGAAGTGGACGAGATCTATAACCTCGCCTGCCCGGCCAGCCCGGTTCATTATCAGTTTGACCCGGTGCAGACCCTGAAGACATCCGTGCATGGCGCCATTAACGCGCTCGGCCTCGCCAAACGCCTGAAAGCGAAAATCTTTCAGGCCTCGACATCGGAAGTCTATGGCGACCCGACCCTCCACCCGCAGCCGGAAAGCTATTGGGGGAATGTGAACCCAATCGGGCTGCGCTCCTGTTATGATGAAGGCAAACGCGCCGCCGAAACGCTGTTCATGGATTATCATCGCCAGCATGGCGTGAACATCAAGATTGCGCGCATCTTCAACACCTATGGTCCGCGCATGCACCCGAATGACGGGCGCGTCGTCTCCAATTTCGTCATGCAGGCCCTGCGCGGCGAGCCCATCACCGTTTTTGGCAAAGGCAATCAGACGCGGTCATTCTGTTATGTCGACGACCTGGTCAGCGGCTTCATGAAGCTCATGGATACGCCGGACGATTTTCTGGGCCCGGTAAATATGGGCAATCCCGGCGAATTCACCATTCGGGAGCTCGCTGAAGTCATTATCGAAATGACGGGATCGACGTCTGAAATCATCGAAAAGCCGCTGCCACCCGATGATCCAAAACAACGCAAGCCGGACATCACACTGGCGAAAGAAAAGATGGGCTGGGAGCCGACCATAACGCTGCGCGCGGGTCTCGAACCGACCATCGCGTATTTCGACCGGCTAATTAAAGACAATGTGATCGACTGAGCCAAATTACCGCCACGTCAGCGTCTCCCTCCCCTTGCAGCCGCATCAAAGCGGGTCATATTTAGCTTTAAACATCATCAGCCAGGTACCAGGACCCTCGGGAGGGATCATGTCATTTCGCGCGCTTTTCACGACCAAATCTGACGACAAACAGATCGAAACCAATCTCATCGAGATGGCCGAAGACGATCTGATGCCGGGCGATGTGACGATTGATGTCGAATGGTCGACGGTGAACTATAAGGACGGGCTCGCGCTCTCCGGCGCGCCGGGCATCATCCAGTCCTATCCGATGATTGGCGGCATCGACCTTGCCGGCACGGTCACCTCTTCCGAGGATGCCCGATACAAACCCGGCGACAAGGTCTTGATCAATGGCTGGGCTCTGAGCCAGACGCATTTTGGCGGCTATGCCGAAAAGGCGCGGGTCAAATCTGACTGGCTGATCAAGGTGCCGGACACTTTCACCACGCGTCAGACCATGGCAATCGGCACAGCAGGCTATACGGCCATGCTCTCCATTCTGGCGCTGGAACATAATGGCGTCACGCCAGAGAAAGGCCCGGTTCTGGTAACCGGCGCGAATGGCGGTGTCGGCTCCATCGCGATCGCCGTGCTGTCCAATCTGGGCTTTGAAGTGATCGCCTCAACGGGCCGCATGGACGAAGAAGCCTATCTGAAAAGCCTCGGCGCAACGTCTATCATCGACCGGACCTCTCTGTCAGAGCCAGGTCGGCCGCTCGGCAAGGAACGCTGGGCTGGTGCCGTCGATGCCGTGGGCAGCCATACACTCGTGAACGTGCTGGCACAGACACAATATCGCGGCGCTGTAGCCGCCTGCGGACTGGCCCAGGGGCCCGATCTTCCGGCGACGGTCATGCCGTTCATTCTGCGCAATGTCACACTGGCGGGCATCGACTCTGTCAACGCGCCCTATGCGGCACGCAAAACCGCATGGGATCGACTGGCGAAGGATTTAAATCCGGAAATTCTTGAGCACACCATCACAGAAGTTAATCTGGAAGATGTCCCTGAAACCGCTGCAAACATCCTTAAGGGAAAGATTAAGGGGCGCACACTGGTGAAGGTCTGAGGGCTTTAATTTCCCGCAGGGCGTGTATACAGCACCATAGATGAAGGTCTACGGCCTGATATGCACGCCTCGGGTACATTTTTTCGAAGATTAGCAATTCTGCGAACAATTCATCTGACAAGCCGCAGCGGGAGGAAACAAAATCTTACTCCGCACCGTTTGGTAAACGCGTGTAGATAAATATTACCGCCTGATTTAGTAAGAAGTTGTGCCTTTTGATGTCTTATCCTGACCAGTAGTCCGGATAAGCAGAATGTTTCGATCCCTAAAATCAAATCGCGACGGCAATGTCGCCATGATCTTTGCAATCTGCCTGATCCCCCTGATGGTCCTCATGGGGGCCGCGATTGATATGTCACGTCAGCGGGGCAATTCCGTTGCAGCGCAAAATGCGATCGATGCAGCGCTTCTCGCTGTGGCCCATGAAGCCTTCGGTATGAAGGAAGAGGACATACAGGGCAAAGCGCGCAAATGGTTCACCAACCAGCTGAATGGCGCCCCTGTCACCATCGAACAATTCGTCATCGTCAAGGGCGACCGCAAGCTGACGGCAGACGTAACGGTCAGCATGGACACGACATTCCTGTCTATCATGGGCATCAAAAAGTTACGCTTTACGCGTCATGCCAGCGTGCTCTTCGGCATCAAGAAGGTCGAGATGGCGCTCGTGCTCGATACGACCGGCTCCATGTTGCAAAAGCCCACAGGCAGCCATCTGAACAAGCTGAAAATCATGCAGAAAGCGGCAACCGACATGATGACCCAGCTGGAAGACCTGCCGAATTCAGCAGGCCAGATCGAAGTCGCCATTGTCCCCTTCGCCACTTATGTGAATGTCGGCAAAGAGAATGCAAAAGCGAAATGGATGGACACCAAGGCGCTGTCTTCCGTCCATGGCGACAATCTGGTCGACGGGCTGAACCGTTTCGACCTTTATGACCATCTGGGATATGAATGGAAAGGCTGCGTTCAGGCCCGCCCGGCACCTTATGATGTCGACGATACGACCCCGCGAAAGAACAAGCCTGACACGCTTTACGTCCCTCTGTTTCATCCTGACGAAACGGATTCGCGATGGAGAGAGCAGTTTCCGAACAACTATGTCTCGGATGCCTCATCGCTTGGGTCAGCCTTCCTGGATATCGGCAACCCGATGAAATATGGACTGCCTGAAAACGTGCTCAAGCTGATGGATGGGTATGTCTATGCAAGCGACTATGATCGCGATGACTGCGAAGGCAGCGAAGACGATAATGAAGGCTATGGCAATAATGACTGCGAATTTGGCGATCCGCTGAAGGTCTCAAACTGGACGACCGTGGAGACCAAGCCGACCTATACCTATTTCAGCGACGTCTTCTCATCGACCGGACCAAGCTATAACTGCGAGATGCGCCCGATCACGCCGCTGACAAGTCGCTTCTCTGATCTGCGCAAGGAAATCGACGCGCTGTCAGCGTCCGGCTCGACCAATCTGGCACAGGGTATGGTTTGGGGCTGGCGCGCCTTGTCG
The DNA here is from genome assembly GCF_042659465.1 of Ponticaulis profundi. Lineage (NCBI taxonomy): Bacteria > Pseudomonadati > Pseudomonadota > Alphaproteobacteria > Hyphomonadales > Hyphomonadaceae > Ponticaulis > Ponticaulis profundi. The sequence goes on along the minus strand of NZ_JBHSSW010000003.1, from coordinate 298,819 downwards.
CCGGAAGAACCGTTCTCTGAAGGCGATGCGTTCACGGACGAAGTCGAAAAGGTCGTGGTCCTGCTGTCTGACGGCAACAATATGGTCGTCGAGCGCAACAAGGCGGGCGGTTCCGACTTCTCGGCCTATGGCTATCTGGAGAATGAACGCCTGGAAGGCACGACGAGCCGCTCCACTCAGAAAGACATTCTGGATGCGATGGATGAACGAACGCTGACGTCCTGCGCGAATGCAAAGGAAGCCGGCATTCGCATCATCACCATCCGGCTGGATCTCGCCGATGAGCGCTCCGAGAAGGTTCTGAAAACCTGCGCCAGCAGCCCGGATGACTATCTTGATGTTCAGGATGGCTCAAAGCTTGGCGATGCGTTCAAACAGATCACCGAAAAAGTGACCCTGCTCTATCTGTCAGAATAAAAAAAGCGCTCCGGACTGGAGCGCTTTTCGTTTCGATCAGTTGAAGACCGATTTGGAACCAACCGGCTCTTTTGGCAGCTTCACAGCCGCATCCGGCGCGCGGAACAGATCGCCAATGGCGTGCTTCGGCAGCGGACGCCCACCGTTCAGAACGGCAGATACTGGCGGCATCAGCTTGCCCAGCATCAGCGCGCCGACAATTGCCAGCCCAAAGGTCAGCACCGGGCACAGGAAGAAGAAGACCAGATAGGCCGGGTGATAATAGTCACCCACCAGGAATTTGAACGGCATCCACAGCATGGTTGTCAGGAAGATGTGACTGCAGAACACGAAGAAGGCGAAAGGCTCCAATCGTGTGATCAGGCTCTTCCAGTTGGTCTTCAGGATCATGCCCGCAATCGCCCAGAAAGCTGCCGCACCGAACAGGCGTTCCACTTCCATCAGGCCTGTAAAGATCGGCTCCAGCCCCTCATTCGGGTGCAGCTGAACCTGAAAGCTCATCGTGGTGAGGCTCAGCGCATAAATGACGAATGCCAGAATGACCTTGCCAGCATGGCGATCAATCCAGCGCTCCATGGTCTGACCATTCAGCGCGAACCAGATACCCATCGAATAGAAGAGCGGAATGTTGTTTCCGAGGAAAGGCGATGGTGCATGTGTGACCATCAGAACAAACAGAACCGCCAGAACCGGTAGTGCAAATTTGCGCATGGCCAGCACAATGACCGGGGTCAGTAGCGCGCAGATGAACAGGTCACGCAAAAAGCCAAGCGGGAAGTTTGCCGGGTGATCAGTAATCCCGAACAGCCAGTTCGGAATGTGTGACCAGGCAAACGCCTCACCGACCTGATGTTCCAGATAGCCGGGCTGCACCTGATCGCCTGCAATATAGGCCATCAGCAGAAGCGCGCTCCACACGACCATCGGGATGAGCAGGCTCCGCACACGTTTCATGGCAAATTTGCCGAACGGGAACACCCGCGCAGTCGAAATGGCGAGGAAGCCGGAGACAATCGCCAGAAGGCCAATGCTCGTCCGGCCAACGCCATCTGCAAAGAAATACCGGACCCAGTCTGCCAGACGCACACCATGGGTCGCCAGATCAACCTCGGCCACGCCCGGGTTCACATGCACCAGCACCATGAAGAAAATACACATGGGGCGGGCAATGCGAATACGCAGGGATGTGGATTTATCCAGAGACGGAGACGGCGGCGGGGTCATCCCCTCAATCAGCGCATTCCAGAAGCGGGACAGGGCAGAACGTTTGCGCTCAGCAGGCGTACTGTCGGTGTAAAGCGTGTCAGTATTGGACATTTGCAAACCAGACGTATCAAGAGAAAGGTGTATGTCCCCTCCCTTTGCAAAAGTCCGACCAGTTTGCGCGCCCGGTCCGGGTCAGGCTGTCACAGCGCCAACATATCCAAGCTTTGTCGCCCGGTGGATCGCCTGCGTCCGCCCGGAAACGCCGAGCTTCCGGCTGGCATTGGTCAGGTGAAACCGAACGGTTGGCGCTGAAATACCGACAATCACGGCAATCTCTGCGTCCGTTTTGCCTGCGGCGGCCCATTTCAGACACTGAATTTCCCGGCGGGTCAGTTCCTCGTCCAGATGCGTGCGCCGCTCAAGCCGCATATCGCGATAGGTCGCGATGAACTTCAAAGCGAGGATGTGAAGCTCTTCGGCGTGCGCCTTGAAGAAAGCCGGCAGCTCCTCAATCAGCGTATCGCTGCCCCAGACAATGGCACCGATCACTCCCAAAGGCAGGTGGCAGGGACAAACAACAGATGAGCGCATGCCATACAGCTTGCTCGCCTTTGTCAGATCAACATCTTCAAGCGCGTTGATGTGACGCCAGCTATAGGCCTGTCCATCCATCAGATAGAAAGGCTCTGCGACCAGCCGACACGTGCGCAAAACGTCGGATCGCAGCGCGAAGGAACGATCCTTCCAGTACACCAGATCCGGATCAATCCAGCGAAAACGGGATTCGGCGAAAGGCACTCCATTCGCGTCCAGCATGGGATCAGGGTCGGAAATGTCGGCGCTCACCGCAATGAAAGGGAGCCCCATTTCCGCACCGATGTCTGCGATTTTATCCGCCATCGCCTGCAAGCGGGATTCGTCCTCACTGCGCGCGGCGCTGTCTGGTTCGCCCGTCATAATCACGTCTCCCTATCGGTATTATGAGGTTGCCTCAAATTGAAGCGCGTTTCAATTTGAGAGCTGTATAACAGGGAATAAGAATTGAAAACGCCATGAATCTCGACCTGACGCCTGAAGATCTCGAATTCCGTGAAGAAGTGCGAACATTCTTTGCCGAGAACCTGACAGACAAGCTCGCGCGCGCCGGAAAACTGGCGACCAGCGTCTTCATGGAACCGGAATACAGCCTCGAATGGCAGAAAATCCTGCACAAGAAAGGCTGGGTCGCACCGGGCTGGCCGAAGAAATATGGCGGCACAGGCTGGACCGAGGTTCAGCGTTATATCTATGAAACCGAGTATGCACTGGCTGGCGCCCCATCGCTCGCGCCGATGGGCCTCAACATGGTTGGCCCATGCATCATTGGATACGGTACCGAAGAGCAGAAGAATTTCTATCTGCCGCGCATCCTCGCTGGTGAAGACTATTGGTGCCAGGGCTATTCCGAGCCGGGCTCCGGTTCCGATCTCGCCAGCCTGTCGCTCAAGGCGGAATCAGATGGCGACGACTATATCCTGAACGGCACGAAGATCTGGACGACACACGCCCATCACGCCAACCGCATGTTCTGCCTGGTCCGCACCAAGGCTGACGGCAAACCCCAGCAAGGCATCACCTTCCTTCTGCTGGAAATGGACACGCCGGGCATCAAGGTCGATCCGATCATCACGCTGGCAGGCGAGCATGAAGTCAATCAGGTCTTCTTCGACAATGTCCGCGTCCCGAAATCAGGCCGTCTGGGCGAAGAGAATGATGGCTGGTCCGTCGCCAAATACCTGCTCGAGTTTGAACGCAGCGGTGGCTCTTCGGCGGGTCTGGAAGTCTCCGTCAAACGCGCCCGCAAGATCCTGAAGGATCAGGCACCCGATGATGCGGCCCTGAAACGCCGCCTGGCTGAAGCCGAAATTCGCGTTGAAGCGATCAAGATGACAGAGCAACGCGTGCTTGCTGCTGTTTCAAGCGGCAACAATCCGGGGCCAGCAGCCTCCATGCTCAAAATGCAGCGGACCGAAACCATGCAGATGGTGGATGAGCTCGCCGTCGCGATCTCCGGCACATACACGGGTGTCGCTCAGATCCAGGCACTTGATCCATCGAGCAATGAAACGCCTGTGGGACCGGAAAACATGGTCACCATCATGCCGCGTTATCTGAACAATCGCGCCGCTTCGATTTATGGCGGTTCGAATGAGGTCCAGCGAAACATTATAGCAAAAGCTGTATTGGGCCTGAAATAATCAAGAAAACAAGCAGGGGTTACACCTGTTGATCTTGATAGCTTGCGTAGAAAATAAGTTCCCGCAAGGATAGAGTATCAAAAAGCCACCAAATAAATAATGGCTTTTGGGAGGAGAAAATTATGCCATCGAATTACCTTCGCCAGCTCCTGCTGGCGAGTGCGTCCGTCATGACATTCGCTTCGGTTTCCCCGGCGCTTGCGCAGGAAGCCACCGAAGCAGAAGCAGCCCCGGCAGCTGCTGAGCCTGAAGCCGATCAATCCATGAAACTGACCACCGTCACTGTGACGGCGCAACGTCGCGAAGAATCTGCGAACGACGTTCCGATGGCCATCCAGGCCTTTGGTGCAGAACAAATGGACACGCTGCGCGTCAACAGCGTCGACGATCTGCAATCTCTGGTACCAAGTTTCACCGTGTCTCAGAGCTATCAGGGCGTTCCGACTTACACGCTGCGCGGTATCGGCTTCAACACGATCAACATGTCAGCGACCTCTACGGTCGGTACATATGTCGACGAAGTTGCTTATCCATACCCGATCATGAACTCCGGCCCGGTGTTCGACATTGAACGGATTGAGGTTCTGAAAGGACCTCAGGGGACTCTGTTCGGTCGCAACACAACGGCTGGTCTGTTCAACGTCGTCACGAACAAGCCATCTGAAGAGTTTGAAGCAAGCCTGAAGGCCGACCTCGGCAACTACCAGACCTTCAACTATGAAGGCATGATGAACCTGCCAATCAGCGACACCTTCCAGGCGCGCTTTGCGTTCCGTCAGGAAACAAGCGCCGAAGGCTGGCAGAAATCCATGTCGCATGACGAGACACGCGGTAAGGTCGACAAGACCGGCTATCGTCTCGCGCTCGCATGGCAGCCAACGCCAATGTTCGACGTCGATTTCTCTTATAATGGCTGGCTGAACAAGTCAGACACGCTCGGCGGACAAGCCATCGGTCTGACACCAAACACAAACCCATTCTTCATTGTTCCTGGCACAAACGGGCCATCTACAGCGTCCGGCTTCCTGGAGCCAGGTCTACTGGACTTCATCCAGAACAACCAGCCAACCTCTGGCGAAGATGCTGACTGGGCGCCTCGTGCTCGACGCGAAGCCACCGTTGGCGGTGTTCCAGGCCTCGAAGGTCCACTGGAAGAAGATTCCCGTTTCGATGCTGTAAAACTCGGCCTCAACTATGAGTTCGACAATGGCATGCGCGTTGTTTCGCTGACCGGCTATAACAAGCTGGAACGTGAATCCATGCTCGACTGGTCAGGTGCGCCATTCCAGATCCTGACCCAGGATATTGATGGTGAAATCGAATCCCTCAGCCAGGAAATTCGTCTCGAAGGTGAGACCGGCATCGCAAGCTGGCTCGTCGGCGCCTATTACGGCAAGGATGAGATCACGGACTCCAACCAGACCAATTTGCGTGACAATGCCAACTCGAACTTTGTCAGCACGGCCGCTTATCTTCTGACGGTTGACCCGACCCAGCTCGGCTTCCCGCCAGAGATTGCAGGTCTGGTTGCTGCGATGAATATCGACCCGGAAACCGGCGCGCCATACACGGCGGCTGAGCTTCTGAACTCGTTCCAGACTTACTATGACATTGGTGAGTTCGAGACGACGACCTGGAGTATCTTTGCAAACGCAGACTGGGATATCTCTCCAGAACTGACGCTGACAACCGGTGTTCGCTACACGGAAGACAGCCAGGACTATGTTGGTTGCTCCGGCGACATTAACGGCTCCATGCAGCCAAACGTGAACGTCTTCAACCGCGTCTTCTTCACCGGTCTTTACGGTCTCGCTGTGCCACCGGCTGCGCTCGAAGAAAATGGCTGTAACACTTATAGCGAAACCAACAATGCCTTCGGCCCGGTCGTCTCCGATCTGACCGAGGACAATGTTTCCTGGCGCGTCGTTGCGAATTACACACCAGAGCGTTTCGACGATCTGCTGCTCTTCGCTTCGGTATCACAGGGCTATAAGGGTGCATCGGTTCCTGTGAACGCCGCATCAAAAGCCGAGCAGAACTTCCCGGCAACTCAGGAAAGCCTGCTGGCTTACGAACTGGGTGTGAAAGCCGGTCTGCTGAACGGCCGCATGCAGGCGAACGCGTCTGTCTTCTACTATGATTATGAAGACAAGCAGGTTTCGACCTACTTCCCGGACCCGATCTACCGCGCTCTGTCACAGCTGCAGAACGCACCAAGCGGCAAGGCTTACGGCTTTGACGGCGAACTGACCTGGCTCGTCTTTGACAGCCTGACAGCGATCGCAGGTGCAACCTTCCTGCACACAGAGTATGGCAGCTTCGAAACCTTCGATACGTTCGGTACGCCGATCAATCGTGAGGGCGACCCATTCCTCTACAGCCCGGAAGAAACACTCAGCCTGTCTCTGATCTATGACCGCGAAGTGTCTCCGAACTGGGGTCTCGAAGCATCTCTCAGCGGCCGCTGGCAGAGTGACTCAACAGCAAGCAGCCCGGATGATGAGCTGTATGACATCGACGCATACGGCACGCTGAACGGCTCAATCGGCCTCTACACGCTGGATGACAAATGGAAAGTCAGCCTGTGGGGCAAGAACCTGACCGACGAGTATTACTGGCAGCAGGTGATCTCGAACGCGAACACGGTGATCCGCTTTGCCGGTAAGCCTCGCACCTTCGGTCTGTCACTGAGCTACACATACTAAGCAGACCGCCCCGTCGGAGGGGGACTGAACACACAATGTCTTCTCAGGAGGGGTTTCCTCCCTACACTCAACTGACCTCCTGAAAGGTAGAAACTCCCCCGGTCTCCACAAGAGACCGGGGTTTTTTATGCCTGCCGACAGCTGCGCACCAGAAAACCGGACGTAAAAAAGCCGCCTGATCGCTCAGGCGGCTCTATCTGTCTGTCAGAGCAGTGATCTCAGGGGTTAAGAGACCATGCCTTCCAGGCGCGATTTGATAATGGCTTCCGCTTCAGAGACCATGCGATCGATCAGTTCGTGCACGGTTGGAATGTCATCAATGATGCCCTGAACCGTACCGGCCGACCAGATACCGCCATCGGTATCGCCGTCCGCCATCGCCTGCTGGCCACGCTTGCCTGCGACGAGGTGCTGAACGTCCTCAAACTTGGCGCCGCCCTTGCGTTCAATGGCAACAACCTCGTCGGAAACAGCATTCTTCATGACGCGCGCCGTGTTGTGCAGCGTGCGGAAAATCAGGTTGGTCGCCCGTTCGTCATTCTCGACCATCTGGCGTTTGAAGGACTCATGGATTGGCGCTTCCTTGGTCACACAGAAACGTGTGCCCATATTCACGCCGTCTGCACCGAGCGCGAGCGCCGCGACCAAGCCGCGCGCATCGCCGATACCACCGGAGGCGAGCATCGGAACCTTGACCTTGTTGGCCGCAGCCGGGATCAGAACCAGACCAGGAATATCATCCTCGCCCGGGTGACCTGCGCACTCAAAGCCGTCAATCGAGATCGCATCCGCGCCCATGCGTTCCGCCGACAGAGCGTGACGCACAGCCGTACATTTGTGGATGATCTTGATGCCATGCTCTTTGAAATGGTCGATATGTTCCTGCGGCTTATAACCAGCCGTTTCGACGATCTTGATGCCGCCTTCGATGATGGCCTGACGATATTCTGCATAAGGTGGCGGGGTGATCGCTGGCAGAATGGTGAGGTTCACGCCAAATGGCTTGTCCGTCATTTCCTTCGTGCGTGCGATCTCTTTGGCGAGATCTTCCGGTGTCGGCTGCGTCAGCGCCGTCAGAAAGCCAAGCGCACCTGCATTCGCAACCGGTGCAACAAGCTCCGCCTTGCCAACCCACTGCATACCACCTTGCGCGATTGGATGTTCAATCCCGAAGGTTTCCGTAAATCTGGTTTTGATACCCATGTTCCGTTTTCCCTAACACTCGTTCTTTTCTTTAGCTCACTTCACGCTCGCGACCGGCCCAGTAAGGCTCACGCAGTTGGCGCTTGAGAATCTTGCCAGAGGCATTGCGCGGCAAGGCTTCAATGAAATCAACACTTTTCGGCGCCTTGAAACCGGCAATGCGCTCACGCGCGAACGCTATAATGTCGGCTTCGCTCGGATTTGTGCCCGGTTTCGGCGCAACAACAGCCTTCACCGTTTCACCCCATTTGTCGTCTGGCACACCGATAATGGCAACTTCAGCGACATCCGGATGGCCGTAAACCGCGTTTTCGACTTCCGCCGGATAGATGTTCTCACCGCCGGAGATGATCATGTCCTTCACCCGGTCATGGATGTAGACATAGCCATCTTCGTCCATGTAGCCGGCGTCGCCGGACCGAAGCCATCCATCTGCGCCCATGGTCTTGGCCGTGGCTTCTTCCAGCCCCCAGTATCCAGCCATGTTCGCTTTGGATTTGATGGCGATTTCGCCAACGGTGTTGCGTGGCACTTCCTGTCCGTCTTCGTCGATGATCTTGATCTCGACGCCCGGCATAGGCAGGCCAGCAGAACGCATGCGTTGGTTGCCATTCGGATCATGATCTTCCGGCGGCAGATAGACGATCGTGCCACAGGTTTCCGTCATGCCGTATTGCTGACAGAAGCCGCACTGGAACACTTCCATACATTCGCGCAGCAGATCGAGCGGGATCGGAGATGCCCCGTACAGAATGTATTTCAGGCGGGAATAATCGACGTCGCGCGCATTCGGCTGATTGACCACAATCTGCAGAGCAGCCGGCACCATGAACATTTTCGAGATGCGGTCTTTTTCGATGAAGTCGAGCACGGTGTGTGGATCGAATTCACGCGCCACAACGCCCTTGGCGCCGTTATAGAGCCCGACAACGCCCCAGCCCGTACCGCCAATATGGCCAACCGGCATCGCAACAAGGCTCACATCATCCGGGCCCCATTCATTCCATTCCATACCGGATTCAACCGCGTCGGCGCGGCCACCCAGCATGTTGTGATGGGTCAGCATCGCCCCTTTCGGGTTGCCCGTCGTGCCAGACGTATAGAGCTGAACGGCAATGTCATTTTCGCTGATCTCGACCTGAGGGTCAGAGGTTGGCTGTTTTCCGCGCCAGGCAATGAATATGTCCTCGCCCTCGCCTTCCATGCGGATGGCTTTCGGCGGCTTGTCCATCGGGCCGAGCGCCTTGTTCACAGCGCCTTCAACTTCCGGGCCGACGAAGACAAGCGGTGCCTGACTGTCAGACATGATGAAGGCCATTTCCGCCGGTGCGAGACGCCAGCCGATCGGAACGATGATCGCCCCCATCTTGGTCGCGCCGAGAAACAGCTCGAAATAATGGTCAGAGTTCTTGCCGATATAGGCGAGACGCTGCCCCTTCTTCACACCCTCAGCAATCAGGGCGTTCGCAACCTGATTGGTATGGCGATCAAAATCGGCAAAACTGGTATCACGCCCCTCAAAGCTGAAAGCGATCGCATCCGGGCGACGCTTGGCATGAAAGCGTGGAATGTCCGCCAGCGTTGGCATGGCGTCCATATCTTCTCTGGTCAGTCGTCCGTCAGCTGAAGACACCTGAATTCCTCCCATGAATTTCCCTATAAACACAGCTATAATCGCGGTGACCGGCCCTGTCTGCCGGTCACGCTACGTCAGCTGTTGGTGTCGATAGGCAAAAAATGAAGCTTAGCCTCGAAAAGGCTCGGTAAACCGGATGGTTTGCTTCTCCAGCCCCTTGGTCACAACTTCGAGACCACCCGATTTGATCATCCATTCGAGCCGGTGATCACGGTATTGGCGCTTGAAGAGACCTGCCTCGATGGCAGCGCCGACATCGCTCATGCCGGTAATGGAGGCCGCCGATTCTGCCTGGGTCTGTTTGACACTTTCCCGCGCATTTGCACGCGTCATCCAGTCACTCAGTCTTGAGCCCTCTTTCGGCGTCAGACCGAACCCGGCCAGGCCATTCAGATAAGGAATGACGGACAGATCGCCCCAGCCAAAATCATGACCGTTGAACCAGTCGCGATTGCCAAGCTCGCTTTCCAGCCAGCTATGGAAATCGGCAACCTGACTGGCCGCATTCTTCTCGATTTCCTCCTTCAGCGCACCGCTGGCACGTCCGAAGAAGTTGAGCTCACCAAGTCCCCAGGCGATCGCTTCGACATGTGTATCCATGACATCTTCGATCATGCGCACACGCGCGCGCTCATATGGATCGGCGGGCAGCATGGGCGGTGTCGGCCAGACATCTTCAATATATTCCAGAATGATGGTGGAATCGAAAATCGCACGCCCCTCATGAACAAAGGCCGGCACTTCGCCGCGCGGACTGACGCTGGCGAAATCGCTCTGTGTCGTGCCCGTGCCAATTCCGTCCGGCAGGCGGGCTTCGAATTCGACGCCCTTTTCCCGCAGAGAGATTTTCAGTTTTTGCGCATAGGGCGACAACGGGTGTTCATAGATCACCAGCATGGCTTCCCTCCCTCTATTTTATGTCTCGCTCAGAGGCCGATCTGGGCCTTGGCGAGAATGTTTTTCTGAATTTCGTTCGAGCCCGCATAGATAGAGCCCGCCCGGTCGTTGAAATATTTCGGCGACATGGTGACGAGACTGTCCGGACCCACCACGCCGTCATTCGTTGGCGGCTGATTGAGGATCGGTCCGCCCGGGCTTGTTCCCTGTGGCTGGAAGGGCGCTGCATAATGGCCCGCAATATCAACACCAAGCTCGGTCAGGCGCTGAGAGAGCTCCGTACCGCGAATTTTCAGCATGCTGGCCGTCAGGCCCGGCGTGCCGCCGCCGGACAGTTCCGACATCAGACGCAGCTCCTGGGTCTCCAGTGCGCGGGCAGAAATCTCCGCGTCAGACAGCGCGCGCGACAGTCCGGGGTTCATGGCACCCAGCTCGTTTGCAAGCGAGCGCAGCTTTGCCGCCCGTGCGAGCAGTTTCGGCCCATAGGATGACCCGCCGCGTTCAAACTCGAGCAGGTATTTCGCCACCGTCCAGCCCTTGTTGATCTCTCCGACCACATTGGTTTTCGGCACACGCACATTGTCAAAGAAAACAGCGTTCTGAATATGCTCGCCAGACAGCATGACAATCGGATCGACCTTCACGCCTGGCGCATTCATATCGATCAGAACGAAGGTAATGCCTTGCTGTTTACGTCCGGAATTGTCTGTCCGCACAAGGCAGAACATCATGTTCGCTTCATGGGCATGCGTGGTCCAGATTTTCGAACCGCTGCAGATGAAGTCGTGGCCATCGTCGATGGCAGACATGGTCAGGGCGGCAAGGTCGGAACCGGCATGCGGTTCAGAATAGCCCTGGCACCAGAAATCCTCACCCGACAGAATGCGCGGCAGATAATAATCCTTCTGCGCCTTTGAGCCGTGCCCGATCAGGGCTGGCCCGCACATGGCAACGCCCATCGGGGAAAGTGGCGGCGCATCGGCGCGCGCCATTTCCACGTCATAGATATAGTGCTGGGCAATGGACCAGTCGCACCCGCCATACTCAACCGGCCAGCCAGGCACAGCCCATCCCTGCTCCACAAGGATGGCCTGCCATTCCAGAGCCACCGATTTTTCCGCATAGACGCTTGTCATGCGACGCGCATATCTGCGCAGATCATCCGTCAGCTTCTCACTCAGAAACGTCCGGACTTCCTCCCTGAACGCCTCTTCCTCGGGCGTAAATCTCAAGTCCATTTGTTTGCCTTTTTGGTTTTCTAGACTGCTGCTGGTTGCTTCAGTTCCTCATTGAATGTGCTTCCCGCGACCAGTCTTTCACGTTCTTCTGCGCTCTTCCAGACGAAATCGCGCGGTAGACCAAGCCGCTCACTGGCCTGCGCTGCGGGACTGTTCAGATCAACTTTACGCTCTGCCATCCAGCCAAGCGTCTTGATGAACATCTCACCTTTCCAGGTCAGATCGTATTCTTTTCCGAGATCCAGCGCTTCGCGAACCTTCGGTGGCAGGATAGAAACTGCAGCGTTCACAACAGCGCTTTTCGCCATTTTTGGAATGTTCGGCGCAGCGCGATCCGACTTCATGATGTCGAGGAATTCAGTGTTGATCGGGTGCGGCTCGAAACGCGGCACCAGCTTCTCCATCATCGCTTCAAAATCTTCCAGCGAATGGATCGGGTTTTCGACACCATAAAGACGCGCAACACTGTCACCGCCCACATAGAAAGAATTCTGCTCTTCTTTTGAGAGCGGGCGCACAAAGCGGTGATAAGCGGTCAGAAAGCCATAACCGGCCGTCGCGCTGACCCAGTCGAGCAATTCCACATCGAGTGCGCGATAGTCTTCGCCGGACGGCGTCTTGCCATTTACCTTGGCGTGCATGTTGGTAACGCCCTGAATGATCCGGCGCGCCGCGCTTTGCGGACCATACACGCCGACCATGGCGGCAACGCCTGTGCGTTGCGAACGGCCAATCGGATCGGTCTTGAACGTTGAGTGATCCCAGACACCGGACCGGATACGCGCATCGGCAAATTCCAGAAGGACAGCCGCAACACCACCAATCCCGAGCGCAATCGGGTTTTTGTGCACCTGCCAGGAGACGGACAGCGGGTGACTGAAGGCTGGCTCGCCGACAGGCTTTGAATAATCTATTTTCCAACCGAGATAGGATTTAGGCTGTTGCATGTCACGATTCCTCGAACGCGTTATAATTATATCATGACGATGTTCTGCACAGAACAGGGGTCGTTGCGTCAACTGTCAGAATTTATAGTTCCACACCCACAGGTCGCAGATTGTCAGACCTGTTTGCGATCACACCCGCGTGATCCGGCGTAAACGCGCAAACCTGCCGCAGCCTGCAAGGCTTCACCTTGCCTCGTCTCTGTGCTCAAGAAGGATCAGATAAGAATTGCGTACACAATCACAGGGCCTTCATGTCAGCTGAAATCGGACAAATCTCGCTTATCCTTGCGCTGATGATTGCACTGGCACAGGGCGTCTTGCCGCTGCTTGGCGCACACCGCCTGGATGGCCGCCTCATGGCTTTCGGCGATCGTGCCGCCCTGGCGCAGGCTGTCTTTCTGATCGCTGCCTTTGTGATGCTGTGCGTGGTGTTTCTGGCCTCAGACTTCTCCGTCAATCTGGTTGCCAAGCATTCCCACACCGCCAAGCCCTGGCTGTACAAACTGTCCGGCACATGGGGAAACCATGAAGGGTCCATGCTGCTCTGGGTGCTGATCCTTGGCCTGTTTGGCGGCGCGATTTCCCTGTTCGGCAGCAGCCTGCCATCACCGCTGCGCGCCCGCGCGCTTGGTATTCAGGGGCTGGTGGGCGCAGGTTTTCTGGCCTTTCTCATCTTCACCTCGAACCCGTTTGAGCGCTTATCGCCAATCCCGGAAGACGGCTCTGGCCTGAACCCGCTTCTTCAGGACCCTGGACTCGCCTTTCACCCGCCCTTTCTTTATCTCGGCTATGTCGGCTTTTCCGTTGCGTTCTCATTCGCCATTGCGGCCCTGATTGAAGGCCGGGTGGACGCCCTCTGGGCACGCTTTGTCCGCCCCTGGGTGCTGGCCGCATGGTCTTTCCTGACACTCGGCATCGCGCTCGGTTCTGTCTGGGCCTATTACGAGCTTGGCTGGGGCGGCTGGTGGTTCTGGGACCCGGTCGAGAATGTCTCACTCATGCCATGGCTTGCAGGGACAGCCCTTCTGCACTCGACGCTGGTCGTCGAGAAGCGCAACACCTTCATGAACTGGACGCTGTTGCTCGCCATCACCACATTCTCGCTCAGCCTGATCGGTACCTTCATTGTCCGCTCCGGCGTGCTGACCAGCGTCCACGCCTTCGCCGTCGACCCGGAACGGGGCGTCTTTATTCTGGGCCTTCTGGGCATTGCCACCGGCGGCGCGCTGATCCTCTACGCCGTTCGCGCCGGCAAGATTGCCTCCACCACCAGCTTTGACGCGCTCTCACGCGAAGGCGGACTGGTGATGAACAATCTCCTTCTCTGCATCGCGACAGCGACCGTCTTTATCGGCACCTTCTATCCCCTGCTCATTGACGCGCTGACCAGTGAAAAGCTGACAGTTGGTCCGCCCTACTTCAATCTGACCTTTGCACCCATCATGGCGGGCCTGATTGTTTTCATGGCCGTTGGCCCGCTCCTCAAATGGCGCACAGACAAGCCCGCGCGCCTGGTCAGACCGCTGCTTTATATTCTCGGTGCCATTGTGATTGCCGTGATTGCCACGCTGGTGCTTGGCAAAGCCATCTGGGGCATTGGCGGCATGGCGCTGGCCGCAGCTTTGGCCGCAGGCGCCTGTCTCTCAATGGGTGACAAGCTCTTCCTCGGCAAACGTCCGCTCGGTGACAGCCTGAAACTCGCAGGCAAGCTGCCCGCCTCAAGCTGGGGCTTCTTCCTCGGTCATATCGGCCTTGCCGTGACCGTGGTTGGCATTACCGGCATGAGCGTCTGGGCCAAGGAAGGTCAGGCGCGCATCGATATCGGCCAGTCCGCCGAGATCGCAGGCTATACCCTCACCCTCGCAGACCTTGAGCAGGCCCAACGCGCAAACTTTGCTGTCCAGACAGCCGTGCTCGACATTGGCAAGAATGGGCGCAACTTCACGCAATTGCGCGCAGAACGGCGCTATTATCCGGTCGAAGAGCAGATGACGACAGAAGCCGCGCTGAGTGTGGGCGTGTTCCGCACGCTTTACGGCGCGCTCGGCGATGGCAATGATGATGGCTGGCTGATCCGCTATTATGTCCATCCATTTGTCAGCTGGATCTGGGCAGGTGCCGTGATCATGGCGCTGGGCGGATTTATCTCCATGACAGACCGCCGTTTCCGCCTTCCCGGCAAGCCCAGGTCGCAGAAGGGAGCGAAAGGATAAACGCCATGAAGTCCATCTCCTGGAAAGCGCTTCTCCCTCTGATCGTCTTTGGCGGACTGGTTGCAATCTTTGCCATCGGTCTGACGCTGAAACCACATGACCTGCCGTCTCAGTTCATCGACAAGCCATTGCCTGCCTTCGAACTCGAAAGCGTGTATGAAGACCAGCCCCCCCTCAGATCCGAAGAGCTGAAAGGCGAGATCACGCTGCTCAATGTCTTCGGCTCCTGGTGCGTTGCCTGTCTCGTCGAGCACCCTTTCCTGATGGAGCTGAAAGCCACCGAAGACATTCACATTGTCGGCCTCGACTGGCGCGATACGCGCGAAGATGCGCTGCAATGGCTGGATCGGCACGGCAATCCATATGACCAGATCGGCTTTGACGCCTATAGCGAGGTCGCCATTGATCTCGGTGTGACCGGCGCGCCGGAAACCTATCTCATCGATCCGAACGGTCAGATCCGTTACAAATATGTCGGTCCCATTACCGAAGACGTCTGGATGGACACTTTCCTGCCGATCATTCGCAAGGTGGAGGCCGAAGGATGAGCCGCCTGTTCCAAGCCCTTGCGATGACCGCATGTCTCTTTTGCGCCGCTCCGGCGCTTGCCCAGAGCGACCCTCAGCTGAGTGATGAGGCCGTAAAGGAGCGCACGGAAACCATCTCTAAAACGCTTCGCTGTGTGATTTGCCAGAACCAGTCGATTGCCGACTCCAACTCCACACTCGCTGAGGACATGCGCAATCTGGTGGAGCGCCGGGTGCGTCTTGGCGATAGTGATGAGGAAGTGCGCGACTACATGCAGGCGCGCTATGGCGATTTCGTGCTGATGAAACCGCCTGTGCAATGGAACACCTATCTGCTCTGGTTTGGCCCGCTATTGCTCGTCGGACTGGGCGGCATATGGTACATTCTGACCCTCAGAAGCGCGCAAAAGGCACAGGCCGCAAAAGCGGGCGATGATGAGCTCTCTGCAGAAGAAGAAGCCCGTCTTGCCGCCCTCCTCTCCGACACTTCGGATGAAAGCCCGAAATCATGATCTGGATTCTGCTTCTGATCCTCACCGCACTTGCGGTTCTGTTTGTCCTGCCTTCGCTTCAGAAGCCTGCCGAAGTGGATGCGCGGGCCATTCTGGAACGCGAACTTGCAGCCAGCAAATCCCAGCTCGCGCAAATTGAAGACGAAATTGCCTCCGGTTTTCATGATGAGGAAAGCGCAGCGCGGGCCAAACGCGCCATGCAGCGCCGGGTTCTGAAACTCGGCACGCGCCTCGACGCTGCCATTGCCGGTGAGGAAGCAGCCCTCAGCCCCATGGTGAAATGGGGCGTGCCAGCGCTGATCGCCATTGGCGCCATCGGTCTTTATGCTGTGATCGGCGCACCGAATTATCGCAATCAGGCGCCAGAGCAGATCGTCATTCCTGAAGAGATGCAGAACATGCCGCTCGATCAGCTGGCGGTGATGCTGGAAACCAAGCTGCAGGAAGCAGAGAACCCGGAACCGATCGGCTATGTTGTCCTCGCACGGGCCAAACTCGGTCTGCGCGATGTTGACGGTGCGATTGCCGCCTATGAGACAGCGCTCGAAGCATCGAATGGTGATCCGCGCATTGAATCTGAACTGGCACAGGCCCGCGCCCTGAAAGCGCAGATAGACGCTGGAACAGCCGCGCCGATTGCGCCTCAGCTCGATCAGGGCCAGGTCGAAGCCATGCAGGACATGTCACCTGAAGACCGCCAGCAGGTTATCCGCGGCATGGTCGACGGCCTCGCCTCCAGGCTCGACGAAAACCCGGACGATTTGCAGGGCTGGCTACGCCTGATCCGGGCGCGAACCGTGCTCGCAGAGTATGATCAGGCCAGCGCAGATCTTGCTCGTGCACGCGACGCCTTTGCGGGCAATCCCGACGCCCAGGCTGCATTTGATCGCTTGGAAATCGAGCTGAATTCTGCCAAAAGCGTTACACCATAATGCAACAGGACGATTTGATTGCTATTTTAGGCAGGTTTAGGTCGTTATCCCTGTTGACAGGACAGCATTGAAATATTTTTCTAGTAATGGAGTTTTGTATGAAACGAGCACTGCTTGCTTCGGCTGCTTTCCTAGCCTTCGCCAGCCCGTCTCATGCCAAGGAGGGTATGTACACACCAGATCAGTTGCCAGAGATCGCTGAAGACCTGC
The DNA here is from genome assembly GCF_042659465.1 of Ponticaulis profundi. NCBI lineage: Bacteria > Pseudomonadati > Pseudomonadota > Alphaproteobacteria > Hyphomonadales > Hyphomonadaceae > Ponticaulis > Ponticaulis profundi. The sequence goes on along the minus strand of NZ_JBHSSW010000003.1, from coordinate 281,939 downwards.
AAGCGACAGGTCTCGAGCTCGATCCGCAAAGCCTGACTGATCTGACATCGTTTCCGATGGGCGCAGTGATATCACTCGGCGGCTGCACAGCTTCATTTGTTTCCCCTGAAGGTCTGGTTGTCACGAACCATCACTGCGCCCGCGGTTCCGTGCAGTACAATTCCACTGAAGAGAAAAACTATCTGGAAGATGGCTTCCTCGCCGCAACCAAAGGCGAAGAGCTGAAAGCGGCTCCAGGCTCGCGCGTCTATGTCACCGTCGACGTGAAAGATGTCACCGACACCATCACCAGCGACCTTGGCGATCTGACAGGCAAGGCGCGCTATGACGCGATCGACCTGTCTGAAAAAGAGCTCATCGCAGAATGTGAGGCCGAAGGCCCTTATCGCTGCCAGGTCGGCGCTTTCTTTGGTGGCATGCAATACAAGCTGATCAAGCGCCTCGAAATCCGCGACGTCCGTCTGGTCTACGCCCCGGGCGACAATATCGGCAAATATGGCGGCGACATCGACAACTGGATGTGGCCACGTCACACGGGCGACTTCTCTTTCTATCGCGCCTATGTCGGCCCGGATGGCAAACCGGCTGACTATTCCGAAGACAACATCCCATTCCAGCCTGAGCACTATCTGAAAGTGTCTGCTGGCGGCCTGGAAGAAGGTGATTTCGTCATGGCGGCGGGCTATCCCGGCTCGACCAACCGTTATGAGCGCCTGAAAGAAGTCGAATACGTCTTTGACTGGTATTACCCGACCTGGGTCGAGACACGTCAGGACTGGATCGACACGATCATCGACACCGCGCCGGAAGGCTCGGACATGCGCATCAAGTATGAGTCTCGCCTTGCGGGTCTCAACAACTATGTGAAGAACCGCGCTGGTCAGCTGGAAGGCGCCCGCCGCGTCGGCCTGAAAGATCTGCGCGCAGAGCGTGAAGCGGCGCTCGATGCGTGGATTGCCGAAGACGACTCCCGCGCCGCCTATGGCGAAGCCATTGCGCAGCTCGATGCCCTCACCGAACAATCTGCCGATGCGAACAAGAAACGCTTCTGGTATGCAGGCGCCACCACACCGGCCCTGCTGGATGCAGCTCAGCGCCTCTATCGCCTCTCCGTCGAGCAGGAGAAGCCGGATGCTGAACGCGAATCCGGTTATCAGGAACGCGACCTGACCTTCATCCGTCAGCGTCTCGAAGCTCTGGACCGACGCTATGATCCAACCGTCGACAAGGCGGAATGGATGCTCTTCCTTGAGAAATACATGGCAGCGCCAGAGGCCTACCGTGTTGCGGCTCTGGACGAAGCACTGGGCCTTGGTGAGACCTTCAACGAGGACGAGATCTCTGCCAGGCTCGACGCCTATTATGCGGGCACCACACTCGGCGATACCGAGACCCGTGTCGGCCTGATCGATGCAGACAAGGCTGAGCTCGAAGCCCTCGACGATCCATTCATGCAGCTCGCCATTGCGCTGTTCGAAACGGAAATGGCGATGGAAGCCGAAGCCAAGGAACGCGCAGGCCAGATGGGAGAGCTTCGCTCAGCCTATATGGAAGCGATCATTGGCTGGCAGAAATCCAATGGCGTGACGACCTATCCGGATGCGAACTCCACGCTGCGTGTCACCTATGGCACTGTCATGGGCGGTTCGCCAAAAGACGGTCTGATCTATACGCCATTCACATCCCTCGAAGGCATCACCGAGAAGGATTCCGGCGTCGAACCGTTCAACGCACCACAGGCGCAGCTCGATCTGATCGACGAACAAGCCTATGGCGATTATGCGCTTGAAAGCCTCGGCTCCGTTCCGGTGAACTTCCTCTCCGACCTCGACTCCACAGGCGGCAATTCCGGCTCTCCGACTCTGAACGGCAAGGGCGAGCTGGTTGGCCTGCTCTTCGACGGCACGCTGGAGAGTGTGAACGCTGACTGGCACTTTGACCCCAAAACAACCCGGACCATTCACGTGGACTCCCGCTACATGCTCTGGGTGATGGAAAAAGTCTCCGGCGCTGACAATCTGATCGAAGAAATGACGATCGTCAGCGAATAAGACGAAAGAATATCACGGAAATGGCCCGCAATCGCGGGCCATTTTGCATTTCAGCACTTCGCATTTGCCAATTTTCTTCCTAATTAGAAAACATGTCGACTTATCTGGATGTTCTCATCGCGCTCCGCCGCATCATGCGCGCAATTGATTTGCACTCTAAGCAGCTGGTGCGTGTCAGCGGCCTCACAGCCCCCCAATTGCTGGTCCTGAAAGAGGTCCAGCTGCTGGGTCACGCCAAGCCATCCATTGTTGCGAAGAACGTCCACCTGTCCCAGGCAACAGTCACCAGCATTATCGACCGACTGGAGCGTGCAGGCCTGATCCGCCGCGAACGCAGCCAGAAGGACCGCCGCGCCGTCGACCTCACCCTCACCGAGGAAGGCGAACGCAAACTGAAGGACGCGCCAGACCTCTTGCAGGCCGACTTCATCAAACGGTTTGAAAAGCTGGAGGACTGGGAACGCTCTCTCCTGCTGTCATCCATTCAGCGGGTCGCAGGCATGATGGACGCAGGCGATCTCGACGTTGCCCCTATTCTGGAGATCGGGGATCTGAAGCCCGAAGAAGAACAGCACGACTTTCATTAGCCGTGCTGTCCTCGAAATTTGCAATGTCAGAGCACCCGATTAGTGGTGCTGTGTGACGTCCATTTTATCATCCAATGGCTGATCCCACGGCAGGTGGTGCTCTTCCAGAATGATCAGATTCTTCTGGTTGATGATGACCTCACTGGCCTGATAACCGAGTGTCTCTGACACTGGAATATCCGGATAGCTCGCCATCAGCAGCGCTTCTTTCGAACCATAGTTCGTCAGGCCGCGCGCAATCTCATGACCTTCTTCGTCATAGATGTGCAGCACGTCACCTTTGTTGAAGTCACCTTGCAATGTCAGAATGTCGGAAGAGCGTACACCGATATCCTTGCGCAGGATGGCGCGAGCGGCCGCTTCCTTCACCGTGACACTGCCTGCCATTTGCAGACGGTCGGTGAGCCAGACTTTCCAGGACGAATCCGGGTTCGGCTGAGCGACACATTCCGTGCTGCGACGATCGCCTGTCAGAATGGCTGTGATCGGGCTCTCGATCTCGCCCTTGCCGATCAGCGTCGTACAACCGGAGTTCTGCGCCATATTGGCCGCCTGCATCTTGGTCAGCATACCGCCCGACCCGAGCGAACTCGTGGATTTTGTCACGTCGAGATAAGCGCCGACATCGTCGACTTTCTCAACGAATTGCGCGCCCTCTTCTTCCGGGTTGCGGTCATACAAGCCATCGATACTGGTCAGGATCAGCAGCTGGCTTGCTTCCAGCATCTGAGCCACTTTCGCAGCAAGACGGTCATTGTCACCCACGCGAATTTCTTCGGTGGTGACAGTGTCATTCTCGTTCACGATCGGCAGGATACCGCGCTCAAGCAGGCGCATGATCGTGTTACGGGTGTTGAGGAAGCGACGACGGTTCTCGAGATCGTCCAGCGTCACCAGGACCTGGGCAATATCGAAACCATACTCATTCGCGACCTGTTTATAGACGTTGAGCAACAGAGGTTGACCGCAAGCAGCTGCAGCCTGCTTCTCCTGAACGCCGGCCGTCGCGGGGTCGCTACCCAGCGCACCAAGTCCGAGCGCTACAGAGCCAGACGACGTCAAAACCACTTCCTTGCCTTCTTTACGCAAGGCGGCAATGTCGCCCAACAGTCCGTGGATGAATGCATAAGCAGGGGTGAGATGCTCTTCATTGACGAGCAAGCTAGAGCCTACTTTTACAACGAGGCGATTATCTGAGACCAAATCAAGCTCCTCTTTTGGTTCGAGGACGAAGTAATGAAACCGAATACACTTCTCAAGGGTTAAAACAGTAACAAGTTCCATTTCTGGCGCGTTTTTCACGTTATTTTGCGAAAAACCCAAGGAATCCGGCGCGGGAAATGGAAAGCCCTTGAATATTTTGACCACTAACTATATCAGCCGCATGTTAGCAAAGGAAACACATATGACTGACTCCCAAACCACTGAAGCCATCGGCATTCAGCGCGCCGTCATGTTCGGCTGCGGAAACATGGGCCAGGCCCTGATTTCCGGTTGGGTTGAGTCCCCGCTTGTCAGCTTTTCGATTGTCGACCCAATGGAACCATCGCTTGATATTGAAGCGCGTGTTGTCGGCAGTACGGACGATCTGTCCGATACGGAATTCAATCTCGTTATCATTGCTGTCAAACCACAACTCATTCCAACCGTGATGGAAGAGTCCGGCGACATGATCCGCAAGGCGGACCTCGTTCTGTCCATCGCGGCAGGCGTTTCCCTGGAAACGCTGGAAAAGCACATCGGCGACCTGCCGATTGTCCGCATGATGCCAAACCTGCCGGCTGCCGTCGGTAAAGGCATGAGCGGCCTCTATGCCAATGACAAATGTTCGGACAAGGACAAGTCCCTGATCACCGACATGGCAAGCCGTAATGGCGAGCTCGTCTGGCTTCAGGAAGAAGACCAGATTGACCGCTTCACCGCGATTGCAGGCAGTGGCCCAGGCTATATTTTCGAATTCCTGCGTCTCTACACCATGGCAGCGATGGAACAGGGCTTTTCGGAAGAAGATGCCCGCAAACTGGCCATCGCAACGGTTGCCGGGACAACGGAAATGGCCGCTCAGAGCGATAAATCACTCGATGATCTGCGCTCGTCCGTGACCAGCAAGAACGGCACGACGCAGGCAGGTCTCGAACAATTCATGCGGAATGACGAGCTGAAAACGCTGCTCTCAGACACGGTCGCAGCCGCCTATAAGCGCGCTGTCGAACTGCGCTGAGGTGACACGCGCCCGAACAGCCGTCATCATCCCAACAGAACACAGACGATAAGGCAGACCCAGATGAGTACGCCCGAACAAAAAATTCAAAGCTATGTCGAGGATCTCGGACGCAAGGCGAAAGCCGCAGCCGCCTCACTCGCCATTGCATCGACCGATCAGAAGAACAAAGCGCTTGTGAAAGCGGCAGCTGCCCTGCGCGCCGCAACAGACGAGCTGGTGGCCGCGAACGAAAAAGACGTCGCTGCCGCAAAGGAAGCTGGCAAGCCCGACTCCTTCATTGACCGCCTCATGCTGAACGCGGACCGCGTCGAAGGCATGGCATCCGCGCTTGAAGAAATTGCCGAACTGCCAGACCCGGTTGGTCGCAAGCTTGCCGAGTTCAACCGTCCGAACGGTCTGAAAATCGAACGCGTTGCCGTGCCAATTGGCGTGATCGGCATGATTTATGAATCCCGCCCGAATGTGGGTTCGGACGCCAGCGCGCTTTGCCTGAAATCCGGCAATGCCGTCATTCTGCGCGGCGGTTCTGACAGCAAGCTGTCTTCTGAAGTGATCGTCCGCTGCCTTGGTGAAGCTCTGGAGGCCGCAGGTCTGCCAGCCAATGCCGTGCAAACCGTCGGCATTTCCGACCGCCAGGCGGTTGCTGCTCTGCTTCAGTGTGATGAGTATGTCGATCTGGTCATTCCACGCGGTGGTCGCGGCCTTGTCGAACTCGTCCGTGATCAGGCGAAGGTGCCGACCCTTCTTCACCTTGATGGCAACTGCCACATCTACATTCACGAGTCCGCGAAGCTGGAACAGTCCGTCGACATCATCCGCAACGCAAAACTGCGCCGGACCGGCGTATGCGGCGCGACAGAGAGCCTGGTCATTGACCGCGCCGTCGCCAAGGAAGTCATTCCGATGATCGCTGATAAAATGCCGGATTGCGAAATCCGCGGCGACAAGGAAGCCTGCGAAATTGATCCACGTCTGAAACCGGCGAGCGAAGAAGACTTCGGCACCGAGTATCTGGACGCCATCATGTCGATCAAGATTGTCGATGGTGTGGATGAAGCGATTGCCCATGTGCAAAAGCATTCCTCACACCACACAGACTCCATCATGACCGAAGATCAGGCGGTCGCCGATCGTTTCCAGAAGGAAATCGACTCCGCCATTGTCATGCATAACGCCTCCACCCAGTTTGCCGACGGCGGCGAGTTTGGTATGGGCGCCGAGATCGGCATTGCGACCGGCAAGATGCATGCACGTGGTCCTGTGGGGCTCGAGCAGCTGACCACCTTCAAGTATCTGGTCCATGGTAACGGCCAGACGCGACCATAAAAATACGACGCCGCGCCGGTTTACTGGCGCGGCCTTACTTTGAACCCGAAAGTCGAAACAGAAAGAGGCATAATAGAGCTATATGACGATCAATGTATTCGAAATGATATCTCTCGGTGCGTATTTCGTACTGATGATGGCGATCGGGCTATACGCCTATAAGGAATCCACCAGCGACGTTTCGGAATACATGCTCGGCGGCCGCAAGCTTCACCCAGCGGTCGGCGCTCTTTCTGCCGGTGCATCAGACATGTCCGGCTGGATGCTGATGGGTCTGCCTGGCGCTGTCTATCTCAGCGGCCTCGGATCGGCCTGGATCGCGGTCGGCCTGACCATTGGCGCCTATCTCAACTATCGCTTCGTCGCTCCGCGCCTGCGTATCTACACAGAGATTGCCAGCGACTCGATCACCATTCCCGACTTTTTCGAAAACCGTTTCCACGACAAATCACACATTCTGCGCGCCATTTCGGCCATTGTGATCATCGTCTTTTTCACCGTCTACACCTCTGCCGGCATTGTTTCCGGCGGCAAGCTGTTCGCCGAGAGCTTCGGCATGAACTATCAGATCGGCCTCTTCGTAACGGCCGGCGTTGTGCTTGCCTATACCGTGGTTGGCGGCTTTCTGGCGGTATCCCTGACAGACTTCGTCCAGGGCTGCATCATGTTCCTGGCGCTGATCCTCGTACCGATTGTCTGCTATTTCCACTTCAATGGCAGCATTGATGCGATCACCGACACGGTCGCCACGGCGCCGCCATTTGTTGACATTGACGACACGACGGGTCCGAGCCGCGAAGGCTTCTTCAACTGGTTCGACGATATGACGACCATTGGCTTCCTGTCGCTCATGGCCTGGGGCCTTGGCTATTTCGGACAGCCACACATCATCGTTCGTTTCATGGCGATCCGCACGCTGAAAGACGTCGCCACAGCACGCTATATCGGTATGAGCTGGATGCTCTTCACCGTTATTGGCGCGGTTCTGGTCGGTATTGTTGGCGTCGCTTACGTCAATGAAAATGGTCTTCAGGAAAGCCTGCGCGACAATGAGACAATCTTCATTCTCCTGTCGCAGACGCTGTTCCACCCGCTGATCTCCGGCTTCCTGCTGGCAGCCATTCTGGCAGCGATCATGTCGACGATTTCGTCCCAGCTTCTGGTCTCGTCCAGCTCGCTGACGGAAGACATCTACAAGACCTTCTTCAACAAGGATGCACCACAGGCCCTGCTCGTGACGATTGGCCGTCTGGCCACGGTGGGTGTGTCCGTCGTTGCCATCGCTCTCGCATGGAACCCGGACAGCTCCATTCTGGGCCTCGTCTCGAACGCCTGGGCTGGCTTCGGCTCTGCCTTTGGTCCGCTCGTCGTACTGGCGCTCTTCTGGAAGGGCTACACACGCGATGGCGCCCTGGCATCCATGATCGTCGGCGCCGTCACCGTGCTTGTCTGGCTCTATGTACCACTGCTTGATGGCGAGCCGCTGGAATCGCTGATTTACGCGATGATCCCAGGCTTCATCTTCTCCACGATTGCTGGCGTGGTTGTCAGCCTCGTGACCAAGAAACCATCCGAGCTCACCATGTCAGAGTTCGACACGATGGAAGCCAAGATGAACGAAGTTCACGGCAAGGGAATTGGCTCGATCATCTGATCCGGCCAGCACCGCAGACAAAAAGAAGGGGCGTGAGAAACTCACACCCCTTTTTCAACGCGTCCACGTTCGTGGCGGCGTGCGCCTAGAACATCTTCCGCAGCATCAGGCCATAAGTCCGCGGCGCACCCATATAGGCGTTGCGGTCTGTGCCCTGCAGCGGCGTGTTGAAATGCTGGCTGACATAGGTCTCATCCGTAGCATTGCGGACAAAGGCTGAGATCGACATATCCATATCCTCGAAATTGAGGCCCAGATTGGCGTTGACGAGCGTCACGGCCTCCTGGGTCAGATTGCTCGCCGTGTTGGTGAAGACATCGTCTGTGTATTGCACCTGTGCGAGGCCGGTCAGCGCCAGACCCGGCTTGATCGGATAATCGAGGTTCAGCGAGATGTTTGCCGCCAGCTCTGGCGCAACGGCAAAGCGTCGTCCGGAAATGCCGCCAAGCTCTGGCTGGTTCGGATCACCTTCTCCAAGGATCGGGTCATCGCCATACTCAGCTGTCTCCAGCCAGGTGGCCGATGCATTGAGGATCAGGAAATCATTCAGCGCAAAAGTCTGCTCGATTTCAGCACCCGACACCGTGCCTTCCGGTGAGTTCACGATGGAGAACAACAGGCCGAGGAACTGAGCAATCTGCAGGTCCTGAACATCATTGTAGAAGAAGGCGACATTGGTCCGCGCTGCGCCGTCCATCCAGTCGATCTTTGCACCGATCTCATAAGCGTCGATGGTTTCTGCCTTGAAGGAAGGATCTGCCGCCTGCGCCAGCGTGCCCGCCGCGTTCTGGTCCAGATTAATGCCGCCAGCCTTATAACCGCGGTTATAGCTCGCATAGAACATCATGTCGGTGTTCGGGCGATACTGAACGCTCACCGTGCCGGTGAAGGCGTCATCAGAGAAGGACTGGTCATAGCTCGGTCCCGGCGAAATACCGAGCAGAGCCAGCGGGTCCATCAGGCTGTGATAATAGTCATTGTAGAAGAAGCCTGTCTTCTCATCATCGGAATACCGCGCACCAAGGATCAGATTCCACTGATCGTTCAGAGCAAAATCCCAGTGTGTGAACAGAGCGATGGATTCAGACGTTCCACCCATGATCTCAGCTGCAACGAGGCCTTCTGAGGCATCCGAGAAGCCTGCCGGAATGCCTTCAGCGCCCAGCACCACATCCCAGAAGGTCTGCCCCTGCGCACCCCAGAAGATGTCGCGCGTCATGTTGAGATCTTCATCGGAATAATATGCGCCCAGCACATAGTTCGCATTGACCGAGCCTGTGAGCTCACCGGAAAAGGTCAGTTCCTGAGAGAAGAATTCGGAATTGAACGTCTCATCCAGAATCAGAACATCTGCGCCCGAGAAGTCGCCATCCTGCGTCTGGAACACATCATACTCGCGAACAGCCGTCACCGATTTCAGCGTGCCGCCCCAGACATCCCAGTCCACCTGAAGCGTCAGGCCTTCATCGTCGACCTTGTTCGGTGTTGCGGTGCTGACCACGGCTTCGAAATCGCCCGGATCATCTGAAGGCGGGATCAGGCCATTCTGAACGGTCAGCAGATCCACAAACCCCTGAAGCGGGCCGTCAAAGCTATCGGTTGTGCCATAACAGCAATTGTCATCCTGGCTGGCGACATCTGCAATCAGGCGAACGGACAGGTCCGTTGTCGGCTCCCATAGCAGCTGCGCCTTGATGCCATCGCGCTGGCTGTCATTCAGCGTGCCGCCATTGGGATTGTCGAAAAAGCCATCGGCTTCGTCATAAATGCCCGCCACACGCAGAGCGAGATTATCCGCCAGCGGCATGTTCACGCCAGCCTTCAACGTATGCGCCGCATAATTGCCAAAGCTCGCTTCGAAGAAACCGTTATACTCGCCAATCGTCGGCTTGGTCGACGACAGCAGCAAGGCACCTGCCGACGTGTTCTTGCCGAAGAGCGTGCCTTGCGGGCCACGCAGAACCTGCAGGTTTTCAATGTCGAGGAAGTTGGAAAGCGCCTGACCGGACCGCGTGCGATAGACGCCGTCAATAAAGACCCCAACCGCGCCTTCAAAGGTCCGGGCATTACCCGTCGTACCGATACCGCGGATCTGGATGTTACTGGATGAGGCCGAGAAGTTCGTCTTGCGGAACGAGATGCTCGGCGTCAGCAGAGAGATGTTCTCGACGTTAGAGATGCGCAGTTCTGCAATCGTTTCGGAATCCGCCGCCGTTACGGCCAATGGCACATCCTGAATGCTTTCATCACGGCGCTGCGCGGTGACGGTCACAGTGTTGAGCTTGCGTGCGCTCTCTTCTGGCTGAGCCTCCTGCGCGCCCGCTGGCAGACCAGAAAGCACAGCAAGACTTGCCGCTCCCGCCAGCAGGCGGAGCGTGTTCGTTACACTCATATTTTCCTCCCAATTATATCTTTTGCCGATCCGTGTGGGGACAGATCAGGACGCTAATTGGGCAACCAACAAACAGAGGGTCAAGCTTGGAGTTGGATAGAATTCGATGTTTTCATCGATGTGTTGCAAGTAAGTCGCACGGCTTAAATTCAGTTAAACGTGTATATCGACCGCAACGGCAGCATGCCTCTGGTTGAAAATCATGAAATTGTATTCTGAATACTGTTTTTACTGCGTATATGGCGGTGTTTTCACCGATACGAGCCCCAGACGTGCAGCAACGCGAAAGTCCCCCCCGGAACCTTCGCGTTGCCTCCCCTCCCCGATCAGTTGACGGAAAAGCGCACAGGAACGGACTTTGGTCCGCAGACAAAACTGGCAGCCATTCGCGTCGGCGCGCCATTAAGTTCAAGGGTTTTCAGCTTTGGCAAGAGCTCCTCCCAAAGAACCCGCATTTCCATGCGCGCAAGATGCTGACCGAGACAAATATGGGCACCATAGCCAAATGCGACGTGCCGGTTTGGCGACCGCTCCGGGCGGAATTCAAATGGATCGTCAAACACCGCTTCATCACGATTGCCCGATGGATAGGCCAGATAGAGATAATCATCCTTGGCAATTTTCTGTCCGGCAATCTCGGTGTCGGCGGTTGCCGTCCGAAGGAAGTGCTTCACCGGCGTTTCCCAGCGAATAGACTCTTCGACAAAGCCAGGGATCAGGCTCGGGTCATCCTGCAGGCGCTTCAGCATGTCCGGAGATTTCGCCAGCTCGATCATGGCGCTCGCAGTGGTCGCCGATGTCGTGTCATGGCCCGCCGTTGCGGCGATGATGTAATAGCCCATGGCCTCCTGAAACCCGATCGGCAATCCGTCAATCTCGGCATTGGCGATGATGGTCGCCAGATCATTCTGCGGGTCCTTGCGGCGCTCTTCGGAAATGGTCGAGAAATAATTGTGGAAGTCAGCCACCACAGCGCCGGTGATCGCTGCCGATTCCTCTGCCGTCATGTCTGCGCTGCCTTCCCGGTTCAGATCGGGGTCCGCGGCGCCAAACAATTCCTGGGTCAGTTTCAGCATGCGCGGCTCATCAGCCTCCGGCACACCGATCACTTCCATGACCACATGCAGCGGATAGTAGAAGGCAATGTCGCGCGCGAAATCACATTCGCCTTCGGTTGCCAGCATCTTGTCGACAAAGGAGCGTGCAATCTCGCGAATACGGTCTTCCAGTTTTTTCAGGCTTTGCGGCATGAACCAGGACTGGGTCAGCATGCGGTGCTTGAAGTGATCCGGATTGTCCATCTGAACCAGAGAGCGAACGATGTGCGGTGAACCGCCCGTCATCTGCTTGATGAATTCCTCTGTCGCCAAAGGCATAAGCGTTGGCGTGCGATCGCCCGCATGAAACAGCTCATTCTGCTTTTCGATCGCCTGAATGTCCGCAAAGCGCGTGACAACCCAGAACTCGCCATAGCCTTCGGGGCTGGCTTTTGCGAGCGGTGCATCACGGCGCAGGTCGCGATACAGCTCATGAATGGGGTCCCAGGCGGCAAAAGCCCGTGGGTCGGCGATCAGGTTCGCTTGTTCCTGTGAAATCTTCATGTTTTCCTCCCGTCCAGTCCCTGCTGCCTGCCCGCCTTACCCGGACCAGCTTGTCGCATGGACACCAGAACAACTTACTTGTTATGCATTCAACCAATATAATCAATAGAGATTGATTGGCCCAAAATGTCGCGGGCCCGAACAATTGGGAGGCTGAAAATGGCGATGGATTTCAAAACCTGGCAGTGCCGCACATGCGGTTATGTCTATAACGAAGCCGAAGGCGAACCACTGGAAGGTCTGGAGCCTGGCACACGCTGGGTCGACATTCCGGATGACTGGGTCTGCCCGCTCTGTGGCACGCCGAAAAGCGACTTTGACATGGTCGAAGTTTAGGAAAACCGGCTGAATCCCCGGCAGTCCGGGGGCCGGGCTGGTCATAGAACCGGTTTGAAGCTAGAGCCGTTTTCAAAATATCCTGAACTGGTCTAGGCTTGCTCCGCACCAGAATCGCAAAAATGAGAAAACGTTGACGACGAAAACCGCCACACGTATGCGCCAGGAAGAGCGCCGCAAGCTATCAACGAAAAAGCTGATCAAAGCTTGTCTGGAACTCGCCGACGAGTTTGGCATGTCCGCCGTCACCTTCGAAGCCATTGGCCAGAAGGCGGGCTATAGCCGAGGGCTGGCCTCTCAGAAATTCGGCTCCAAAGCTGGCCTGATGCGCGCGGTGATCAACCAGCTGCATGAGGAAGTCGCCCGCGCCCGCGCGGATGCCCACCATGAGGGCATGACGGGCCTCGAAGCGCTGGAAGTCTTCGTCCATGTGCACCTGAACTCGCTTCTGAAATCCAGCGCCAACCGCGCCTATTTCGTTCTGTTCTGCTCCGCCATCGCAGAGAAATCAGAAATGCGCGAGCTGTTCGCCGAATCCCATGACCGGTCCAAAGCCGAGCTCATGGAGCTGTTCAGCCGGGGCGTCGAAGACGGTTCGGTGCGCAAGGATATCGATGTCGAACAGGCTGCGCTTCTGACGGGCAGCCAGCTGATCGGGATTTCCACCCAGTCGCTGGCTGATCCGAATTTTGATCTGGAACGGATCGAGACCGCTTTTGTCAGCCTGATCCGAACCAGCTACGCCGCCTGAGCGCGCTCAGATACAGGCAACGCTGTCGAGCTCAAGTGCCTGATAGCCCGGGCGTTCAGCCATCACCGCGAACATCTCATCGCCGCGCTCGGTGCGCTGGACAAGCATGCTCGACATGACCGCCATCACCCAGCCGGACAAGGCCTGACGGCGATAATCCTGCCAGAGCGTTTCTTCGTCAGGTGACAGACCATAGTCGCGCAATCCTGCGAAATAACCATCGACCAGACCGCGCTCTGCCTCTGATCGTTCTTTCCGGTCCACCAGGCTGGTGCCGATCAGATACGCAATGTCCGTCATCGGATTGCCAGCCGCGAGCGTTTGCCAGTCCAGCAGAATGGGACGCCCGTCCGCACCGCCAAACAGCACATTGTCGATGCGCATATCGCCATGGACCAGCGTGTAGTGAGATGGCTCGCGGCGCGCATAGGCTTCAAACCGTTTGGCGAAATCATCACCCATCTCCAGAAGCACCGGATCAAGGCGTCCTTCATAGCGTTTGCGAAACTCCGGCCAGAACATCGCATAGAGCTGGATGCGCTGTTCAATCACCTCTTCTGACGTGCCGGTCAGCGGGTTCTCCAGAATGAGCGGCTTGTCGAAAAAAGGCGCATGCAGATGCACGGCCTCCCTGATCGTTGCCCGCACATCCGAAACACTCGCCCCGGCCAGCTGGTCTCCCTGCTCGGCAGGGGCGCAGTCTTCCAGCAGCAAGGCGAAATCACCGGTCTCTTCATCATATCGACCGCCAAAGCATTGCGGACATCTGACCTGCGTCTCCTCGCGCAGTTGCAGATACCAGGCAATTTCCTTGGCATAGAGACCGTGATCCTTGCCTGTCTGGCGACTGGTCGGATCGGTGCTTGGACATTTGACGACAATGCTCTTCGGTCCGTCTCCGTCGCGCCAGCTGAGCAGGCCGCGATAGCTCGCCGCCACCTGTCCTGTCCCGACCGGTTTCCACGACATGGCCTCCAGCGATTCTTCCGACTTTCCGAGCGCACGCGCGACCCATCCAGCAGAGACGCCGGGGCCGTCTTCTGTGACAATTTGCATTATATTTCCTCCCTTTGGCGAAGTTTACGAAATGCGCGGCTGATGACAATCTATCTTTGAAGTGACAGGGGATCGGACGAAGGAGGTCATTTGACATGACAGAAGAAAGCGGCCTTGCGGCCCCGAAGGAAAAAGTCTCGGTCTGGGACGGCGTCACACGTATCTGGCACTGGCTGACAGCCATTCTCATCGTCGCCATGTGGTTCACAGCCGACGGCCCGACCATGAACATTCACATCACGCTCGGCATCGTGCTCGTCGGCCTGCTTGTCTTCCGCATCAGCTGGGGAATCTGGGGCAGCTCGACGGCACGCTTTTCAAATTTCGTGAAGGGTCCCGGCGCGATCATCTCCTATCTGAAGAAGCTGAAAGACCCGAACTACAAAGCCAGCATCGGGCACAACCCGCTGGGCGCGCTCTCCGTTCTGGCACTCATGGCGCTGATCGCCGCCCAGCTCGGCACAGGTCTGTTCGCAACCGACACGGATGGCATGAATTCCGGCCCGCTCGCACGCTTCATCGACTATGACACCAGCCGCGCTCTGATTGATGTGCATGAGCTCATCTTCCGCGGCATTCAGGCAATGGTCGTCCTGCACCTTGTGGCGATCGCATTTTATCTGGTCGTGAAGAAGACCAACCTGGCCCGCGCCATGGTCACAGGCAAGCTGCCTGCGGAACAGACAGATGCAACAAAGGCCGAACTCAAAAAGCCCGGCCCCGTCGCACTGGTGATCAGTCTGGTGATTGGAGCAGGCGTCTCCGCTCTGCTCTTCAATCTTTAATCGTCTTCACGGAAATCATCATGGCAAGACCCACAGGTCTTGCCAACATTTCCAAAGGCCGCGGAAATCGCTGCCGCGTCACCGGATTCACCGGCAGCGCCAAGCTCTGTCACAGCGGCCTGGAAGTCAGAAATCTTGCCTTGAAACGCTTCAGGCTCTTCCCAGATCGCCGGCAGCGCTTCGGTGTCTGTGCCTGTTTCCGGGCCGGAGCCTTCCGGGAACCAGTTTGGCAGATCGTCCGCCAGCACTTCGACTTCATCAATCGCAGCCAGAGCCGCATCAGATGCAGCATTGCCCGCATCCATATTGTCCTTGATGGTCTTGAAGTTGCGGCCGAGCGACTTGAAGCCCTCTTCACGCGCTTCAGCGGCTTCCACCATTGCCGGATCGGCATCAACCGCCGCTGTTTCAGCGCCGTCACCTGACCCGCCACAGGCAGCCAGAATCATCATGCTCGTTGGGAGTACCAGACCGGCAAAAACACCGGCTTTCCACGAAGCTTTCATATCAGTTTAGTCCCTCTCCTAGCGTCACGTGCTGAATTAAGTCTAAGCCTAATTTGAAGTTCCATGCCAGACGGGAAATTTCACGAAAGAGTGTAGGAAAGCCGACAAAAGTCTAGTTTTTGTCCGGTATCAGCACAACTTTCACACATGTCCCAGCGTGCTGGTCATGTATGGCCTGATTGATCTGACTGAGCGGATACGTCTTGACCAGTTTATCAAATGGCAGCTTGCCCGCTTTGTAATAGCCAATCAGTTCCGGCAGGAATTCGTCCGGATCGCTATCGCCTTCAATGATGCCGCGGATCGACTGACCAAAAGTCATCACATTGTTCACCTCACCCGGCAAAGGCGTGCCTGGCGGGCTGATCCCCACCAGTCCGAGCGTGGCTTTGGACCCCAGTGACGCCAGAGCCGACGCCTGCACCGCTGGAACGCCAGAAGTATCAAACGCATTATCGACCCCGAGCGGAACGATCTCGCGCACGGCTTCGGAGAAGCACTTGCCCTCTTCCGGTGCGATGGTGTGCGTCGCGCCAAAGTCTTCTGCCAGCTTGCGGCGCTCTGCCATTGGCTCGACCAGAATGATCTGAGCACACTCGCGGATTTTCGCAGCCATCACAGGCCCCGCAGGAGCGGAAGGTGATCAGAACCTTGTCACCCGGCGCGACCTTTGAAACCTTCGCGCCGACAGAGACAACCTCTCCAGATCCCTCATGGCCGAGCACCGCTGGGAACGGATAATCCTCCATTGCGCCCGATGCGAAAACGAGATCCGTGTGACACAGGCCAACGCCTTCAATCCGCACAAGGATTTCTTCCTCGCGCGGACCATCAACTTCTATCTCTTCAAAACGGAATCCCGCTTCGCCTTTATAGGCAATTGCCGCCTGAGCTTTCATGGCGCGCCTCCCTCTCCTATCGAACCTTCACTTGCTGCCAGCTGACATGCAGTGAATTTATTTGTTGTTCGTATAGTTTTTGAGGCAGACCTTGCGCGCCGTCAACTGACTTTCGTCGCTAAGCCGTTACACGCGTCAATCTGCGCAGGTCGCCGACCGGACAAACCGCCAGACCAATGCCCCGCGCGGTCGTCGGATCGGTCAGCGACTGGAAGCCATAATAATAGAAATACAGCTGATCTCCCGCCACCACGAGGCGGTTGGCCGCCACGCCATAGCTGTCCCATGCGCCTTCCGGGCCAGTTTCGAAAATCGGCTCCTCATAGAGGTGATACCAGTCGAGTGCATTGTCGGAGTCTGCAGCCGCCACGGCGCGCTTATGATCCTTGTCCGTGGCCGTATAGATCATCAGGAAGCGACGCCCACCAAGAAGCGGGTTCGGCAGAATCTGGCGCGTTAC
This sequence comes from Ponticaulis profundi, assembly GCF_042659465.1. Lineage (NCBI taxonomy): Bacteria > Pseudomonadati > Pseudomonadota > Alphaproteobacteria > Hyphomonadales > Hyphomonadaceae > Ponticaulis > Ponticaulis profundi. The sequence continues at coordinate 265,311 of NZ_JBHSSW010000003.1, read as the reverse complement.
CAGCCCGCCCTCATCGAAACCGCGTACGCCATCTGCCCAGTTCAGCTCACCTGCGCCGTCCCATGTCCGGCCATCTGTCGAGACTGCGACGCGCGTATGGAAATAGCCAAGATCAAGCGTGGGTGCCGTGTACTGCATGACATAGCGCTGCCCGTCATGAATGACATTCGGCCAGGAGGCATACATGTCGTCTGCCGGGAAATCGATCAGCGCGCCATTGGCGAGCGCACCGGACACACGCTCCCAGTGGACACCGTCCTGACTGCGCGCAAGTCCCGGCCGCATGCCAAGCCCGGCGACCGGACCACCCAGAAATGCCGCCTTGTTTTCACGCGGCGTGGCATCACCGCCGAAATACCACATCAGCCACTCACCGGCCCCGCGCGTCACATCGGTCAGACCGACATGCACACTGTCAAAGGCAGCCGGGTCCGTGCTTGGCGCAAACACAGCGCCTTTCTCACAATCGCCATCCACGCGGGTCCAATGGATCCCATCCTCAGACCTCGCATGCGCGATATAACCGGTGCCCAGCGTTGCCGGGCCGCCAAAGGCGCGATCACGGCAATAATACCACATCCGCCACAGACCACTGATCACATCATGATCGACAATCGCGCCGCCAACCCGATAGGAATCACAGCGCGCTTCATCCGTGCTCGCTTTCAGGATCAGTCCCTGTTCTGACATGCTCATCTTATTGCATTCCCGGTTTGTTGGCGTCTCACCGGCAGCAGATACCAAGCGTCTCTATCGGGCGAGCGCGAGCGGGAAGGAACTTCGCCTGTCGAACAGACATTGCCTTTGCAGACGCAACAGCCGACAACAGAGACAGCCTCGCAGCAGACCGGAACGCCATCATGAAACTTCTCGACGACGCTCAGACGCTTTCCCCCTGGATGCAGGATATTCGCCGCGACATCCACAAACACCCCGAGCTTGGTTTTGAAGAACACCGCACGGCGGCCCTCGTGGAAAAAGAGCTCCGCGCGCTGGGGCTTGATGTCGAAACCGGGATTGGCGGAACGGGCATTGTCGCAACGCTGAAGCACGGCACGTCCAACCACGCGATTGGTCTGCGCGCTGATCTTGATGCTCTGCCGATGGATGAAAAATCCGGCAAGGATTACGCCTCCATCCATGAGGGCGTGTTTCATGGCTGCGGGCATGATGGCCACACCGCCATGTTGCTCGGCGCTGCGCGGGCTTTGGCGGCAAAACCTGAGTTTGACGGCATAGTGCATTTCATTTTTCAGCCTGCCGAAGAAAATCTCGGCGGCGCAAAAGCCATGATCGAGGATGGCCTGTTCAAGCGTTTCCCATGTGAGAACATTTTCGGCCTGCACAACTGGCCAGACCATGCGCTTGGCGAGTTTGGCGTGCGCCCCGGTCCGCAAATGGCGGCCTTTGCCACATTCGATATCGAGATCACAGGCAAGGGGGGTCACGCTGCTCTGCCCCACACCACCATCGACCCGGTCGTCATTGCCTCAGAGCTTGTTCAATCGCTTCAGACTATTGTCTCACGCGTGATTGACCCGGTCAGTCCGGCTGTTGTCTCGGTGACGCAGATCCATGGTGGCTCTGCCTATAATGTCATCCCGGATACGGTAAAGCTCGCCGGATGCTGCCGCTATTTCTCGGAAGCCGACGGCCAGACAATCGAAACCGAGATCCGTCGCCGCGCCGAAACGATCGCTGCCGCTGCGGGTGCCCGCGCGGACATTCGAATGAATGAGGTTTACACTGTGCTGGTAAATGACGCCGAACAGACCGACATCTGCGCATCTGTGGCGTCGGCACTGGTCGGCGCCGACAAGGTCGACGCGAACCGTCCGCCGATTATGGCGTCAGAGGACTTTGCCTTCATGCTGAAGGAGGTTCCGGGCTGTTATATTCTGATGGGAACCGGCGGTCCGGGACATGGCTGCATGGTCCACAATCCCGCCTATGATTTCAATGATGATGCGCTCGCCATCGGGGCCAGCTACTGGATCGAGCTCGTTCGCACCATCCTGCCTGCACAGCATAGCGCGCGCTGAGATCTAGTCCTTCATCTGGACATTTGCGAACGGATCGACCGGATCAGATGAAGATGAACTGTCGTCATCACCATCATCATCGTCGTCGCTGTCATCCCCGTCATTGTCTTCGTAATCATCGTCATACGTGTCATCAGCATCGTCGTCTGAGCGGTGTTTCGATGAGGCCTGAGATGACAGGGCAGCCGCTGCACCGCTGACCATGGCCTCGCTCAGCGCCTGTGAGCTGACCGTGTCACCGATTGCGACTTTAGTATTCCTGGATTCATTGGTCGCGATCTTCTCAATGATCTGCAGATTGCGCTCATAGAGCTGCAAGGCCACATCCGTCGACAGATCGTGATTGCGCGAAAACTCGCAGAGGCGATAGAGCAGCTCGCGCGTTTGCAGAACGCCCGGTGTCCGGCCTGATAGCTCCTGTTCCTGGCTTTCCTCGCCTTCACTGCCCGCTTCAGCGCCGCTCCCGATATTCACCAGATTGAGGGCGAAGCCACCATTCTCACCAAAATCAAAAGCGGCATCCGGCATGGGTTGTGCGCAGATATACACCTGCTGTCCCGGCGTGGTAACAATGGTTTCCCGCATGGAAGACGTGCCGGAATAAACCGTGGATGTCGTCAGCGGGGCCGACTTCAGTTCCGGCTCACGAACGCTTGCACATGCGCCCACCAGAAGCGGCGCGGCAAGCACACTCAGAAAAAGACCACGAAACCCTGACCGCATATGCGCCAACCCCATCCAAAGACTGGGACCAGTGAAGCAGCTCTCTTTTGAGATATGATTAAAAACGCTTGAGATTTCAGCGCTAATTTCAAGCAGCCGAGATGGATGTGAAATGGTGCGGCACGAGTTACCGAACTCGAACGCACCAACAGCCATGAGCGCGACCCATCGCGAAAACGAAGTTGGAGCGGGTGGTCAGAAGAAAATGGTGCCCCTGGCCCGACTCGAACGGGCACTTCCGAAGAAAACGGATTTTGAATCCGTCGCGTCTACCAATTCCGCCACAGGGGCACGGAAAGAGCCTTGCTAAATGGCAAAGTCCGCCGCGTCGGTCAATGCAAATTGCGATGCATTCCGTTCAGACAGGACATTCAAACGGTACCGAGACCGCGAAAGACACAGACAGGCATCTGATATTGTCAGAAACAGGGGAAAGCGCCCAATCGATCAGAGCGCAGATATGCGGCAGGGCGCAGCATCTGCGCCCTCACCTGTCGCGAAGTCTAGCCGTCGACCGTCCAGCCACGTGCTGTGCGGCGTGCTTCCAGAACCGGCTCGCTCTGAGCAGCCTGGCGTTCAGCCGCTTTCTTTGCTTTCGACATGCGCCCGCGTACACCGCGATACGCGCCAAAGCGCAGCAGCATGGCAACAAAGGCAATCAGCAGGCCAACAATCGCCGTCGCAACGGCAACCACACCTGCCGCCATCAGCACCAGGGCGCCGACCGCGAAAGCTGCCATCAGCGCGAAGACGCGCTTGATCGAACCGAGTAGACCTTGACCTTGGCCAGTACCGAACTGACCGGAAAGTTGTGCATGTACCATTCGTTTCTCCTGATACGGAGTGTGGGGGCTGTAACCCCGTTCGTCAATCTGCCCGCATCAACATGCCGCGCTCTGCGCGGATTTTTGCATAAGCGCCCGTTATGGCCGCTGCTTTTTCATGTGCGCGGTGTTCAAACTCTCGCGGTGCGCCATTTGTCACGACGCGGTCGGGGTGATTGTCCGCCATCAGCTTGCGATAGGCGACGCGGATCGTGTTGAAATCTGCCGTGTGCGCGACCCCCAGAATTTCATAGGGATCATCCGGCTGCGCGCCCAGATGGCTGGCCTTGATGCGACGAAAGTCTGCATCGGAAAATCCGAAGATGGACGAGACCCGTTGCAGATAGAGCATCTCATCCAGCGTCACGACACCATCCGCGCCAGCGATATAGAACAATCCGTCCAGCACGCCTTCAAGCAGGCAGGGCCGATCCCCATAGCGCCGCGCAATCCGTGAGGCATAGCCTTCATAGCCGCGCACCGTCTGGCGTGCGATGTTGAAGACTCGGCGGACAGATGCAGCATCCTCAGGCGCAGCGCGAAAAACCTGTGAGAAAACAGCGACCTCACTGTCCGTGACTTCGCCATCGGCTTTCGCAAGCTTGGCACCCAGTCCGACAACAGCCGCCGTAAAGCCGACATCATGAGGCGCTGGCGCACACATTTCGCCGCCTTCCCGCTCCGGCAGATCATCATCTGAGTGCGGATCAAAGACGCGCTGAGCGCTGTCCAGAAGGCGTTTCCATATCGACATTTGTTCTATTTATACGGCCAATTGTGTCTTTTGTCAGAACAAGCTCTTGTGAGTTTTTCTTAAACGTTTGTAATCTGGGCATCTGGTCGCAGGCCTGTCTCGTAAGACCTCATAACCACAGCAAAAACGGCTGTGGCCGCGTTACCGGATCGATCCTCCTCGCTCGCCTAACATACCAGACGACCCCAGGAGAAAGACACATGAAAATCCTCTTACCAGCCATCGCCGCGCTGAGCCTGACCGCGATTCCTGCCTATGCCTGTTCCGGCAAGGACAAGGCCACCACAACGGCCATGACGAATGCGGGTGTGACGGAAGTCTTCGCCAATCACCACACGGAAGAAAAGAAAGACATTGTCGGCGTCGCCGAAGCCGCTGGCTTCACCACGCTTCTGGCAGCCGCTGAAGCGGCAGGTCTTGCAGACACCCTGAAGTCTGACGGTCCGTTCACGGTCCTTGCACCGACAGACGACGCATTTGCCGCGCTTGGCGAAGAAAAGATCGCCATGCTGCTGGAGCCGGAAAACAAGGACAAGCTGGCTGGCATTCTGAAATATCACGTCATTTCCGGCAAAGTCATGTCGGCTGACCTCGCTGGCAAGGAACTCACCACAGACACGCTGAATGGCGAGATCGACATCGACGCCACAAGCGGCGTGATGGTGAACGATGCCACGGTCATCAAGGCCGATGTGAAAGCCTCAAACGGCGTGATCCACGTGATCGACAAAGTCCTGATCCCGGAGATGTAAACCTCCGCCCGACATCGCCCGAAGGGCATCAGCGACAGGAAGCAGGACGCAGATTGCGTCCTGTTTTCTTATGACGGCTCGCCCGCTTCAGATGCCAGCTGCGCGCGCAGTGATTTGCGGTCCAGCTTCCCCACAGCGGTTTTCGGGATGGTATTGGTAAAGATGATCCGGTGCGGCTTTTTATAAGATGCGAGCGGACCTGAAACGAAAGCGATCAGGGCCTCAGCTGTCACCTCAGCGCCGTCACGCAGGACAATAAAGGCCGTCACCGCCTCAACCCATTTCGGGTCTGGCGCGCCAACCACAGCGCATTCCAGAACATCACCATGACTGAGCAGGGCATCCTCGACTTCACGCGGATAGACGTTATAGCCGCCGGAAATGATCATGTCCGACGTCCGGTCGCGCAGATGCAGAAAGCCGCGCGCATCGAAAACGCCGACATCGCGCGTGTGCACCCAGCCATCGGCGTCGAAGGTTTCGCCGGTCAGCTCCGGCGCATTGAAATAGCCCGCAACCGTCATCGGCCCTCGCACGAGGATTTCACCGGGCTCGCCTTCGGGCACATCCTTCCCCTGCTCATCGATCAGTCGGATTTCAGCATCGAGCGATGGCCGCCCGCAGGCGCCAAGCAGCTCGTCGACATGGTCTTCCGGACGCAGAACCGCCAGACAAAGCGGCGCTTCGGTCTGGCCGTAATATTGCCAGAAGCGCTCGCGGCCAAACACCTCCATCGCCCGTGTGATGACCGCACGCGGCATGGGCGAGGCACCATAGATGATCCGCTTCAGCGCGGAAAAATCCCGCTGCTCCAGCCCGGGCTGTTCGAGCAGCATTTGCAGCATGGTCGGCACCAGATTGATCGCGCTGACACGATAGCGTTCGATCGCATCCAGAAAGGCCGTCGGCACAAACCCCGGCAGAATGACGGTTCGTCCTCCGCGTAGCCAAAATGGCAGCACAAAAGTGCCACTGGCATGGATCAGCGAGGCGGCATGCAGCATCGCATCGTCCGGCCCGACGGAAAACAGATTGAGCAGAATGTTCCGGCAAATGGCCGCGTAGGAGCTTTGGGTATGTTGCGCCGCCTTCAGAACGCCGGTCGTGCCGGACGTGTAGAGCGTCAGCACGATATCATCGGCCTCGACCTTCACATCAGGACGCGTTTCCGGCTGCGCCTGAGCGAGCGCCAGAAAATCCTCGCCGCCTTCCGGCGTTACGCCCAGTCCAAAACAGCGCAGCTCCGGCATGATCGTCTTCAGCTCATCGGCGCGCTCTGCCAGATCCGGCCCAAAGATCAGCGCAGAACACTGCGCTTCCGCCAGCATGCGTGCATGCTCGCTCACAGACAGACGCGCATTCAGCGGCACGCGATTGATGCCAGCCTTGGCGCAGGCAAAGTCCAGCGGCACGCTGAGCAGACCATTATTGACGAGCAGGCCGACCCGATGGCCACGCCCGCAACCGGCCGTGCCAAAGGCATGGGCAAGCTGATTGGCCAGCGCATTCACCTCGGCAAAGGTCTGGCGTTCCTCACCAAACTCGACAGCAATCCGGTCCGCATTCTGCGCAGCACCGCGCTCGATCAGCTCTGAATAGAGCCCGCCATGATGGGTCATGAGATCACTCCGAAAGGATTGCTAGTCTTCAAACTTGCCATGGCGCCCGGCGCCATCTTCAAAGCGTTTTGCGCCCGCACGCCCTTCGGCAGCGACCATGGGCGCGCTCCATCGCCCCTCCTGACGCAGCGCCTCATCCAGTGGCAAATCCCATTGCGCATAGGCAGAGCGCCGATCCGCCTGCATACAGCCTTGCGGGAAACCTGCGATTTCATGGGCGAGCTTTTCAGCAGCATCACGCGACTGGCCATCCGGTACGACCCGGTTTGCCAGCCCCATATCCAGCGCCTCACGCGCACCGACAGGACGACCTGTCAGGATCATGTCCATGGCACGCCCCTGCCCGACAATGCGCGGCAGACGCACTGTCCCGCCATCAATCAGCGGAACGCCCCAACGCCGGCAGAACACGCCGAATGTCGCGCTGTCTTCTGCAACACGCAGATCAGCCATCAGCGAAAGTTCCAGACCACCAGCCACAGCATAACCGGCAATTGCCGCAATTACCGGCTTTGAAAACGCAATGCGCGAAGGCCCCATCGGACCATCGCCGCCGCCTTCCATATCCAGATCATGCGCACGCGTCCGATCATTCACGGCAGTCAGGTCTGCACCCGCACAGAAAACGCCATGCTCACCCCAGAGCACGGCGACTTTCTGCGTCTCGTCTGCCTCGAAGTCACGAAAGGCCTGCCGCAGCAGGCGCGCCATTGGGCCATCTACGGCGTTTCGCCGGTCTGGCCTCGACATGATGATGGTCGTGACAGGTCCGTCGCGCTCCACGCGGACGGTGGATGCGTTGTCGCCGCTCATCGTTTTCTCCCTGTGACCCTGTCGACTTTGCCCGAGTCTTACATTTTTTGATTTTGTGATTCTTTTTATGCAATATTGCATATTGCGTGTCAATCACACCATCTTCTGAAATATGATCGAATCATCTCTCAGCGCGTCGACTCTCATCCTCGACATTCTGGCTGGCGCAAGCGAACGACGCCTGCCCGCCCAGCACATCATCCGTGCCGGCGAGATTATGGGCCTGAGCGAGTCCACCTTGCGCGTTGCGCTCACGCGGCTTGTCAAATCCGGCAAGCTGGAAAAGCAGGACCGCGCCATTTACGCGCTCGATACCACCCGAAACCGGCTCCAGCTGGATGTCGGAGACTGGCGGGCGCGCATGGGATGGATGATCGACTGGCATGGCGACTGGGTGCTCATCGCAGAATCCAGCCAGGGTCAGGCGAATGCGACCGAGCGCCGACGCCATCAGCGTGCACTCAGCCTGCGTGGCTTTCGCCAATGGAAGCCACATGTGCAGATCCGGCCAAACAATCTCGCAGGCGGTCTGGACGGGTTGCGCCAGGACCTCTCTGCGCTCGGCCTGTCTCCGGATGCAGACCTTTGCCTGGCCAGCGGGCTCACACCGGCTCAATCGGACCGCGTTCTGGCACTCTGGGATATTCCCGCGCTCGAACAGACCTATCAGAACCTCACAGAGACCGTCGAAACCAGCCTTGCGCGCCTTGATACGCTGGAACCAGACGCTGCGGCTCGCGAGTCCCTGCTGACGGGGCGTGATCTCATCCGCAACATGTTGCAGGACCCGCTCCTCCCGCAGGAGGTTCTGCACGATGCCAGCCTCAGAGAGACAGCCGACGCAATTGCCCGCTATCAGGACCATAGCCGCGCCATCTGGGAGACGGTCTTCGAAAGCGCCTGATTGCCAGCCAGACGCTTGACCCCTCAGACCTTTCGGTAAAGGAACAGTCAGAGCATCTCGCTGCGGAATGCAAACCTATGACAGCCAATGTCCTCACTCTGCTGGTCACGGCCAGCCTGATCCTGCTGCTCGGCGTTCCGGCGATTGCCAATGCGCGCAGCTGGCGCGCAACCATCACCCCGCTGGCCTCCATCATCGGCAGCGGTTTTCTGATCATCGGGCCTGTTCTGGACCACGCCTTCGGCGCACACGCGCCCTTTGCCATGGCAGGCCTCTGCCTCATCGCCTATCTCTTTGGCGCCGCCATCCGTCAGAACATTCTCGACCGGGAAGACGGCCCCAGTGATGTGCCCGCCATCAAGGGCGTCGAAACCGCAGCCTCATGGGCGCTCTCTTTCGCCTATATCATCTCGGTCTGCTATTATCTGAACCTCTTCGGAGCCTTCGCTGTGCGCCTCACCCCGGCTGGCGGCGAAGACAATGCACGGCTCGTCACAACCGTTCTGTTCCTGCTCATTCTGGCCGTTGGCTGGACACGCGGCTTTGGCGCGCTGGAACGGCTCGAGCAGGTCTCGGTGACGCTGAAGCTCGCCATTATTGGCGGGCTTCTGATGGGGATGTCGCTTCATTTTGCAGATGTCGCGACGGGTGACGGCCTGATGTATCATTCGCCCAATCTGGGCGGCTGGCAGGCCATAACCCTGCTGTTTGGTCTGATCGTCACCGTTCAGGGCTTCGAAACCTCACGCTATCTCGGCGATGAGTATGACAGCCGCATGCGCATCCGTTCCATGCGATATGCGCAATGGCTCTCCTCGGCCATCTACATGGCCTACATTCTGCTGATGAGTTACACCTTCCGTCCGGAAGACATCAAACTCGAAGAAACCGCCATTATCGACATGATGGCGCAGGTCGCGCCCATCCTGCCGGTGCTTCTGATCGCAGCCGCGCTGAGCGCCCAGTTCAGCGCCGCCATTGCAGACACAGGCGGTTGCGGCGGTCTGGTGAATGAGCTGACCCGAAAGCGTGTCTCACCTCGCCTCAGCTATGCACTCATCGCAGGTCTTGGCATTGCGCTCACATGGACGGCAGACATTTTCGCCATCATCAGCTTCGCCTCGCGCGCCTTTGCCTTTTACTATGCCCTGCAGGCCCTCGGCGCTGCCGTCCGCGCCTGGACGTTCCGAAAATCGGTTCTGTTTACAGGCTTTTACGGCGCGCTTGCGCTGCTCGGCTTTGCGATCACCCTGTTTGGCCAGGCCATTGAGTGATCGCCCTCAGGATTTGTTCAGCTGAGCTTTCAGATCCGCGATATCGTCTTTTAAATCCTTCACCAGCGCCATCAATTGCTGGCTCTCGCGGCGCGCTTCTTCCTGCGCATCCTCGATATGCTCAATCGCCTCTTCCTGCTGGGCTTCCTGTTCCGCCTGCAGCGCATCCACGATCAGCGCGATGAAGAGGTTCAGCACCGCAAAGCTCGCCAGAAAGATGAAGATCAGGAAGAAAATCCACGCATAAGGGTGGCCGTCATCCATGACCTTCTGGACGACTTCATTGCGCCAGCCATCCATGGTCATGACCTGAAACAGGGTAAAGGCAGACGCCGGCAGATCATGGAACAGCGCATGCACATCGGGATCGTCGGTGCGCCCATAAAGCGTCGTCGCCATCACCGACCCGGCATAGACCAGCACGCCCAGAACCGCGAGAATCGCGCCCATGCCCGGCAAGGCCTTGAACAGCGCTTCGACGATCCGTTTCATCATCGGCACGACATGCAGCAGCCGCAAAATCCGCAGAACCCGCAGGGATCGCAGCACCTGGAAGGCATGCGCCCCCGGCAGAATCGACAGGCTGACAATCACGAAGTCGAAAATATTCCAGCCCGAGCGAAAGAAGTTCAGCCCCCAGGCATAGATTTTCAGCGCCAGCTCGATTGCGAAAATCACAATCACGGCAAAGTCAAAGATTCGCAGCCCATAGCGCACTTCCGGCGGCACGGCTTCAAACGTGTCGAGCCCCAGCGTGACCGCATTCACAACGATCAGAATGGTGATCGTGTTGCGGAAGAGCGCACTCTCCACAAGCTTTTGCACCTGTCCGCGCAGCCCGGAGGCTTTTTCCATTGTCGGCGTCATTCCCCACCCTCAGAAACACATATTGCGTCGACTGGCATTCAGCGTCACCATAGTTGCAACGCGCCATTTCAGAAACACGCAAACCCACTCCAATTCCGCGCTGTCAAACCCGCGTCTGAGAACACCGCATCGAGAGTCTGTACCGTATGCCATCGCCATTCCAGACAGAACAAGTCACACTTGCACAACTGTTTTCAGGTGCACGCGTTTTTGCCTTCCCGACCTATCAACGGCCCTATCGCTGGACGATTGAGGAAGCGATGACCTTGCTGGATGACATCTCCTCAGCCTGTCAGCGCAAGGACCCGGGCTATTTTCTCGGAAATGTCGTGCTCACGCGCGAATCCGATCGCAGCTTTCTGGTCATTGATGGGCGCCAGCGCCTCACCACGCTTTTCATCCTCATCTGCATGCTGCGCGATCTGGAAGAGGATAAAGGGCGCAAACGCGGCCTGCATCGCCTGGTCTATGACGAAACCAATGTGATCGCGCGCGCAGACGCAGGCTGGCGGCTGCAATTCTCGCCCGGTGAAATCCCGCTGATCGAAAGCTTCATTGCAAAGCCCGGCGCACTTGAAAAACAGCTCGCAAGCAAGGCAGAGCGTCCGGAACGCCTGCAGGCCATGCTCGATGTGGCTGAAGAGTATCGAAACCTGCTCTCTCAACCGCCATCCGTTTCGGGCCTGCCGCGGCGCGAAGACCTGACCGATTACCTGCTGCATCAGTGCGAAGTGATCGTGCTGACAGCCTCCAGCACAACCTCGGGGCTGCGTCTGTTTCAGGTGCTGAACAATCGCGGCCTGCAGCTCTCCGAAGGTGATCTCGTCAAACCGGACCTGCTTCAGGCGCTGGAGGCAGAACGCCGGGATGATGCCGCGCAGATCTGGGATGAGGTCGAGTCCAAGCTCGGCACGGAAAATCTCGATATCCTGCTCCGCAGCTATATCTTCATTCAGAGCGGCGACTGGATACCGCCCGGGCGCAGCTTCACCGAGCCGCTGAAAGCCGTGATGATGTCGCGCGGCGCTGACACATTCCACTTTCAGGATCTGCCGAAATATGGTGAGGCACTCGCCCGCATTCACTGGCTGGACATTCCGCGCCTGGATGCAAAGCGCAATCCGAACACGCTGATTGCCGGGCTGAAATTCCTTGGCCGCGGCGCCAATGAATGGAAGGAATTCCTGCCGGTTTCGCTGGAAATCCTGATCCGCTTTGCCGCCGACCCGGAAGAGATGTACCGCCATTTCGAGGCGCTGGACCGCATTTTCTATGTCTGGTTCATCAATGAGGTTTCCGAAGGTCCCCGCCGCCGCATGGCCTGGAAAATGATTGAAGCGATCCGGGCAGGCACGGCGCTCAGCGATCCGGATTCACCGTTCAACGTGCCGGATATCGAGCTGAAAAAGGCGCTTGCCCGCCTGCAGCGGCCTTTCCCGAAACTCTTCCAGCGCGGCGCGCTCATCCGGCGTGTCGAACTTGCCATGTGTCAGGCGACCGGCAAGCCAATGCCGCAATATCTCGACTACACCACCGCTGAGCATATCCTGCCGAAAAACCCGCCACAGAAAAGCCGGTGGACGAAGTCGTTCAGCTCCGGTGAACAGCGCGAATGTCTCGATCTGCTTGGCAATATCATTCCACTCTCGCGTGAGCTTTACCGGCGCGTCTCGAACAAGGAATTCGACCAGAAGAAAGCCGCTTACAAAAAGGCAGGCGCAGACCGCTATTTCCTCAGCGTCGGAGATGCCTGCACCTATCTGGACTGGACCCCGGAAACCATTCGCACCCGTACGCGCGATATTGCAGAGCTCATGACCCTCCACTGGGCCAGGAAGCGTGAAAAGGCGCCAACGAAACCCGCCGAATGATCAGACGCGCAAATCCAGCGTCAGGCGAGGCAGGCTACGTCCGGCAATCGAACCGGATGGCGCCTCAACCTCGCGCACCGCGCCCAGATTGAGGTAGAAATCCTCAGCGCCCGGATCGGCATGAATGATCAGCGTCTCGACGCCGGAAAGCCGGCTGCGCGCCACCACCCAATCCATCAACGCCCGGCCAATCCCGCGCCGCATATGGTCAGGATCGACGAACATCCAGGCAAGCTCCAGCGTCTCGCCTGCGACCGCCATCCCCGCCATGCCGACCGGCGTCTCGCCATCAAATGCCGCCAGACAGGCATGCGCCGCCAGATGGGCTGGCGTCACCCGCAACTCATCCTCGCAAGCTTTCATGAAGTCGGCATCATAACCCCAGATCGCCTTGGATCTCAGGATCATCTCATTCAGTGCAGGTAAATCTGCCGGAACAGGCGGTCGATATAGCATGGCACCTCTGTAGCATGGTGTTTTTGACCGGTCAGCCAGTCCCTCATGATCCAATTTGAATTGCGGCTAAGCAATTCTCTTACGCATTCACTTCCACGAAATTTACGATAATCTGCGTTGTATATTTGAAAGAACACCATGTTTAAGTTATTTTTTCTCATCCTGACCAGTCTGGTCAGCTGCGCTCTTTCCCCTGCTCTGGCGGACGCTGACACCAAACCTCCTTTTCCGGTGATCGCAGATTTCGTCACTTTTCCCGACTTTCTGAACCCGGCACTCTCGCCGTCCGGACGTTATTTGTCCGGCATCGCCGTCAGCGAAGACAAGATATCATTCTCCGTCATCGACCTGACAACTGAAGACCGTACCCCCGAAATCGTCGAACTCGACACCTTTGTCCCATTGGCCAGCAATTGGATCACGGATGACCGGCTCATCATGACTGTGCAGGGCTATGTCGATTTGAATGCGAGCGAAGTTGGCTTTATTCCCATCGCTGACTTGCAGAGCGGGAATTTTCAGGGACATCCGCTTGCCGTGACGCGCATGATTGCGCTCGACCGAGACGGATCAAATCGTCTCATGCTCCTGTCTGACAAGCGCGACTTCAAGCACAGCATTCACAATGCCAATCTCATCAGTCTGATCCATGACGACAAAGACCACATTCTGATGGTCGCCCGCTTTCAGCGAGATCTGGATCTGTTCAAAGTCAATGTGATGACCGGCGCATATGAGCGCACCGGGCTTGGGACGCATCGCACCATTGCCTGGATGGTCGACCGGGCCGGTGAGCCCGCTTTTCGCCTGAACATGAACCGGCGTGGCACGAAGGTTTATATCTATGCGCGCCATGACCGCGACAATGGCAAGATCAACTGGAAGAAGATCAAAACGATCGAACTGAATGAAATGGATGAGATGATCGATGCGGCCCCGCAGTTCAATCTGCTCGGACCGGGACCGACCCCATCCACCTACTACGTCGCAGCGCGGCTGGATGGAACGGAGACCGCCGGCATTTATCTCTACGACTTAGAAAAAGATGCGTATGTCGAGACCATCAGCATCCACCCGGACTTCGATATTGAAAACGTGCTTTTCACTCAGAGCACCAACGCGTTCATGGGTGCCTACTATTTTGAAGATCACCTGACGTTCGACATGGTCGATCCAGACCTTCAGGCGCATATTGATGACCTGCAAGCATCATTTGGCGAAACAACAAACCTGTTTCCACTTCAGACGTCTGAAGACGGGAAAATCTGGCTCCTCGACACCACGGGTCCAACAGATCCGGGCACGTTTCGAATTTATGACGCAGAAACAGGTTCTGTTTATCCGATTGCCTCTCAATACGAAGCACTGTCACGCAAGCAGCTCGCAGACACCCGTGTGATCAGATATCAGGCACGCGACGGGCTTGCATTGACGGGATATCTGACCCGTCCTGCCGGACTTACCGAAGGTGAGATTCCACCGCTTATAGTGATGCCACATGGCGGCCCCGAACAGCGCGATTCCATATCATTTGATTTTGAAGTCCAGCTGCTTGCCGCCTATGGTTATCAGGTCTTTCAGCCGAACTTCAGAGGGTCCTCGGGGTATGGTCAGACGTTTGCAGATCGGGGGCGCCGTCAATGGGGGCTTGGCATGCAGACCGACACAGAGGACGGATTTCTCCATCTTGTTGAGCTTGGTCTGGCAGCGCCGGATCAGGCGTGTATCGTGGGCTCTTCATATGGCGGTTATGCCGCCCTTGCCGCCATCACACTGACACCGGATTTGTATCAGTGCGGTGTTTCATTTGCCGGCATTTCTGACCTGAGCCTTTTCATCGAAACCGTCGGGAGCGCCTATGGAACGGACTCCGATGTCTATGAATACTGGGTCCGACATATTGGTCACCCGAAAAACGACGCAGACCAGTTGCGCGCCATGTCTCCCGTCAATCTGGTTGAACAAATCAGGGTGCCCGTGCTGCTGGTGCATGGCGAGGATGACAAAATTGTCTCCATCGAACAGTCACGCAGCATGAAGCGCGCCATGGATGCATCCGGGAAAACCGCGAAATTCATAACCCTGAAGAACTCCGGTCACGCGCACTACGGCGAGGGACAGGAAACACGCTACTATCTGACATTGATCACTTTTCTGCAGCAACATTTGCCATCAGCGCGTTACTCGCTACCGGCCGGTTACCGGATCGACGACCCGACAAGACCCAGGCCGTCCGATCACTCCAACACAGACTCGCGCGCAAACCCCAGTCGTTCCAGCGATTGAGGCTCGGGCTGCTGATCCTGCTTGGCGGCCAGGTCGCGTTCCCACCAGCCGACATCATGCCATTGGCCATTCTTGAAGCCGATATCGCGATAGACAGCGAAGGGCGCAAACCCGACCGCCTCATGCAGCGCGGCACTCGCCGGATTGGGCAGCGTCACCACACCATAGGCCTTGGTGAAGCCCTGCCGCGTGAGCAGCTCCATCAACATCTCATAGAGTTTGCGTCCAAGCCCTTTGCCACGCGCAGCCTCGGCCAGATAGACCGTCACTTCGACCGCCCATTGATAGGCTTTGCGTTCGCGATAGGGCGAGCCATAGGCATAGCCAATCACCACGCCATCCTCTTCAGCGACAATCCAGGGATGGGTCGGCCACAGCTTGTCGATACGCCGGGCCATTTCCGTTGCATCAGGCGCAGCGAGTTCAAAGGACACCGCACTCCCTTCAATGAAGGGGCGGTAAATCTCGGCAATGCTTGCCGCATCGCCCGCATTGGCAAACCGGATGATCATAGCGGACTTGTAAGTCAGCTTGCCCGCGCTGACCATCCGGTTTTTCAGGCCTGTGATCTAGCGCTGAACCAGCTCGACGCGGCGGTTCTTTGCCTGTCCGGCTTCTGTCGCATTGGACGCAATCGGCGCCAGCGGGCCCACGCCTGCCGGCACGATACGATCCCGGCTCACGCCATAATCGCTGACCAGTGCTTCGACCACGGCTTCCGCACGGCGACGCGACAAATCAAGGTTCGCCTCCATACTGCCGACATTATCAGTATGGCCGACCAGATAGACTTTCACGTCCGACACCTCTTTCAGCAATTTCGCCATCTCTGCCAGCGCATCGTCAGAATCCGGTAACAAGGTCGCTTTGTTGAAATCGAAATAGATGTTCTCAATTGCCACGCGGCCGGTTTCAGAAATGCTGCTCGCCATGTCCTCGGCATCCAGCATCTTGTTCTCAAAGGCAGCGTTCTCGACAATGTTCACATTGGTCAGGCGCTTATCGACAACGATCTGCGCCCGGATGACGCCCGTCTCATCACGTTTCTCAGCCGTCACAAACCCGGCGCCCACACCCATGATAATGCCCCAGGTCGCAGAGCGCAGACGCCCAATGCTTCCCTTGTCGCATTCCATGTCATGACAGCTGACGAGAATATCAAAGCCATCGCTTTCCAGCGTTTCTTCATAACTGCGCATCACCTGCAGGACGGACGCACCATCCGGCATAGAATAGACAATGCGCGTGACCTCACCTTCAAAGCTTTCATATTCGCCGGGATCAGCGGACACGAGCATGCGCTGGGCATCATATTCCAGCGTTTCAAAGCGGGTGATCTCCATCCCGTCATAGCGGCCAATCGCCGGATGATCTGCCGCCCCTTCAACGTCATCGGCCTGCGCCGGACTGATCAGGAGCGCTGCGCACCCAAACGCAGCGAGCAATATTCTGAACATGAGGTCTTCCTCCAACTCCTCGAATCCCAGCAAATCTCTGTGCTGACCCGGTCGCCCAAACCGGTTCAGTTGCGCACAAGCACGGCGTTCTTTTCAGGTCCGCGACTGCGCTCATCCTTTGGCAGTAAGGTCATCTGACCGGCACTGCATTGCGTCACCCATTGCCCGCCACCCCCGATATAGGACGCTGCGGTGAAGGAGCTGCCCTCCCCTTCAATCGGTTGCGGACCATCTGAATTCGGCCCCTCCACCACGCCGCGATAGCGCACACTTTCCAGGTCGAGCTCCAGAATACCGTCTCTCACCTGCCATGTGCCGTAATGGAGATAGTCGAAATACTCGATGCGCTCGCCGTCACCGCTCGTGATGACATGCGGGTCCTCAATCGAGAAACCACCGCCGGGGCGAATATTGATGATGGGGCCACGCGTCCGGAAACTCACATCCCCGCCGGCATCTCCGGCGATCAGCTCAACCGTCTCATCGCGGAAGTGATATTTGTCTTCCAGATTCATCCCTGAGATTTTGGCCTGCGCCTCTCTCAGTTCGGCCAGTTTGTCCGGCGGCAGGAATTGCGCCGCAGCCGCCAGCGCATCACGGGCACCGTCCATCCTGTCTTCTGCAACAGCTCTCGGTGCCTCCATCCAGCGCCCGATATGACAGGCACAGCTACCACCATCGGTATTGTCCATGGACAGACGGACATTCATATCGCGCCCTGAAGGCATGATGGCGACCAGCTCCAGCGTCTCGAACGGTGGGTCTAAAAAGGTCGTGCCGGGGTCGAGCCTCTGCCAGTCTGTTTCCCCCGATTTGCGAATGGCGACGCGTGCATCATTGGCTTCAATCCGCAGACGTGAAGCCGCGCCTTCCGGCAGGCTGACCTCACGCAGCTGAACCGAAAGCGGCGCCGCTTCCAGCCGGGCTTCACATGAATCCGAAATCTCAAGCGGCTCAGCTTCGAGCTGAGCTGGCAAAGGACGACCATCAGGCATGGTCACTGTGCGATCGGCCTGCGCAATCGCCCAATCCATCCAGCGGTCCGGCGGCAGGGTCTGCGCGACACCGGCCGGGTCAGAGGTGAAACGACGTCCACCCATGGCCATCGCCACCACCCAGTCGGCACTGAAGGCCTGCTCGCTCCAGAAGAAGAAAGGCTGAGCGTCATAGCTGTGTTGCGTCAGGTCGCAGCGTCGCTGTTTGGCGTAAAATTCCGTGATCTTGTGATCACGAAACGCCGTGCCGGGATTCATCACCTGCGCCGCCCATTCAGCGCTGCCTTCTGCCCACCAGAGCTGCGCCATGGTTTCCGGCGTATAGGCGTCATTCTGCAAAGTGTGCATCCATTCATGCGAGAGCGCATACCGGAGTTTCGCAGAACCGGAGATGGTATGGGTCCGGACCACCATGATGCAAAGTCCGGTCGGAAAGGCTTCGACACCCGGCCGGTCGAGCCAGTTCACATCATGCTCTTCCCCGCGCCTCGCGCAATGCACAAAGGCCGGCGGCAGATTGTAATCCTCAAGCTGGCTCTCAACCACCAGAACCGGACGTGTCGGCGGGCGGTCGAAATATCCCTGGATCATCTCGATCTCAGGCTTCAGATCCCGCAGGTGCTCCACAATCGGGTCCATCATGTCGGTCTGCGAACGATCCCGCATCCGAT
This sequence comes from Ponticaulis profundi, assembly GCF_042659465.1. Lineage (NCBI taxonomy): Bacteria > Pseudomonadati > Pseudomonadota > Alphaproteobacteria > Hyphomonadales > Hyphomonadaceae > Ponticaulis > Ponticaulis profundi. The sequence goes on along the minus strand of NZ_JBHSSW010000003.1, from coordinate 247,003 downwards.
AGATCACCTGTTCTCCCATCTGGAAATCGACGATGTCCGGAGAGGTCATCACCTCAATCTCGGCCATCAGAGCGTCCCAGGCACCTTCCGCCGGACGCACACCGGGCGGTCCGACGCATTCTTCTGCCATCACGGGCCATGCCAGCGCCGCCGTCAGCACCGTTGCGCCGACCAGACGCCGCACACGCGCTGACATGCCTGAAAAGCTGCTCACCTGCTCCATATCACCCACCCTAGCCTTGCTGCCTGCAACACAGACCCTCAACCACGAGCAATGATACGCTCATTTTTTCGAGTCTTTGTAGCGCTTCACTGCAAAAAGTCTGCGCACCAAAGGTCTGAAGTCTGCCGTTTTGCCGTCGATTGCCGACGATCCGCCTCTGCAATTGCGCCGCCCGACAATTCGGGTCATTCTGCCAGACGCCTGATTGGAAACGAGAAACCGGAACACCTCATGCTGAAATTCGCGCTCCCACTGATCGCCCTCGCACAGCTCTCGCTTGGCGGTCTGAGCGCGCTGGCACAACAGGCAGAACGCAGCATGGAAGAGCTCGAGCAGGACTGCATGGAGGGCGACGCCGAAGCCTGTGGCTTTGTCGGCTATTATTATGCGCGCGAGGTCACTCCATCGACCGACGAAACCGATGAATTAAGCACGGCCTATTATTTCGCTGGCTGTACCACAGGAGACTTTTACAGCTGCGCCGGACTGGGCGAAGCCTATCTGGAAGGACGCGGCATTGATCAGGACCGCATCCAGGCGCTCGACCTTCTGGATGTGGCCTGTGATGAAGGCATTCTCGGCGCCTGTGAGATTTCCGGCTATGAATACGCCAATGGCGACCCGGACAATCCGGATTTCCGGCTCGCCTATGAGCGCATGAGCATGGCCTGCAGTGACACACGTCCGCGCGCCTGCGGAGAGCTTGGCCGCTTCATGTTCAACGGTCAGGGCACATCGCGCGATCTGGAAGGCGGCATGGATCTGCTCGAACAGGCCTGCGATGGCGGCTATGGTGAAAGCTGCAAAAACCTCTCACTGATTTATGGCGGTGACTATAACAAGCCGGAAGACATGCGCACCGCCTTCACCTACGCGCAAATGGGTTGCGAGGTCGGCCATGCCGATTCCTGCGAACGCGCCGGGGATATCGCCAGACATGGCAATCTCATTCTGGATGAGAACAGCACGGCTGTGATGGCCCGCTATTACGATATGGCCTGCGAAGGCGGCCTCTGGACAGCTTGTGCGAAACTCGAAAGCGAGTAACGCCGGCGCTTAGCCGCCGCGCCTAAACCATGCCCGCAACAGCCGTTTCCGCGACCCGTTCCATGCCTGCGATCAGCGGACGTGCCTTCGCGATCGCGGCCTGAACCGTTTCCAGTTTCAGGCTCGCCATATGACTTTCCGGCGAGTCCCAGACCTCGGTCACCCAGATCGTCACTTCATCGCCCGCGTCAGCCGCCACGACATAGCTCTGATTGCCCGGCATATTCTGTGAGCCTTCCACCAGATAGCCCATCAGCGCGTCGCGTTGTCCCTCAGCGGCGGTGAACTTTCCGATCAATCCATACATGGCGTGCTCCTTCGTGCCTGCGCGCGCTGCGCTTACCCATGGCAAAACGGCCAGAGCCGACAACAAAAATCGTCTTGAAAACATGGCCCCGCCCCTCGCTTTTCCATGAGCAACAAAGACACAGCCCCTGCCCGTTGGGAAGCCGCAATTGCGTGCTCCGCAAGTCCCCTCTAACCTCCACACCAAAGCGGGTTGGAGGTGTGGTTCATGAGATACTTTGTTCTGGTGTTTGCCCTGGCACTGTGCGCCTGTGCCGCCTCTGACGATCAAAGGCCCCGCGCCACAAATACGATCACCGTCTCCCAGCCCTCCCTTGGCGGCGGCATGCCGGGGCGCGTTGTGCGCATCAAGCAGAAAACGGACGCGAGTTTCTGCGGTCCGATTTCACCCAGCTATCAGTATATATATGGAATTGATCATCACTTTGATCTATCCAAGCTTCCGGGGCTTGATTCAGCTGACGATGTTAAGTTCGACTTCAGCGTGTGGGACGTGCCGCCACCAGATTCACTCTCCCATGATGAAAAGATGAGGCGTCGTCCATCAGGGCCGGGATGGAACGATATTGCGGCCAAAAAGCTGGTCGATCCGTCCTGGATGCTCTGGGAAAACTATTATTCCCGAGACGCAGGCAATCGGGATTTCAGCTATAAACACTTTTCAGTGGATGAGGCCGAATGCTGGGCAAAAAAAGGCGACCAAATCGCCCAGTATATGATGCGCCTCGAGTATTTGCCGCGCGGGCGCGAGGCGGTCGGGCAAGAACAGGAATTCTATACAAAACGCGCTGTTCAGTTCCTGCAAATGGCGGCCACGCCGCCTGAAACAGTCGATTCCTGCGAAACCGTCCCGGCGCCCTGTTCTGCAAACCTTTTGAAGCCGTTTCCTGCCGGGCTTGGTGCGGCAAACTATTATCTGCATCGCAATGTGCGATATTATACCGAATTTACGGAATCCTTGGGCCTGAAGGACGCGGAGTTTTATTTGAAACAAGCCGTTCGTGGCGCCCACGGCAGAGCATACTCAGAATATTACGAGGTTCCCGTCAGAGGGCGTCGACCATATTAATACCCCGCCGGTCAATTCGAGGCGGACATCACCTTGCTGACGGTAAAGGCACCGCGCATCTCTCCCGGCTGAAACCCGGTCGCCTGATCACCTGGATACTGCGCCGCAATTTCGGCCAGCACCGCATCATCGACATGCTCGCCATGACAGGCCAGACAAAGCTGCCCGGTTGGGATCGGCTTCATCCAGCGCAGCGTCTGCACGCCGTCCTCTGAGACGATTTCGGCCCGCTCCAGACTATCAGCTGTTTTCCCGTGTCGCATGGCCTCATCAAACGCGAGCAGGGTTTCGCGCTCCCAGCCATCCGGCATGTTGGACGCATTGCGTGTACGCAGCGAAGTCCGCCCGACCTCGAAGCCCGTATCTTCGGAAACCATTTTCGCAATATCCGGCGCGATCTGCGCGCAGACTTGGACGCCGCCAACGGGCCCCTCTGCCTCTATCGCGGCGATCAGCTGGGCTTTCAGCTCACGGCCGAGTTTCGCCGCCGCATCGCGCGCGCCCTGAAGGTCGCTTTCCTCGATCGCTGGCACCGTGTCTTCCGGGCTATCCACCGCCGGGCCGCCACATGCGGCAAGTCCAGACCCGCCCGCCAGCATCACAGACATTATCAGCACACGCATGTCAGCCCTCCTCAGCTGAGGTTATTTTAGCAAACACGCAGGCACGGAAAAGCGGTCACAGCGTCGCGCCAGACCGCATCCCGACCAGAGCCGCTAGGCTGCCTGATCCGTCAGCAGGCCGTGCGAGCGCAGCGCTTCGGTGATCTCATCCAGAATGGCCGGATCATCGATGGTTGCTGGCATTTTCCACTCTTCACCATCGGCAATCTTGCGAATGGTCGCCCGCAGGATCTTGCCCGAACGCGTTTTCGGCAGACGATCCACCACCATGATATGGCGCAGCGCCGCCACCGCGCCGATCTCTTCGCGGACCAGCTGGATGCACTCTTTCTCGATCTCGTCGAGCGGCTTGGTATTGCCTGATTTCAGCACGACAAAACCGATGGGCTTCTGGCCTTTCAGCGCGTCTGCGATGCCAAGCACAGCGCACTCTGCCACCGACTGGTGAGACGAGAGCACTTCCTCCATGCCGCCGGTCGATAGTCTGTGGCCCGCCACATTGATGATGTCATCGGTGCGCGCCATGATGTGGAGATAGCCATCCTCATCGATAAAGCCTGCATCGGCCGTTTCATAATAGCCGGGGAAATGGTTCAGATACGCATTCCGGAAGCGCTCATCATTGTTCCAGAGCGTCGGCAGATTGCCCGGCGGAAGTGGCAGTTTGATCGCCACAGCGCCCAGCGTGTTCGGGCCTTCTACCTCATGACCGCCTTCATCCAGAATATGGATCTCATAGCCTGGCATTGGCACGCTCGCCGAGCCGTATTTCACCGGCAAGAGTTCCAGCCCGACCGGATTGCCGGTAATCGCCCAGCCCGTCTCGGTCTGCCACCAATGGTCCAGCACCGGCACATCGAGGATCTGCTCAGCCCATTTGATCGTGTCGGGATCGGCCCGCTCACCGGCAAGGAACAGCGTCCGCAGAGAAGACGTGTCATATTTTGCGAGGAATTCCGCCTTCGGGTCTTCTTTCTTGATGGCACGAAATGCGGTTGGCGCGGTGAACAGCGCAGCCACTTTATGCTCTTCGATGACCCGCCAGAATGTGCCGGCATCGGGCGTACCGACCGGCTTGCCTTCAAACAGAATGGTCGTGCAGCCCTGCAGCAGCGGCGCATAGACGATGTAGGAGTGGCCGACCACCCAGCCGACATCAGATGCCGCCCAATAGGTCTCACCGGTCTTCACATCATAGATGTTATCCATCGACCATTTCAGCGCCACCATATGGCCGCCTGTATCGCGCACCACGCCCTTGGGCTGCCCCGTCGTACCGGAGGTGTAGAGAATATAGAGCGGATCGGTCGCGTTCATCGGTTCCGGGTCCGCCTTGCGCCCTGCGGCGCGTGCCTCATCCATCAGCGCCGTCCAGTCATGGTCGCGCGTGCTCATGCTCTCAATGGCATGCTCTTCGCGCTCCAGAATGATGCAATGATCCGGTTTGTGCTTTGAATCGGCGACCGCCTTGTCCAGCAGAGGCTTATAGGCAATCACCCGGTTCGGCTCGATCCCGCAGGAGGCCGAGACAATGACTTTCGGCTTGGCGTCATCAATCCGCGTCACCAGCTCGTGCGGGGCAAATCCACCAAACACGACCGAGTGGATCGCGCCAATCCGCGCGCAGGCGAGCATCGCGATCGCCGCTTCCGGCACCATCGGCATATAGATGATCACGCGGTCACCCTTGCCCACACCCTTATCCTGCAGGACCGCAGCAAAGGTCGCGACCTCTTCTGTCAGCTCGGCATAGGTATAGACGCGCTTTGAGCCGGTGATCGGGCTGTCATAGATCAGCGCCGCCACATCGCCCATGCCCGCTTCCACATGGCGGTCGAGACAGTTGTAGGACGTGTTGCAGAGCCCGCCATCGAACCAGCGGCCATAGACGCCATCATCCGGGTTGAACGCCTTCTCCGGTGCGCGCACCCAGTCAATGCCCTGTGCGGCTTCCATCCAGAAGTCTTCCGGGTTGTCCATCCAGGCTTTGTAGACGTCTGCGTAACGGCTCATGCGTCCAATCTCCCTATTTCTATCGCCGCGCTAGGCTAGCAGAAAAAGAAGCCGCAATACGAGTAAGGCTTATGTCGAATTTTTGCGAACAAAAGGGCAAATTCACCCGAACAAACGGTGATTTTTTATCGCAGCCCGGCAGATAAAGAGCGTTTTGTCGCCCACGATGCCTTTCCAGTCACACGACGGGTGTGTACACAATCGGGCAAGGGCGCGCTCACAAGTCCAGACGTCCCTTACCAATTCAGGGACCACGGAGTGATGATGATGAGCCTGTCCGATCGCGTCATGCAGCTTCTGGCGACCAGTCTCACCACAGTCCTTATTTCCGCCTGTGCCACAGCCCAGACCGCAGAACCCGCTCACCTACAGGGTCCCGGTTACGTCATCGGGCTCATTCGCAGCGGTGAGCCCCCGGAGTTCGACATGCACGGCGCGGCCGATATGGAAAACGACCGGCCAATCAGCGAGGCGACGGTGTTTCACATCGCGTCGCTCTCCAAGCAGATCACGGCTGCCGCGCTCGCCATGGCGATTCTGGAAGATCGCGTTTCGCTGGACGACCCGGTCTCGGCCTATATCCCTGAAGCGGAAAAATACGGCGCGGAGCTGAAGATTGCTCACCTCCTCTACATGACCAGCGGTCTGACAGAATACACCAGCGTGCCGCGAGAGGCGGGCACGCCCTGGACAACCTTTCACTATTTCACGGTGGACGAGGCTATCACGGCATGTCTCGGCGTTGAGGCCCTGCAGTTCGAGCCCGGGACGCAATGGTCCTATTCGAACGTGAATTACATGCTGATCACCCGCATCCTTGCCGGAATCTATGAACAGCCCTTCGCCGAACTCGTTCAGGAGAAGATCTTCATGCCGCTCGGCATGAACGCATCCCTGATCAACGACGATGTCACCACCGTCATCCCCAACCGCGCCAATGCCTATACGACGCGCTCGCCAGAGACCGTCGCCGAGCTGCGCGGCGCTGGCCTCACCATCCACCACGGGGATGGCCTGATCCAGATCCGTCGCAACGCCCCTCATTATGGCGGCTCCGGCGTGATGACCTCCATGGAAGACTGGCTGAAATGGCAGTCCGACATGCTGACACATGAGATTCTCGGCGAGGCGTTCTGGGATCTGATGGTACAGACCCGCACGTTCGGACATGACAAGACCAATGATGCCTTCGGGCTGGTGCATGGCGAATGGCGGGGCCACGACATGCTCTGGTATGAAGGCGGCGATATCGACGCCTCATCGTTCATGATGACGTTTCCGGATGACGGCTTCGCCGCTGCCTGCTTCTCCAACGATCCGTTCGGTGGCTGCGCGGACCGTCTACGGGCGTATTTGGATACCAACCCCATTTCAGTCGCTGATTAGACGCATTGTCCGCCTCCCCGTCTGTTCGGATCAACTGGACGCACAACAGCTGCTGTGCGCGCGTGTCATGCCCTGCTCTTTTGAAACCGGACCGTGATCAGCGTGGTAGACATCCGATTCTGACACCGTATGGAAAAATTCCCAGCTTATGCCCTGAGGGTCTGACGCCCAGTGCTTGTCTGAATTGGCGTAACAGCAGGTCGCGCCGCGTTCCTCGACCGTCTGCTGTTGCGCGGCGAGGAGCGATTGATTCAGCTGATCCAGCTCTTCCCCATCGCTCACCTCAACACCCAGATGGTCAATCCCCACGACTTGTCCCTCATGCTGGGCAATCGCAAAATTTACCAGCGGATCGTCCATCTGCCATTTCATATAGTCTGGTTTTTCGACCGTCGGCGGCGCGCCAAACAAGGCCGTATAGAAGGCCTTGCTAGCGTGAAGATCCTCGACAGCGAGGTGAACATGCAAGCGTTTCATTTTTATCTCCACATTACTAGTTTTATGGTTTCTTTAAACAAACGAAAGTGCGTCCGTGCGCTCTGTTCGCAGCTTATGCCTCTTCAGATTCCTTGAAGGCCCCCCGACAGCAGTCTTCCATCAGAAACGCATTCAATTGCCTGATCTTCTCATAACAGGCACATGACATGATCTCCCGGCCATCCTTCTCCTGAACAACAAGCCCCGTATCCGTCAGGGTTTTCAGGTGATGCGCCAGCGTCGACGCCGGTATATCCAGCGCTTCTCGCAGTTGAGAGACATTGAGGCCATTGCACCCGGCCTGAACCAGCATGCGCAATACCGCCACGCGACTGGCGTGCCCCAACGCATCAAAAGCTTTCGCTGCCATCAGATCATTCATTATTTCTATATAACCAGTTTTCTAGTTTCTTCAATGCCGGAATCGCATTTCCGATGAATTTCGACTATATCCCCCTCCAACACGAACTTTGCACGGGCCCTTGAACCCGCTGGAGAGAGAGACATGGATATCAAAACACTCACCGCCCCGGCCCCGATGGTCGATGGGCTGAACTCCCTTGGGATTCCCAAACCACCTGAAGAAACACGGGTCGTCGCGGCGATGTCCGGCGGCGTGGACAGCTCCGTTGTGGCTGCCCTTCTGAAAGCCCAGGGCTATGATGTCGTTGGCATCACCCTGCAGCTTTATGATCACGGCGCCGCCATTCAGAAGAAAGGCGCCTGCTGCGCAGGCCAGGACATTCACGACGCGCGCAATGTCGCCGACGAGATCGGCATTCCGCATTATGTGCTCGACTATGAAAGCCGGTTCAAGGAACAGGTGATGGAAGACTTCGCCGACACGTATCTGTCAGGCTCCACCCCCATTCCGTGCATTCGCTGCAATCAGACGGTCAAATTCCAGGACCTTCTGGCAACCGCGCACGACCTTGGCGCAGACGCCATGGCGACCGGCCATTACATCCGCCGCGAAACCGGCGCCGATGGCCGGGGCGAATTACACCGCGCCGCCGATGCCAGCCGTGACCAGTCTTACTTCCTCTTTGCGACCACGCAGGACCAGCTGGACTTTCTGCGCTTCCCGCTCGGCAATCTGCCAAAGACAGAGGTGCGTGCGCTGGCGGAACATTTCGGGCTTCTGGTGGCCGACAAGCCAGACAGTCAGGACATCTGCTTCGTGCCGGACGGGTCTTACGCCAATGTCGTTGAAAAGCTGCGTCCCGGCTCCGGACGCGGCGGCGAGATCGTACATCTGGATGGCCGCGTGCTCGGCGAACATAACGGCGTCATTCACTACACGATCGGCCAGCGCCGCGGTCTTGGCGTCGCCACCGGCGAGCCGCTTTTCGTGGTGAAGATTGATGCGCCCAATCGTAAGGTCATTGTCGGCCCGCGCGAAGCCCTGCTGACAGCGGGTCTCTGGATGGAAGAGCCGAACTGGATTGGTCCGGGTAGTCTGCACGAGGCCTGCGAAGCTGGCGCGCGCGTTCTGGTGCGTGTGCGTTCCACCCGCGAGCCGAAGCCGTCACGTCTTGGCTTTCATGATGGACGCCCGGCCGTGTTCTTCGATGCGCCGGAAGAAGGCGTCGCCCGCGGTCAGGCGAGCGTGCTCTATGATGCAGAGGGCTCAACCCGCGTGCTGGGCGGCGGCTTTATCGCCGGCACCATCCCGGCCGATGAGCGGGTGGCGGCCTGAGGTTTCTCACGCACGATTGTCATCCCGGAAAGTGCGCAGCGCTTATCCGGGACCCAGCCCTCTCTCACCGAAAACCCTCACAACACCGCAGGTTCCAGCGCAGGCTGGAACCCATGCCTGAGCGTTTGAACCGGGCGCGTGTCCACCGTTCTGGCATGGATACCAGATCAAGTCTGGTATCCCCGGATTAAGAGGGAAAATCCCTACGGAAAACCCACCCCTGTCATCCCGGCCGAAGTGAAACGGAGAGCCGGGACCCAGAAAAAAAATCAAATTTGAAACCACAAATTGTTCATGATATGTTCTTTTTCATGAACGCCTACTTCGTCTACATCCTCGCATCTCAACGAAATGGCACGCTTTATACGGGTGTGACGAAAGATCTCTTTCTGCGCGTCTGGCAGCACCGCAATGGAAACGGCGCTGCATTCACTGGCAGATACAAGGTTCAGCGCCTCGTCTGGTTCGAAGAACATGGCGATATCAATGAAGCAATCCTGCGGGAAAAGCGCATCAAACGATGGAAACGTGCCTGGAAACTCGCGCTGATCGAACAGGAAAATCCCGAGTGGGAAGACCTGTATGATGAGCGTTTTGTTGTCTGAAGTCTGGATCCCGGATCGCTATCGCGTCCGGGATGACAAGTCTCCAAACGCAAAAGATTGTCATCCGAAAACTCTCACCACACCGCAGGTTCCAGCGCAGGCTGGAACCCAAGCCTGAGCGTTTGAACCAAGCACTTGTCTCACGCTCTGGCAGAGAGCGAAAACCCACCGCTGTCATCCCGGACCTGATCCGGGATCCAGCGTAAAAACCAAAAACTAATCCCACCCAGGCGCAGCACCCCGCATACTGGCGCACATGTCAGAGCCCGCATCCAAATCTGTTGATCTGCGCCCCATTTTCACGGAAATCGCCGCGCGCCTGGCGGGTTTCATGGCCCGAGTTGCGGGCTATGCAGAAGATGCTCTGGAGCCGGAAGACGACCCGACAAGACGCCCCTCGCACATGATGCTCGGCGCGAAAAATACCCTGATCCTGCAGGTCCGGCGCATGGAATACACGCTGCGCTGCTTCATCCTGTGGCTTGCCGCAGAGCTGTTACAGCGCGCACAAGACGAGCCCGGATTTGCAGACGGCCTCACCCTCACGCCGCGCGTTTCGCGGCCGGCGCACCCCGATGATCCACCGCCCAACACCTGGATGATCGAACAGGATCAGGCGCTGCGTGATGCCCTGTCAGACCGCGTGCGCCTCAATAGTTTTTCCATCGCTACGCCGTGTCCGAATGGGACGGCGGGAAAGTCTCGCCGCTGGCGGGCGCGATACAAATATCTGCCAGATGCGCGCGAGATTGTGGATGCGAGCGCCGTGCTTGCCCGGCTGGCCCGCCTGCCAAAACTGCTTCAGCGCGCCGACAAAATGGCCGAACGCCTCGCCGCCCGTGTGCTTCATATGGATGGTTCTGGATCCCGGGTCTTCGCCCGGGATGACAATTTCTCTTCGACGCTTTCTTGTCATCCCGGAAGCCCGGGCAGCCTTGAGCCCGCTCTATGTGAGCCGTCAGGCTCACGAGAGCAAAGCAAAAAACTCCTTGAGCGCGCCTCATCGCCAGCGCAAAAAACTCCCCTTCCGCAGCTCTATTTCGAGCCGCTGATTCACTGGCTGCCGCCCGATGAGCTCTGGCGAAACTGCGCCGATGAAGCCGAACGAGACGACCTGAATACGCTGCATTATCGGGCAAGGTCTGCGCTCGTCGCGCTGGGTGTTTTCCCGGAAGCCGAGCCGCCGGACTTGCCAGAGTTCGAGCGCTTCAAACCACCCGATCCCCCTCAGATCCGATCCTTTGCCTGACACCGCTCCCGCAAAACCGCGTGGGGCGATGAAGGTGTTTGTTTTGGGTGCCCCCAACAGCCCGACCGGGCTGAGCGCAGAGCGACCGAGCCGCAGGTGAGGAACAAGCTCGAGCAAGACAATACACTCAACTATTTTGTTTTTTGTGTTTGCTCGCACCTGCGCCGCGTCTTCGACTTGGCGGTGCTGCGCCTTCGCCTTGCTCGTGAGGCTGTGTTCCCCAACAGCCCGACCGGGCTGGGCGCAGAGTGACCGAGCCACAGGCGAGGAACAAGCTCGAGCAAGACAATACACTCAATTGTTTTGGTTTTGTGTTTGCTCGCACCTGCGCCGCGTCTTCGACTTGGCGGCGCTGCGCCTTCGCCTTGCTCGTAAGGCTGTTTCCCCAACAGCCCGACCGGGCTGGGCGCAGAGTGACCGAGCCACAGGCGAGGAACAAGCTCGAGCAACCCAACAGAAAGGACTTAACCCTGCATTGCCTCAATGGCTTCAGACACAGCAACCAGACGCTTTGCTTCGGCAAGGTGCAGAAGTTCGGTCATTTTGCCATTCACCTTCAGAACGCCTTTGCCGGCATTTTCCGGATCTGCAAACGCCTCGATCACGGCCTGCGCCTGTTCGACATCGGCTGGCGATGGCGCGAAAACCTCGTTGCAGATGCCAACCTGAGACGGGTGGATCAGTGTCTTGCCATCAAAGCCCATGGCTGCGCCTTCTTCGCATTCTGCGCGCAGACCATCTTCATTCTTGATGTCGTTATAGACGCCATCAATCGCGACAATGTCATAAGCCCGGGCTGCCAGCATCGCCATGGAGAGCGACGCGCCGAAAGCGATCTGGCGGTTCGGTTTGGCCTGTGCGCGGAGTTCCTTGGCGAGGTCGTTCGTGCCCATGACAAAAGTCGTCAGGCGCGTGCGGCCAACGGCTTCGGCAATGTCCTGAATGTTCAGAATGGCCTTTGGCATCTCGATCATGACCCAGAGCGCCATGTCATCAGGCGCACCAGCGCGCGACATGGCATCGTTCAGCCGGTCGATATCGCCACCATCAATGATCTTTGGCGCGAGAATGGCATCCGGGCCAGCTGCGACCGCTGCTTTCAGATCGTCTGCGCCCCAGTCTGTGTCGAGGCCGTTAATGCGTACGCAGACCTCGCGCGGGCCATATCCGCCGCCTTTGACCGCATTGCAGACATTCTCGCGGGCTTCGATCTTGGCGTCCGGCGCGACCGCATCCTCAAGGTCGAAAATCAGGGAGTCAGCCGGAAGCGTTTTGGCTTTTTCAAGAGCGCGCGTATTGGCGCCGGGCATGTAAAGAACGGAACGGCGTGGACGGTGTGTGGTCGCGGTCATGTATAGGCTTCCCCGAGTTTATCTGACTTCCCTCACGTCATTGCGCATTGCGGAAAGGATTTCAACGCCATTTGAAGACGGGACATGACCGGGGAGGCGACAAAACCCCGAAACAGGCTTATGGCTTTGCCATGAAAAGCGTTCTGGTCATTTCGTCTTTTGTTGGCGGCTCCAATGTCGGGGGCAGCCTCGCCATGAAAGTGCTGCCGCAGCTTGGTTTGCGGGTGTCACTCCTGCCGACAACGCTGCTCGGGCGCCATCCCGGCTGGGGCGCACCGGGCGGTGGGCCCGTGCCGCAGAACCTCTTTGAAGGCATGGCCGAGGGTCTGATCGCCAATCATGTGCCAGGGCAGGTTGATTGCATTCTGACGGGATATTTCGCGACCGCCGAGCAGGTCGCTCTGGCAGCGCGGATGATTTCTGATCATGCGGTCGGGCGCGTGCCGGTGATCGTTGATCCCATTATGGGGGATGTCGGCAAAGGGCTTTATGTCGATGAGACGGTGGCAGATGCGATTGTTTCCGAACTTTTGCCGCTCGCCAGCGTCATCACGCCGAACAGTTTTGAGTTCTGGGAGATTGAGCGCCGGCTGCGTCATGATGTGAAGCATTCCGATGTGCTGCCCGAGCGCAGTGAAATCCGGGCGCAGCTCGCACGCTACCGCGAACCGTTCGCGCGCTATGTGACCTCGGTTCATGACAGCGGTCATGTCGGGATTATGGGAGATCGCGGGCAGGGCGATGTGATGTTCGCGGCGCGTCCTTTCATCAAGGACAAAGTGCCGAACGGGACGGGTGATCTGGCGGCGCTTTTGCTGCTGCAGGCAGAGCTGAACGGTCAGACCAGCGCGGATGATCTTGATGGTCTGGTCCATGTGCTGCACCAGCGCATTCGCATGAATGAAGTCGGCGAGCTCAACGCGGTGTTCTGACTTTCTTTCCGGATCGGAAAGATTGAACTTCGTGTTCTGTGACTACTGCGAAAAACTGGTTTGCCTATTTTGGTCTCAAGACTGAAATCAGGAGGATCACATGTTTGATATCCGACGTTTTGAAAACCTTGGCCGCTTTGAGAATGACTGGCTGAATGCGCACTATCATTTCTCTTTCTCCGGCTATTACGATCCGGAGCGTATGGGGCATGGCGCGTTGCGCGTCTGGAATGATGATACCATTCGCGCCGGGACCGGCTTTCCGCCCCATGGCCACGAGAATATGGAAATCATCACTTATGTGCGCAAAGGGGCGATCAGCCACAAGGACAGCCTCGGCAATCAGGGGCGCACCGAAGCCGGTGATGTTCAGGTGATGAGTGCAGGCACAGGCATTCGCCATGCCGAGTTCAATCTGGAATCGGAAGACACGACGATTTTCCAGATCTGGATCATGCCGGCAGAGCGCGGCGGTGCGCCAAGCTGGGGCGCGAAAGCCTTTCCGAAGCTGGATCGAGCCAATAGCTGGTCTGTGCTGGCATCCGGTGGCGGTGAGGCTGATGCGCTGCCGATCCGTCAGGACGCACAGGTGCTCGGCACGACGCTGACAAAAGGCAATGTGCTGGATGTCGAAACTAGGGCGGGCCGCTATGGGTATCTGGTTCTGGCAACCGGATCGGTTCAGATCGGCGAGGAAGTCCTGAATGCGCGCGACGGGGTTGCGGTCACCGGGCCTGAGACGCTGAAGGTTAAAGCGCTCGAGGATGCAGAACTGGTGCTCGTCGATACGATCTAAGGTCGCCGGGCTGAAAACACAGCGTGATTACTGTCCTGTTCACCATTCGATGTTAAGGCTGGCCCCATATCGAACGGGAACAGGACGCAACTCATGTTGAAATCACGCAAACTCGCTGTGGCGGGACTTTTCTCTGTCATGCTGGTCCTGCCGGGCTGCATCGCGGCGACGGCCATCAGTGTCGCTTCGGAAACCGTGCAGGCTGGCGTTGGTGTCACCGGCGCTGTCGTTGGAACGGCGGTCGACAAGGTCACGACCAGCAAGGAAGAGCGCAAGCGCGACCGTGAAGGCTAGTCTGACAGGCGCCAAGTAACATGAAAAAGGGAGCGGCGGGCGCTCCCTCTTTCTTTTCAACTTTTCTTGAAGTGAAGCTTTGAAATCTTACAAATATTGCTGCGACATCTGTTTCACTCGCAATCTGCTTTGAAATGCCCTATATAGAGTGTGGGCGGAGAAGGAGATAAGTTATGAAAACAGCATTTATTGGCCTGGTATCTCTCGCGCTTATGCCAGCGGCCTATGCAGGCGATATCCATATCACCTTTTCGGACGAGATGGTTGAAGATCTGCAAGATGATTATGGCATGCGCGAAGCCGATTACCTGACAGAACAATTGCGTGAAGACATCATGCAGGAGTTCGACGGAAAGCTCGACATGTATGGCGACATCACGGTCGAGATCGTTGATGCAAAGCCGAACCGGCCGACGTTCCAGCAAATGGGCGATACGCCGGGCCTCAGCATGCGCAGCGTCTCACTTGGCGGCGCCAAGCTGACAGGCAGCATTGAAGATCTCGATGGCAATGTGATCTCGGTCACGGACTATCGCTATTATGAGAACGACATTCGCGCCGTTGTTGGCCGTGCAACCTGGTCTGATGCCAACCGGGCGTTTGACCGTTTTGCCCGCAAGCTGGCAAAAGACGTTGAAGCGGCTGCGCCTCAGGCTGCAGGCGATGACGTCAGCTAAGGTCTGAGCGTCACATTCTAAAAAGAAAACCGGCCTGTTGAGGCCGGTTTTTTCATTGTGCGTCGAGGCGCAGCGTGCAGCCTTCTTTCAGGCTGGGTCTCGAAACCGTGACGCGCGAGAGTTTCGGCAGGCTGGGTTGGAGGCGGTCTGCAATCCAGACACAGATGCGCTCCAGAGTTGGTAGCTCCAGACCTTTGATATCATTCAGATAAGAGTGATCGAGTTGTGCAGTTACTTTGGCGAGTTCGTCGCCAATGCGTGCAAAATCATCGACCCAGTCTTCTCCTTCCCGGACGACGCCGGACACGCCGATTTCGACATGGAAGGAGTGCCCATGGAGCTGGCCATAAGGGTGGTTCGGGTCTTTCGGGCGCAGATGGTGCGCAGCCTCGAAGCCGGAGGTCCGGGTGATTTCAAACGTCCGCCCGACGAGATTGGGCGCAGCCGAAACGGCCTGAATATCTGTTTGCGATTTCACAGTCACGTGTGTGTTCCGTTGATCCATAAAGGGAGCAAGCCCTAGTCGAGAGCGGTCTCATCCACTGGACGGCCAGCCTCGGTCCATTCCTTCCAGCCCTTTTCGCGCAGTTCGCAAGCCGGACAGGTGCCGCATCCATACCCCCAGTCATGGCGGTGTGAGCGGTCGCCGAGATAACAGGTATGTGTCTCTTCGACAATCACTTCTACGAGTTCTTCGCCGCCAAGCGCTTTGGCCATGGCAAAGGTATCGGCTTTCGATTTGTGCATGAGCGGTGTTTCGATCGCCATTTCACGGTCGAGACCCAGCGAAAGTGCCTGTTCCTGGGCGTCCAGCGTGGTGCGGCGACAATCAGGATAGCCGGAATAATCGGTCTCGCACATGCCGCCAACAAGCGTGTTAGCGCCGCGCCGCCAGGCGACAGCGCTCGCGAGGGTGAGGAAGATCAGATTGCGTCCCGGTACGAAAGTGGAAGGTAATCCAGTATTCGCAACAGATATCTCGACGTCACGTGTCAAAGACGTCTCGCTAACCTGTCCAAGGACTGACAAATCAAGAACGATATCTTCGCCAAGAGAGGTTTCAGAGAAAGTATTTAAAGATTTGAATTGGGATAAAACAGACTGTCTGCAGATCAATTCAATCTTATGACGCTGTCCATAGTCAAACCCGACAGTAGAGACGTTTTTATATCGTCGCAAAGCCCATGCAAGACAAACTGTGGAGTCTTGTCCGCCCGAGAAAAGAACGAGTGCATTTGACTTAAACACCTTGAAGTGAACTCCCTATACCTGCCGTAAGGTTAACTAATCTGCACTGTGTCAGTAGGGACACACAATTTACCTATCATTTTTACGAGCTTGCACTTTGGACATTGACAAATGGTCACAACCAATAGTCTCCTTCGTGCACTCGATGTCGCATAACGCGATAAATCCGAAACGTAGGCCCGCCGAAATACAATGAGGCTTACACGGTGTCGAGGGGAGGAGAAAAATGATGAACTTTTCAAAACAGGTGAAGTGCGCCTTGTCTCTGGGCGTGTCTGCGATTGCATTGGCGGCATTCATGCCATCAGCAGTCGCGCAGGAAGGTGAGCGTAAGTTCGACACGATTGTCGTTACGACTCAGAAGCAGTCTGAATCCATTCAGGACGTTCCGATTGCGGTTTCCGCTTTTGACGAAGATGCACTTGAAAAAATGCAGCTGGCCGGTGGTCCGGACCTCGTTAAGTCCATTCCGAACGTGTCGTTCGCGAAAGGCAATTTCTCGGGCTATAACTTCAAGATCCGCGGCATCGGTGCCGACCTTGTCGCGACATCGGGTGATGCCGGTGTGGGTGTGCACCAGAATGACGTGCCACTCGGTTTCAACGCGCTCTTCGAAGCAGAGTTCTTCGATGTGGAACGCGTTGAGACGCTACGCGGCCCGCAGGGTACGCTCTATGGTCGTAACGCGACCGGCGGTGTGGTGAACATCATCACGGCGAAACCTGTGTTTGAAGAGTTCCAGGCGAACGTCAAAGGCACCGTGGGGTCGGACAATACTTTCAAGGCGAAGGGCATGGTCAACGTGCCGATCGGTGAGAAGCTGGCGCTGCGTCTGGCAGGTTCAAAGCTGACGCGTGACGGTTTCGCGCAGAATACGATCACTGGTCAGGACATTGATGGACGCGATCTTTACAGCGTTCGTGCCACGCTCGCTTTCGAGCCAACCGATCGGTTCCGTGGCTTCGTCATGTATGAGCATTTTGAAGAAGACGATAACCGTCTGCGCTCGGGCAAGCAGCTCTGTAAGAAAGATCCGTTCGACACCTCTTTTGCGGGCATTCCAATTTCTGGCGCCGATCAGATTTATACCTCGCAAGGCTGTCAGGCCGCGCCGCTTAGCGAATCCTATGAGCGTCTGAACTCGGCTGCGACGCTGGGTGGTGGTCTGGGTATCACAGCCGGTCTGATGAACGGCGATGTTTACACAAGTGCACTCAATCCGGATCTGCGCGCCATCGAATCTGCTTTCGACCCGCGCTATCAGGCAGAGCAGGACCTGTTCATCTGGCAGGGCCAGTATGATCTGACTGATTCCCTGACCCTGACCTATCTGGGTGCCTCGAACGAAGGCCGCACGCTTTCCGAGGAAGACTATAACAAAGCGACGCCAGACTCACCGTTTAACGTGGTCGGCAATCCGCTTGGCAACCCGGCTCTGGCACCGGTTTATCAGGCGCTCTTCCCGGGCGGCATGGTTTCAGACCCGCAGGTTGGTACGTCTAACTTCTTCCGGACCTTCGACCTCTCGGCTGTTGTCTCGGAAGCAAGTTCGCACGAGCTGCGACTGCAGTCGGATTTTGACGGTCGCTTCAACTTCAACCTCGGTGCGATCTGGTACAATGGCAAAGCCAACCAGCTCGAGAATAACGAAGAAAGCTATTACGTTTTCTCGAACTCTCTGACGGCTCTGACGCAAATCAACAACGCCCTCGGCGGCGCCATTTTTGGTGGCATTACCAGCGTTGATGACTCTGGCAATGGCGAGCCGCCAATTCTGTCCAATCTGGATGCGACAGGTCGGAACTATTTCCGTTCGATCTCTCCTTATGAGCTCGAATCCTTCGCGATGTTTGGCGAAACCTACCTCGATATTACGGATGACCTGCAGCTGACCGTTGGTCTTCGCTACACCAAGGACGAAAAAGAACAGAAGAATATTCCAACCTATCTGTTCGTTCCGGATGCAGCACGTCCAGATCCATTCCAGCCAGCGCCAGCACCTGGCGCGCCGGATGGTATTTTCCGGGCTGAGTTTGAAGAGGTAACGGGCCGTATCGGTTTCGACTGGTCACCTGACTTCAGCTTCTCTGAAGACACGCTGATTTATGGCTTCTATTCACGCGGCTATAAGGGCGGCGGCATCAACCCGCCACAGCCAGCTGGAAACCCGGATGCCTTTCCGCAGTTCTTTGATCCGGAGTTCATCAACTCTTATGAGCTCGGTACGAAGAATACACTGGCAGGCGGCGCGCTTCAGTTGAACGCAACCGGCTTCTATTATGATTATGAGGGATATCAGATCACTCAGATCATCAACCGGTCCTCTGCGAACTTCAACATTGATGCGAAGATCAAAGGCTTTGAGCTGGAAACAGTCTGGAGCCCGGTTGATGGGCTGGTCTTCAACGCAAACCTCGGTCTGCTGGATACAGAAATCCAGGACACCTACGCGTTGGACGTGCTGGATCGTACCAGTGGTCGTTCAGACATTGTGGTCCTGAAAAACTCAGGTGACTTCTCTAACTGTGCGGTCTCTGCTGAGGGCTATGCAACGGTGCTTGGCGCCATTGCCGCTGGTGCGCTCGCACCGGGATCGACGGCAGGTATTTGCTCTGGCGCCTTTGCTGGCCAGGAAGCGGCCTTCGGTGTTGGCACCATCTCTTACACAGACTCAGATGGTAACACGCAGACAGTTGGTGGCCTGACGCCATTCGACGGGGAGTCCAAAGATCTGTCCGGTAACTCCATTCCGGGTACGCCAGACACGACGTTCTCTCTCGGTGCGGAATACACCTGGTATGAGCTGCCATTTGATGGTTGGAGCGCCACACTGCGCGGTGACTACTATTATCAGTCAGACAGCTTCTCGCGCGTCTGGAACACACCGCACGACAAGCTCGACAGCTGGGACAATATCAACCTGTCTGTCCGCTTCGATAATGAGGCACAGGGGCTGTACCTCGAGTTCTTCGGTAAGAACATCGCTGATGAAGACGTCATCACCGGTGCGTATCTGACCGATGACTCATCAGGTCTGTTCACCAACCTGTTCCTTAACGAGCCAGCCACCTATGGCGTGACGCTGGGCAAATCCTGGTAATCTTCTCACTCCGGATTTGAAAGGTAACTGGCGGGGAGCTGAAAAGTCTCCCCGCTTTTTTCATTTTGAGTGAGGGCGTTGGCTTTCGCAGGGCTGACTTTCCGTAGAGGCCCCCTAAATTTAACGTCAGTTGAATAGAGGAAACGAGATGAAGCACGCAGCTCTGGCAATGACTCTTCTTGGCAGCACCATGCTGGCCGCATGCGGTTCGGGCGAAACGGGCGGTGCTCCGGCTCAGTCTGATGAGACGGCCTCGGTCATCACCCCATCGGCTGGCGAGGCAAAGGCCGGTTATCAGCTGGTTGAAGCTGCATCTGGTTTTGATTTCGCCTGGGGCCTCGCCTTCCTGCCGGATGGCGGCATGCTGGTTTCAGAGCGTGAAGGTCAGGTGCGTTATGTGGCGCCGGGCGCGACGAGTGGCGCAGACGTATCTGGTGGACCGGAAACACTGGTCGCCGGGCAGGGTGGTTATCTCGACATTGCCATTGACCCGGAGTTCGAAAGCAATCGCTTTGTCTATCTGTCCTATTCGAAAGGCACCAAGTCCGAGAATGCGACGGCTTTGATGAAAGCGCGGCTTTCCGAAGACAATCTCACATTCGAGAACCCGGTCGATATTTATGTTGCTCCGACCAAGCGAGCGACCTCTGCCCATTATGGCGGACGGCTCCTCTTTCTGCCAGACAACACGCTGCTGCTCGGACTGGGCGATGGCTTCCGCTATATGGATGAAGCGCAAAACCCGCAGAACAGTCATGGGACGGTGATGCGCCTGAACCGCGATGGCAGCGCGCCGGATGACAACCCATTTGTCGGCAGTGACGAGGCGCTCGATACTGTTTATTCCTTTGGACACCGTAATGTTCAGGGGCTCGCTTATGATGCCGCGACCGACACAATTTATGAGTCCGAACATGGTCCCAAAGGTGGAGACGAGATCAATATTCTCGAGCCATCCCTGAACTATGGCTGGCCGACCATTACCTATGGCGTCAATTACGATGGCAGCATCATCACGACGCAAACCGAAGCGCCGGGGATGGAGCAACCCATTGTAAAATGGGTGCCAAGCATTGCGCCCTCCAGCATCGCGTTCGTGACCAGCGATCGCTATCCGGACTGGCAGGGGGATATTCTGACAAGCGCGCTTGCCGGGTCGAAAATCCAGCGCGTCGATCTCGATAAGGGACGCGTTCGTGGCGAAGAGGCGTTGTTCACCGATGAAGGCGTTCGCTTCCGGTTGGTGAAAGAAGCGCCGGACGGCTTTCTCTATGTCACCATTGATGACTTTGACGCGCCGATCTACCGGATCGAACCTGTGCCAGCATCCTGACTGCGACATAGTGTTCCAATAGTCGGGATTTCGATGAATTGTACGAGCCGTTTTGAACATTCTTAACCAGCCCGCGGCAGATTTCTCGCCGTCCTACGGGACGGGGAGAGGACTCGCTCAAGAGGTTCGAGATGAGAAAATGGCTCGCTGCGACAACGCTCGCACTCATGACACCACTGGCTCAGGCTGGGTCAACGTCTACGCACTGGACATATGAAGGTGTGGAAGGCCCAACGCATTGGGCCGATCTTGATCCGCAATTTGCGGCGTGCAAGGGCGCAGAACAGTCGCCGATCGATCTGAATAGTGGTGCGATTGCCGCTGATATTCATCCTCCGGCCATTTACTGGCATCCGGCAGACGTCACGAGCACCACCAATAATGGTCACACATTTCAGGTTGGTCTCGATGCGCCCGGCAAGATTGTTGTCGATGGCGTGACCTATAAATTCCTTCAGTTCCACTTTCATGCGGGATCTGAACACACTATGCATGGCACGCGCTATCCGCTGGAAGTGCATCTCGTGCACGCCTCGGATGATGGTCGTCTCGCTGTGATCGGCATCCTGTTTCAGCAGGGCCGTGAGAACCAGGCGCTGGCAGATCTGATCTCAGCCCTTCCGGGCACAGTAGGCGGTTATGATCCGGACATGACGTTCGATCTGAATGATCTCCTGCCAGGCGGTTGGGATGTCTATCGCTATGAAGGTTCGCTCACGACGCCGCCATGTTCGGAAATTGTCGACTGGACGGTCTTCGAAAAGCCTCTGACCGCTTCGGCTGATCAGATTGCGGTGTTTGAAACACTGTTTCCGCACTCCTACCGCCCGGTGCAGGATCGGGGCCGACGCTTCGTGCTCAAATCGAACTAGGTTTTCGGCAAAAAAGGCGGACGTGATGTTCGCCTTTTTTATGGCGATAGGGCGGCTCTGCGGAAGGCAGGCGGTGGTCATGGCGGCGCGTCGTGATATGCCAGACGCGCTGTAGAGGAGTTGCCTGCCATGAAACCTTTCGCCATTCTGTCGGTCACATTGTTGATGTCCTGCGCAGCGGTTCCGACGGGCTATTCGGCAGAGCAGACGATTTCGCCAGCGCAAACGTCGCAAGCTGCCTACACATATCTGCATGAAAATCCGGAACTCGGCGGCAAGGAAGTGCTGGCGCAAGCCTATCTGACAGACGCGCTGGAACGTTTTGGCGGGATCGAGATCGTCACATCAGATCTTGCGCCCACGGCAGTAATTGGCGTGTTTGATACAGGGCGGCCAGGGCCTGTGATTGCGCTGCGCTCAGAGATGGATGCGCGGCCTTTGACCATCGGCACGGTTGAGCCGGAAGATCATAGCCCGCGCTCAACCATTCCCGGTATCATGCACAATTGCGGTCACGACGCCCATGCTGCCATGCTGCTCGGCGCGGCGGCAGACATCACCGCGGACCCGGCGCGTTTCAACGGCAAGATCATCTTTCTCTTTCAGCCAGCCGAAGAGGTCAGTGGGGGCGCTGATGACATTGTCGAAGAAGGCCTTTTGAAAGCGCTTGGCGTTGAGGCCATTTTCGCGCTGCATTCTGCGCCCGGCATGGAAGTCGGTGAGGCGACCATTTCATCCGGCGCGACGCTCGCAGGCAGCAATTATTTCGATCTCACCCTGACGGGCAAGGGGTCACACGCTGCCGCTCCGTATGAGGGCAATGATCTGCCGCTGGTGGCGGCGCGATTTGCTGACGAGCTGGCTCGTCTTCCAGCGCGCAATATCGATATTGCAAATCGTCCCTTCATTCTCAGCGTTGCGCGGCTTGTCGCGGACTCGGGTTCGAAGAACGTCCTGCCAACCGAGGCGACGCTCGGCGGCACGCTGCGGGCTTTCGAGGATATTGATGTTGGTCCGGACGGGCAGCCAAGCATTCGCACGCTGGTGACGTCTCGCGTGGAAAAACTGGCGGAGGCTTATGGCGTCGTCGCTGACTTCAACCTTCGAAAGGGATCGCCGCCAACGATCAATGCAACGGAGCTGCTGGATGAGATGATGCCGGTCCTGCGGGAGAGTTGGGGCGGTGAGCTGCGCGTGACCGACAGACAGGGCATGTTCTCTGAGGATTTTGCCTATTACACGGCGGAGCTGCCAGCGCTTTATTTTGGATTGGGCGTGGCAAAAGACGGGCTCGGTGTCGGCGGCGTACATACGCCGGACTTTACCATTCATCCCGATGCGCTGGATGCAGGACGCGGGCTCTATGTCGCGATGGCGAAAAGCGCGACAGCGCGCTGATCAGTCCAGTCCGCGGCGGCTCATCATGGCGGCTGTCAGCGTGCCGTCGTCCAGATGATCGAGTTCGCCGCCAACCGGCAGCCCCTGAGCCAGGCGAGAAATGCGCACATCCAGATGCTCAAGCCGGTCCGAGATATAGTGCGCGGTTGTCTGGCCATCGACGGTGGCTGACAGCGCCAGAATGATCTCTTTCACCTCGGGCTGCGCTGAGCGCTGAACGAGGCTGTCCAGATTGAGCTTTTCAGGCCCCACGCCATCCAGGGCAGAGAGCACGCCGCCCAGAATATGGTACTGGCCGCGATAGGAGCCCGCACGTTCCAGCGCCCAGAGGTCTGGAACGTCCTGCACAACGCAGATCACGGACTGGTCACGGCCCGGCGTTGAGCAGACTGTGCAGGGATCGACGGTGTCATACGTGCCGCAAACGGAGCATCGCGTGATCTTGCCCGCCGCGTCTGACAGAGCTTCGGCAAGCGGGATGAGCAGCGCATCGCGGCGTTTCAGCAGATACAGCGCCACACGACGGGCCGAACGAGGGCCCAGCCCGGGCAGTTTTCCAATCAGGTCTATGACCCGCTGAAGTTCCGGGCCGATCAAATTGCGCGACATCAAAGACAGCTGTGTTTGCGTGTGGTGCGTGAAACTGACGGATTCGCAGTGAATGCGCCAGTAGGCAAGCCCTTGTTTCTGCGAGCGCGGATGAGCCTGCTCATCGCCTCACGCCAGAACGATGACGATGAGCGCGGTGATGGCAAGGAGCAGCCCGCCCCAGACCGCCAGATTGATCTGGGTGGAGCGTTTGGCTGAGCGACGCTCGAGCCAGGTGCGCGGGCGAATGCCCCGAAGTGCGAAGACCAGCATGCTGGCGATATTCACGCTGATAATGTTGGTCGCGAGCAGAACGCCGGCGCGCAGCGACAGGCCGATTTCGCCTGCGCCAAGATACATGGCCACGGCAGCTGATGGCGGCAGAAGCGCGACGGCGACCATGACGCCGACAAGCGTTGTCGGAAGCCCTCGCGCGACAGAGAGCGCAGCGGCGCCGCCTGAGGCAAGCGCCAGCACCACGCTATCAAGGCCAACCACTGTGCGACTGATCAGCTCCGGACTTTCCAGATGAATGGGGGCGATCAATCCGACAAGAAAAGCGGTGGCAAAGCCAAGCGCCAGACCGGCAAGCGCGGTGCGGCTTGCTTTGCCCATCAGCTCGACATCGCCAATGGAGGACGCAAAGGAAAAGGCGAGCAGAGGGCCCAGCAATGGGGCAATCACCATCGCGCCGATCACAACGGCAACGCTGTTCGCATTCATGCCAAGCGCGGCCACAATGGCCGACAGAACGGTGAGAATGAGAAAGGTGGAATTGATCTTCGCGCCGGTCGCGACATCTTCATAGATCTCTTCGCGCAAGGCCGTTTCCGGGTCCTGCTCGGGCTTGTGCTTTTTGTCTTTCTCAGTGGTGATGTCCGCGTCTTCGGTTTTCGGACCGATACTTGCCTCCAGCGGGACGATATCAAGCCGCCAGTTCTTGAAGGGCGCCAGCCGCGCCTGAAGCGCATCGACGAGTTTCTGACTGTCGGTTTCAGGCAGAATGACGCGCACATCCATACGCTCTTCGCCTGCCTCAATGACCGTCCAGTCCAGACTGTCCCAGTCTTTCAGAATGCCGGAAATCGCCGATTTGGCGTCAATCGGATGGGTGAGGAACATCATGCGCATATCGGGGCGGCTTTCGGATCGTGTCTCTGATTCTGAACCAGCATGCACCAGTGCGTCGGGCAGGACCAGAACACCGGCGCGCAAGGCTGCTATTGAGACAACTTATGGGTCCATTCACGCAATTTATGGAACGGGCTTCGAAACGGCAGGTTGATTGAGCTCTTTCCATACAGCCAGGAGCGCCCCCAGCGCCGCCGCCCTCAGGAGACCCATCATGGCCGATAAACCAACCCTCACATCATCATCCGGCAAGCCGTATCCGACAAATGAAACGTCACAGACGGCGGGTCCGCGCGGTCCTCTGATGATGCAGGACCACTATCTGATGGAGAAGCTCGCACACCAGAACCGCGAGCGCATTCCTGAGCGTGTCGTACACGCCAAAGGGTGGGGCTTGCAGGGCGCATTCACGGTCACGCATGACATCACGCAATATACCTGCGCCGATCTGTTCTCCGAGGTCGGCAAGCAAACCGAAGTGTTGTCTCGCTGGTCGACCGTTGCCGGAGAGCGCGGCGCGGCTGACGCAGAACGCGATGTGCGTGGTTTCTCGCTCAAATTCTACACCGAGGATGGCAATTGGGACATGGTGGGCAACAACACGCCGATCTTCTTTGTTCGCGATGCCTTCAAGTTTCCCGATTTCATTCGCACGCAAAAGCGTCACCCGAAAACCAATATGCGCTCCCCTGAAGCCATGTTCGACTTCTGGGCGGCTCAGCCGGAAAGCGTGCATCAGGTCACCATTCTGATGTCGGATCGCGGCATTCCGCGTTCCCCGGCCCATATGAATGGTTATGGCAGCCACACCTTCTCCATGTGGAACAAGGATGGTGTTCGTCATTGGGTGAAGTTCCACTTCAAGACCCAGCAGGGCAATGAATGGTATTCCGATGACAAGGCGGCCGAGATCATTGGCCAGACCCGCGAGAGCTATCAGGAAGAGCTTTGGAACATGGTTCAGGACGGCAAATATCCGAAATGGAAGCTGTTCATTCAGGTCATGACCGAAGAGCAGGCCATGGAAACCGAGTTCAATCCGTTCGACCTGACCAAAGTCTGGCCACATGGCGATTACCCGCTGATCGAGGTGGGTGAGCTGGTAATGGATACGATCCCGGAAAACTATTTCCAGCTGGTCGAGAATGCAGCCTTCAACCCGAACAATGTCGTACCAGGCATTGGTTTCTCACCGGACAAAATGCTTCAGGCGCGCGTCATGTCCTATGCGGATGCTCACCGCTATCGCATCGGTACGCATTATGAAGCGCTGCCAGCCAACGCACCGAAGAAAGCCAAGGTGAACCATTACCACAAGGATGGCGCGATGCGTTTCTTCACCAATGATTTTGGCAATCCAAACGCTTATTACGAGCCGAACCAGTATGATGGCCCGGTGGCCGATCCGCGTGCAGAAGAGCCGCCGCTGAAAATCGATCCGGATGCGGTGGTTGCCCGGTTCGAGCAGGAGGAGAGCGAGATCGACTATGTCCAGCCGCGTGCGCTCTATGCCGAGGTCTTCAATGATGAAGAACGCGACCGCCTTCACAAGAATATGGCAGGCGGCATGGCTCCGGTGTCGGACTCTGTGAAAGAGCGCTGGCTTGCCGTGCTGAAAAAGGTCCATCCGGACTATGAGGCCGGTGTTCGCAAGGCGCTCGAGACGGGCGATCATGGAGATCCGTCTCTGCCGGTCACCGACAACACGCCGCTGCAAGCGGCAGAGTGATGGTCATTGGAAAAGCGGGCTTCGGCCCGCTTTTTTGCCGACACCGGGAATGCGTTTCCTGAAACTTCCTCCATGAAATGAACCGCAAGGGGCGGTCGGCGTTCTCCTTTCTGACTCAAAGAGGAGAATTCGGCATGCGCCGTACACGTCACAAGACTTCCATACTGGCTGCGCTGGCGCTAACGGCTGGCGCCGGTCTCGCCGCCTGTGGCAATGGA
Source organism: Ponticaulis profundi (assembly GCF_042659465.1). NCBI lineage: Bacteria > Pseudomonadati > Pseudomonadota > Alphaproteobacteria > Hyphomonadales > Hyphomonadaceae > Ponticaulis > Ponticaulis profundi. The sequence goes on along the minus strand of NZ_JBHSSW010000003.1, from coordinate 220,638 downwards.
ACAGGCACCGATAGCCCGTTCCAGGAGCCATCAGAAACCAGTTCCCCCATGACGCCTGAAGTTACCACGACGCCGGAACCGACCCCGACAGAAACGCCGGGACAGGTGCGGACAGATCCGGCTGAAGGTTTGCTTGAAGGCGAACTCATTCCGCCAGCACCCGGCGAGCCGGGCGGTTTGCCGGATGATCGGGAACCTCTGGATGAAAGCCCGATTGATCCGCAGAGCATTCGCGGCGCCGGCCTGACACTGGAAAAGTATGCCGGTGCTCTGGAGACCCAGAACTATATGTATGCGCACAGCCTGTGGGCTGATCAGGGTGATGCCAGTGGCTCAACAGCAGAGGAATTTGCGACCTCTCTGATGAAGTATCACGAACTTCATGTGCTGATTGGCAAGCCTGTTGCTGTCGATGGATCTGAGACCGTCGCTGAGGCTCCCGTGCAAATGTATGGACGTTCAAACGATGGCACGACTTTTAACACGGTTGGCCCGATCACGCTGGAGCGCAGCGGTGATGACATTGAAACGCCCTGGGAAATTGTTTCCAGCGATTTGCAGCCTGAAGGTGAGGTAAAGGTTGAGCGATAAGCGGCAGGATTTCAGCATTTGCCACGCTGCAGCCATTTTCACGTGTTTAAGGGTTTCGATGACAAAGCGCGATGTGTTTGACTTTGCCGATCCTTTCCCAACTCCTGACACGTGAGAGTGTTTATGAAGCGTGGTTCTCTGCTGACGTCTTTTTGTGCCGGCCTTATGGTTCTGGCCTTTGGTTTCCCAGCCTCGATTGCTCAGGAGGCTGAAGCCGACATGGAGGCTCAGGTCGAGCCAGAAGCCGAAACCTCCACCGAAACCGCTGCTGACACTGAACCAGAGCTGACATCCGGAGAGATCGCCTTCAATGAGGCAGCAGACGCTTATGAAAGCGAAGACTATCGCTTTGCCCGCGGTGCCTTCAAACTGGCTTGCCAGATGGAAAATCTGGACGGCTGCCATATGCACGGCCTGCTGCTCTATGAAGGGTTGGGCGGCGAGGTCGACATGCCCGGTGCGCGCGCTTTCTTCAAGGCTGGCTGCGAGCAGGGATCGGCACGAAGCTGTTTCTCCTACGGTCTGATGTCGGTAAATGGCGAAGGTGGCGAGGTGGATGCAGAGGCCGGTATTGCGGCTTATGATCAGGCTTGCGAAGACCATTACCTGACGGCGTGTCACAATCTGGCACTGGTGCTCCAGCGCGATGATATTGTCTCTCAGAACCTGCCGAAGGCGCGCACACTGTATCAGAAAGCCTGTATTGGCGGATATACCTCGGCCTGTGCGAATTTTGGCCTGATGCAGGCGCGCGGCCAGGGCGGACCGGAGCTTCCGGCTGAGGCGCGGGAAACCTTTTCGGAAGCATGTGAAGAGGAAAATGCCCTTGGCTGCTATCTCTACAGCATTGCGCTGATCGATGAAGCAGGCGGTGAGGCAGACATGTTTGCCTCTCAGGATGCGCGGGAGAAAGCGTGCGAGCTTGGTTATGAGGAAGCCTGCTGAACGGGCAGACACGGCCGAAATTCCCCTGATTGGCATATCCCTTGCGGAGGAGACGCGTAATTCGCGTTTTACGTCTTTCCATGGCACAGCTTTGTCTTTAACGTTTGATTAACGATAAGCGTGAGCCAGCGGCAGAAAGCCGGTTCCGGAGCGTCCCTGAGGCGCTCTGAAAAGAGGAAAGAAGTTCCAACGCGCTGATTTTCAAGGGAATGACCGGTCAAAGGTCATCAGCCGGAGGGATACTGTCATGCTTCATCGCGTTCGCGCTCTCGTTCCTACCATTGCCGCTTTTGCGGTGCTCGCTATGCCAGCTCAGGCAGGCGAACAGCTCTCCAAGGCCGAGTTTCGCGATACTTTGATGGATGTCATGCAGGCGAACAGCACAGATCATCTCTGTTTGCGCACGCTGGAAGATGGCGGTTTCCGCACGGGGCTGAGCGCGCAATCCTGCGATTATTTCAACTATGTCGATCTCGTCTATGACGCCTATCAGGCCAACCCTGATCAGCTTCAATCCATTCTTGATGAAGAAGCGGCCCGCCTGCTTTCCATTATGACGGCGGGTGTCGATCAGTCCGACTTCGATCAGCGTCTGGTGATCCAGATGCGCGGTGCGGATTTTGTGGCCACAGCGACCAAGCCGGGCGAACCACCCATCGCGGCGCGCGCTTTCACTGAAGACCTGCAGGCCGTTCTGATGCTGGACAGTGCCGAGACGCTCTCGACGGTTTCAGTTGAGACTTTGAAAGCCCAGGGACTTTCGGAAGACGAGGCTTTTCAGATCGCGATTGGCAATACGCGTGACCGCATGGGCGCTGTGTCATCTCAAAGCTATGACAACATGACCGTGCTCTCCTCTGAGAATGGGCTCATTTCGGGCGAGCTGTCTCTGCCGGAAACATGCAGTGCGAGCAGCGAAGACGCGTATTATTTCATCTATGACTATAATGGCGTTCTGAAAGCCGACAGCGACAATCTGGTCGGTGTTTCCAAACTGCTGTCAATTGCGCGCGGCATGAGCAAGGACGACGCGTCGGTCACAAGCTCTGTGGTACGCTGTCAGTCAGGCGAGTGGGATCAGTTCTGGCCGCGTCGCCGCGAAAGCGCGGCGCTCTCGAGCGGTGTTATGCCGGGCTGATTGGCCGGACTTGTGATGCCTTGAGACTGCAGGCAGACTGATGCTTTCGGGCAAGGGGAGGTCTGTCATGTCATTCAGGTGTATCGCACTTTCAGCTGCAGCCATCAGTGTGATTGGCGCATCCGGTGGGCCCTCAGCCTTTGCGCAGGATGTGGTGGCCGCTCCCTCAGAATATGCGCCGTCTGACTGGACTGCCAGGACTTTGCCAGAACTGGTAGAGGCCCTGAATGCAGGCATGGTGACCTCCGAAGCGCTGGTCGCGGCTTATCTCCTGCGGATCGAACAGATCGACCAGGCAGGGCCGGAACTGCAATCTGTGCTGACGATCAATCCGGATGCGCTCGATCAGGCACGCGACATTGATGCGCGCCGGGCGAATGGCGAGCAGATTGGCCTTCTGGCGGGCGTCCCAATCCTTCTGAAAGACAATATCGACACCAAGGATCCGATGCCGACAACGGCAGGTGCTTTTGCGCTGGCGGAGAATTATGCGCGCACGGACGCGCCGCTTGCTGCCGGAATCCGGGCCGAAGGCGGCGTCATTCTTGGTAAGACCAATCTCAGCCAATGGGCGAATTTCCGCTCTCTGTCTTCGGTAAGTGGCTGGTCTGCGCTTGGTGGTCAGGTGCACAATCCGCATATGCTGGACCGGACGCCATGTGGATCAAGCTCCGGGTCTGGGGCCGCAATCGCGGCGTCTCTCGCGGCGGCCAGTGTGGGAACGGAAACCAATGGCTCCATTATCTGTCCGTCGAATGTGAATGGCGTTGTCGGCTTCAAGCCAACGGTTGGCCTTGTCCCGCAGGCCGGGATTGTGCCGATTTCGTCCTCGCAGGACACGGCGGGCCCGATGACCAAAACGGTACGCGGCGCGGCCATGTTGCTTCAGGCCATGGCCGTTGAAAGCACGGAAGAGGTGCTGTCTCGCCTGAGCGACACAGCGTTGCAAGGAACGCGCATTGGCGTACTGCGCTACTCGGTTGGGGATAACAGCGACATTCAGGCCCGGTTTGATGCGGCACTCGCTGTGCTGGAAGCGGAAGGCGCGACGCTCGTCGAAATCGAGCGCTTCGATCAGACCATCGATAATTATGATGAGAAGTCCTTCGGTCTGTTGCTGCATGAATTCAAATCGACCTTGAATGCTTATCTTGCTGCAACGCCTTACACGGTCAAAACGCGTACATTGGCGGATCTGATCGCTTTTAACGAGGCGCATGCTGACAAGGAACTCGCTCTGTTTGACCAGAGCATCTTCAAGATGGCCGAAGACACAAAGGGCATGGATGATCCGGGCTATCCGGCCCTCGCAGCGGCTGTGAAGGCGGGTGCAGGCAGCTTTGGTATTGATCGCATGTTGCGCGAATACGAGGTTGATTTCCTTGTCTCGCCGTCCGGGCCGCTTGCGCCGCGCATTGACTATATCAATGGCGATGTCTGGCCGGACTGGTCGGGCGCCGGGTCACTCGCTGCAAAAGCAGGCTATCCGCATCTGTCTGTTCCGATGGGCGAGGTGCACGGCATTCCGATTGGCCTGTCCTTCTTCGGAACGGCAGGCAGCGACGCCGACGTGCTCGCGATTGGCTATGACTATGAACAGGCCAGCGGACTGCGCCCGGAGCCTGGCTATCTGCCGAGCGCCGACGCCAGGCCGGAAATTCTGAGCGCTGTCCGTAAATCAGTCGTCGGGCATGTCGAGGACGACCCGGCCGACACTCCCGCCGGAAGCGACGAGTGACATCGCCTCGGCAAACTCGGCCAGAGGAAAGCGGTGACCAATGGGCGGGCGGAGCTTGCCTGCTTCATACAGCGCGAACAGATTTGCGAGGTTTTCCAGCCCGAGCTGTTTCTCCCGTACCGTGAACTGGTGCACATCGACGCCGATCAGCGCTGCGCCCTTCAGAATGGCAAGATTGGTCGGCAAGCGCGGAATATCGCCAGCGGCAAAGCCAATCATCAGATGGCGGCCATTCCAGGCAAGAGACCGGAACGCCGTTTCGCTCATCTGGCCTCCGACCGGGTCGACGATCACATCGACGGGGCGGCCCTGATTGGCGGCTTTCAGATCACCTCGCCAGTCTTCGGACTGGCTATCAATGACCATGTCTGCACCTGCCTGTTTTGCCAGCGTGCGTTTTGCCGGGGAAGAGGCGGACGCAATGACGAATGCGCCAAGCGCTTTACCAAGTTCAATACAGGCATAGCCAACGCCGCCCGATGCGCCGAGCACAAGCAGGCTTTCTCCGGGTTTCACTTGCCCGCGCTGCACAAGCGCATGATAGGCCGTCGTGTAGTTCATCTTGAACACAGCGGCTTCGTCAAAGGGCATGGCATCTGGAATGCGGAAGGCTTTCTCTGCCAGAGCGATGCGAGACTGCGCGAAAGCCTGGCCATTGCCCTGACTGACAAGCACGCGGTCTCCGATCGTAAGGGTCGAGACGTCTTCACCGATCGCATCGACAATGCCGGCGCATTCGATACCGGGTACGCAGGGTAGGGGCAGTTTGACCTGATACTTTCCGGTCGCCATCAGAACATCGACGAAGTTCACGCATGCAGATTTGACACGGATACGCACTTCTCCGGGCCCCGGAATGCCGGGCTGCAGGTTTCGAAGTTCATAGCTGTCGGGTGGTCCGAAACGTTCTGAAATCACGGCGAGTGGGTAGGCCATTCATCCCTCCTGAATTATAAAAACAATTTAAAGTAGAAAATTGAGATAGGTTCAAGAGGGCAAATGAGTTGACAGACGCGGGGCAGGCTGGCCCATGAAGGATGTAAGCCATTTGGGGGATGTGTTTGTTCGCAATCGGAATTGATCTGGGAGGGACGAAGACTTCGGTCATCGTTCTGGGAGAGGACGACACACCGGTCTGGTCGCGGCGTGTCGCGACACCGCAGGAAGGCTATGACGCCATTCTGGAAACCGTGGTGGCGCTGGTCGAAGAGGCGCGCACACATTGCCTTGATAAAGTGCCGGATTCCATTGGGATCGGTATTCCGGGCGAGCTCTCCAGCGATCTGAAAACCGTGAAGAATGCAAACTCAACGGTGCTGATTGGAAAGCCTCTGGGGGCAGACCTCAGCCAAAGGCTCGGATGTGACGTCCGCATCGCCAACGATGCCACCTGTTTTGCGGCCTCCGAAGCGCTGGATGGCGCTGGCAAGGATGGCGAGATTGTTTTCGGTGTGATCATCGGAACCGGCGTTGGTGGCGGCATCGCCATTCGCGGCATTCCGCACACAGGTATCAACCGCCTCGCAGGCGAATGGGGACACAATCCGTTTCCCCTGCTTGGCGCAGAACCAAAACAGCGCCCCTGTTATTGCGGTCAGACGGATTGCATTGAGACCTGGCTGAGCGGTCCGGCGCTCACACAGGATTATGCCGATCTGAAAGGACATAAAGTGCCAGCCATCGAACTGGTGGCGCGCGCAAAGAAAGGCAATCCGATCGCCGAAGAGGTGATCGATACCTATGTCACCAATCTGGCCAAAGGCTTGTCGACCATTGTGAACACGCTGGACCCGGACGTCATTGTCCTGGGCGGCGGCGTCTCAAACATCGAGCATATCTATTCAGTCCTGCCCGAAAGGATCGCCAGCTATGTGTTCAATGCGACCGACCGGCCTGTCGAGCTGAAAACCCGGATCGTACGAAACAAATGGGGTGATGACAGCGGCGTTCGCGGCGCAGCCTGGCTGACCCGGACCTGAAAACTATAAGGGGAGAAAATACATGACAGCGACACTGGAAATGAAAGACAAGGTCGCCGTCATCCGTCTGGATGATGGCAAACGCAACGCGGTCAATCACGCACTGTTGGACGGATTGAATGGCGCGCTGGACGAGGCGGAAACCAATGAGGCGCGCTGCGTGGTGCTGATGGGGCGCGACGGCACCTTCTCTGCGGGTTTTGATCTGAAGTTCTTTGCAACCTGTACGCCGGAAGAAATGACGGGACTCGTGCTGCGCGGCTCGCAACTCACCACTCGGCTCTTGCAGTATCCGATGCCGGTCATTGCGGCGTGCACTGGGCATGGCATCGCCATGGGCGCCTTTACGCTCCTGTCTTGCGACTTCCGCTATGGCGTTGATGATGATCAATACCGCATTGGCGCGAACGAAACGGCGATCAAGATGATCCTGCCCGTGTTCGGCTTTGAACTGGCCAAGGCGCGCCTCAATCCCTTGGAAAAAGCCCGCGCCATCGCTGAAGGACATCTCTACACGCCGAAAGACGCTGTGAAGGCGGGTTTCCTGGATGAGGTGGTGTCAGCCGACAAGCTTGAAGAAACCGTGCTGAAACGCGCAGAGCATCTGGCGCAGCTCAGCAGCAAGTCATTTGCTGGCAATCGCATCGGGATCTGGAAAGAAACCATTGATGCGATTGAGGCGAGCCATACTTCGGGTGGGGCGAAGGTTACGCCTGCCTGATTGCCCTGCGAACAATCACTGAAGCCTGATTTCGGCAGCCTTCACCCTTCCTAATGTGTGATCATATTCAGGAGGGGTAAGATGAGCAGTATTCTTGTGACCGGCGCTGACAAGGGACTGGGGCTGGAGCTTGTCCGGACCTATTGCGCAGACGGCGCCGACGTCATTGCGTGCGCGCTTGCCCCTGATACAGCCGATGAGTTGCGTGCGATCGGGGCGCGCGTTCTGAAAATGGATGTTACCCGCCCGGAAGACATCATGTCCGTGAGCCGGGCGCTGGATGGTCAGCCGCTGGATCTGTTGATCAACAATGCGGGCATTACTGGCTATGGCTCGTTCGGGGATCTTGATTACGAAATCTTCGAGCGCGCTGTGGTCACCAATCTGTTCGGATCGCTTCGCGTCTCCGAAGCGCTGCTTGCGAACATTGAAGCGGGTCAGAAGAAAACCATCGCAACCGTGACCAGCGGCCTCGCGTCCATTGCGGACCGCAGCTATACGGGCGCCTTGCCTTATCGGGCGTCCAAGGCGGCGCTGAATATGGGGCTGCGATGCATGGCCGAAGATCTGGCCGACAAAGGCGTGAAAGTGCTCTCCCTGCATCCGGGACATATCAAGACCGATATGGGTGGCCCCTATGCGACGGTCGACACAGCTGACAGCGCGGCAGGTCTGAAGCAGGTGATTGAGGCTGCGCCTTATTGCGGTGAGCTGAAATTTCTGGATTGGGAAGGCCGCGAGCTGCCCTGGTAGATACGAAAAAGCCCCGACCTCTCGGCCGGGGCTTTTGTCTTGTGACGGGACGTTCGGCTTACGCGGAAACGGTTTTGCCCATCATGTCCATGAAACGCTTGGTCATCAGCTCTTCGGCTTCGTTCATGATGCGGTCCATCAGTTCCTGAACGGTTGGAAGGTCGTGGATCAGACCAGCCACCATGCCGCAAGACCATGCGCCGGCATCCATTTCGCCATCGACCATGACTTTCGGATAAACGCCGGCAACCTCGTTGATGATGTCTTCAAACTTGATGTCAGACCCAAGCTCGCGCTCTTTTTCGAGAAGGCGCTCCACGCCCGCATTCGTCATCACGCGTTCGGTGTTGCGCAGAGGGCGCATGACAAGACGCGTGTCGAGTTCGGAAGCCGCAACGATAGCCTGTTTCACGTTTTCGTGGACGGGCGCTTCTTTCGTCGCGATGAAGCGTGTGCCCATATTCATGCCGTCTGCGCCGAAGGCGAGCGAAGCAACCAGTGAGCGGCCATCTGCCTGACCACCGGAAGACACGAATGGAATTTCCAGCTCATCGGCGGCGCGTGGCAGCAGAATGAAGTTCGGCACATCGTCTTCGCCCGGGTGACCACCGCATTCAAAGCCGTCAACAGAGACCGCATCGCAGCCAATGGACTGTGCTTTCAGCGCGTGACGGACGGCTGTACATTTGTGGATGACCTTGATGCCGGCATCTTTCAGGTGCGGCAGGACAGAGGCCGGGTTGTTGCCCGCTGTTTCCACGACTTTTACGCCGCCTTCGATCACCGCTTTGACGATGCCCGGATAATCCGGCGGTGTTGTTGACGGCAGGAAGGTGATGTTCACGCCGAACGGCTTGTCCGTCATGTCCTTGCAGCGTGCGATTTCGTTTGCGAGGTCAGCCGGTGTTTTCTGTGTCAGCGCCGTGATGATGCCGAGGCCGCCAGCGTTGGAAACGGCAGCCGCCATTTCAGCAAAACCGACATAGTGCATGCCACCCTGAATAATCGGGTGCTGAATGCCGAACATCTCTGTGATCTTGGTTTTCATAACGGGTCTCCCTTTTCCCGAGTATAGTTGCATATACCCATATCCGGGGAAACCGGCCTTGTCGCCCCCTGACGAAGCGTCAGGATTCCGAAATTTCGTGTGCTTTGAACGTGTACACAGCTTCTGGCATTGCCTTACCGGGACGGTCAGGCTCTATTACGCGCAAATTTGATTTACAGGGGAGCCAAACGGCATGAGTGAGGCGGTCGAAACTCAGGACCATGCGAAAGGATTTCTCGGCTTTGTCGAGAAGACGGGCAATAAACTGCCCGATCCGGTCTTCATCTTTCTGTTCCTGATCATCGTTCTGATGGTCATTTCCATCATTGCCTCGCTGACAGGGCTGACGGCAACGCTGTCAGATCAGGTGCTGGCAGGCATGTCGGACGGCACCAAGGCGCGGTTCTCGATCGGGGAAGATGGCGTGATCCCGGCGATCAGTCTGCTCTCGGCAGACAATATCCAGAGGCTCTGGGTCGAAATGCCCGCCACATTCACACACTTCCACCCACTCGGTTACGTGCTTGTGGTCATGTTGGGCGCCGGGGTTGCTGAGCGAACCGGTCTGTTTGGAAATGCCATGAAGGCAGCGGTCAGCGGTGCGCCGAAATTCCTGCTGACGCCGGTTGTTGCCTTCGTCGCCATGGCTGGCAACCACGCAGCAGATGCCGCCTATGTTGTTCTGATCCCGCTCGCAGGGGTTCTGTTTGCATCAGCCGGACGTCATCCGGTTGCGGGCATTGCCGCCGCCTTTGCAGGCGTTTCCGGCGGTTTCTCGGCGAACTTTGCGCCCGGTCAGCTCGATGCTCTGCTGTATGGCATCACCGAAGCTGCTGCAGAGATTCTGGTGCCGGACTATGACGCGAACATTGCGGGCAACTGGTTTTTCATCACCGCCATGATGGTGGTCTTTATTCCGGTCATCTGGTTTGTGACAGACAAGATTGTCGAGCCGCGTCTCGGGAAATGGGTGCCGGAAGGTGATCAGGCCGACATTTATGGCGATGAAGACAAGCCGCTGACCAAAGACCAGTCCAAAGGTCTGCTTTATGCGGGGATCGCGGTTGTTGCTGTCTGTCTTCTCTGGGCGGCCATGGCGATTGGTCCCGGAACGCCCCTGATCGACGAGGCAGCGTGTCCGGCCGATCAGGCAGCAGCGGGTGTCTGCAGTTCCATCGCGAACTATTCGCCTCTCTTCCAGTCTCTCGTCGGTGGCTTTCTCGTGCTCTTCCTGGCTGCAGGCATTGCATACGGCGTCGCGGCGAAAACCATCACCTCTGGAGATGATCTGGTCGCCATGATGGCCGATGCCATGAAGGATATGGGCTATTATTTGGTGCTCGCCTTTGCTGCGGCGCACTTCGTGGCGATGTTCGGCTGGTCAAATCTGGGGCTCATCTCGGCGGTGCATGGCGCCTCGGCGATTGAAAGCTCCGGCCTGCCACTGCCGATCCTGCTTGGGCTCATTGTCCTGTTCACCGGCCTGATCAACCTGTTTGTCGGCTCGGCCAGTGCAAAATGGGCGCTGCTTGCGCCGGTTATGGTGCCTATGCTGATGCTGCTGGGGGTCTCTCCGGATGGGGCAACGGCAGCGTATCGTGTGGGCGATTCTGCGACCAACATCATCACGCCGCTTATGGTCTATTTCCCGCTCATTCTGGTGTTTGCACAGCGTTGGAAGAAAGACTTTGGCATCGGGTCTCTGACAGCGATCATGATTCCGTATTCCATCTGGATCATGATTTCGGGTCTCGCGCTGATGATCCTCTGGGTCTGGCTCGGACTGGATCTTGGGCCGGGTGCGTCCGTGACCTACACTCTGCCGGGTGCGGCGAGCTAAAATGCAAAAGCCCCGCAACTTGCTTGCGGGGCTTTTTTCTTTGTCCGGGGTGTCAGGAGATCAGCCGGCCTGTATGGCTCCGCTCAGCGCAGCCCGGCGGCTTGCGGCTTCTGCGTTCAGGCGATCCGTCATTTCCTTGATCTTTGCGATCAGAGCGTCAGAGCGTCCGCCATTGCGGTCCAGAATGTCCTGGAATTGCTCTTTCTGCTGACCTGCAAGCCAGAAGAAACCGCCATCCAGCTGAATGCCGACTTCCACAACCTTATAGCCTTCGCCGAAGACTTTTGCGTAGTTGGAGCCCGGGCGGAATTTCACGACACGCCATTTCACGGGCAGGTCATTCTCCGGCAGGTCGATTACCGTCTCAACAATGCTGTCGACCAGCGTGTAAGTGCTGGGTTCTGAGTCCTGAGAGCCTGTTACGACGATGTCGCTGCCGCGATATTTGTCGAGCTCAGCCTCATAGGTTGCCAGACCATACTCGCGGAAGGCTTCGGTAAACGCCGCTTTTTCCTTATCGGAAAAGCGATTGTAGTATTTGCCGAGCACGCGCATGGCGATCAGGTCCAGATCGGTGAACTGGTCCATCAGCTTGGCAAATTCTTCGCGACGCTCTGGGCCGCTCAGTTTTGGATCATTCAGCGTCTGCAGTGCCATATCGGCATTTTTTTCGACATACGCTTCGGTCTCTGCGTCGGCAAAGCCAGGCAGAGCGCTGCCCGCCACAAGGCTGGCGCTCAGCAGAAGACCCGATAATAACTTTTTCATTGTCCTAATGCTTTCCCCTCGAGGCGCGTTCTAGAAGTCTTCGAACTCAGGCAGCTCGTCATATTCGTCCGGTGCCGTTTCGCCGTTTCTGATCGCCGCGTCTCGCTGTTGCGTATAAATGCTACGCAGGGCGACATATGGTTCGGCCTGCGTTTTCAATGAATCGATGGCGCCCTGTGCGCGTGAGCGGGAGTTGATGCCGTTCAGAACTCCCATGCCGACGCGAATAGCCATGTCGTCATCATCATCACCACTATAGCGTACAAAATTCGTCGGATTCATGGCGCGATCGACGCCAAATCCGAAAAGGTCTCTCGGGTTTGTGGACCCAAGGATCGGCATGACCAGATAGGGGCCGCTATCTACCCCCCAGACGGCAAGCGTCTGACCGAAATCTTCTTTATCCTGCTCCAGACCATTGTAACGGGCGACATCCCAGAGGCCTGCAATGCCGAGCGTGGTGTTGATCACAAAGCGGAAGCCAGACTGGCCTGCGCGCGTGCCTTCACCCTGAAGAACATTGTTGATGAAAGTCACAGGCTCGCCGAGATTGCGGAAAAAGTCGGCGACACGGTCGCGCCCGAATTCTGGCGTAACGGCTGTATATCCCTTGGAAACCGGTTCCAGAACCGCATCATCCAACGCGAGGTTGAACTCGAGCATGGAGCGGTTGAAGCCTTCATATGGATCATTCTTGGACGTGGTGCCCGGCGCAGTCGCGCATGCGGTCGCGGTCAGCGCCACCAGTCCAGCCACTAATTTTTTCAAAGTCCCGTCTCCGATTTCAACCCTCAGGTACCGCTTTAAGCGATGTTTGCCGTCCGATTCAAATTACAAATTCGAATGATCACTCTAATCTGTGACCTAAATTGAGTCTGAATGCGACAGTTTCAAGTCACGCATGCGTGATCTTGCAAAGATTAAACCACTAAACGCGTTAAGGTTCACAATTCTCGTTGACAAAATCATATAAAGATATGTTTATATGATGCGAGAGGTAGTGAAATGGATCTTGTTGAGGCCTTGCGAAGTATTGGCGAGCCGACGCGTCTTCGCGTTCTGGCGCTGTTGGCGCATGGCGAACTCGCTGTTGGTGAGCTGGTGCAGATCCTTGGGATGAGCCAGCCAAGGCTTTCACGCCATATGAAGTTTCTGACGTCTGCCGGGCTCGTAGAGCGCATGCCGGAAGGGGCGTGGGTGTTCTACCGCCTGCCTGCGCGCGGCGAGGCGCGTGAGCTGATCAATGCTGTGCTGGCGTTTCTCCCGGAAGAGCAACCCGAATATGTCCGCGATCGCCAGCGTCTGGACGGTGTCCGTAAAAGCCGGGCGAGCGCTGCCGAAGACTATTTCGGCAGAACCGCTGCGTCCTGGGATGATGTGCGTGGCCAGCATTATCCCGCTGCGGCTGTTGAGGCGGCCCTGCTCGATGCTGCCGGGCGGGACAAGGCCGCACTGATGGTCGACCTTGGCACCGGCACAGGACGCATGCTGACCCTGTTTGCCGACCGCGTGGAATGGGCTGAAGGCATTGATCTTAGTCACCCTATGCTGACCGTTGCGCGGTCAAACCTCGAACGCGCAGGTGTCAGCAATGCCGGCGTACGGTTTGGAGACGTCACAGCGCCGCCTTTCGCGGATGATGTGGCCGATCTCGTCATCGTCCATCAGGTGCTCCATTATATGGACCGGCCTGAACGCGTCATCGCCGAGGCGTCGCGCATTCTGAAATCAGGTGGTCGTCTGCTGATCGTCGACTTTGCGCCGCATAGTCTCGAGTTTCTGCGCTCAGATCATGAGCATCGCCGCCTTGGTCTCAGTGACGCTGAAATCGCGGAATGGTCGGCTTCGGCTGGCCTCACACTGCACGAAGTGCCGCAACGTTTTGAATCCGGGTCGAAAGACGGCCTGATCGTGAATATCTGGACAGCTGACAAGCTGCCAAACATTGGAGAAATTGCAGCATGAGCCTGCAGCATGCCCCGAAAGACATTCATGTCTCTTTTGAGTTCTTCCCGCCAAAGAGCGAGAAGGCCGAAGACGCACTTTGGGAATCTGTGCGCCGGTTGGAGCCTGTGCATCCGAAATTCGTATCTGTCACCTATGGAGCCGGTGGCTCGACGCGAGACCGGACGCACCGCACGGTGAAGCGCATGGTCGAAGAGACCGATCTGACGCCTGCTGCGCACCTGACCTGCGTTGGCGCGTCAAAAGAAGACGTCATGGGCGTCGTGGATGATTATCTGGAAGCGGGCGTGCAGCACATTGTGGCGTTGCGCGGCGACCCACCAGAAGGCATGGGGGCGACATTCACCCCGCATCCGGAAGGGTTCGCCGGATCGGTTGAGCTGATTGAAGCGGTTCGGAACTACAAGCCGGAACTGGGCAAGCGCTTCGAGATTTCGGTTGCGGCCTATCCGGAACCACATCCGGACAGTCTTGGTCTGGCGAAGGATCTCGAAATTCTGAAAGCCAAGCAGGATGCTGGCGCTGACCGTGCGATCACCCAGTTCTTCTTTGAGCCGGATCACTATTTCGAATTTCTGGACGCTGCCCGCGGCTATGGGATCGATATTCCGATCGTGCCGGGCATCATGCTGCAGCCAAACTTCAAGGGTCTGAAGCGGATTGCGGGTCTGTGCGGTGCGAGCCTGCCAGACTGGTTGCATGAGCTTTATGAAGGGCTGGATGATGATGCTGAGCAGCGCGAGCTGATCACGGCCAATGTCGCTGCAGACCTGACGATGAAACTGGCCGACAAGGGCGTGAAGGATTTTCACTTTTACACGCTGAACAAGGCGGGCCTTTCACTGTCTACCTGCCGTTTGCTTGGCATCAAGCCGGAAGCAAAGGCAGCCTGATATGTCGAAACAAACGCTGCCTTCCGGTCGGTTTGTCGGACGCGCCGAATGGTTCGATGAGGCCGGTGATAAAGGCGGATATGATGTTGTCATGTCGCTGCGGGGCGGCGAGGAAGCATTCTCGGTCACGGTGAAGCATGTTTTTGACAATGGTGATCCGGACACGGATGCCACGTTCGACATGTCCTTCGTCGCATCGCGTCTTTTCAGCGTCTCTGCCGGCGGGCATGTCGTTGGCAAAGGCTATATGGTAGATGGTTTCTGTCACTATGCGATGGTCTTCGGTGAGAATATCGTCGAAACCAATCTGAGCTGGCAGGGTGCAGACCTGAGCGTTTTTGGTTCTGCGACGAAAAACGCAGCCGGACGCCATATCGCCTGGGAAGAACATCTGCGTCCTGAGAACAGCGCCGACGACAATTGAGCATGATATGAAACGCCCGAGCCACAGAACGCTAATGTTCATCATGTTTCTGGGTCTCGCCATAGCGACACTGACCCGGATGATGATGGAGAATGACGAAGTCTCCTATCTGGAAGGCATACGGCAGGCGAAAGAAGCCAAAGAGGAATCTGCGAATGACCAGAACTGAACGCATTGCAGCGCTGGAAGCAGCCGCCAAGGAACGCATCCTTGTTTTTGACGGGTCGTGGGGCGTGCTGATCCAGAATAAGGGCCTTGTCGAAGAAGATTATCGCGGCGCGCGGTTCACGGACTTTCCGGGCCAGATGAAAGGCAATAACGACATTCTCTGCCTGACGCGCCCGGATATCATCGCTGACATTCACAATGCCTATTTCGCGGCTGGTGCGGATATTTCCGAGACCAATACGTTTTGCGGAACGACGATCGCGCAGGATGACTATGAGCTCGATGCGCAGGCTGTGTGGGACATCAATCTGGAAGGTGCGCGGATCGGCCGAAAGGTGGCAGATGAGTGGACGGCGAAAGAGCCGCACAAGCCACGCTTTCTTGCCGGTTCAATCGGCCCGCTGAACAAAATGCTCTCCATGTCGCCGGATGTGAATGATCCGGGTGCGCGTGCGGTGACCTTCGATGAGGTCTATGAAACCTATCGTCACCAGGTCGCGGCGCTCTATGAGGGCGGCGTGGATATGTATGTCATCGAGACAATTACGGACACGCTGAACTGCAAGGCGGCGATCAAGGCCATTCGGGACCTTGAAGCCGAAGGTCAGGAGCGACTGCCGATCTGGATTTCCGGTACCATTACAGACCGGTCCGGCCGGACACTTTCTGGTCAGACCGTCGAGGCGTTCTGGAACTCTGTGCGCCATGCACGGCCTTTCGCCATTGGCTTTAACTGCGCGCTTGGCGCTGATCTGATGCGCCCGCATATCGCAGATCTTGCCCGTCAGTCCGATTGTCTGGTTTCGGCTCACCCGAATGCGGGCCTTCCAAACGAAATGGGCACCTATGATGAAACGCCGGAACAGACGGCTGCGCATATCGGCAAATGGGCGCGCGATGGACTGCTGAACATTGTTGGTGGGTGCTGTGGTACAACACCGGCACACATTGAAGCGATTGCCAAAGCCGTTGAGGGTGTGGCGCCGCGTGTCCCGGCTGAAACCAAGCACACGCTGCGCCTGGCAGGGCTGGAGCCATTCGAGGTCGCATGAGCCGTGAGCATTCTGACGCGTGCGCGTCTGGCTGAGCTGAAAGTCATTTTTAGTACGCTGGACGCAGAAGAAAAGCCAAAATACCGAAGCGATCAGGCGCGGTTCACGCCATTCGCAGAGGAACTGCTGGATGGCTTGCGGCCGTATGGCTCATCACGGGACTGGTCCGGATGGATGGAGGCGCAAAAAGAGCGTGTCGGTTCAGCCGACGGTTTTGACACGATCTGTGCGGTTTTGCCTGATGCGTCTCTTGAGGATGTGCGTCTGGCCGTGCTCTCACTTTTTCGGTCAGAGCGGTTTTCCGAAGGCACGCTGTTTGCGGCGCAAAAGCACGGTGTTTTCCTGAATATTTGCGAGCGTCTGGAGACGCTTCTGTACGGAGAGGAGACCATCACATGATGAATGGACCTGTCACGTCTGGAGATCTCTTTTTCTTTTACGGGCTTCTGAAACAGGGCGCGGCGGGGATGCCGGTGCATATTGATCTGGATGCGGGCGGAGACTTCCTGGGGCCGGCGCGCGTTCGCGGCAGCCTTTACAATCTTGGCAGCTATCCCGGCATCGTCTCTGGCGATGGGCTGGTTCAGGGCGTGCTGTACTGTCTGAATGACACGGCACTGATGCCACTGCTTGATGAATTCGAGGACGTTATTCCAGCTGATCCGAAGCGTTCGCTTTATTACCGGGAACGGACTGATGTACTCGATCAGGAAGGCGCGGCGACAGGTGAAAAGGCCTGGGTCTATTGGTTCAACCGCCCCGTCACGCGCTATCACAGAATTGCCGATGACAACTGGCCTCTGAATGGGGGCGTACGATGAGTGAGAATGTTCCGGACGGTTTGAAAAAGATCAAAACGATCTTCGGGATCGTGATTGGGATCGCTGCTGGTGCGTTCTTTTACGTCGTCGGTGCTAGTCCGCTGTCTGAACTGATTGATGATCCCATGCTGGGGCAGGCTGCTCGCATTGCGGTCAGCGCGCTTTTTGCCGTCATCGTGTTTTTCTCTTTCCGTCTGGGCGGTGGAGAGGGAACAGGCGGAGATGGCGGGGGATGATGACTGAAAACGATCTGAAACTGAAAATCGCGATTTCCGTTTTTGCCGGGATCGGGACATTCATCATGACGGGATTTGTGATGCTGCCAGGCTTCATTGAAGCCCCGCTCTATCGCTATTTGACCGCTCTTGGGATCGGTCTCGTATTTGGCGGCATGATCTTCATGGGCTGGGGCGCTTCTGGCACCGGTGGAAGCGGAGATGATGGTGGATTTGATGGAGGCGGTGGTGACTGAGGCGCTAACGTTCACCCCCGAAATTTCAGGCGTAAAACGCGCAGCGATCATGAACCAGCTTGAGGCCATTCAGGCTGAAGAGAATGTACGCATTCTGTTTGCCATAGAGAGCGGCAGCCGGGCCTGGGGGTTTCCGTCGCCCGACAGCGATTACGATGTACGATTTGTTTATGTACATGACGAAGACTGGTACCTTTCTATCCAGCCTGGGCGGGACGTGATCGAGAAGCCGCTCGTTGATGACTGGGATGTCAATGGCTGGGACCTGAAGAAGGCGATCGGCCTGTTGCTGAAGCCCAATCCGGTCTTGCTGGAATGGATGTGCAGTCCTGTTCAATATATCTGGAACGAGAGCGCAGTCTCAAAATTACAGGCCTTTGCTGCTCGGCATGTGTCGCCTCGGACTTGTACCGGCCATTATTATCATCTTGGCAAAGGTATGTGGGATCGGAATATTTTTGCCCACGACCAGATCAAGCTGAAGAAGTATTTTTACGTCTTGCGTCCTGCCCTGGCCTTGAGATGGGTACGAATGAGGCCCGAACGGCTGCCGCCTATGAACTTTCAGAAACTTGCGCAGGGAACAGAACTGTCTGCCGAAGTGCTGGAAAACATCGCCGACCTGATGCGAAAGAAATCTGTTTCGAGTGAAGCCAAACTGGGCGGGCGAATACCGGTTCTGGACGAACTGATCGAAGATGAGTTCGAAAGGGCGGAGCGGGCTGGTTTTTCGAAACTCGTATTGACCGATGAGATACGTGCCGAAGCAGACACGCTGTTCAGGCAGTTGGTGCGCGAGGGAGGTTTCCATGACTGACTTCTGGAAATTCGTCACCGGCGTATCCGTTGCCGTCGTAACTTACGCCGTCTCTTATGTCGGCATCAAACTGGCTGGCGGGAACATCTTCCTGGCTGGCATTCTTTCTGGCGGGTTTGCCGCCATCGCTTTTTATGGAATGGGCTCCATTCTCGGCTATTCCGTCGATCCGGATCTTGAAGACTAGGACAACTGGCACACCATGACCGAACAAACCGCTTCCTTCGTCAATGTCGGCGAACGCACAAACGTCACCGGCTCTGCGAAATTCCGCAAGCTGATTGAGAAGGATGACTATACCGCAGCGCTCGACGTGGCGCGTGAGCAGGTCGAGAACGGCGCGCAGATCATCGATGTGAACATGGATGCAGGCCTTCTGGACTCGGTCGCGGCCATGCGGACCTTCCTCAATCTCATCGCTGCCGAGCCGGATATCGCCCGCGTTCCGGTGATGATTGACAGCTCCAAATGGGAGGTGATCGAGGCGGGCCTGAAATGCGTGCAGGGCAAGGCGATTGTGAACTCGATCTCTCTGAAAGAGGGTGAGGCGCAATTCCTCGATCATGCCCGCAAATGTCTGGCCTATGGCGCAGCTGTGGTGGTCATGGCCTTTGACGAAACCGGGCAGGCGGACACGAAGGCACGCAAGGTCGAGATTTGTCAGCGTGCTTACAAGATCCTCACCGAGACGGTCGGCTTTCCGGCAGAAGACATCATTTTCGATCCGAACATCTTCGCGGTCGCGACCGGGATTGAAGAGCATGACAATTATGCGGTCGACTTTATCGAAGCGACCCGTGAGATCCGTCAGACCTGCCCGGGTGTTCACATTTCAGGCGGTCTGTCGAATGTGTCCTTCTCCTTCCGCGGCAATGAGCCGGTGCGCCGCGCCATGCACTCTGTCTTCCTCTATCACGCCATTCCGGCGGGTATGGATATGGGCATTGTGAATGCCGGTCAGCTCGACATTTATGACGAGATCGATCCGGAGCTGCGTGAGCATGTCGAGGATGTCATTCTCAACCGCCGTTCGGATTCAACCGAACGCCTGCTCGAGATAGCCGAGAAATTCCGGGGTCAGAAAGGCAAGACGGTCGAGAAAGACCTGTCCTGGCGCGAGCGCCCGGTTCAGGAGCGTCTGAAGCACGCACTGGTCCATGGCATCACAGAGTTCATTGTCGAGGACACAGAAGAAGCCCGCCAGTCGGTTGAGCGACCGCTGCACGTGATTGAAGGCCCGCTGATGAGCGGCATGAATGTCGTTGGAGACCTGTTCGGTTCGGGCAAGATGTTCCTGCCGCAGGTCGTCAAATCCGCCCGCGTCATGAAAGCCGCCGTCGCGCACCTCATTCCCTTCATGGAAGAGGAAAAGCGCCGCATGGGCATGGAAGGCAAGTCCAATGGCAAGATCATCCTCGCCACGGTGAAGGGTGATGTGCACGACATTGGCAAGAACATTGTCGGCGTTGTGCTGGCCTGTAACGGCTATGAGATTGTTGACCTTGGCGTCATGGTGCCGTGTGAGACCATTCTCGATACCGCTGAGAAAGTCGGCGCCGATATGGTCGGGCTGTCAGGCCTGATCACGCCGAGCCTTGATGAGATGGTGCTCGTCGCAGCCGAGATGGAACGGCGCGGTATGGATATTCCGCTTCTGATTGGCGGTGCCACGACGTCACCGGCGCATACCGCGATCAAGATCGAGCCGAGCTTCAAGCGTCAGCCGGTCGTGCACGTCAATGATGCCAGCCGCGCGGTCGGCACGGTCTCAGCGCTCCTGTCTGATGACAAATCGCAATACTGGGACACCCAGCGCGCCAAATATGAGCGCATTCGCGAAAGCCGGTCAGGTGGGCCGCCAAAGCCGCGCCTGCCAATCGCTGAAGCGCGCAGGAAAGCCGTGCCGATTGACTGGGATGGCTATACCCCGCCGAAGCCAAGCTTCACGGGCGTCAAGGAAGTTGAGTTCGATCTGGGCGATCTGAACCGCTATATCGACTGGACGCCTTTCTTCGCCAGCTGGTCGATTGCAGGCCGATATCCGATGATCCTGGAAGACAAGGTGGTGGGCGAAGCGGCGACCAGTCTGTGGAATGATGCACAAGCCATGATGCAGAAAATCATCGGTGAAAAATGGTTCACCGCCAAAGGCGTGTGCGGCTTCTGGCCTGCAAAATCCGTCGGTGATGACGTCGCCCTCGATAATGGTGAAACGCTCTACACGCTGCGCCAGCAGATGGTGAAGGACAATCAGAAGCCAAACTTTGCGCTGGCGGATTTCGTCAGCCCGAAAGGCGGCGATCATGTCGGTGCCTTCTGCGTCTCCATTTTCGGTGAGGATGCCCACTCCAAGGCTTATGAAAAAGCCAATGATGATTATTCCGCCATCATGGTGAAGGCGCTTGCCGACCGCTTCGCAGAGGCCGCTGCCGAAGCCCTGCATGAGCGTACCCGCAAGGAATTCTGGGGGTATGCAGGAGATGAGGCGCTTTCAACCGAGGATCTGATCAAGGAGCGTTATCAGGGCATCCGACCGGCGCCCGGTTACCCTTGTCAGCCTGATCACACGGAGAAAGAGACCATTTTCCGCCTGCTGGGCGCGAGCGAGCGAATTGGCACAGAGCTGACGTCCAGCTTTGCCATGACCCCGCCCGCCTCTGTTTCGGGGCTTTATTTCTCTCACCCGGAGAGCGTCTATTTCGCAGTGGGCCGGATTGAGCGTGATCAGGTCGCTGACTATGCCGCGCGCAAGGGCTGGGAAGTTTCCAAGGCTGAGAAATGGCTGGGGCCTATCCTCAATTATGACCCGAACGAGGTGAATGAAGAGGCGGCTTAGCCGCCTCTGCGCATCCACTCATCAATGGCTGAATATTTAGAGGTACCTCATGTCCGAACCCCAGAAACTGCCTGATCGTATCCCGACGCTGCGCCTCTCGGCCATGCCTGCCGATACCAACCAGTATGGCGATATCTTCGGCGGCTGGTTGATTGGTCAGATGGACCTCGCGGCTGGTTCCATCGCGTCACGCCACTCCAGAGGGCGGGCGGTCACTGCGGCTGTTGATGCGGTGAGCCTCGACCGGCCGGTGCATGTTGGCGATGAGGTGACGATCTATGCCGACCTTGTTCATGTCGGGCGTAGTTCCATGAAGATTGATGTTGAGGCCTGGCGCCGGCCTTATAATGGTGACGAAGCCGAGCGCGTGACGCGGGCTGAGTTCACCTTTGTTGCCATCGACAAGCATCGCCGCCCCCGCGAGATTGTGCGCAAGGACGATTAGCGTTTGGGGAGCGTCGCTTTTAGGTTCAGTAATCCGATGCGCTGCATCGTGTAGGGCGGGATGAAATCCCGCCGACATAACTCAACTGTCTCTCGGCGGGTATCACGCTGTGCGCTCAACGCCGCCCTACGGTTTGTGCGCCGCTTAATCGCCGGTTCCAGCGAAGGCTGGAACCCATGCCTGAACATTAGCACGGTGTCTTGTCTTAATTCTCAGGCGTGGATACCTGCCTTCGCAGGTATCTGCGCAATGGCGGCGATTTCGCACAATTGTCATCCTGGGCGCAGACCCCGGAACCAGAAAGCAGGAAGTCTCGTCAGGCTGGATCCCGGATACGCGCTTTGCCTGTTCCCGGATGACAGCAACCATTCAGATCACCATCAGGCCCGTGACGCCCTGAAAGCCCCGAGGATCGCAAACCCGCCAGCAAAAGCCAAAAGGGGCGCCATCAGGGTGATGACCAGTGCAAGCGTGAACTGGAACTGCCAGTGGCGCTCAAACACGCGGCCATCGGGCGCCACGCGGATGGAATGAGTCGTTCCTGGCGCGTAGGCTTCGGCGATTTCGCGGGCTTCGCGCGCGGTCATGAACACGCTGCGCCTGATCTCCAGTTTCTGAGGCGGCTGGCCGTCGCGGACCACGCTCACGACCGGAAAGTAATTCGTGTTGCCATTGCCAATCGGCGCGCTGCCAATTTCGCTGGTGCGCACAGTGACGGTCTCGGTCGGCCAGAAAAACGACGTCGCAGGTGGGGTGCCAAACGTCCAGAGCCCATAGAACAGCACGCCAGCAACGGTCATCATCACCGCGCCAATTGTCCCCATCATGAAGGAGAGCGTGCCGCTGCCCGTCAGCAGAGCATGTGCGCAAATTCCCATCACCATCAGGCCGCCCAGCGCAATGATCACCGGGATGACAAGGGTGAAACGCTCATCCTCCTGCGGGAAGGCGGTATCCCCGTCGGGATGCAGGCGAACGGTTAATGCCGTGCCTTCCGGCCAGTCTTCGCGCACACCTGTTTCATCGAAATGATTGGCCACATTCAGACGCAGCGTGGTGTCACTGCCAGGCGTTTTGATGAGGGGATAGATGAGCTGCGTGTTGCCGTAACCCGGATCGTATTCCACCTTTTCATAGCCGGTGATCTCAGCGTCGGATGTTTCCCAGAACACGGATTTCGCAGGCAGGTCGCCAAAGGACCAGGCCATGAAAATCGCCAGCAGCGGAACGAGACACCCAAACACCAGTCGCAACATGCAAATCCCCCAATGCCCGACATCTTTAGCAAGTCATCTAAAAGGCACATCCCCCGCATAAGGGATATGGAAATTTTGGGGGAGGTGTTTGTTTCTGTGTCATCCCGGGCGCAGAGTCTGTTGCGGACGAAGTGGCGCGAGGTGTTACGGGAAGTCCCCAAATACAACCAGAATTAGGGCTGAGGGCATTCAAATTTTGCCTATTTTTGATGTGTTTCTTCTGAAAAATAAGGCGTTGTGGTACTGCTCCCAAATATTGCTTTTAGGTTGCAATGCTGTGGCCGACGAGGGGAGAGAACCTTGGTGTCAAAAAAACGGGAGCTTCCAGCCATAGACGGAACTCCAAGAAAACGGATGTTCTTGTCGATCATTAGTGACTACGATTTGCGCACTGGATTATGTGAGCTCGTTGATAACGCACTCGATCTGTGGACGGCGAACGGCCGACCTCCCGGCATGTCAGTCGAAATTGTTTTAGATGCAAACCGACAAATTATTTCGGTGATGGATAATGCGGGCGGAGTAAAAGAAAGTCAGCTCGATCTGCTAATAGCCCCCGGAGCAAGTCGAAATATTAGCAGCGAAGAAGTCATTGGAATTTTTGGAGTTGGCGGCAAACGAGCGGGTGTAGCACTAGGCGAGCATGTGGTCATAAAAACCCACGCTAAAGGCCAGAAAAGCCTTCAAGTGGATTTGACAAAGGAATGGCTAGAATCTGAGGATTGGACGTTACCGGCCTACGAAATACCGAGTATTTCAATTGGGACGACAGAGATAGAAATTACGAAACTTCGTCAGAGTTTTGATGTTGGCGATGTGGAAAGGATGCGTTCGCATTTGGGAGAGGTATATGGCTGGTTCATCGATCAGGGCTGCGATATTAGACTGAATGGTGAAACCCTTTCCAAACGAAGCTTTGATCATTGGGCTTATCCGCCGGGATTCTCACCCAAAGAAGCTGAATTAGAGATCGAACCGGCTGAGGGACGAACACTGAAAGTCAGGGTCACAGCGGGGTTGATAGTCGATCGTAATCCTGAGCTTGAAAACTACGGTATTTATTTCTATTGCAACAATCGACTGATAGTAAAAGACTTACGTTCTCGCGAGGTGGGGTACTTTGTGAAAAGCGAAGCTGGCGTTCCTCACCCTGATGCTTCGCTTTGTCGGGTAATCGTCGAGATGCACGGACCCGCGGAGGCCATGCCTTGGAATAGTAGCAAGAGTGGTATCAATTATAGCCACCCTGCCTTCGTCCAGCTGAGGCAAACGATAATTACGTTTACGACGTTTTTTAGCTCCTTGTCCCGTCGTTTGAAAAATAGTTGGGACGACGATGTCTTTGCTCACCCTAAGGGCCGCATAGAATCAGTGCCTGAGGCGGAGCTAAAAGCTGAGAGCAAAATTGTACTTCCGAAGCTGCCACGAGTTAGAAAGCTGCCTTACCAAGACAGAATTTTGGAGTCGAACAAACAAAATCTCAAGTCGCAACCTTGGACGCGGGGATTGGTTGAGGCAATGGCCCTAGTCAACACCATTAGAAGCCAAAAGTTAGATACTAAAAACAGAGCGGCGCTGATTTTACTGGACAGTAACTTTGAAATTGCTTTGAAAGAATTCATAGTGAATCGCCAAGATTTATTTCCAGCAAAAAAGTATAATGACCGGAAAATTTCTGAATTGTTTAACAGGCGGTATCTTGTGATCAACGAAGTCAAACCGCACGTATCTCTAGATGAGGTTATGCTTGCAAAAATAAATCACTATTATGGATTGCGCAACAAACTGATACATGAGCGGGCGACGGTGGGAATCACTGATCAACAAATTGAAGATTATACTTCGGTGATTGAGAAAGTGCTCAGAAAACTTTTTCAGATCAAATTTCCTCGCAATTAATTCAATTCTCAACCCAAACGAATGCGTGCGATTTGATGCACTGTTCTATGAGAACAAAATGTAAAACTGAATATCTTATCCGACACGATTCGTTTTAACTTATATTCGATGTATGTGTCTCCAGCCAGCTTCTCTCATTTCTCATTCGTCGTTCGCCCCGGACCGTGTGATTGAGCTCTTTCTAGCGCGGCTACTTAGTTATCTACTGCGACTTGAAACTTCAGACCGTACGGTCGTTCCTGATGACGTCGCTTACATGGTAAGTTCAGCTGAGACGATGGTGTATGCTGTCATCCGTATGAGTATCGCAGCGCAATTGAAGGCCAATGGCTACACTTTTGGAGTGTTTGCCATGCAAGAACCCGAAGGTCTGCAAAGAGTCCGCGCCGTTCAGGCCGACTTAGTGCCTGCCACACCGACCGAACTCATTAAAAAATTAAATAGGGTGATCGATAATCTCGAACGGGTGGATGCTCTCGTGAGTGTGATCGTTTGCCTAGTTTGCTGCGTGCTCGAACACGTTTTCCCTGAATTGCTCGTGCGCCTGTTTCATTTTAAGGTCGAAGTCCATTCTGCAACCCGGTCAGTAGACCAAACTGATCTTTCTTCCGATCCTTGGCCGCCTCCTTGAAGCAGGCCGATCGTTTTCAAATCCGCGATCCGATAAAGGCTCAGCGTCCCTCAACTTTACCATCCTAATTGCGCGGCAGAGCTATGCTCTGTGGCGATAAACGCGCTTCCGCAAACCGCCGACCCGCTTACAAATCTTGGAGTTCTGTCGATACTGTAGTTGGTATGGATAGATTTTACGGGTATCGAGAAAAATAAACAACTGAACTCAGTTCATCGCGGCAGCCCTGAGCGCTCTCTATGCGACGCAAAGTCGTCGAGAGAGCAAACTGAACAAAACATCCCGGGCGCAGACCCGGGATCCGGAAACAATCACGCCTTTGGGCGAAACATCTCGAACTGCGTTTCCGGTGTGATTTCGTAATAGCTCGCCGGGCCGCCAGCGCGCAGAATTGTGCGCATTCGGGCGGGATCATAGAGGCCATCGACCAGTGCGGTTTGCGCGATATGCACACCGACCACTTCGCCGAACACCACCCAGGTTGGCACGTCTTTGCCGTCATGCGTGGTGAGTTGCACGATCTGGGACAGCCTGCATTCAAAGGAGACGGGGCTTGCCGCGACGCGCGGCGCTTTGACCAGCTGCGACGGTGCCTGCTCTAACTTTGCGCGTTCAAATTCGCTTTCCTCTGCCGGAATGGGCGCGCAGCTCTCATTCATCGCTTCGGCGAGTTCGCGCGTTGCGAGGTTCCAGGTGAACTCACCTGTCGCTTCGATATTGTTGAAGCTGTCTTTCTTGCTGGCGACGCTCGCAAAGCCGATAATGGGCGGGGTGTAGTTGAAGGCGTTGAAAAAGCTGTAGGGCGCGAGGTTCGGAATGCCGTTGGCGCTCAGCGAGCCAATCCAGCCAATCGGGCGCGGGCCAATGATCGCGTTGAACGGATCGTGTGGTAGACCGTGGCCGTTTTTAGGTTCGTAGAAATGCGTGTCATGGGCTGGCTCAGGCATGGGGCATTCCTTCGAAAGTCTGGCAGGAAGGGGCGTGTTTCCGGATCGTGCAGGACACAGCTTTGCATGATTTTCCGCGAGAAGATCAAGTCTGGCGCGCCGCTGGCGGCTTGCTGGCGGGGAGGTGGCGGCCTGCTGGCGTGGTGAAAATCGGCTGACTTCTGCTTTCTGAGGACATCTGCTAATCCGTCATCATCGGGAGAACCACATGTCCATCAAAGCTGATACAGCCAAACTCAAACGCTGGCGCGAAGAGCGTCACTGGTCTCAGGAACACCTTGCTGAATTGGCCGGTGTCGGCCTGCGCACCATCCAGCGCATTGAGAATGGCCAGCAAGCCTCGCCAGAATCCCTCAAGGCGCTGGCCAGTGCCTATCAGGTTGATGTGTCGGCGCTTTATATCGACCCGGAGGTTGAGGCAGCCGGCATCGTCCAGCGCAAGAATGCGAAAACCATTGCCGGGCTTCAGCTATCCTTCCTGATTCACTTAGCCAGTTGGGTGCTTGGCATGGCCATCTTTGCCGCGATCAGTATCGGCGCTGAAGCGAATTATTGGGTGATGAAGTGGCCAACTCTTTGGTGGAGTGTCGGGCTGGTGTCGCATGGCGTTACGGTCGCGATTGTCTGGCTGGCGCTGCGATACAAGGAGGAGCACGAAATTCCGGCGACATGACATACCCATGTCATACCCCGGTGAGACACTGGTGAAGGGAGGAGATGCACGATGAGCAACTTAATACCCTTTGCCGAGAATGTCTGGCTGCTGGAAGGCGATGAGGCCCATATGTATGGCGTGCCGTTCGCAACGCGTGCTGTCATCATCCGGCTGCCTGACGGAAAGATCTGGGTGCATTCGCCTGTCGCTCTGACGCTGGAACGCATCGGTGCGGTTGCAGCGCTTGGCCCGGTCTCTCATCTGATCGAGCCGAACAAGATCCACAGCCTCTATCTGGCCGACTGGCGTGCAGAATGGCCGGAGGCAACGTCCTGGGTGTCGCCGCGATTTGCCGAGCGTCATCCGGATATTGAGGCGGATCTCGTGCTGGAAGACGAAGCGCCGCCCGCCTGGCTTGGCACGATCGAGCAGCAGGTGATCAAAGGTCACAAATTGCTCGATGAGGTCTGGTTCTGTCACAAGCCTTCTGGCTCATTGATTATCACCGACCTGATCCAGAAACATGATCCACAGGAGCAGGGCTTTCCCTGGGGATTGCTGAAACGGGTCGCAGGTCTGCTCGGAAAAGAGGGCGGGACCGCCATCGATATCCGGATGACGTTCGAGGACAAGGCGCTGGCGCGCCGCTGCGTGGAATATGTGCTCGACTGGGAGTTCGATCGCCTCATCCTGTCTCATGGCTTTTGCTTTGAGACAGGCGGCAAGGATGAAGTCCGCAAGGCGATGAACTGGCTGTTGGAAACAGCGCAATAAGCCGGTTTTCAGATGTGGGCTTATTCCCAGAGCCAGTAATTGATCAGGGCTTCCTGAGCGCCGCCGCTGGCATCGCGCAGGCCATTGAACTGGATCGAGCCGAGGCGCCCCTCTGCGGTCACGATGCAGTAGAACTGTCCATGATTGCGCTGGTCACGGGCGCGTAGCCTGAAATAGGGCATGGTTTCACGACTGATGGTCAGGCCTGGATTTCCAGGCTGGGCGAGTGAGGCACATTGCGCCTGGGTGACAGGCGTGGGGCCCATAAAGTCAATCTTGGCGCCATTTACGGGTTCGAAATAGAGCCCCATTTGTCGATCGTTCGAGGCGGCGTTCAGCCAGAGATCTGCATTACCGCCTATGCCGCCCAAGGTCTCGGTCTCGAAGTCCATGCCCTGTGTCTGCCGGACAAAGAACGCGCCTTCCTTGAAGACTTTTGCCTCGGCCGTGCAGGAGAATGTGACCTCTCCGCTGCTGTTCCGGGTGGCGCCGCAATCGGCCCGGTCGCTCGGAATTGGGTGCTGGATGGTGAAGCCGCTTTCATACGCGCAAACGAGTTGACTGCGATCAATGCGCGGCGTTGGGTTTCGGGCGACCAGCATATGGTTTGTAGATGGGGTCCAGTCGCCAAGGTCGGTCTCGATCGTCATTCGGATTTCGGCAGGACACTGGAATGTCTGGACTGGTGATTTGATCTTGGGGAGTGTCTTCGTCGGTATTTTGATGTTTCCCGGATTGACCGGAATGTTCACCTGCTGCGCGTTTGCCGTAAGTGAAAACAGGCAAGCCGCCAGCCCGAATGCAAAAATAGATGATCTCATGAGAGCCTCCCCCAATGGGCAATTTCGCGTATTGGGCGAGAAAATGACCCGACGTGCAAGCTTAATTAGCAGTTGAAATTACCTTAAGGGCCATGTCGCGCCCATCTGAGAGGGGGCTGACAGCGCTCTGGGGTTTTCCTATCTGAGAGAAAAAGGAAAGCAATATGGATCAGGCAACACAGGATAAACTGGACGCAGCAGCCTTTCGAAAGCTGCTCGCCCATTTGAAAGCAAACCCGGACGTTCAGAATATCGATCTGATGATCACTGCAGATTTCTGTCGGAACTGCCTTGCCGACTGGTATCTCGAGGCGGCGGAAGCGGAAGGCGTGGAGATGTCCAAAGACGCGGCCCGCGAATATACGCATGGCATGCCTTATGCGGACTGGAAGGCGTCTCAGCCGGACGCAACGCCTGAACAAATGGCTGCGTTCAAGGCGCGCAAGGCGGCGAAGGGCGACTAATCCTCGGACGGTTCTTCATAAGGATAAAGCTTGCCGTCCCGTCCGCGTAGTGCCTGGCGTCCATCCGGCAGGGTTGCAAGATCTGAGCCTGCCGCATTGGCTTTGGAGACGCCGCCCGGGATATCGATGACATAGCGCGGCACGGCGAGCCCGGTGACCCGGTCACGGAGTGCCTGATAAAGAGCCTGTCCCCGCTCGACGCTCAGTCGAAAATGCGACGTTCCGGGCGCAAGATCAGGATGGTGCAGATAATAGGGCTGGATACGTGCGGCAACGAGCCCTTCCATCAGGTCGGCGAGTGCCTCGACATCATCGTTGACGCCGTTTAGCAAGACGCTTTGTGATATCAGGGCAATGCCCGCCTTCGACATCAGGCGGGCCGCTGCTCGCGTCTCATCTGACAGTTCGGCAATATGGTTGATGTGTACCGACACATAGACAGCTTTGTCCGTAGACGTCAGCGCATCGACATAGTCCGGCGTAATGCGGGCAGGGTCTGCCACGGGCATTCGGGTGTGCCAGCGCAAAATCTGGACGTGCGGAATGTCCGAAATGGTCTGGGTGAGCGCTTTTGTGCGTTTGGCAGACAACATGAAAGGGTCGCCGCCGGTCATGATGACTTCGCGGATGTCCGGATGCGCCCGAATATAGTCGAGGGCTGCCTCCAGCGCTTTGGGCGAGAGCGCGTCTCCCAGTTCTGGACCAACCATTTCCCGGCGAAAACAGAACCGACAATAAACCGGACAAACTGCGACGGGCTTTAACAGGACTCGATTTGGATAGCGATGCACGATGCCAGGCACTGGCGTGTGGCTCTCATCGCCAATCGGGTCGTTCAATTCTTCCGGGCGTCGGTCGAGTTCAGCTTCTGTCGGGATGAACATGCGTGCGATGGGATCATCCGCTGCGCCATCCCGAATGCGGTTTGCGAGAAACGGCGTGACCGAAATGGCATAATGGTCTGCAACCGGTTGGAGACGTTCGGCGTCAGCCTCGGTGATCAGGGCAGCGTCCTTGAGCGCGGACAAAGTCTTCAGGGTGGATTGGCTCATGTGGTGAACGGCGTCCAGATGACATGGTGCACACTTGGTGCGCCGGTGGCCAGCATCACGAGACGGTCAAAGCCAAGGGCCACGCCGCTGGCATCCGGCATATTGGCCAGCGCGCTCAGGAAATCCTCGTCGATTGGATAGCGTTCGCCATAGAGCTCTTCTTTCAGATCCATATCGGCCATGAAGCGCGCGCGCTGTTCCTCTGCATTGGTAAGTTCGTGAAAGCCATTGGCCAGTTCCACGCCGCAGGCATACAATTCGAACCGGTTCGCATATCGCGGGTCGTCTTCGCAAGCCTGCGCAAGGGCAGCTTCGCAGATGGGATAGCGGTGGAGCGCTGTCATCTGGCCATTGCCGAGTTCGGGCTCAATCCGCGCGACCAGAACCGCCGAGAAAATGTCGGACCAGCTTGCGTCACCGGAAATGCCGATACCGGCAGCTTCGGCTGCTTTAGCAAAGGTATCCCGATCATCCAGCAGGCGTTCAAGATCAATCCCGGCATAGCGCTGAAAAGCGTCGTCGAGCGTCAGAAACTCGACTTCGGCTTTCGGATCACAGGTGCGACCTCTGAACGTAAAAGCGCTGATGGCGGTTGTTGCTTGTGCCAGCCGACAAAGCGCGATTGTGTCGTCCATGACGGCGGACAGATCCGCGCCGGTCCGATACCACTCGATCATCGTAAAGTCGGGGGAGTGAAGACTGCTCACTTCGCGGTTTCGGTATACGCGGGCAAAATCGACAATCTTTGTCTCACCGGCCGCCAGCAGTTTCTTGCAGGCGAACTCCGGAGACGTATGCAAGTATAATGGATGATGTGCGCCAGCCTCGGTGATGTAGTCCGTCTGAAACGCATGCAGGTGGGTCTCATTTCCAGGAGAGACCTGAAGCGCGCTGCATTCGACGGTCAGAAAGTCTTCTGCATCGAACCAGGCTTCCATTGCGCGGCGTATCCGGTGGCGACCTTGCAGGAAGGGGCGGCGGTCTGAATGTCGCGAAGGATGCCACCAGGGATCGCCGGTCATGCTGTTTTTCCCTTCGGAAATGCGGAGTAGTTGGATGCGGAGCTTGGCGAAACGCCCAATAAAGTTTATGGCGAACCCAAATGAAACAGCTCCAGCGCGGAGCGCTCTACACCAGTAGACCATAACAGGGCAACTCAGGATTACCACATGGCCGTTGAAGTCGCAGCGAACATCCGCAAGGGAAATATCATCGAACACACGGACGGACATCTGTATTCCGTTCTGAAAGCTGAGTCTTTCCGTCCGGGTAAGGGGACGCCAACAACGACGATTGAAATGCGTCGTATTTCAGATGGCACCAAAACCGTCATTACAACCAAGACGCAGGAAAAGCTGGAAAAGGCTTTCGTCGAGGAAGTCGATCACACTTATCTTTATCAGGATGGCGACAACTACGTCTTCATGCACCCTGAAACATTTGAGCAGATCTATGTTTCCGGCGCGATGGTCGGCGATATGGCGCCTTTCCTTCAGGAAAACATGACGGTCATTCTGCAGATGTTCAACGGCGATCCGGTGTCCATCACATTGCCGCCACGTGTGACAGTTGAGATCACAGAAACAGAGCCTGTTGTGAAAGGTCAGACCGCGTCTTCAAGCTATAAGCCTGCCATGACGGATATCGGTGTTCGTGTGATGGTGCCGCCGCACATTGATGCAGGCACACGCGTTGTCGTGAACACCGAAGACTCATCATATCTGGAGCGCGCGAAAGACTAAGTCTGTTCTTTCCATCGCGAACAGAAGAAGCGGCCTTCGGGTCGCTTTTTTTGTGCTTTCTGCTCGGGTTTCGCTGAACGACTGCGCAAAAGCACAGGGGCGTGTTCAAAAGTCATTGACCACGCTTTGATTCTTATAGCTGCTGGTTTGCAGAAGCGCGCCTCTGAGGTGTGGGCGCCGGGTCTTTGACGGAACAGATATGTCTTTCACGCTTTTTTATGCGCCCGGGTCGATCGCAACCATTCCGCATGTCCTGCTGGAGGAAATGGGGGTGCCATATCAGCTGCGCCGCCTGGACCCACCTGGTGATCCGTCCATCGTTCAGGACAGTCAGACGGGCAATCCGACAGGTCGCGTGCCAGCACTTGCCGATGACAATATGGCGATTTTCGAAACTGGAGCCATCCTGCTTCATCTTGCCTCGAAACCGGAAGCCAAAGACTTCGCGCCGGCCTGTGGCACAGCCGAGTGCGCCAAATTCCTGCAATGGCTGTTCTATCTCATCACGACGACGCAGCCGACTGTTCTGGAATATGTGCATCCGGAATGGTGGACACATAATCGCGATGAGCAGGCCAAGCTGAGAAAGCGGGCCGCATCTCGCCTATCCATTCAGTGCAACCTTCTGGAGGCTCATGTCTCTGACGGGAGCTTTCTGTTTCAGGGATATTCGGTGCTCGATATATATCTGACAGAGCTGGCGCGTTGGTCGGCGGATCTCTCATCACCGATCTGGAGCTGGAAGAAGCTTGGCAGGATCGTTGAAGCGACGCGGCAAAGGCCCGCTTTCAAGCGCATGTTGCAACAACAATCTCTGATCTGGCCGGGCGAGACAGATCCGAAGGCCACGCAACGCGTTCGCTTCATGGATTGGTGGTCTTAAGGGGCGGGTGACCTGATTGTTACTCCTGATAGAGTATTTTGGCTCGCGTATACGTTTGCGAGTATATCGCTTATTTTTTTCCTGTTTTCTTAATTCTATAGTTAAACGCGTTTGAAAACCAAGCGAAAAGATCGGGAATAAAATAAAGTTTTTCTCTCTATTTCGAAACTATACATGTGCAGTTCGAATATCCGGGCGCGCGTTAACAATATTTTGCGTGTTTTCGAAGTAAGAGGGTGCATTCACAGGTTATTGGGGTGATGCATGAAAAACTCTTTTGGAGACAAAGGCTATCGGGAAAAGTATGAAGCCCTAAGCCAGGCTCAGGCATTGATCGAGTTTGATCCAACAGGAAAAATTCTGAGTGCAAACGAAAATTTTCTGAAGTTTACAGGGTATTCCAAAGACGAAGTCATCGGCAAACACCATTCTATGTTTGTCGCGAAGGAAGACAGTCAGTCAGCAGACTATGCCACTTTCTGGAAGCAGCTTGCTCAGGGACAATCGAAAACGGCGGAGTTTCGTCGTTTTGGGAAGGGCGGCAAAGAAGTGTGGATGCAGGCTTCTTACATGCCGGTCATGCGTGGCGGCAAAGTGGTCTCCGTACTGAAAACAGCAACGGATGTGACCGCCCAGAAGCTTCAGGCTGCAGATAGCAAAGGGCAGATCGATGCGATCAACGCCTCACAGGCTGTCATTCACTTTGACCTGGATGGCACAATTCTCGAGGCGAATGAGAATTTCTGCAAAACGCTCGGTTATGACCGGTCGGAGATTGTCGGGCGCAAGCATGCAATGTTTGTCGATGAGAGCGACCGAGGCGCAAGCTATCGAAAGTTCTGGGACGAACTTCGTGCCGGGAAGTTCCAGTCTGCTGAATACCGTCGCATCGGTAAGGGCGGCAGAGACGTCTATATTCAGGCGACTTATAACCCGATCTTCGATTCCAATGGCCGTGTCTTCAAGGTTGTGAAGTTTGCGACTGACGTTTCAAAACGAGTTGAAGAGCGCAAACGACGCCAGAGTGTTATTGCAGAGATCGACGCAGACCTCGCTGAGATCCTGTCAGCCGTTCAGAACGTTGTGACACTAGCCATGAACTCGGCAAACGACTCACGCGCCACATCACAAAGCGTGGAGAATGTCGCAACCGGCGCGAGTCAGCTGGCAAGCTCGGTTGGCGAGATATCGGGGCAGGTGAGCAAGGCGGGGCAGGTGTCGACTGAGGCCGTTGGGCGTTCGCGCAATGCCGCTGAATTCATGCACACGCTGTCATCATCGGCTGAGCAGATTACCAATGTGGTGCGTCTGATTTCCGATATTGCCGAACAAACCAATCTACTGGCGCTGAATGCCACAATTGAAGCGGCACGTGCGGGCGAGGCCGGCAAGGGGTTCGCAGTTGTTGCAAGTGAAGTGAAAGCGCTCGCAACACAGAGTGCGCGTGCAACCGAAGAGATTTCGGCGCAAATCCAGGCGGTTCAGCAGGCAACGTCCGGTGCCATGGAGTCGATTGGATTGGTTGAAACCGTCATCGAGGAACTGAACGATATTTCGGTCTCCATCTCGAGCGCTGTCGAAGAGCAGTCCTTTGTCACCAAGGATATCTCCTCGAACATGTCATCGGCGAGCGATGCGGTGAACAATATCTCGGGCGGCATTGAATCGATTGCAGGTTCGATCGAGCAGATCAGATCCGCCGCGGAAACACTGAAAACGCTTTCGGCCTCTATCGCGGCCTGACGCGCGGCGTTCATCCGGTTTTGAGGGCTGGTGGTTTTCAACCACCGGCCCTTTTGAATGTGGAGACTGATCGCGTTTGTGGAGAATGGCGCAAGCCGAAGTGCTTCGCGTTTTGCGCGAAATCGTGTAATCTGTTCCCTGATTGGGGGACATTATGAGCTACACATTTACCGAAGATACGAGCGTTCTTTATCGTTGGATCCGCGATGAAGTCGAACTGGAAAGTACCATAAAACGTGGCAAACGCGGTATTGCGGCAAGGCGCGTGCAGGAATGGCTTTCGCTCAACGGTTTCTCGCTTGTCATTGATGGTGATTATGGCCGCGTGACAGAAATGACGGTCGCCGAGTTCCAGCACTATAATGGCCTGAATGAAACCGGTGAAGTGAATGACGCGACATGGCGCGTTTTTGTCCGCCGCATGCTGGATGTGCTGCGTCGACCTGACGAGGTGCCGGATCGTTTTGATGCCGCGATGCTGAAAGCGGCGGAGCGACATCTCGCGGTCCATCCAAGAGAGACGGGTGGCCAGAATATGGGCCCCTGGGTGCGGCTCTATATGAAAGGAAATGAAGGGCATAGCTGGCCCTGGTGTGCTGGCTTCACCACATTCCTGATGGAGCAGGCGAGCGAGATCACCGGTAAGGACATGCCAATGGAGGGGTCTTTCTCCTGCGACTGGCTGGCGGCGAATGCAAAGGCAAAAGGGACGCTGGTGCCGGAACATGATGCCGGGCCGAATACGGTTCCACCGGGATCACTCTTTCTGGTCCGGCGCACATCGACAGACTGGACGCATACTGGGCTGGTCGTGGAGGCGGGTCGGGATCTCTTCAAGACGATCGAAGGCAACACGAATGACGAAGGCAGTCGTGAGGGCTATGAGGTCTGTGCCCGTCGACGGGGATATGGATCGAAAGACTTCATTATTTTCCCTGAATAATCCGAAAAGTTGCATTTTCTGTCATTCAGGCGTTGCGCCATGGCGCTAGGGCTGGTCAAACGACCGACCTTTTCTGAACCCTGGAATGAACCCTCATGTCAGCACCTGTGGCATCTCTTTCGCGTATTCTGATCTGTGGTGTGCTGGTGACAGCATCACTGGTTGGCTTTCTCGCGACGGATCTCATCCTGCCAGCGATACCGGATCTTCCGGAAATCCTGAACGGGGGTGTGGCCGAAGCACAGTTCGTGCTGGCCGGCTTCGTGGCCGGAAATGCGCTGGGTTTCCTGATCTTTGGTGCCATTAGCTGGCGTTTTCGACGCCAGCACCTGCTCATTTTTTCGATGATTGTGTTCGGGCTGGTTTCGCTTCTGGCGACGCAGGTAACAGATATGACGAGTCTGGTGGTGCTGCGCGTGTTTCAGGGCTTCTTTGCCTCTGCGCCCGCTGTTATCGCCCCCGGCGTGGTGCGTCAGCTGTTTTCTGAGTCAGGCGCAACGCGCGCGATCGGCGCGCTCGCAAGCCTTGAGGCACTCGCGCCTGCGCTCGGCCCGATCATCGGTTACTGGCTGCTCGATCTCGGCGGCTGGGCGGCGAGCTTCTACGTGTTGGCCGTCATCGGTGTCAGCATGGGCTTACTGATCCTGTGCCTGCCGGGCTG
Source organism: Ponticaulis profundi (assembly GCF_042659465.1). Taxonomy (NCBI): domain Bacteria; kingdom Pseudomonadati; phylum Pseudomonadota; class Alphaproteobacteria; order Hyphomonadales; family Hyphomonadaceae; genus Ponticaulis; species Ponticaulis profundi. Next base: position 184,753 of record NZ_JBHSSW010000003.1, on the reverse strand, counting down.
GATTCCGCGTTCGAAGACAGAAGGCCGGAAGGGGAGCTATCTCTCACTCCTGCGCTCACCAACCTTTCTGCGGTATGCGCTCAGTCAGGCGCTGGTCGTTGGCGGCATGATCGTGGTGGTGATGTCTGCGCCAGCCATGATTGTTCGCGCCATGGGTGGAACCATGACGCATTTCATCACCATGCAGATTGCGGGTGTGACCTGCTTCATTCTGGCGTCTAACACGACGGGCTTTCTGGTGACCAGATTTGGCGCTGAGCGGATGCTCTGGTTCGGTTCGTTTCTGGCAATTGCAAGTGCTCTGGCGATTGCGGCTCTCGGCTTTATCGAGGGTGTCAGCCCATTCTGGCTCGCGGTCTGCTTTGCGCCGCTCAACGCAGCCGTCGGTTTTCGCGGGCCTCCGGGTTTCATGCGTGCGATTATCGCCGGTGGAGGTCAGGATGACCGGGCGTCATCGCTGACCATTCTGGCGATATTTATCGTGATTTCCGGCGGCACCGCGCTTCTGGCACCCGTCGTCGAAGAGGGTGTGATCTATGTGGCAGGTCTTGTGCTGTGTCTCCAGCTTGGTGCAGCCTTGCTGCTCTGGTGGCTTCCTGCGCTGAAAGAGGGCGCCGATCAGCCCTCTCCATAGTCTCCGAATTTGCCGTCACGCTGGCGCAGAGCGTCCTTGACGCGCGGGCCATCTCGCATGCCCTTCATGAAGTCCTGCGAGCTGTTCTGATACCAGCCAAGGGCGTGGACATCGGTTCCTGCGCGAATTCCTGCGCGTATGCCCATAATGTCCATGGCGCGGTGCACCGTACGCTTATTGAGATGCTGAAGATCTGACGGGATCTGCGCGATGCGGCCCACAATCTTCAGAACCTCATCCTCCAGTTCGGCTTCGGCGTAGCAGCGATTGGCAAAGCCGCAGGCGACAGCATCCGGGCCTGACAGGGCGTCACCGGTCAGCATGAACTCCATCGCAGCGCGCATGCCCATCATCCATGGCTGATATTGCATGTCCGGTGATGACATTGAGCGGATCGCCGGATAGCCGATCTGGGCTGTGTCGGCGACATAGAGCAGATCGCAAGCCGCCGCGAGTTCGCTTCCGCCTGCCAGACAATATCCGTGAACCTGAGCGATGACGGGTTTCTTCAGATCCCAGATCTGGAACCAGCCATCAACAACGTGTCGGGCCCATTGGCCTTCACCGCCAGCCGTGCGCCAGGGTTGATCTTCAGACAGGTCTTCGCCGAGGTCATAACCCGAGCAGAAGGCCGGGCCTGCGCCCCGGACGATACTGACGCGCACATGCTCATCCTGATCGGCTGCATAAAGCGCGTCAAACAGCTCGCTGCGCAGCGTGTTGTTCATCGCATTCCGCTTCTCCGGGCGGTTCAGTGTGATGCGGCAGATATGCTCTGCCGGCCGGTCGACCTCTATGGTTGTGTAGGTGTCGCTCATATATCCTCCCTTTTTGGTCAGTCTTGACCGGGGGAGCGGTGCTGTAAACGCATTTCATGCAAATGCCTGCAGATGGTCCTCCTGTCTCAGGTTCTGCTTTTCAAGCTCGTCAAGGCGTGCCAAACCGCGCGCCATGTTGACGATTTCTGATCTTGATTTTGCTTTTGGTACACGCACCCTGTTTGAGGGCGCTTCAGCCCAGATTTCGAAGGGCTGGAAAGTCGGCCTTGTGGGCCGGAACGGTACAGGCAAATCCACTTTGCTTGGCCTGATCCGCGAGGCGTACCAAACGCCTGCCAAGGACAATGCCATCCGCTTCAATGAGGGGGCAACGCTCGGTTGGGTGGCGCAGGAAGTTGCGGCAACCGATCAGGCCATTCTGGATGTCGTGCTCGAAGCGGATCAGGAACGGCATGCTCTGATGGTGCAGAGTGAGACGGAAACCGATCCGGACAAGATCGGTGAAATTCACGCGCGATTGCTCGATATTGATGCCTGGTCAGCCGAAGCGCGTGCCTCGGAAGTTCTGATGGGGCTTGGTTTCACGAATGATGATCTTGCGCGCCCGACGAAGGAATTTTCAGGCGGCTGGCGCATGCGGGCGGCAATTGCCGGCGTGCTGTTCTCACAGCCCGACGTGCTGTTGCTGGACGAGCCGACCAACTATCTGGATCTGGAAGGCGCCGCCTGGCTCGAAGGGTATCTCAAAGCGTATCCGAACACGGTCATTCTGGTCAGCCACGACCGCGAGCTCCTGAACTCGGTGTCGACGCACACGCTGGCGCTGGAGCAGAAACAGCTCATTCTGTCCAATGGTGGTTATGACGCGTATCTGGAACTTCGTGCGGCGAAAATGGCGCAGCTCGAAGCCCAGAAAAAGAAGCAGGACGCCGATCGGGCGCACTTGCAGAGCTTCGTTGATCGCTTTCGCGCTAAAGCCTCAAAGGCCCGTCAGGCGCAGTCGCGCATCAAAATGCTGGAGCGTATGCAGTCTGTCACCGTTCCGATTCAGGAGCGTACAGTCCCCTTTGTCTTCAAGGCACCGGAAGAGCAGTTGGCGCCGCCCCTGCTCGAACTTCGCAATGCAGAGCTCGGATATGGCGAGGGCGCCCGCATTCTGAGCGATGTCAATTTGCGGCTTGATCCGGAAGACCGTATCGCGATCGTCGGCACGAATGGTCAGGGCAAGACGACCCTCGTCAAATCGATCGCGCAGCGCCTCTCCCTGATGGGGGGCGAGCGCATTGCGCCGGGTTCGATCCGGATTGGCTATTTCAGTCAGGATCAGATGGACGAGCTCTCGCCCGGTGACACGGTGATGGATCACGTGCGCCAGGCGCTTCCGAAAGATACACCTCCTGCCAAGGTGCGCGCGAAATCTGCGCAGCTGGGCTTCTCGGTCGAGAAGGTCGAGACGAAGGTCGAGAAACTGTCCGGCGGTGAGAAAGTGCGCCTGCTCATGGGCCTTATGGCCATGACGGAACCGCATATTCTCATCCTCGACGAGCCGACATCTCACCTCGATATCGATAGCCGCGAAGCCCTGATCTATGCGCTGAATGACTATCAGGGCGCTGTCCTGCTGATCACCCACGATGTTTATCTGGCTGAAGGGACCGCAGACGAACTCTGGCTTGTGAAGGATGGTGAAGCCAAACCGTATGCGGGCGACCTGAACGATTATCGCCAGCTCGTCATGTCTGCCGATCGCGGGGGCTCAAAAGGACCCGCGAAGAAGAGCGAGCCCGTCGTGCCCGCGCCAAAGGTTGATAAAGCAGAGGCGCGCCAGCGCGCCGCTGAGGCGCGAAAAGCGGCGGCCCCTCTGAAGAAAAAGGCCGACGCGGCAGAGAAACGCCTTGAGCAGGCCAATCGCCGGATCGCCGCGCTAGATGATGAGATGGTCCTGCCGGGACTATCGTCTGAGCGCATGCAGGCTCTGATGAAGGAGCGCGCTGAACAGGTCGAAAAGGCGGAACTTGCCGAGATGGAATGGCTGGAAGCGTCTGAAGCCTATGAAGTGGCGACGGGCGAGGCCTAGTCGCCATAGCTTGGCTCAGGATGTGCGCCCCAGCAGCGCATAGGCCTGCGCCTCGCTCATATTGCTAAGATCAAGAAACTTGCCGCCGCCGCGCCTTGCAAGCTCTGAAAGGATTTCACGATCAGCATCCGGCTTGGCGCTGATGACGTGCAGGGTGCACGGCAAGCGATTGTTCGGCAGGTCATAGGCGGTGAAATGCCCGTCCGTGACAAGAAAGCATGTCTCGACTTCAGACGTATGGGCTTCATTACGGAAAAGCGCTGTCAGGTCTGCAAAGGCCTGCTGGTTCTGCCGCCCGGCAAAATAGTCGAGCTCTTCCCCTTCAGGCCGGAGGTCCAGGCGATGAGGGCCGGAAAGCCCGTCTGAAAACGTCACAAGTTCGAGTGAATAGGGGCGGGCTTCGTCGATCACGGTCCAGAGAAAGGCGCGTGCTTTCAGGCCCGTGGTGTCCGGTATCAGAGAGCTATCCCAATAGACCCGGATTGAGGACGTCACAAACCGTGTTTCCATGGAGACAAGGCTCGTCTGAAATGGACTGGCCAAAGCTGTTGCCGTGCTCACCATGCAAACAAGCAGTGTGCCAAAAGCCGAAAGCAGTTTCTTCATGATGCGGTCCAGACAGCAATCAACAATACATCTGACGAATACAAATCTCATTTAAACAAGACTTTAAAGCAGGCTTCCTTAAGGCAAAACGGCGACGTTTTCATCGATGCCTCAACTGCTCGACAGAAAATAAATATAATGTAATATGATTACATTATATTTATAGGGAGGGTTACAATGAGACATCGCAAAATTAGCAGCGCCGAAGCTGACATGACGCCATTGCTGGACATCGTGTTCATCCTGCTTATTTTTTTCGTCGTCACGGCGACATTTCTGAAAGAGCAGGCGATGGATATGACACCGCCGCCGGCTTCGGGCCATTCAGCGATCACCTCGCCCGCAATTCTGGTCAGTATTTCGCCTGAAGGTCTGGTGCGCGTGAATGGCGCGCTTTCTGACATAGAGATGGTGCGCGCAAAGATCGAACGTGAACTTGCCGAGCTACCGGATCAGTCTGTGATTGTGCAGGCGGCCTCTGTGGCGAAGAACGGCCTGGTCATACGCGCGGTCGATCAGGCCAGAAGCGCCGGTGTTCAATCAATCGGATTTATGGTGGCCGAGCCAGGCTGAGCGCCGCTCGATTGGACAAACGCGTGGTCCGACGACAAAGTATCGAAGTTTGGAATTTGGAGTCGGTCATGCGTTTTCTGAAACATAGTCTTGCAAGCCTGTCCTTGATAGGGCTCGCGCCCGGCGCGATAAGCCTTCTAACCTTGCCGGTTCATGCGGAAAATGTTGCGGCGGCAGAGGCTATCGAGGGCGTTCTGATCGCGCAGCAGGCGGCATGGAATCGCGGTGACATTGACGCATTCATGCAAGGCTATTGGCAGAGTGACGCGTTGCGCTTCGCGTCCGGCGGGTCAGTCACATATGGCTGGCAGGCCACGCTGGATGGCTATAAGGCCCGATACGATACGGATGCCAAAATGGGCGTTCTGACCTTCTCGGATCTCATTATTGAAACCATGGGCGAGGAGGATGCGCTCGTCTTCGGGCGTTGGTCGCTTCAGCGCGATGAAGATATGCCGGGTGGTCTGTTCACTCTGCATGTTCGCAAATTCGAGGATGGATGGAAAATCGTCGCCGATCACACGTCGAGCGGATGATCGGCTGACCGTGTGCGGTGCTAGTTGCCCGAGTTTGTCTCTTCGACCAGGGCAAGAGGCACAGCAGTTGTGCGTTTTGATACATTTACGATGATACGTGACTGAACATCAGACACGAGGCCCAAAGACAGCAGTTTATCGCGCAAAAAGTCGTCATAGGCTTGCATATCAAGGGTCAAGACGCGAATGATATAGTCGACCGCGCCTGTCACGGTCATGCATTCGACGACTTCTGACCAGCCATCAATGGCGCTTTCGAACTTTTCCAGGTTCTCGCGCGTTGGCAGTTGGAGTTTGACGGAGGCCACAACCTCGAAGTTCAGTCCGAGGGCGTGGCGATCAAGTACGGTAACACGGCGTTGAATGACGCCTTGTTCTTCCATACGCTTGATACGACGCCAGCATGGGGAGGAAGAAAGACCCACACGATCAGCAATATCTGCGACTGACAAGCTCGCATCGTGCTGGATCAGCTCGAGTATCTTCTTGTCAATCAGATCGAGATCCACTGATAACATTTTCCCTCTCTTGCGGTAATTTACATGTGTTTGTTGCTGCTTTTGTCCCAATAGTGGATAATCTTGCAAGTCTTTTTCTAAAACTTGTTGGGTTGGGAAAGAAATTTTCTCCATAACTGCCTGAAATGTTGCAAAAATGGCTCTATCCTTGGCAGCTGGTCAGCATTTAAGCAGAAGATGAACGTATACGGACGGATAAAGACCCTTGAGTGACACCCTGGAACGCTTCGAAATCGAAACTTTGGTGATTGGAGCGGGGGTGGTTGGCCTCGCCATTGCGCAGGAACTGGCGCAATCCGGCCAGGAAGTTCTGCTTGTCGAGGCAGCCTCTGCGTTCGGAACGGAAACGTCAGCCCGCAACTCCGAAGTCATCCATGCGGGGCTTCATTACGCAAAGAACAGTCTGAAAGCGAAGTTCTGTGTCGAGGGGCGGCGCAGTCTGTATGACTATCTCGACAAGCACGCCATCACCTATAAGCGCTGCGGAAAGATCCTCGCGGCCATTGGCGAGGAAGAGCTTCCCAAACTTGATCTGCTGGAGCGTCAGGCCGAGCAAAATGACGTTGAAGGCATCACGCGTCTGACAACGCAGGAGGCGCTGGCGCTGGAGCCTGCGCTCTCACCGGAGATGTCTGGCGCGATCCTGTCTGACACATCCGGTATTTTCGACAGCCATGGCTATATGCTCAGCCTTCTGGGCAAGCTTGAAGATGCCGGGGGGCAGCTTGTGCTGAATGCACCCGTGCTGGAAGGGCGTCCGGTCGCCGACGGCCTGGAAATGCTGATCGGCGGCGACATGCCGTCCATCGTGACTGCAAAGCGCGTGATCAATTCGGCCGGACATGGCGCCATTCCGCTCGCGCGCAAGATTGAGGGGCCACATCAGAGCGATATTCCAACCAATCGGTTCGTGAAGGGCTCTTACTTCACCGTTACCGGCAAAACGCCTTTCACGCGGCTGATTTACCCCATGCACAATGCGGCGAGCCTTGGTCTGCATCTGACGGTCGACCTGTCCGGGCGTGGCAAGCTCGGACCAGATGCCGAATGGCTGCCTGAGGGCGCGGAGCCGCCTTTTAACTATCAGGTTGATCCAGCGCGCGCCGACGTCTTCTATCGCACGGTCCGGCGCTATTGGCCGGGACTGCCTGATGGGGCGCTGGCGCCTGATTATTCCGGGGTTCGTCCCAAAATCGTTGGCCCCGGTGAGCCGTCTGGCGACTTCCGGATCGAAGGGCCAGAACGCCACAGGACGCCCGGACTTGTGAATTTATTTGGTATTGAGAGCCCCGGATTGACCTCGTCACTGGCCATTGCGGCACATGTGGCAGATATCGTATCAAAAGAGACGTAAAATCTTTGCATTCGACGCTTGCGCGCTGGCAGTCTGGCGCGTATACAGCGCCCCTCATATCGGATTGGTTCGGTAGCTCAGCTGGTTAGAGCGCGCGACTCATAATCGCGAGGTCGGGAGTTCAAGTCTCCCCCGAACCACCAAATCTTTTTTTCAGCACAATCTTCAGTCCGTCTTCCAGGTCATCTGCCGTCAGGCCGGGGCCAAGCACATTAGCGGCTTCACCATGCAGCCAGACGCCAGCGCATGCTGCTTCGAATGCGGGCATATCCTGTGACCTGAGGCCGGTGATGATGCCCGTGAGCGTGTCGCCCGATCCTGCTGTTGCGAGGCATGGCGGCGCATTTGTGTTGATCACTGCGCGTCCATCAGGGGCTGCAATGACCGTGTCAGCGCCTTTGTAGACAATAATCGCGCCAGATTGCCGGGCTGCTTCAAGGGCCTCTTCGACCTTGCTTGTCTCGCTCATGTCGCCAAACAGTCGTTTGAATTCACCTGCGTGCGGCGTGAGGATGGCCGGCTCGTTCAAGGCTTTCAGGGCTGCGAAACTCGCATCTTCACGCTGAGAGAGCAGAGTCAGAGCGTCAGCGTCCAGAATGAGCCTGCGATCTGCCCTCAGCGCGATTGTCAGCTTCTCGTCCGCGTCTGTGGATGTTCCAAGCCCGGGACCAAGCGCGAGCGTTGTCAGGCGCGCATCGTCCAGAAGGTCTTTCAGGTCAGAGGCTGTTTCTGCAGGCCGCAGCATGATCGCTGTCACATGTGCGGCGTGAATGCGCAAAGCATCAGCGCTTCCGCAAAGCGAAACCAGGCCAGCACCGGTGCGCAGCGCGGCTTTCGCGGTCAGGCGTGATGCGCCGGTGGCAAATTCAGATCCGGACAGAATAAGGGCATGCCCCTTGCTGTATTTGTGACCCGTAAGGGACGGGGAGGGAAACTCTGCTCGCCACAAATCAGGATGGTTCTCATGAAGCTGGGCCTCAAGCTGTGTCAGTGCCGTCTGTGGAATGCCGATATCGCCAACAATCACGTCGCCGCAAAACTCGCGCCCCGGCAGGAGCAGGTGTCCTGGCTTCTTGCGGAAAAAGGTCACAGATGCGGTCGCTTGCACAACGGCGCCTTCTGCCTTCCCGGTGCGACCGGAAAGCCCGCTGGGAAGGTCGACAGCAATGATGGGGGCTGAAGCCGCATTCATGCGTCCGACAAGTTCGGCTGCTGTGCCTTCCAGGCCTCGGGAGAGGCCTGCTCCGAACAGGGCGTCAATCAGGAGGTCGCAATTGTCGAATGGAAAGGCTTCAAGCGGCGTGATTTTGCCCGGCCAGTCCGAAAACGCTTTGGCGGCATCACCCGTGAGCTTTGATGGGTCTCCGAGGAGGCCGACATGCACCTTCTTGCCAAGACTACGCAAGCGCTTTGCAACGACAAATCCATCGCCGCCATTGTTGCCGGGGCCGCACAGCACGCCGATGGTTTTTGACAGTGGATGGGTCCGCAGCGTGTACTCCAGTATACGCTCACCGGCCGCCAGCATGAGTGTGTAGCCCGGCGTTCCATGTTGAATGGCATATTGATCAGCTTTGCCCATCTCTTCGGGTGTCAGCAGAATGTGGGCGAGAGCGGTCGCTTGGGTCATTGGCTCAGCTTTCTGGTCCAGAACATGAGCGGTTTATAACGCTCTTCGGCCTCGTTGAGGTCTTTCCATGGGAAATGGCAGATCAGATCCTCGCGGCTTTGGTAGCCCCGTGATCTCCAGAAATTATCGAGCGAGCGATACGCGTCTGGTTTCAACGGGTGTTCATCAGGCCGCTGAACAGCGCAAAACGCCGTTAAAGTTGCGCCCCAGTCTTTTGCGGCCTGCTCACGCAGATCAAAGAAAGCGTGTCCAATACCGCGTCCGCGATGTTCGCTCAGCAGGACGGACTCGCCGAAATAAAAGATTTTATCGGTTGGAATGCCGGCTTCTGTGAAGGGCTTGCGAAAGTCTTCGTGCGTGTCAGGCATCGGTTCGGCGGTTGTGGCCCCGATGACCTCGCCATCGTCAATTGCCAGACCAACGCAGGCGTCTTCAGACTTTGCAAAATGGCCGAGATAATCGGTCTCGTTCTCCTGCGAGCCATCATAGATGTAAGGCCATTCCCGGAACACGCGGATCCGCAGACGGGCAATGTCCTGAATGGCAGGTGTTATCTCGTCCGGACCGCGCAGAACCTTGATTTCCAGTGTCATGTCAGTCCTCCAATTCCACTCAACAGATAGCAAGACCTGAGAGCGGAACAAGAAGATGCGCGCGGCGAGTTCAGGACGACGCCAGATAATATCGCCAGAAAGCGAGAAAATCCTGATTGCCCAGAACGCGCAGCTCTGGTCCGTCCAGATATTTGGAGCCGATCAGCCCGTAGCGAAACAGATATCCATCCAGCCGGTCGCAGCGCGGACTGACATCCTCCAGACGCGCGAGCATCTGTGTTGAGTGTGTGCCCATGAGCGCAAAAAGCGCGCGTGCGATGTCACGCATTGTGTCGATCTTGCTGCCCTGAAGCATGATGTCTTCCAGCGCGATGGCTGCAGGTGAGGTCACGGCGTTTGCTTTGGAGAGGCGTTGAACCAGCTTGTCGAAAAAGAAAGCCTGGGAATAGCCGTTCTCATTGCCCTTTGGCAGGCCGGAGCCTTTCAGCCCTTCGGCATATATATGCCGGAACGCGGCCATCAGGATATCCTGAAGGGTCTCGAAATGGTGCGTGGTAGATGACAGCGAAATGTTGGCGCGGTTGGCAATCGCGCGGTGAGACAAGCCCGAACATCCCTGCTCCAGAATGATCTCACTGGCTGTCAGGACAATTCGGTCGGCTGTTGAGCTGGGGTCGAGGTCTTTGCGATCGATCGGATTGATGTCGCTCGCAAGCGCAGGGCCCGCCGGCATGCCCGGCGAGCACGGCATGGTCAGCGGTTGCTTTTGTAAACGTTCGAAAAGACGCGATACGCAATCCTGTGTCCAGATCAGTTGCTCTGTTCCGGGGCAGGAGAGCAGGAGGCTGCGGCCAATGCCGGTCGTTGTTCCGCTAAGCGTTGGTGCCAGATCGACTGGCATCTCGATCTGCTCCAGAAAGGTTTCCCAGAATGCGATTTCCGGCTGTCGCCATTGATGCAGCAATTCTGGCAGGAAAGAGACCCGGTTTCCGACCAATTCAAACTCCCAGAGCGCGTTTGCATGCGCTCGGTAACGGGAAAAATGGTTCAGGATGACGGCGTTGCAAAAACGGACGCTCTGCTCTGGTCCGATCGTATGTTCCAGTAAGGCGTTACGGCGTTCTCGCCAGATATGCGCTTCCTGTTCGACCAGGCTGATGACCAGATCCTCGATAAAGCCGTCTCTGGAGCCAAATCGGTAGGAAATGCTGGAAGGGCTTATGTTTGCCTTTGCGGACAGGGCACGCAAAGACAGCGCGGATAATCCCGACGTATCGATAATCTCAAGGGCGTTGCCGAACAAAGTGTCCGACTCAAATTTACTCAGATATGGCATTGAAATGCGTGGTACGCGTGTTTTAAACAAAATTAAGTATAACTAAGCCGGTTATAGCCTGCTGACTTTTCGACGGCAAACTGCTTTTTCGCTCTCTTCAATTGAAACGGAATATTTTCGAAAAACTTCGAGAGAAGTTTTCAGCCATTACTTTGTGGCGCGTCTAATTATTTGAATTCAGCTGAGATTTATGATTGGGCAGTGCTGACTAAGTGTGAATGCTTGTCTGAAGGTTGATTTGAAAGGGGTCGGGTCGACCAGAAGCCCTGAGGGCTTCTGGTACAACTGTTCTAAAGAGGCATGAGGATGTGACCGCCATCGACCCGAATGGTCTCACCGGTCATGTATGCGCCAGCATCGGATGCCAGCAGCATGAGCGCGCCATCAAGCTCCTTGTGCTCGCCGAAGCGACGCATTGGAATACGCTTGCGCATGATGTCGCCATGCTCGGAGTCGAGATATTCATCATTGATCGCTGTTTTGAAATATCCTGGTGCAATCGCATTGACGCGGATGCCATAGCGGCAGATTTCCACGGCCATGACGCGGGTCATGTGATCGACAGCGGCCTTTGAGCCAGCATAGCCGACATTCATGAGCGCGGGCTGTAATGCCGTGATGGACGCAATGTTGATGATGGAACCCGGCTTCCCGGCGTCGAGCAGTGCCTTGGTCGCTGCCTTCGCGACGCGCCAGACACCCGTCATATTGGTGTCGATAATGCCTTGCCACTCTTCTTCCGTGGTATCCTGATACCAGCTGGCCTGTCCCACACCGGAATTGTTCACGACAATATCACATGGCCCGTCCAGTACTGATGCGATCACCTCAAAGGCGGCTTGCACGCTGTCGGCCTTGGTCACGTCCATAGCAACTGGCAGGGCTTTGCCACCTTTGGCGCGGATTTCCTCTGCCAGACTTTCCAGTTTTTCCAGGCGGCGCGCAGCCAAAACCACTTCTGCGCCCTGTTCAGCCAGCAGTCGGGCGAAGTGATCACCAAGGCCGCTGGATGCGCCGGTGACCAGCGCACGTTTGCCGGTCAGATTGAAAGCGTCTGTAAAAGTCATGAAGACCCCCCTCGTTTTTGTCATTAGATCTCGGGACTGATCAAAGGCGCAGCGCGCTGCTTGTCAATCATCAAGGCTGACAGGTCGAGGGGATTGGGAAAGCGGCCATAAAAAAACGTCAGGCCGATAAGGCCTGACGTCAGAAGGTAGAGGGAGGCTGGAATGATCGTCGAGCAATCCAGCCGGGTCGTACCGAGCAAACGCTCGATCGCGTTCGTCAGAACTTCTGACGAATTCCGAGATAGACGACCTGACCGAGTGTTGAGCCATTCGCATAGCCGTCAATGTCGTCGAAATATGGGGGATCCTCGTCGAACAGATTATCGACATTGATGCTGAGGATGGTGTCGTCGCGCCAGCCATTGCCAGGCAGGGTCAGGCGACCGCTCAGGTCGACGGTCGTGAACCCATCAACAGAAACGTCGGCTGAAGCATCATATCCGGCGGTGTGGTTGACGCGCATGGACAGCGATGCGTTGTCCTTGCTCCAGCCGAAATCAGCGACGAGCTGCAACTGGCTTGTGCCGAATTCGAGGCCATCAACAGTTGGTGCGCCTTCCGCCGCCTGGACGTCGCGGCCCAGCGTGTAGGTGCCCCAGATGCCAGCAGAAAGTTCGCCTGCCTCTGTTTCACGAGAATAGCGAACGCCGAAGTCGATACCGTCTGTTTTGACCGTCCCCAGATTGTTGCGGCGGGCATCCACCAGCAGGTAAGGGGAGGTGCCTTCAAACAGAGACTCCAGAGATGCTGCGTTCTCGATGCGCAGGCCTGCGCCGAGCGCCTGCACCTGCTCCAGGGTTGGGTTGATGGTGTAAAATGGTGTGTAGGCGTCAATCAGGAAGAAGCCCGGCTCGGTGACTGGTACAATGGCGATCTGATTGGTGAATTCGACATTGTAGTAAGTCAGGCTGACGAGCAGGCCTTGCAGCGCGCCATCCATGGGCAGCCAGTCGACGCCGAAGGAGTAGGTTTCGGCTTCTTCCGGATCGAGGTCCGGATTACCGCCGGCGAGAATGACCGTCGAACGGGCCAGATTGAGTGGGCTGTCACCGGGCGCGATATATGGGCTGATCGGAACAACCTGCACCCGCGTGTCGACGGCATCGCCCGTGTCGGCAAGTGATGGCGCGTGGAAGGAAGTCCCCCAACTGCCACGGAATGCGACATCATTGTTCGGTTTATAGGTAAAGCCGATTTTCGGATTGGTCGCATCGCCGACATCGCTATAGCTGTCATAGCGAACCGATAACGATGTATCGAAGGTGCCGTACGCCGCGCTATCCATCAGCGGGATCATGAGTTCGCCAAAAATGGAGGTGACATCACGGTCGTTTTCAGCGCCAAATAACTCTAGGTCTGAAGGCGGCCCCTGGCCTTGTCGCGCGTCAATCGACTCCTTCATGTACTCAAAGCCAATCGCTGCCTTTACGTCCTTGCCGTCGAAAGAAAAGGCTGTGCCGTCAGCGACGGTTCGGAATTGCAGCATCTCCTGATCATTATCGCCATAGACCTGAAAATCGCCGATGGCGGCCAGCGCGGCCGGATCAGAGGCGCTGACATCATAAGGGTTCAGCGCAAAGCCAGGGACCAGGCCGGACAGGGCGATTGCCTGCGAGACCTGATCAATCTGATTGGACCGCACTTCATTCGTGCTCTGACCGTAGGACAGCGAAGCATTAACCTGCCAGCTATTGGCAAAGTTGTAGGTCAGTTTCGGGTTGATCATCCATGCTGAAAGTTCGGTCGTACTGGCCAGCGCCGGTCCGAACACGTCCTCATAGGAAAACAGAACATTCTGGGATGTTTCGCCGAGAATTGACTGGAAATACGGGTTAGCGGCGGTGATGGTACCGGAGCCGCGGACACCGGTTCCGGTGCCCGGACCCTGTCCCTGATGCACGGTTTCACGGTCTGAATAATAACCGGTCAGTTCGAACAGAAGGCCGGGCTTCAGATCCTGGGTGAGTTTACCGAAAAGCCGGTTGTTTGTTTCTTCCGGATAGATCGTCAGGACGTCGGTTTCATCGCAGAAATTGGCGCCAGGCGTGAAGGTTGGCAGTGAAAACGGGATATCCATCGCAACCACAGTGCCCGGTGAGCAGTTCATGCTGCGATAGTCGGTGCTGCCCCGGTCTGTGTGATCCTGAAAGACGTAGTCTCGGTCGCTGCCGAACACATCGTCATGCTCGCTGTAATTATAGACGAGGTAAGCAGATCCGGAATCCCAGCTCGTGCCGCCAGCCAGCACGGCGTCGGTCGATTCATACGAATCTCCGAACCCTTTCTCTATGGCGAGGTCGAGACCATCAATTTCCTTCTTGGAAATGAAGTTGATTACGCCGCCAATCGCGTCAGATCCATAAATGGATGAGCCGCCATCCAGAACCACTTCCATGCGTCCAACCGAAAAGGGGGCGATCGCGGATGGATCCGGGGATGTTTGCAGAACGCCGCTGCCGACCATGCGCATCCCGTCAAGCAGGACCAACGTCGTTGAGCCGCCGGATACGCCGAGATTACGCAAATTCGGGCGGTTGAACGGGCTTGCGATGGTCGCGCCGGGTGTCGGGACGGTGTTAAAGGCGTTCGAGACCTGAGGCACGTTCGCCAGAAGATCGTTTGCAGAGGATGGCGAAATCTTGTCGATCAGGTCTTCGCCAATGGGAATGGTGTTCGTACCTGTTGGCGCAACGCCGCGAATAAGCGTGCCGGTGGATGCCGTAACGACAACCGTGTCCATTGTTGCGACGTCGTCTGTTTGCTCTTCGGTGGTGTTGTCCTGTGCCAACGCCGGCGACATGTTTGCCAATGCCAGCGCCGCGCTGAACATCATTGAAGAGCCGAGTAATTGGCTTCTTGAAAATTTCACTTGGTACTCCTCCCAATATTCATTCCGTTTGGAATTATTTTTTGCGCCCGCCATTCTGCTTTCCCAGGGCCGTGACAGGTCGGGCCGGGGCTTTGTCTTTGTCTGTCCCGAAGCCCTATTTGCGTTCGGGGGATGTGGTCAGCAGGTTATTACTCTCGCTATCTATAAGGACCGAAACAAAAAATTCCAATCGGAAAATTATTCCATATGGAATTAAATTGAGCAAGCGCGAATTGTGCGTCCTCTGGCTCGCAGAAATTATGCCTATGTGCGTGTTAGTTTTTGAAAATCAGGGCGATAACGGTATCGATATGCGCGTTGATGGCTTCATCTGACGTAATGTCGATCCCGTAGAGCGCATCCACCTCGTTCGAAAGGACGAAGGGTAAATGACACATGCCGACCACGCTATACAGAACCGAAACCGTCGAGAGTTTGCCGACATTGTCCGGCAGGGTTTCTTCTGCAAGCGACAGAATGGCCTCATGACCCGGACGAATGAAGTTGTTGGCGATCCAGTTCAGGCGCTCACCGCCACGAACGGATTCTGCGATCATGATGCGCAGATGGTTCGCGTTTTTCGCGCAGTAGAAAATGTATTTGCGCAGATAGATCTTCAGCCGCTCTTCAGGCGGCTGGCTTAAATCTTCTTCCGAAAGCTCAAGTTGGGCCCGTGTCCGGGCAAACATCTGACGAACCGTCTCGCGCCAGAGTTCATCCTTCGAACCGAAATGATAACGGATTGTCGTGTGGGTAACGCCCGCTGCGGCTGCGATGTCGCGCGTATTGGCCGTGTCATAGCCCTTTTCGGCAAAGACGTTATAGGCGACTTCGAGGATTTTGGCGCGTGTTTCGGCTGAACGGGCCTGAACCGGTTCTCTGACACGTTTTTGCGGTTTGTTTTTTATCTTATCTGCCGTCAACGTCGTTTCCCGGTTATCTGGTGAGGTGGCCTGCCATGTGCAGCAGGCCTGTTTGCCTCAGAAAAAAGCTAATTGCCGATTTCTTCAAGTCGAAAAGGAAGGATGTGATCCTGCGCTGTCACGCTGTCTGAACCTATTCGCATGGAATATTCAATGTCTTCCACAGCCCAGCGTCCTGCGGTCTCATCATAATAGGCGAGATCGTTTGCTGTGAGCTCAAACCGGATCGTTGCGGTTTCGCCGGGTGCCAGGGTGACGCGTTCAAAACGCTTCAGCAGGAAGGCTGGGCGATCAATCTGCGTGTTCTCAAATCCGACATAGCCCTGAACGATCTCATCACCGGTGCGGTCACCAATGTTGGTCACGTCGATCTCGAAGGCAATTTGCTCATCTGACGTCACCTTGCGCGCATTGGCATAGGAGAATCTGGTGTAGCTGAGTCCAAAGCCGAATGGGAAAGCGGGTTCTGCGTTCACCTTCGCGAGGTGCGAATAGCCATGATACAGATCGTAATCGATCTCCAGCGCGAACGCGTCGAAGAAAGGCAGGTCCTCAGCGCGCTTTGGAATGCCGAAGGGGAGCTTGCCGCCCGGATTGACATCACCAAAGACAGCGCGTGCGAAGGCGTGACCGCCCTCCATGCCCGGATACCAGATCATCATGATGGCTTCTGGTTTTGCCTTCCAGTCTTCCATGATGACGGCGCTGCCGGCCATAATTGAGACGAGCGTTTTGCTGTTTTCTTCGCAGACCGCTGAGATAAGGGCCTCGTCAGATGGAAGCAGGCGAAGGTCAGCGCGGTCGCCGCCACGTGATTCCATCTTTTCTTTGGAATCGAGGCCTTCCATTGCCTCATTGCCCGGAATGTATTCGCCCTCATTTTCCCAGGTGTAGCCCGCGGCAATCAGGCAGGCGTCGGCGGAAGCTGCCAGTTTCCGGGCTGCTTCGAGGTCGTCGCCGTCAAAGAATTCGAGCTTCACATCTGTCCCAACATAGGCCTCCAGCCCCTGCTTCAGGGTGACGGCGTAAGGCGGTGTGTTGCAGCTTGAGCCGCGGTCGCCGAGGTTTTGCAGGTCCATAAGCTTGCCGAAGCACGCGATGGTTTTCACCTCTGATTTGTTGAGTGGCAGCAATCCATCATTCTTGAGAAGCACAAAACTCTTTTCGGCAACTTCGCGGGCCAGATCTGTATGTGCGGTACAGGCCACATCCGCTTTCGCGTAATCGCGAGGATCGCTGGCGCGCGCGAACGTAAATTGCGTCCGCAGAATGCGCCGGATGGCGTCGTCGACAGCCTCTTGCGTGACCTCGCCTTTCTCGACCGCTTTGATCAGATGATCGCCAAAGAAAATCACGTCGGGATTTTCGATGTCCAGTCCGGCCTGCGCGGCGTCCGGCCCATAGGCGCCTTTCACCCAGTCTGAATGGACAAAGCCATTAAAGCCCCACTCGTCCTTCAGGATCTCGCGCAGCAAATGCGTGTTGTGCCCGCAATAATCGCCATTCACCTTGTTATAGGCGGACATGACGGATGCGCAGCCGGACTCGATGATGCGTTTGAAATGCGGCAGATAAACTTCGCGCATGGCGCGCTCGCTGACGCGGACATTCACTTCAAATCGTGAGTTTTCAACGCTGTTGAGGGCGAAGTGTTTGACCGTCGCGATGACATTGTGGCGTTGAATGCCTTCCGACAAGGCCGCGCCGAGTTCACCCAGAAGATAAGGGTCTTCGCCATAGGTTTCCTGGGCGCGCCCCCAGGCGGGATGACGCAAGAGGTTGACGCAAACCGCGCCTGAAAGCGTTGCGCCGATTGCGCGTGCTTCCGTTCCGATCACTTCACCGATGCGGCGCTCCAGGTCCGGATCCCAGGTTGCGCCGCGCGCCATGGACACCGGAAAGCTTGTAGCGGCTTCGCTGTGGCGCACGCCTCGCGGGCCATCCGTGAAATAGAGCGGCGGAATGCCCAAACGCTCGCATCCGCTGCCAGCCTCATAGGCCCGGCGGCCGAATTGTTTCTGGTCTTCACCGAAAAAGACTTCGAAAAAGCCATGCCCGTTCATCATCCAGACTTTCTCTTCCAGAGAAAGCTCTTCGATGATGGCGTTGATCTCGGCCTCAAGCTCGGGGTTGGTCGTATCGTTGAAAGCGGCGTGTGTGTCAGACATGAAAAGGTCTACCTTTTTATTGAGGTCGAGCTGAGATTTCGGCTTTGATCCGGGCATGCATCCGCTGATCGAGGCGGTAACGCTGCACGATCACGAGGCAGATCAGAGCCATGATGAAGGGAATGAGAGAGATCATCATTTTAAGGCCGGTGAGGGCCGTTTCGGTCTGCTCGGTATTGGCTTCATAGCCAAAGCCATCGAGCAGAAGTCCCGCGATCAGGGTCGCAACACCCAGCGCCAGCTTTTGCGCAAAGGCGACGGCGCCGAAAATGACAGACTCAGAGCGGATGCCGGTCTTCCATTGTCCGTATTCCACCGTGTCCGGCAGGGTGGACCAGGTGCTGAAATAGTTGGCGGCCGAGCCAATTGCGCCAAAGGCCAGAATGGGTAGGACGACCTGCGGAATTTCCAGAGGGTTCAGCCATAATGACAGCGTGGTGATCGCTGAAATGCTGATGCCGGATGTCCAGACCCAGCGCTTGCCAATCTTGGTGGAGGCCCAGCCCCAGATCGGTACGGCAATCAGAATGGTGACGGCGACGAGAAGTAGCGTCAGTCCTGTCAGGTGCTCTGCGCCAAGATTGTATTTCAGATAGTAAAGCACAGCCTTGCTGGAGATGGTTGCACCGATCATTCCGAACAGAATGATCGAGAAGGCCGTCCAGAAAGCGGAGTTCTTGGACAGCATGTGCAGTATGCTTTTGATGTCCGATGTTTCGTGATGGTCGTCGAGTTTCGGGTTCTCGCGGGTGTGGAAGACGCATGTTAGAACCGCCACCATGCCGATCACCGCATAAGCGATGGAAATGCGCTCAAAGCCGAGTTTCAGATCGCCGTCGCCAAGAAGGGCTGCGCCGTCACGGGTGAAGGCTGCAATCACAATCCCGGCGATCGAGGCAAAGACCATGCGATGCACGGCAAGTGCGCCGCGCTCGTCAGAATCCTGAGTCATGCGCGCAGAGAGAGAGCTGTAGGGAACGCTGACGACGGTGTAGAAGGTGCGGAAGACCAGCTGCGTGCCAAGCGCGTACAGGGCCAGATAGGTTTCCGGACCAGATGGCGCGTGAAACATCAGCACGAATGATACGGCAAGCGGGAGCGCGCCAACCAGAAGGTAAGGGCGGAAGCGGCCAAATCGCGTGCGGGTTCGTTCTGCAACAACGCCAATCAGCGGATCGGTGATGGTGTCCCACACCATCGCGCCGAAAATGATCAGGCCGGCCATCGTGTTCGAAATGCCAACGACGTCTGTGTAAAAGAACATGGCGAACAGATTCGTCATGTTCCAGAACACGTTGATTCCGAAATCACCTATTCCAAAGCCAATGCGTCTGCGGAAGCCGAGTTGTGGTGCAGCGCGCGCGGCGAAGCCGTGTTGATCAAGCATGCTCATGGCGTGCGGGGGTCCGCTGAGCCCATTCGATCTTCCTCCCAATTGGTATCTTTTTATCGGCCTGATCTGGCCAGGCGGCCAAAATGTTTCCAAATGGAATAAAAATCAACCCATCATCCCTCGACAAATCAGAAATTCTAACCAATTCTGCGCCCCGTGCCGTGGGGTGACCTTCGGGCTAATAGATATAAAAATAAATAAAAACAGTAAAATATATCGAATATGTGAGTTCGGTTCACAGAGTGTATTCAGCCTGAAAAGTCTGGTCCTGTGTGTTCCATATGGAATTATAGGGAAGAAAATGACACGTTTGCGCACAGTTGGTTTGGCCGTTCTGAGTGTATTGCTGTTGGCGGCACTCATGGTGTTTCTGTTCCGTGGAATGATCGGTTCGGCATTCATCACCCACTTCACGAAAGACTTTATTGGTCCGAGGCCTGCCTTTGAGACTTCTGCGAGACCTGTCACCTCTGAATGGGTTGAGATGCGTGATGGCACGCAGCTCTTCACGCGGGTCTATCTGCCGAAAGGGGAGGGACCGTGGCCAACTCTGCTGGTACGGGATGCCTATCAGTTCCAGCGTTTTCTGACCTGTCACTATTACGTCCGTTACGGTTTCGCCTGTGTGCATCAGGACGTACGTGGGCAAGGGGAATCAGAGGGCGAGTGGTATCCAATCAAGCATGAAGCAAGCGATGGGCAGGACACGTTGAGCTGGTTGCTGCAACAGGATTTTCAGGATGGGAATCTGGCGCTGATCGGCGGCTCATATTTGGGGCTGGCGCAATGGGCGGTGGCTGCGTCCCTTCCCGAGGAAGTGAAAACCATCGTTCCGACCACGTCGCATGGCGACTTCTATGAGATGATCTACCGGAACGGAAATTTTACGCAGGGGGTCGCAGGGCTCTGGGCGGCAGAGATTTTCTACCCTCTGGCGGAGAAGCAGGATGCTGCTGATCGCTGGATGGCCGAGATCGTGCCTGTTCGCCCGGCAAATGATGCGCCGCGTGATTTGTTCAAGGGGGCCTGGGCTTCCTATGCCGACTACATCGCACACCCAGACAAGGCAGACCCATACTGGCAGCAGGACTTCTATACGGACCTTCGCGGCGCGCATCACTCAGTCGATGTGCCTGTGCTCTGGATTGCGCGTTGGCATGATTTCTTTCTGGAAGGCACGCTGTCGAATTTCACCGAACTTCCAAGCCGGGACGAGAGCCTATTGCTCATTCAGCCGGGGCAGCATGCGGGCCTGACGGCTGATCTGAATTACAACAATATCGATTTTACAGAGTTTGCGACCACACTGGACTGGCTAAATCACCATCTGAAGGGGGCGCCTCTACCTGATGATCTGTCAGGGCGCGTGGTTTATTACGAGAATGGCGCCGATGCATGGGGCGCAGGAGATGTCTGGCCCCCAGAGGGTGGCGAGAGTCTTTCGCTCCATTTGACGCAATTATCTGATGCGAGCCATTGCGGTGGGGTGTTGAGTTCTCGCATGCCGGAAGGTGATGCGGCGCCTGCTCGTTTTTCCTATGACCCGGCTCGTCCCGTGCCGACGAAAGGCGGGGCCTTCATGCTCAACCCGAACTTTGCTCCTTCGGCGGTCACGGAGCAGGGTGACGAGGCGTGCGCGCGTGATGACGTGCTGAACTTCCGCTCGGATGCGTTTGCCAACGGGCTCCACATTGCTGGAGACATTCGCGTTGATCTCGCCATTTCGACATCCGCGCCTGATACGATTTTTACGGTCAAGCTGTCTGAAGTCTTTGCCGATGGCCGTGTGTGGAACATTCGGGATGACATCACGACCTTGAGCGCAGCAGGGGTTACCGGTCCGGGTGAGGCAGAAATCACGCTTGATCTCGCACCGATTGATTGGGTGCTTCAGCCGGGATCGAAGCTGCGTCTGGATATCTCGTCTTCGAATTTTCCGGCTTTTCCGGCGCATTCGAACAAGTCAGGTCTCTGGAGTGACGTTGAGAGCGTTGAACTCGCCGATCAGATGGTCGCTGGTGGCGTGCTGTCGCTGAGCGTCATCCGATAAACCGGGCTCTGGCGCTCCTCAGGAGGGAGCGCCAGCGGGGCGTCTCAGCCCGCTTTGCGGGAGACACGCTGCATCGTCTGGACGACCAGTTTGATGTAGGAGGATGGCAGGACGCGCGCGAGAATATCGAGCCGCTTCGCATCGGGCGTCACAATGATCCGGTGCTTGTTTCTGGCGACACCTTTCAGAATATCCATGGCAGCGTCTCGCGCCGGATAGGTAAGAAACTTTTCCTGATAGATCTTGCGTAGCTTCGCGGCCTGTTTCTGCGTTTCAGGACTGCCGGATTCCGTTTCATCCGGACGGGCGTTCGCGATGTTTGTCTTCACACCACCAGGGTGGACCACAACGATCTGAATTTGCTCTCCGCGCATCATCGCATCTGCACGCATTGCTTCGGTGAGCCCGCGCACGGCAAATTTGGTTGTGCAGTAAATCGCAACATTTGGCTGCGCCAGAAAGCCGTTCAGGCTTGAAATATTGACGAGTTTGCCACGTCCGGAGTGGGTCAGTATCGGCAGAAAGGCTCGCGACATGTGCAGCACGCCATTGAGATTGATGTCCATGACCCGATCAATGACCTTGTCCGGGGTCTGGGCAATGGAAACTCCTCCGCCCGATATTCCGGCATTGTTGTAGAGCTGATCGACCCGTCCGAAACGCTGAAGCAACTGGTCGGGATAGTTATAGATGGCCGTTCGGTCTGATACGTCCAGATATTGGCTATGAACTTCAACGCCCAGATCCTTCAGCATGGCTTCGGTTTCAGCCAGGCCGATCTCATTGACGTCGGAAATCGCCAGTCTCGCACCATGTTCGCCGAGGCAAATGGCCAGTTCACGCCCAATGCCACTTGCTGCGCCGGTAACAACGCAGACCTGACCTTCGTATGTCTCTTTCATCATTCGGCGGCTTCCTGGGTATGCATTTGTTCTGGATTTGAGAGTTTGAGTTCGGGCTGCAAAACCTCGCGCGTTCTGAAGGCCTTCCGGTCGACCATGAAGCTGTCATTCATTTCCCACGGAAAGCCTTTGCCTTGCTTGGGCAGCATGTCGGCTGCGCGTTTGACATAGCCGGCATCGAAATCGAGGAGGGGGCGGTTCTGGCTTTCGTCGGCAGGCCGCATGGGTGTGCAGATACTGGCGCCTTGCTCATCCATCTTGTCGAGGAGTTCGCAGAAATGTTCGCAGACCAGTCCGACTTTCAACGTCCATGAAGAGTTCGTATAGCCCTGCGCGAAACAGAAATTCGGAACGCCATCGAGCATCATGCCGCGATAGACTAGCTTTTCGCCTGTTTCGACAGGCACGTTATCGACGGTCAGTTCCACGCCGCCGAACATTTGCAGTTTCAGCCCTGTTGCCAGAATGATCGCGTCCGCTTCAACCCGTTCGCCAGTCGTCATTTGCACGCCTTCAGGGATGAATTGATCAATCTGACCTGTGACGATCGAGACTTTCTCTTTGCGAATGTCTGAGAAAAAGTCGGCGTCCGGTACGGCGCACAAACGTTGGTCCCAGGGATTATAAGGCGGGTTGAAGTGCGTCTTGATCGGGTAATCTTCCGGTAGGTGTCGCTTGTTCATCCGCATGATGGTTTTGCGCGCATGCTTCGGAAAAGTCTGGCAATAAAGGTAGAACAGACGCTGAATGCGAATGTTCTTCCAGCGTGTCAGCGCATGAGCTGTTTTTGCCGGCAGCCATTTTCGAAAAAACAGGGCCAGCTTATCCTGCTTGGGTCTCGGCACGATATAGGTCGGTGTGCGCTGGATCTGTGTGACGTGGGCGGCCTTGTCCGTCATGGAGGGGACAATGGTGACGGCCGTCGCGCCGCTTCCGATCACGGCAATGTGCTTGCCTGAATAGTCGAAATCTTCCGGCCAGAACTGTGGGTGGATGATGGGACCTTCAAAGCGCTCCTCATTTTCGAAGTGCGGTCTGAAGCCGTGCTCATAGTCGTAATAGCCCGCTGCGCCGAAAATCCATCGCGCAAAAAATTGCGTTCCATCTTCCACGGTGACGGTCCAATAGCCTCTCTGGCTGTTCCAGTCGGCGGTCAGGACCTTCTGTCCGAAATCAATACGGTTCTCGAGATCGTATTCCTCGACAGTTTCATTCAGGTATTCGAGAATTTCCCCGGCCGATGCAATCGAGTTCGGGCTATCCCATGGCTTGAAGGCATAGGAAAACGTGTAGAGGTCAGAGTCGGATCGGATGCCTGGATACCGAAACAGATCCCAGGTGCCTCCGATGCGCTCTCGCGCTTCCAGAATACGCCAGTTTCGGTAAGGCTGCTCTCGGGTCAGGTAGCATGCGCAGCCAATTCCGGAGACGCCTGCGCCGATGATGAGAACATCCAGAATATCGTTCGCCTTATCCGGCATGGCGGAGTTCCTTCAGAGTGAATGGTCAAATGGGTGATCAGCGAAAAAGCTGCCGCCCCGACGATGGCAGAAGCCATGCCGGGACGGCGACAGTTCCTGGAGGAAAGGGAATTGCAGCGCTCATGAGGTGCAGTAGCGCTCAGAAAGTGCGGTGAATGGATCGGTTGGCGCGCTTTGTGATGCGGCAATCATTTTCATCACTCCGGCGATCTCACAGCGTTGTGCGTCATTGATGAAACGGGGATCGACGATGAAGGCCTCGGCTATGTCCTGAGGTGTTTCGCGGACGACTTGCGTGCGAAGCCCGCCATCCGCTTCACTGTCCAGGATTAGGGTTTTTTGCCCTTCAGACCAGGCTGGCCAGTCTGGCTGACTTTCGACGTCTGGATCGAAGTCATGAGCGAAGCTCGCCCAATAGGACATCATGCGGCTGGATAATACGCGTCTGGATTCGGCGGTCTCATCCTTGAAGAAGGCCTTGTCGTCCAGAAAGGGGAGGCGAAAGTCGCCCGACACGAAATTGACGTCGAGGGCGTGAACAGCTCCGATCAGCAATGAGATATCGGAGAACATGAAGCTGCCTTGTTCATCCCAGTCAAAGCGATAGGTGAAAGTCGGAGATTCCAGTTCTTCAGCGCGGCGATCTGCGATCTGCTGAACCCCCAGTGACGCCCAGAGCCGGGAAGGATGCTCGCCAGACGCGATGTAGGCATCCTTGTCGATCGGGCGAAACAACACGCCCATTTTCTTTTTGGTGAAAGCTTCATTTTCCATCGCGAAAATGCGTGTTTCGTCACGATTGGTTCCGATGAGCAAAGGTATATCCCGGGAGGTGATCCGCGGGTCATGGCCCTCAGCACCTGTCCGCCGAATTGGGATCAGAACGCCGTCAGCTGTATTGTCGATACTGTTGATCTGATCACCGCCTGTTTCCGGATCGAGAAGCGCCAGATAGGCGTCATACAGAGCTTCGGGATCAAGTGATCGCAGCGTTGCAGAAAATGCTTCACTGTCTGTTCCCGCCGTTTCGGGGAGGCTGCCGTCTTTTTGAAGTTGCGAAATGGCTTCTCCAGATGAATAGCCCCGGCGATCATCCTCATTTGACGGGCCGTGCTCTGCTTCTTTCAGGGTGTAAGTGTTGAAACCTGCGCTCTGGATAATCGCGGCATCGAACAGGCCTTCGGACTGCGGCGCCATCATCAGGGCAGAAATATTAAATCCGCCTGCGGACTCGCCGAAAATGGTCACTTTGTCCGGGTCGCCACCAAAAGCCGCGATGTTCGTCTGAACCCATTCCAGGCCCTGCATCAGATCGAGCAGTCCGAAATTCATGGATTCGTCGAGTTCCGTTTCAGCCGTATCTCGAAGCGCCTCATGGCTGAACCAACCCATTGGGCCAAGCCTGTAATTCAGCGCGACAACGATGACGTCTTCTTGCGCGGTCAGCTGGCTATAGTCGTACTGACCCGCATAACCGGTCGCATTGCCACCGCCATGAACCCAGACCATCACGGGCAGGGGCTCGTTCGATGCCGTTTCAGGTGCCCAGATATTCAGGTAGAGACAATCTTCGCTCCCCACCAGATCGCCGGCTTTGCCGGGCAGAATGCTGGGTGAGTTGATCTGCAGGCAGGCGTGATCGGGAGTATCTGCGATCAGCGGTGCGCCGAAGGGCATTGCCGGCCGCGGCGCACGCCATCTCAAATCACCGACAGGAGGGCTGGCAAATGGGATGCCGAGCCAGGCTCTGCTCTTGTTTTCCAGATTGCGTACGCCGGTGAGGTCGCCTTGTTCAATGGAAACACGGGTCTCATCAGCCACGTCATAGGCGTGATCATTCTGCGAAGCAGATCCGCAGGCTGACAGCCCCGCTGTAATCAACAGCGCTGCGGCGATGAGCCATGGTTTGTCCGACATTTTTCCACCCGATAGCATTATTATAAAACATTCCAATTGGAATATAATTGCATGCGGAGATCTGCAAATCAACTCGCGTTATTGGACTATTGTCATCTCTGCGAGCGGTCGGACACACAGGCGTATCAAAGGTCCCCAACTGAACGGCGTCGCATATTAATGCTGACTTTTTCAATTTTCGGAGCGCGATGGCACGCGACTGCAAGCCTTGGAATTAGAAAAATTCACGCCATGCATGGACAGAAGAAGAATGCCTCTCTAGGACTTGCAAAACAATTCCATTTGGAAAGTAATATCTTCTGTCAGAGCTGCTCTTGAGGTGAAGTTCTGCGGAGAAGGGCTTTCGCACCGTTCGGCGGAAGCATGGGAGGAAGTTATGGAAGAACGCCTATCGTTTCTGCGCCGTCTGCAGAGCGACATGCGCTATATTTTTGGCTTGCGCGAGGTTGGGGAACGAACCGGTCAGTTCACGCCGGAAGGTGCGTTGCTCGTCCCGGACTGTCTTGAGCGTAGCGTCGACCAGTTCGGTGGGAATACAGCCTTCGTTTTCGAGGGACGGGATTCAAGTTATGGCGACCTGGATGTCAGGGCCAATCGCTTTGCTCATTGGGCGAGCGCAAAAGGCTGGCGCGCCGGAGACACAATTGCCGTCTTTCTTGATAACAGACCGGATGTGGTCGGCCTCTGGTTCGGGCTATCCAAGCTTGGGGTCACCGTCGCGCTGATAAACTCTCATTTGTCTGGAAAAGGTCTGGTCCACTGCATTGAGAGCGCGAACGCACAGGCTGTCGTCACCTGTCATGAATTGGCTACCGTGCTGGATGAGGCGATGTCGGCAGAGCGTGCCACCTATCCACGATATGTGCTCGGCGATGGTGAGCTCTCGGACAACGCGCTTGATGAATTCAGTTCGAGCCGTCCTGACAGGTCCTTGCGCGGCCATCTCAAGGGCAAGGACGTTGCGCTTCTGATCTACACATCCGGTACGACGGGCCTTCCAAAAGCAGCACGGATGAGCCATTCGCGCTGTCTGAACATGATGTCCGCCTTGATTGGCCCGACCAAGGTAACGCCTCACGACCGCATCTATGAAACTTTGCCGCTATATCACGGCACGACGGGGCTCTGCGGCGTCGGTGTGGCGCTGCTCAGTGGGGCGGC
The DNA here is from genome assembly GCF_042659465.1 of Ponticaulis profundi. NCBI lineage: Bacteria > Pseudomonadati > Pseudomonadota > Alphaproteobacteria > Hyphomonadales > Hyphomonadaceae > Ponticaulis > Ponticaulis profundi. Next base: position 158,225 of record NZ_JBHSSW010000003.1, on the reverse strand, counting down.
GATTGTTTTACGCCGGAAGTTTTCGGCAGGTTCTTTCTGGGAAGAGGTCTGCGAAAGCGGTGCGACCATGTTCGTGTATGTCGGCGAAGTGTGTCGATACCTGATGAACCGTCCGCCATCGGAGCTGGAACGCCAGCACGATATCCGCTGTATCTTCGGAAATGGATTGCGAAAAGACGTCTGGGAAGAGCTCAGTGAGCGAACCGGGATAACCCACATTGTGGAGTTCTACGGTTCGACCGAAGGCAACATCTCTTTGCTCAATCTCGATTCCCGACCTGGAGCGGTTGGTCGGGTACCACCGCTCATCCGAAATCGGCTTCCTGTTCGTGTCGTTGCCGTCGAGCCGGAAACCGGCGAAGCCTTACGAGGGGCTGATGGCCTCTGCCGCGAGGTCGAAGCCGGTGAGCCGGGTGAGGCGATTGGCGAGATCAGGCTTGATGATGCCCGCTGGCGATTTGACGGCTACAGCGACAAGGCAGCCACGGAGAAAAAGATCTTACGGGACGTGTTCAAGCCCGGCGATGCATGGTTTCGTTCCGGTGATCTGATGAAGCAGGACCGCGATGGCTATTTCTATTTTGTCGATCGCATGGGTGACACATTCCGCTGGAAGTCTGAGAATGTCTCGACGAGTGAGGTTGAGCAGGTTGTAAATGCCTTTTCAGGTGTGGATGTCAGCGCGGTCTATGGCGTGGAAGTACCGGGAAACGAAGGCCGGGCTGGTATGGCTGCAATCTGTGTGAATGAGGCGTTCGATCCGGCGGATTTCTATCGTCATGTCGATGCAGAACTGCCCGCCTATGCAAGGCCGGTTTTTCTGAGAATTGTTGCAGATCAGTTTCTGACGGGCACCATGAAGATCCGGAAAACCGAAGCCAAACAGCAATCCTACGAGCTGGTTGAAAATGGCGGCGAGGTACTGGTCGCTGATCCGGCGAAGAAAACCTACAGGCCGCTGACGCATGAAGATCTGCAAAGTCTTCGCGATGGTCACTTACCCGGCCCGGCGCCGAAAAACACATAGGGATGGGCCCAGTCATGAAGATACTGAAATGGATCGGATTTACCGTTCTGGGCCTTTGCGTTGTCGGCGCGCTGGTCGCGGGCGGCGGCTTTTTCTGGCTGAAAGGGCAGTTGAAGCAGGCAATGGCACCGCAAGAGGTGAATGAGGCTGTACCATCACTTCATACCTATTTGCGTGACACGCCGCCGAGCGGCACCGCATTTGCGTATGACAATCTACAGGGCTTTCGATCAGTAGATCAGTTGTTTGAGCAGAAGACGGCGCGTCCCTGGACACGTTGGTGGTGGCCGGGCGGCGATGTGGATGCCGCGCGTGCCTGCGAGCAATTGGCACGTCTGGAATCCATGGGGTTCGGCGGTGTTGAAATCCAGTCTTTCAATGCCGGTCTGATGTTTATCGAGGACGAAGGGACACAGTCAGCCATCAATGCTTTCGGCACGGATGCGTATCACGACACTCTGGCTGAGGTGATGGTGTGCGCTCGAGCGGCCAATATGCAGGTCTATCTCAACCATTTGAGCGGCTGGCCGGCAGGTGGGCCAGAGGTGCCTGTCGATGAAGGCATGAAAGAACTCACATTTGCGGAAATCGCGGTGAAAGGTGGTGAGCCCGTTGAACTGAAGCTGCCGGTCCCCCAGCCAGGCTATAATGACTACATCATGGCGATTGGCGAGCGCCTGATGGGCTTCGATCTGACCAATTTTGTGGTCGAAGAGCGAAACCTTCTGTCCGTTGTCGCCGGACGCCCTATCCGCGGGGAACGGTCCGGCAATCCGCTGGATGCCACGGATACGATTGAACTTGATCCGGAGTCGATCATCGTTCTGACCGATCAGGTTAAAGACGAAACACTAAGCTGGAGCGCACCTGAAGGCGATTGGCTCGTCATTGCTGTCTATGTACAGCCCTCTGGTGAAGCACCAACACTGATCGCGTCCGAACGTGCAGGCTATGTGATTGACCACATGGATGCAGATATTGTTCGCGGCCATTATGAATATGCCTATGGTGCGCGTTCGGGGCTGGAGCCGTATTACGGCAATCCCTTTGCGGGCTTTTTCAATGACAGTCTGGAATTCAAGATTTCCAGATTTGCCGCAAATGACATTCTGGACGCCTTTGAAGTACGCAGGGGATATGACCTCGAGCCTTTCCTGCCGATACTGTTTCGCCCGGCGCGGGATAATTTCTTCATCACAGAGACCATGCGGCACCGGCCTGCTGATGAATTTTACCTGACTGATCTCGATGAGCGTGTTCGCTACGATTATCAGGAGACGATTTCAGACCTTATCATTGAGCGCTTTGTTGAAACGAGCGCTGAGTGGGCAGAAACGCGCGGGCTGGTCTCCAAAGGGCAATCCTATGGCGCAGATTTCGACGTCATTCGCGCAATGGGCCAGAACACCATGCCAGAGAGCGAGCAGCTCTTCGCAGGCGGCGGTGAAACCGTGTTGAAAATGGCGAGCGCATCCGGGGATCTTTATGACCGACCCATCATCTCTGCTGAATCCTTCGTCTGGTACAAACTCGCCTATGGCGTTGCACCAGCGCAGCTGAAAATGGCGGCTGACAAGCTGTTTGCGTCGGGGATCAATCAGATCATCTATCACGGCATTCCTTACGGACCGGAAGGTGAGGCGTATGACGCATATTTCGGTGAGCTCGACTGGTACCCGTTCAGTGGACCGAAGAATGATAGCAATTTCTCTGGAAATTACGGGCCAGATTCGCCGGTCTGGAACATCCTGCCAGAACTGAACACCTATCTGACCTCTGTTCAGACATTGCTTCAGTCTGGTCGTCAACAATCTGATGTCTTCATCTATTATCCGTTTCTTGGATTCCCGCATGAGATCGAAGATTCAGAGGCGTTTTCGGAAGAGTTTCTGTTCATGGGGCAAATGCCGGGCGCAGCCCCCCGTGCCCACGAGCCGCCTATGGATATTCCTTTCGTGAAACTGCCTGATCTCACAGAGGAAGAGAAAAAGGATGTCCGTCTTCGCTGGCTGGAGCGCGTAAAGCCCTTGCTGGATGAGCTCAACGCGGCGGGGTTTAGCTGGACCTGGATCAATGATGAAGCGCTGACGCGCATTGACCGTATTGCGGGCCCAAAGGCTGGCGTTGTGATCGCGGACGCGCCATGGATTCAACGAGACGCGCTTGAGGCTCTGGCATCCTGGGACGGACATCAGGAGCGGCTGGTCTTTTGGGGCGCACTTCCTGAACAACAACCCGGCTTCAAAGGTCACGTTGCCAATGATGACTGGATTGCGAAGAGCGTTTCTGAATTGTCAGTGGGGCGGAGTCTCGAAGCTGTGGAAAGCGTCTCGGATCATTTCACGCCGCGCCTCGGCTATCAGGGGCGTTTTCCCGATATGAGGCGTTATACCCGGATTCTGGAAAACGGCGCCGAGCTTCACTTCCTGTTCAATCAGTCAGAAACAGGACAAGAGCTGTCGCTGGTTTCTGGTGCATCGTTCGCCAATGCCTATTGGTTTGATCCGGTTGATCGCGCGCTTTCGGTGGCGGTTCCTGACGAGGCGGGGCAGTTCTCACTCTATCTGGATGGTCTGGAAACCCGGTTTCTCGTGCTGTCTTCTGAACCCATGCAGGGTGCAGTGGAGGGCGGCAGCACCGACATCATGTCTTCGACCCTCTTGAATGGCTGGACGCTCCAGGTGGGAGAGGACACGCGCGAATATGAGCTTCTTCTGACAGATCTTCGTGAGGATGACGCTCTGCGCTATAAAGCTGACGCGCTGGTCTACAGAACGGATTTTACTGTGGATGGCGCGAGCTCATGCAATTGTCGATACGAGCTGAATCTTGATCGTGTGGCAGGCGTTGCGACGGTTCGTCTGAACGGGGACGATCTGGGTTCTGTCAGCCTCCCTCCATTCCGGCTGGATATCTCGCAGTCGCTTCAGGACGGTTTGAATGAACTTGAAATCACCGTTCAGCAGCCCTTGCGCAATCAGATGGTCGGTCGCGCGGTCGCGGGCGACGAGCTGTTCGCTCATATGTCTCAGCATGAAAATGCGCTCAGCGCGATGGGGCTGATTGGGCAGGTCCGGCTCGAAAAGCGCCGGTAAACTCGAACTGTGTCGGAACGAAAAAGCGGTATCGAAAGATGCCGCTTTTTTCGGTTTCCTGTCACGAGAGAAGCTCAGTCACATTGCGGATGAATTTCGCTTCCCGGACGGGCGGATCTTTAAATTGTAAAAACATGTATTGCATTTTGGGGTAGCCGCCTGCCATCCTGCCTGAGGATATGCGAGCTGAAGTCCTGTTTTTTGAAATGCCATCAAACCAAAAGGAAATTGGACCTTCTGCACTCGATATTCACCGCCAACACCGTCCCGATGTCTGCGTCAGAGCTTGAAGTCATCGTCAGGGAGGGGCGAAATAAAAGGTTTTGGATTGAAATGAAGCACGTATCCATATTCGGTGCAGTGGTTGCCAGTATCATCACGATGTTCGCTATCGGCTCGGGGGGCAGCTCGAATGCATGGGCAGATACCTCCGAAGTGACTTTTGCTGATGTTCTACAATTCAAGGCAAGCACGCCATGCGAACGCGTGGATGCCGAAATAGATGAATCTTTTCCGGCTTCTTTTCAGAGTATCTGGCGTGATGCCCGCGCGCTCTGCCAAATCGAAGCGCCTTTACCCACCAGTCTCGACACATTGACTTGGCACAATCCCAGAGTCGCAACGCTCTCGTCAGGCTCTAACTTCCACGTTTTCGTGGTAAGCGAGGACGCGCCGACACTCTGTTGTTCTATATGGTCTGAAAGCCTGAAACAGGTAGATGGCATGGCTCTGTGGGTTGCCAGCTTTCGCGTGCAGGATCTCGACAAGGCATCGTTTTCTTTCGAAGTCCATGATCGCGATGGTCAGAAGATCGCCGACACGGTTTTCTACGGCGGTGGCCAGTTTGCGCCTCCGGGTTTTGAGGGCGTGATACGTCGCTTTTCTCTCGAAGATCCGAAAAATGATGAGCGTCGGCAGATCTTTGTTTACTTTCCACCTGAGGACCTGGTCGGCCCTGCCGAACGGACCGTAGTGCTCCTTGATGGTGAGAGTATTTTCGACTTCGCCTATCACATCGAGAAAGCGATTTCTGCTGACGGGTTATCGCCCATAGCTATCATTGGAATCACGTCAGGTCCCTTCGCGGTCGAAGGCAATGCAGCTGGCGGGATACGGTCTCAGGAGTACCGACCTGCAACGCGTGAAGATTCGCCACGATTCGACAATTACGTTGATTTTGTCACGAAAACGGTCATCCCGTGGGCGGGATCGGATTTGTCCTTGCCATCAACCCCTGAGGCTATGACCATTGCGGGCTTTTCGGATGGTGCGCAGTTTGCCGCCTGGATGCTCAAGGAGCACGCCGCGTCATTCCGGAGCGCAATCATCATGTCACCTGGCGAACAGGTCGCCAAGCTGTCAGACCCGCTTCCTGCGGATGCAATCGCATATGTCAGCGCAGGACTCTATGAGCCAGCATTTCTTTCGGCTGCTCGAGCAACACGTCAGCGCTTCGAGGGCGCGGGAGTGACCGTCGCTCTTCAAATCGTGCATGCTGGACATGACACGTCCAACTGGACGCACGCTCTGATCAAAGGACTGTATGCGACTGAGAAAGCGCCGAACGATATGTCTGATTGAACTCAAGGCCAATCAGGGCATGAGAGCGATAAGTGCCCGTTTTTACGTGACTTGAGTTCCCGGATCTCGACAAAGTTCCTGAGAACTCCCTGAGGGTGCCGACGTTACCAGCATCTTGGAAACAGAAACAAAGATGAGGGAGAAAATGGCGGACTGGGGAGGATTCGAACCCCCGACCCCTTGGTTCGTAGCCAAGTACTCTATCCAACTGAGCTACCAGTCCGCGCCGAGAGGGCGGTCAATACCGAAGGGCGCAGGGAAAGGCAAGCGCATTTGCAGAAAAAAAACGCAATTCCTGACGATTTTCTGATCAGGCCGTGAGGTTTTCTCTGCCAGCCTCGTAAACGCCGCGGGCAATTGCCCGGGCGAGCGTACTCGCCGCGAGTTCACCCAGCCGTGCAAGCTGCATGGGCTCAGGCGCATCGAGCGGCTTCTTGGCCGTCGACAGGGCGAAAACGATATCCCCATCAAAGGGCGCAAAGACCGGACGAATAGCTCGCGCCATTCCTGCCACGGCCATATCTGCCAATCGCTGCGTCTGGCTGGGGGTGAGCGCTGCATTCGTGGCAATACAGGCAACTGTCGTGTTCGCGCGCGCGCCCGGATTGACTTTGGCTTGTCCCCAGTCTTCCGGATCGAAGGAAAAGGTCTGCGGGTAGGGGATGTTGCCGAACTCCTGATCCTGTTCGAACGGCGCAGCCCAGAAGGCATCACTGTTCGGAAGTTTGACTGAGCCAAAGCAGTTGACGGCGACAAGTGCGCCAACGCTAAAGCCATCTTCCGTGACAATACTGGCGGAACCGAGCCCGCCGGGCAGTGCGCCAGCCTGCGCGCCATAGCCGGCGCCGGATTTGCCGAGCGCAAAATCAGAGGCGCAGGCATGATAGGCTTCACGTCCGAGTGCGGCATAAGGCGGATGCGCCCCCCATGCTTTGTCTCCGCCATTTGCAAGATCATAAAGAATGGCGGAGGGCACGACCGGGCTCCTGGGCACACCAGCGACATCCATCAGGCCAAAACCCTTGCCCTCTGCGCCCATCTCCGCAATCACGCCATCAGCTGCGGCGAGGCCATAGACAGAGCCGCCAGACAGCACCACCGCATCGACGTCGTCGACAAGTGTGCCGAGTTTCAAAGCGTCCGTTTCGCGCGTGCCGGGGCCGCCGCCTGCCACGTGTGCAGCACAAACGGAACGTGCATCCGGGCAAATGACACTCACGCCTGTCGCAATGCTTGGTTGTTGTGCATTGCCGACGCGAATACCTTCGACATCTGTAATGAGATTGCGCGGTCCGGGATTTGCCATAGCTTCCCCTTTCATGGGTCTGTCTCCATGTCTAAGGTGGCCACAAACAGACGCCAAGGACTTTGCTTCATGATTCGCCAGATCCTCTTCGCTTCTACCTGTCTGAGCCTCGCAGCCTGCGCCGCTTCAACGCCGACAGAGACGACACCTCCGGTTGCTGATGCGCCGCCCGTTGCGGAAAAGCCAGCCTGGACAAAAGGTGGCATGGTTGCGGCCGCTGACCCGCGTGCCGTGGCCGCTGGCATGAAAGTACTGGAAGCAGGCGGACATGCGGTCGATGCGGCCATTGCCGTACATTCGGTCCTGTCTCTGGTTGAGCCACAGAGCTCTGGCATAGGCGGCGGGGCCTTCATGGTCGTCTATGAGCGCGAAAGCGGCGACATCACGGTTGTAGACGGACGTGAGACAACGCCGGCCGGATCGTCGACAGACCTGTTCTATGACAAGGACGGCAAGGTGATGGATTTCCTCACCGCCTGGCAGAGTGGACGCTCTGTTGGCGTGCCGGGACAGGTCGCGCTCTATGGCAAGGCCCATGAGCTCTTCGGCAAGGCAGAATGGTCGAGCCTGTTTGCAGATGCGATTGAGCTTTCTGAGAACGGCTTTGAAGTCTCGCCTCGGCTTGCTGAGGTGCTGGCAAACGAACGCCTGCGGGCCATTGTGAACCTGGACGATAACCCGGACACCGCGCCATACTTCTATCCGAATGGCGAGCCGCTCGCTGCCGGTGCGCTTCGTACCAATCCGGAACTTGCCGAAACACTGACCCTGATTTCCGAAGAAGGCGCCGACGCCTTCTATGAAGGGCCGATTGCCGAAGCCATCGTGAAAAGTGCCGGTGCTGGTGAGTATGGCAGTGACATGACGCTGGAAGATCTGGCGAATTACGAAGTGGTCGTGCGCGAAGCGCTTTGCGGTGTGGCGCTCAGCTACAAGATTTGTTCTGCCCCGCCGCCGTCGTCCGGCGGTAGCACCCAGAATGCCATTCTTGGCCTTTATGAGCTGATGATTGAAGACCTTGCGCCAGACGACCGTGAGGGCAAGTTGCGGGCATTTGTTGACGCACAACGCATCGGCTATGCGGACCGTGATCACTATGTCGCTGATGCTGATCAGGTGTTCGTGCCCGCTCAGGACCTGTACGATCCGGCCTATTTGAAAGTGCGGGTCGAAGACCGCTTTGAGCCGGGTGAGGTGCCAACGCCGGGTGATCCGGGTGCCGTGCTGCGTAATGAGCCTTACATCGACATGTGGGGCCACGATATGACAGATGACAAGCCGGGCACAACGCATATCTCCATTGTTGATACGTACGGAAATGCGGTCTCCATGACGGCGACAGTCGAGTCGGCGTTTGGCTCGTCGCGCTGGGCGAAGGGCTTCCTGCTGAATAACGAGCTGACCGATTTTTCACTCGATCCGATGAAGAATGGCAAGCTCGTGGCCAATGCGCCGGAATCGGGAAAGCGTCCACGCTCGTCCATGTCACCATCGCTGGTGTTTGATGACAGCGGCGAGCTTTACATGGTCACCGGTTCGCCGGGCGGAAACTCGATTATCGCTTATGTGTCCAAAACGCTGGTTGGTGTGCTCGACTGGGGCATGAGCGCTCAGGAAGCCGTGGCCTATCCGAACATCATTGCACGCGGTGAAAGCGTTGGCGTGGAAACCTCTGCAGACGGCGGCGAGCCGATTGGCGCCTTCCTTAAGGATCTTGGCTATGACGTGAAAGAACGTTCTGGCGAGAATTCCGGCCTGCATGTGATTGTGGTGAAGGAAGATGGCCTGGAAGGTGGCGCGGACCCGCGTCGTGAAGGCGTGGCTCTGCCGGTCAAATAATACAAAAGGTCACTCGGAGGGGGCGTCCTCGTCGTCTCCTCCAAGGATCAGCTCGAAGACAGTGCCTTCGGCATTCGTCCGGACAAGCTTCAGCTCGCCGCCCATGCCTGTGGCGAGCTCTCTGGCGATGGCCAGTCCCAGACCGGAGCCGTTTCGTGATCCGGATGCTGAAAATGGTCGGAACAGGCTTTCCTGAATCTTGGCAGGAATGCCAGGACCATCATCAATCACTTCAATATGTGTGCGGCTCATTTCAGCCCGTGAACGGATGGTGATACGTCCGGTCGTCTTGCGCGCTTTGTCTGCGGCGATCGCCTGAGCCGCATTGCGGATCAGATTGACGATGATGCGGTGCAAGTGATCGAGATCGATCTCCAGTTCAACGCCGTCCTCTATATCGTTGATCCACATCAGATCGGCGTGCTCAGCCAGAGCCTCGTAGGCAGCCTCTTCGATAATCTGCCTCAGGGCATGTCGCTCCAGCTTTGGCTGAGGCGGCTCTGCGCGGCCATATTGCAGTGTGTTTTCGGCAAGAGTGATGGCGCGTTCAATTGCGCGTTCCAGACGCGGGGCAGTGCGCTGAACACGCGGATCGGTGCTGAGCGTCAGACCGTCTGACACGATCTGCGCTGCCGTTAGCGAGTTGCGCAGATCATGGTTGATCTTGGCCATGGCTTCACCAAGACCTGCAAGGCGTTCGCGCTCTCGCATGGCCGATTTCACAGCGCCTTCCATATCGGAAAGCGCGTTCTGTGCGCGTCCGATCTCATCGCGTCGCGGTGTCGGCAGAATACGTGACTTCCAGTCGCGCGGATCATTGCGGAAGCGTTCGATGGATTTCGTGATCCGCCTGATCGGCCGAACCACAATCAACAGGAGGGACAGATAAATCAGAAAGCCGACAAAGGTGGAGATAAAGAGCGAAAGCCCGATGATCCGCTTGGCATAGTCAAACATGGCCGCGCGCAGAGGTGCGGCTTCCACAATCACTTCCACGAAATCCCCATCAAACCGGGGGTCTTCCAGCACACGGAAAAAGCGGATATCCGGGTCGAAAACAGTCTGTAACGTGCCGAATATGTCCGGCAGCATCGGACTGCGCCGCAAATCCACCATTTCGACATCACCGCTGATTTCCATTGCGGGGCTCAGGATCAGTTCACGTCCGGATTGAGAGCCTGAGACCACTGCGACAATGTTGGACTGCTCCAACAGGTTGCGAGACAGTTCATCAGACACCTGAGGCTCCATCATCGCTTCCAGCGTGATGACAGAGGTCTGAGCCATTTCGACTCGTTCATTCAGCCAGGCGAGGCGGAAATTTGCCAGGGAGGGCAGGAAGATCAGTGCTTCTGCCAGCAGGATGAAGAGAATGGTCAGAAAGAAAAGGCGCGATGACAGGCCCAGCTTGGAATGCCGGGGCTTTCTATCGGGCGTTTCCCCTTCCAGAACCTGATCTGTTTCTGACTGCATCGCCCGATTGAAGTAGAGCCTGGAAAGAACTTCTACAAGCTGAGAATGATCGACTAAGGGATCCGTTGAAGAATACTAACAGCCGTTCTCATCGGTTTTCCGAATACAGTTGATTGGAAATGAGAACTTGCAGCCCGTTTCACTGCTTCTGCACGCGTCGGATAAGGGGAGATATGGCTGGTCAGTGATCTCAGCTTTTGCCCATTAGCGATCGCATAGGCAATGATCTGAGCGATGTCTCCAGCACCTTCACCATAGACGCTTGCGCCCAGGAGTTTCCCGCCGCCTTTTGTGAAAATCTTGACTGATCCGGATGTTTCGCGCTCCGCAATGGCGCGGTCATTTTCTTCAAACGCAAATTGTGCGACCTCGACCTTATCGCCATGCGCGTCGCGGGCTTCGGCTTCGGTCATGCCGATCTGTGCGAGTTCGGGCTGAACATAGGTCACAGCAGGCAGAGGGTTGGGATTGGCCTTGGCAGGCAGTTTCATCAGTGCAGCCTGTGTGAAAATGCTCGCATGCCAGCCGGCCAGATGCGTGAACTGTCCGCATCCGGCAATATCGCCGACGGCCCATACACGGGAATTCGAAACGGATTTCAGATTGTCTTTCGTGACGATGCCCTGCTTGTTCGTCTCCACATTCCCTTTCTCAAGGTCCAGACCATCGAGATTTGGGGTGCGTCCGAGGGCCACCAGCAAATGCGTGCCTTCGACGACGGTCTCGCCCTGGTCTGACGAGGCTGTGACACGGATGGTTCCGTTCGTGTGGTCTACTTTTTCCGCTTTATTACCTTCCAGCAGTTCGACGCCTTCGGAAATCAGTTTCCGGCGTGCCAGGTCTGCATGTTCCGGATCGGCCTTACCGAAGGCTTTGCTCATCTCGATGACGGAGACTTTTGATCCGAGCCGCGTGAATGCCTGAGCCATTTCCATGCCAATCGGTCCACCACCGAGAATGATCAGGTGTTCCGGCAGGGCGTCGATCTCGAAGAGCGTTTCATTGGTCAGATAGGGGGCGTCGGCAAGGCCCGGAATTGGCGGAACCAGAGCGCGTGAGCCCGCTGCGATCACGATGCGGCGTGCGGTGACGCGAACGCTGTCTGAAATGAGTGTCTTTTCGTCCTCAAAGCGAGCATGCTCCCGGATAACCGTACAGCCAAGGCCTTCAAAACGCTCCTGACTGTCGACCGGGGCAATCTGCTCAATGACGCCGTGGATATGAGATTTGACAGCCTGCCAGTCGATCTGAGGTTCGGCGGCGGCAATGCCGAATTTCGCATTCTCACGCATGGCCTGTGCGTGTTTTGCCGTGTGGATCAGGGCTTTGGACGGCACGCACCCGGTGTTGAGACAATCTCCGCCCATCTCACCGCGCTCAAACAAGACGACTTTCAGACCGAGCTGTGCCGAACCGGAGGCAACCGACAGGCCGCCAGAACCGGCGCCAATCACGGCAACGTCCACATCCAATGTCTTTCGAGTGTCAGTCATGAGGTTACTTTCGTTTTGCTTTGGCCGTGGCGCATGGAGTGGGAAATGGGAGAAACACGTTCAGGTTTCAGTCCTCACAGCTTCGTGTCCTTCGGCTTGCGTACGCGCTTCCAGATAACGGGGATCAGGCTGACCAGAGCCAGTGCGATAAGAGGCGGGCCGAGTTGACCTGCAAATGCATTCAGGTCGAGATCTTCGCCGCGGTCGAACACGCCGCCGAGACCTGCACCAATCCAGGTATAGGCAATCACGCCGGGTAGAATGCCGATAAAGGTGGTGAAAATGAAATCGCGGGGACGAGCGCCAAGAATGGCCGGTGCGATGTTGGCAACGGGGAAGGGGACCACCGGCATCAGCCGCATGAAGAACATATAGCTGAGGGCATCATCCCGAAATCCGGCTTCGATCTTCTTGACGAAGGGGCCTGCGCGTTCACGCAAGGGTTTCCCGACCGACGTTTGAGCGGCAAAGAACAGAAGACTTGCGCCAATCGTCGCGCCAATCGCGGTTGCTGCAGATCCGCCGACGAGACCAAACATCAGACCGCCTGCAATTGTGACGATTCCCGCCCCTGGTAACATGGTGACGGTCACGAGCGTATAAACGACCAGAAAGATAGCAAACGTCAGAAGCAGATTGGCTTCGACATAGGCTTTCAGATATTGATGCTTCCGCTCAAGCGTTTCGAGCGACAGATAATGGTGCAGGCCGCTCATATAGGCGACGGCCAGTGCGATCAGGATCAGGGCGACAGGCCACAGGCGTATCAGCCAGTTGCTTTTCTTCTGTCGCTGCGGCGCGGCTTCTTCGGACGTCATTCTGTTTACTCCCCCTGCGCCTTCTTACGCGTCTGGTGAATTGATAGACCAGTCATATTTGTGATCCGCGATATCGGGATTGGCTCTGATCTTCTCCGCCAGATCCGGTTCTGCATAAGCGAGCAGGTGCGCAATCACGCCGTCTTCGTTTCCGCCAAAATCTTCCCGAAACCAGCGGTAAATGGTTGAGACCTGAAGCCGTCCATCTGAACGGATCGTTACGCCACGCGGGTGATTGATGTATTCCCGTGCGGCGGCATCAAGGTCAGCGTCCAGCGTTTCGGCTTCCCAGGCCGTCTTTTTCAGGTTTGGGCAACCGAGTGAGGCGCAATTGACGGCATAGTGGACGCGCGGATCGCCAAACCCTTTGCGCAATTTCTCATGTTCGATTTCGTCAAGCGACAGTGTCTCGCCTTCCACCTCGATCAGTTCTTTTTTCCAGGGGCCGATCGAAAACAGGCCGGGGCGAATTTTGGTGATGGAAGACACTGGCTCGTGCTCAACAATGAGCTGTATGGTGAGCGCATTATAAAGATTGGCATAGGCTGCAAAACGTTCCGCGTCAGGCAGTGTCGAGATGGCCTGAGATGACAGCGCGTCGATATAGGCTTTCAGTTTCGCTCTGTCATCTGTGTGCTCGCGCAAGGCGGCATAATCGAATCGATTGATGCCATCTGCGCTGTCGACGACGTAGCGTGCGAGGATTTCGCTCCAGACTGCGTGTTGGTCAGTTTCAGAAACGGTCTTCTGCTTATGTAAGTCGGACATTGATGTTTCGACCGGCAACGCACTGGCAGCGCAGGGTGACAGAATAATAAGTCCGGCGCATATCCAGTGTCGCAAACGGTGGCTCCTTGTTTTGCTTACATATACAATGCCTGCCTTAGCGGCGTCGTTTCACAACTCTTCTCGCTTTTTCAAGCAAGCGTGATCGGATTGATTTGGAATGAACTGAGATTCTGTCCCGAATATGCTTGACGCCCCCGATCAAAACCCGTATCAGCCCGAGCTTTCAAGGATTTAAGGGGCGTGAGCCGTGAAACGCACATTCCAGCCAAGCAGACTGAAGCGTGCCCGTACCCACGGGTTCCGCAGCCGCATGTCAACCAAGAACGGACGCAAGGTTCTGGCGAACCGACGCGCCAAGGGTCGCAAACGTCTGGCTCAGTAAGCCAGTCGTGTGTTCTGCGCCGCTTGCAAAAGCGGCCGGAATTTCTGCGTGCTGCCAAGGGTGAAGCCGCAAGGCGAAAGCTCGTTGTGGTTCAGTCGATTCATCGCAAGGATGGCTCTTCCCATATGGGCGAGGGCTTTACCAGCACCAAAAAGATCGGAGGCGCGGTTGTTCGCAATCGCGCCCGCCGTCGTTTGCGGGTCGCATCCAGAATGCTGTTGCCGGAATATGGCCAGCCTGGACATGACTATGTTTTCATCGCGCGTATAGACACTGCTGTCGCACCCTGGCCACGTCTTCTTGACGATGTGGAAAGCGCGCTGATAAGGCTCCGCAGCGGTTCATCCAGAACATCGGGTCAGGGCGAAAGCCGAAAGAGATAGGGCGCCAGCGCATGCAACAGGAAACCAATCTACGCAATCTCTTGATTGCCATGGGCGCGGTCATCGCGATCATGCTTGTCTGGCAGATCTTTATCTGGGGTCCTGAAAGCAAAGAGCGTACCGCAGCCATGGAAGCGGCGAAAGCCGAACGCGTTGCTGAAGAGGCCACTCAACAGGCGGCAACACCGACCCCCGGCAGCGACGAAGCGTCTGTTGAGACGAGCACACCAGTTGTTGAAGATGTCCGCGTGCCGTTTGAAGGCCCGGAAATGGATGGCAGCCTGCTTCTGCGTGGCGCCCGCATCGATCAGCTGAAGCTGAAAGAATATTACGAGACCCTCGAGGACAAAGAAGCCCGCAACCCGGATGGCGAGGTTGAAATCTTTGCGCCACAGGGGACCGGTGACGGTTACTACGCGTCTATCGGCTGGACACGCCCGGAAGGTGGTCCGCTTACCGATGCGCAGACAAACTGGCAGCTGGTCGGGGGTGAGACACTCACGCCTTCAACGCCAATCACACTTGCTTATCAGGGGCAGGGCTTTTCGATTGAGCGTGTGGTCACGATGGATGACCACTTCATGTTTACCTTCGAGGACACGATCACGAACACCTCTGCGACTGAGCAGTCTGTTCAGCCTTATGGCGTATTGCGTCAGTTTGGTGTGCCGGAAGACCTGGCGAACTTTCACATTCTCCATGAGGGCCTGATTGCCGCGGCTGGCAACAAGCTGATCATGGAAAAGTACAAGCAGCTTGGAAAAGGCGAAACGGTCAGCGAAACCAGCAATGACGGTGGCTGGGTCGGTCTGACGGATAAATACTGGCTGGGCGCGATTATCCCGGATCAGGATCAGCCTTTCACCATTGGCTACCGCACGATTAACCGGACCAATGGTCAGGTGCTTCAGGCGCGCGTTGATGGCGCAGTCTCTCTGCTTGGCCCGGGCCAGTCTGCGACGACGGTCAACCGTGTCTATGGCGGCGCCAAGGAATCCAAGATCCTGCGTGCTTATCAGGAAGATCTGAACGTCCCTCGCTTTGTTGATGCGATTGACTGGGGCAGCATGTTCTTCTGGCTGACCAAGCCTTTCTTTGCCGTTCTGACCTTCATCAATGGCTATATCGGCAATTTCGGTGTCTCGATCCTCATTCTGACGGTCATCGTGAAAGCGATTTTCTTCCCGATCCAGAACCGCGCTTACAAGTCCATGGCTGTGATGCGTGAGCTTTCTGAGCCAATGAAGAAAATCCGCGAAACGGTCGACGACAAGCAGGAGCAGCAGCGCCAGATCATGGAGCTGTATCGCGAGAAGAAGGTGAACCCCGTTGCCGGTTGTTTGCCAATTCTGATCCAGATCCCGGTCTTTTATGGCCTGTACAAGACGCTCTTTGTGACCATCGAAATGCGTCACGAGCCGTTTTTCCTCTGGATTCGTGACCTTTCCGCGCCGGACCCAACGGCCATCGGTAATCTCTTCGGCCTGCTGCCAATCTCGACAGATGCGGTAACGAGCGTTCCTTTCCTTGGCGCCGTGCTGGCGATTGGTGTCCTGCCGATCATCTACGGTCTGACCATGTGGGCGTTGCAGTCGCTGAACCCACCACCACAGGATGACACGCAGCGCATGATCTTCATGTTCCTGCCGATCATCTTCACCTTCGTGTTCGCAAACTTCGCGGCAGGTCTGGTGATCTACTGGTGCTGGTCGAACTTCCTGTCGATCCTTCAGCAATACACCATCATGCGCCGAAATGGTGTGAAGACGGAACTCGACAAGTTTATTGATCGGCGCCTTGGCAAGGGTGAAGCAAAGAGTTGAGCGAAGACGAACGCTTTGACGAGGAACAGATAGAAGCCGGGCGACTGCTTTGTGCTGCACAGGTGGACTTTGTCCTGAGTGTTGCTGACATGCGCCAGCTGCCCGGTACGGACTATCCCGAGATCGCCTTTGCCGGCCGCTCGAATGTTGGCAAGTCCAGTCTGATCAACGCCCTTCTGAACCGCAAGAAACTTGCGCGCGCCTCGAATGAGCCGGGCCGGACGCGTCAGCTCAACTATTTCCTGCTGAACGAGCAGCTCTATCTGGTCGACCTTCCAGGCTATGGCTACGCACGTGCGTCCAAGTCTGAAATCCAGCAATGGACCAAGCTGACGCTGAATTATCTGCGCGGCCGGCCAACACTCAAACGGATCTTTCTGCTGATCGACTCGCGTCGCGGTGTGAAGGAAACCGATGAAGAGGTCATGGACCTGCTCGACAGTTCAGCCGTCGTTTATCAGATCGTGCTGACCAAGCTCGACAAGCTGAAAAAGAGTGAACAGGAAGGCCTGGCGCGCGAGGTCTTTGAAAAGCTCAAGAAACGTCCGGCATTTCACCCGATTGTCTGTAAAACCTCCAGTGAGGATGGTACAGGCATCCCGGAATTGCGGGCTGAAATCGCGAGCCTGATCTAGGCGCGAAGGGAGATGAAAAGTGACTGATCCGGATATGGGATTTGAATCGGCGAAAACCCTGTCTGAGGCTCTGCCTTTCATCCAACGCTATCACGGCAAAACCGTCGTCATTAAATTCGGTGGCCACGCCATGGTCGACGAATCCCTGTTTGCGAGCTTTGCGCGCGATGTCGTCCTTCTCAAGCAACTGGGCGTAAACCCGGTCGTGGTGCATGGCGGTGGTCCGCAGATCGGCGACCTTCTCAAGCAATTGAACATCGGCACACAGTTTGAAGATGGTCTGCGTGTGACCGACGCGGAGACGATGAAAGTTGTTGTCATGGTGCTCGGCGGTGCAATCAACTCGTCCATCGTCCGGGCCATCAATGCGGCCGGCGGCAATGGCGTTGGTCTTTCCGGTTCGGATGCGGGGCTCCTGACAGCGAAGAAACTTCAGCGAACGGTGATCGATCCTGACTCGGCGATTGAACGCATTGTCGACCTTGGTTTTGTCGGTGAGCCGGACAAGGTGAACCCGATTGCCATCAATGCGCTTAAAGATGCCAAGGAACCTTTCATTCCGGTGATCGCGCCGCTCGGCGTCGGCAAGGATGGCGAGAGCTATAACATCAACGCAGATAGTGCGGCTGGCGCAATTGCATCCGCGCTGAATGCCAAGCGCCTGCTGCTCCTGACCGATGTGAAAGGTGTGCTCGATAAGGCCGGTGAACTGATCCGTTCTCTTCCGATCGATCAGGTCCCAGCGCTCATCAAGGATGGCACCGCGAAGGGCGGTATGATTCCAAAGCTTGAGACTGCTGCCAAAGCCGTAGATACAGGGGTAGAGGCAGCGGTGATCCTGGATGGTCGCAAACCGCACGCCCTGTTGGTGGAGTTGTTTACAGATCATGGCGCAGGCACGCTTATTTCCTAAATCGTTGTCGCACCTGCTTTCGGCCGCTCTGGCGACCGCTTCTCTTGTTCTGCCGATCAGTGGATTGCTCAGCGCAAACGCGCAAACGGCAGAAGGCTGGTCTGTCTGTAATGAGACCAGCATGATTGTCGAGGCGGCGACCGGGCGCCCGAACCAGTCCACCACAATCATTGAAGGCTGGACGCGCATTCGTCCGGGTGAATGCCGCGTTGTCCTGCCAGCGCCTTTGCAGGCTGAGCCCTATTATCTGTATGCGAGATCTTCAAAAGCCCATCGCAATGGCACGCGTGTCTGGGCAGGGGATTATGAGTTCTGTGTTGATACTCAGGGCTCGTTTTCGGTTGAGAGCGCGCCGAGCTGCGAAGCCATGGGGCTGGAGCCGCGCAAGTTCAAACCGATCATGATCGAGTCCCGAAATCGCTGGAAGACGACGCTCAAGGAAACCCAGAAATGGACGGCGGAAACAGCTCGCAACGCCGGTGTGCAGCGCTTGCTGAATGATGCCGGCGTCGAGAATACGACGCTCGATGGTTATATTGGCCGCCGGACGCGAGGGGCGATTGCCGAATTTCTGCGTGAACATGACCTTCCCTCCGATACCGATGACTCGCAGCTGATTGATGCTCTTGAGCAGACAGCTATCGAACGGTCCCGTGATTTGGGGCTTATGATCTGTAACCGTGCGGATGAGCGTATCTGGTCAGCGATTGGCCGACGACGCGGCGAAGGCTGGGAAAGCCGTGGCTGGTGGCCGATAGAGGCGGGGGCCTGCGAACGTGTGGTCGATGCATCTCTCCTGGCCACCGAGCACTATGTCTACGCGGAAATGGAAGCGGAAGCTGGCATGAAGCGCCTTGCCGGCGGCAATGAAGCCTTCTGCGTGTCGCGTACAAAGTTTGCCATTCTCGGACGGACAACCTGTGAGCAGGAACACTATGATCAGGTCGATTTCGTCACCACGGACGTGCCTGAAGATGGTAAGCTTGTCTTTGAAATCTTCGGACGCGATATGGAGTTCGTTGAACAGCCGGAAAGCGAAACAGAATGAGCGCAGACCTCACACATGTCGATCATTGGGTGTTCGATCTCGATAACACGCTATATCCGGCAGAATGCGATCTATTCGCTCAGATCGATGTACGCATGACCGAGTTCGTCGCCAAAGCGCTCGACCTTCCAAAGGAGGACGCGCGTCGCATTCAGAAACAGTACTATGCCGAGCATGGAACGACGCTGAACGGCCTGATGGCAATGCATAAGCTCGATCCGGGGCCATTCCTTGATTATGTGCACGACATTGATCTGACGCCGATCCCGCTGATGGAGGGGCTCAAGGGCGCGATTGAGGCGCTCCCGGGTAAGAAATACGTCTTCACCAATGGTTCGCGGGGCCACGCAGACCGTGTGGTCGAAAAGCTGGGGCTGACCGGACTGTTTCATGACCATTTCGGCATTGAGAACACGGCTTATCAGCCCAAGCCCAGTCGCACGGCTTTTGACCGCTTCCATGAAACACACGAGATTGATCCGTACGCATCCGTCATGTTTGAAGATCTCTCGCGCAACCTGAAGACGGCACATGAGCTCGGTTACACCACTGTGCTGGTGCATTCCGACAAGGATTGGAGTCATGAGCCGGCTGAAGCCCGTCCGGCAGGGGCAAATCATGCTGCAGACCACATTCATTATTTGACTGATTGCCTCACAAGCTTTCTAAAGGCGGCTCAGACAGCAAATCCTGCCAAAACCGACTAGGACTCTGGGAAAGAACAGAATGACAAAAACCGATCTCATCACCGTGATCGATGCTGCCTTTGATGCGCGCGACACCATCAACACCGAAACGACGGGCGAAGTCCGCGACGCGGTCAACACTGCGCTCGGTATGCTGGATGCTGGCGAAGCGCGCGTGGCAGAGAAAGCGGAAGATGGAAACTGGACGGTCAATCAATGGCTTAAGAAGGCTGTGCTTCTGTCGTTCCGCCTGAACCCGAATGCTCTGCAATCCGGTTCTGCAAATGGCGGCAGCTGGTGGGACAAGGTCCCGTCCAAATTTGAAGGCTGGGGCGCTGAAGAGTTTTCAAAAGCCGGTTTCCGCGCTGTGCCAAACTGTGCTGTGCGCCGCGGCTCCTATATCGCTCCGAATGTCGTGCTGATGCCATCCTATGTAAATATCGGCGCGTATGTTGATTCCGGTGCGATGGTCGACACCTGGGCGACGGTCGGCTCCTGCGCGCAGATCGGTAAGAATGTCCACATTTCCGGCGGCGCTGGCATTGGTGGTGTTCTGGAACCACTTCAGGCAGGTCCGGTGATCATTGAAGACAATTGCTTCATTGGTGCGCGTTCAGAAGTCGCTGAGGGCGTGATCGTCCGCGAAGGTTCTGTGTTGTCCATGGGGGTTTTCCTTGGCCAGTCGACCAAGATCGTGAACCGCGCAACTGGCGAAATCTTTTATGGTGAAGTGCCAGCTTACTCTGTCGTGGTCCCTGGTACGCTGCCAGACCCGAAAGGTGGTCCATCGCTCGCATGCGCGGTCATCGTGAAGACCGTTGATGAGCGCACACGCTCCAAAACGTCGATCAATGAGCTGCTGCGTGACTGATCTGAAAACAAGCCCGCTCGCTTTTGCGCAGGATCTGATCCGCTGCCCCTCCATCACACCCGTGGATGAAGGGGCGCTGGACGTGCTGCAAAAAGCGCTGGAAGGGCTTGGATTTACCTGCAAACGCTATCCGTTTGAGGATGTGGACAATCTCTATGCGCGCCTCGGGACAGAGGCGCCAAATTTCTGCTTTGCCGGACATACGGATGTTGTCCCGGTCGGTGATGCAGAAGCATGGAGCGTTGATCCGTTCGCAGGCGAGGTGCGCGATGGCCAGTTGATCGCGCGCGGCGCGGTTGACATGAAGAGCCAGATTGCCGCTTTCGTAACAGCCGTGGCACGTCATCTTGAAACGCATGGCAGACCGAAGGGCTCAATCTCATTCCTGATTACAGGGGATGAGGAAGGTCCGGCGGTCAATGGCACCAAAAAGCTGCTGAAGGCTATCCATGACGAAGGCGAAGTCCTTACCGATTGTCTGGTCGGGGAGCCGACATCTGAAAGCCGTCTTGCTGATGTCATCAAGAACGGTCGACGTGGCAGCCTGAATGGCAAAGTCGTCGTGACCGGCAAGCAGGGGCATGTGGCGTATCCGCAAAAGGCCGCCAATCCGGTTCCGGCCTTGCTGGAGTTTCTTGGAAAACTGACCCGCTGGCATCTCGATGATGGCGCACCTGGTTTTCAGACCTCCAATCTGGAAGTCACCAGCGTGGATGTCGGCAATGCTGCGCATAATGTGATCCCGGCAAAGGCGGAAGCGAAATTCAACATTCGTTTCAACACCAATCATACGGGCGACATGCTGAAACAGCAGATCACCGATTTTGCCAAGGATATCCGCGTTGCAGGAACGGACATTGCGCTTGATCTGAAAGTGACGGGTGAAGCCTTCTACACTGAGCCGGGACGTCTGACCGATATTCTAATCGAAGCGTCAAAACATGTCACAGGCAATACGCCAGCTTTGACGACGGGCGGGGGAACGTCGGATGCGCGCTTCATCAAGGATTATTGCGCTGTTGCCGAACTCGGTTTGAAGAACGAGACCGCCCACAAGGTCGACGAGTTCACAGTCATCTCTGAGCTCGAACAGCTTGCAGATATCTATACCGGCGTGTTGGCGCGCTATTTCGAGGCGTAATCCACGCGCGTCAGATATAACCCGTCAGAAGGTGCGACCGGTCCACATGCGGATCGGTCCGCAGCCTTGAGGATCTTGCCAACCCACATCGTGTTCTCTTTGCCGCGACCGACTTCGACCAGAGATCCGACCATGGATCGGACCTGACGGTGCAGAAAGGAAAGCGCCCGGCAGCGCACATGCACTTCCTCGCCCATGCGTGCCACAGAAATGGCATTCAGTGTTTTGACCGGGCTATCGGCCTGGCACTGGCTGTCTCGAAAGGTCGAAAAGTCGTGATGGCCCACCAGCGCCTGCGCAGCGGCATGCATGGCCTCTGCATCCAGCTTCATGCCAACCCGCCATGCAAAACCATGATCGAGGGTCAGCGGCGCACGCCGGTTTGATATCCGGTAAAGGTAATGCCGTTCGGTGGCGTCAAAGCGAGCATGAAAATCATCATGCATGCGTTCGGCGGCCAGAATGGCGACTGGATGTGGCTTCAGGTGATAATTGATGGCATCGCCGACTTTTTCGGCTGGCATGTCTTTTTGCAGGTCCAGATGCGCGACCTGGCCGGCAGCATGGACACCAGAGTCAGTGCGGCCCGCGCCTTGCACCTGCACAGGCGCGCCATCCAGCTTTGCGGCTGCTTCCTCCAGAGCCTGTTGAACGCTGGGCTGGTCGTTCTGGCGCTGCCAGCCTGCGAAAGGGCGTCCATCATATTCAATGGTGATCTTATAGCGTGGCATGGGCTTAATTCTCTGCAAAAGCGGCGGGATAGACCAGTTCACCGAATTCCGGTCCACCGGAGTTCAGGCGCAAGGCCATGAAAGCAGGCCCTCCCCAGGCGGCGGCAAAACCGACCGTTTCCTGCTGGCTGAAACCGAAGCGCTTGTAGAATTTCGGATGTCCCAGCACGAAGACCTTCTGAATGCCCTGATCCTTGATGGTCTTAAGTCCCGCTTCGATGAGCGCTGTGCCAATACCGCGGTTCTGCAACTCGCTTGCGGCCGATACAGGGCCGAAACCAGCAAAATTTGCGGGTCGGTCGTGATTGATCACCTCAATCGGGAAGAACTGTATATGACCGACAATCCAACCGTCTTCATTCAGCGCGACAAGCGAAAGGAGGGACTCGCCATCATCGGCGAGCGCCTCAACGATGCGGGCTTCATCCTCC
Organism: Ponticaulis profundi; assembly: GCF_042659465.1. Lineage (NCBI taxonomy): Bacteria > Pseudomonadati > Pseudomonadota > Alphaproteobacteria > Hyphomonadales > Hyphomonadaceae > Ponticaulis > Ponticaulis profundi. Next base: position 135,760 of record NZ_JBHSSW010000003.1, on the reverse strand, counting down.
TGATCAAACGCGTCTTCATGGAGATCCATAATCTCCTGAATGTCAGCGCGTTTGGCGGGGCGAATGCTGATAGGCAATTTCGGCTTCACAGCACTTTGCTCCCAAGTGTCAGAGGATTACCACGTAGAAAATCTTCGGCCGAACAGGCGCTCTTGCCGGCTTTCTGCACACGGCTGAGCCGCACAGCGCCCTTGCCGCAGGCAATGGTCAATTCATCGTCCAGAACATCTCCGGGATTGCCGGAGCGGTCCGCCAGGTATTCCGACATCAGGGCTTTCACGCGGACCGGTTTCTCATTCTGAAGGATTTCAAACCAGGCACCGGGGAAGGGCGATAATCCGCGAATTTGCCAGTCGATCTCCTCGCCAGCACGGTTCCAGTCAATCCGCGTATCATCCGGGCCAAGCTTGTGCGCATAGGTGACACCGTCCTCAGATTGCGGACGGGATTCCAGGCCGTTTTGTTCAAGCTCTTGAAGTGTTTCGACGAGCAGCTTGGCACCGAGGTCCGCGAGACGGTCATGCAAACTTCCCGCGGTATCGTCGTTGGTAATGGGGGTCGTCGCGGTCAGGAAAACCGGGCCTGTATCGAGGCCCTTCTCCATCTGCATGGTTTGAACGCCTGTGATTTCGTCGCCTGCCATGATGGCACGTTGCATCGGCGCAGCGCCTCGCCAGCGTGGCAGGAGTGATCCGTGCAGATTGATACAGCCCAGCTTTGGTGCATCCAGAATGGCTTTCGGCAGGATTAGGCCATAGGCCACGACAATTGCCGCATCGAGATCAAGCGCAGCAAATGCGTCTTTCTCATCCTGAGATTTGAGGCTTTCGGGGTGGCGCACTTCAAGACCATTGGCCTCAGCAAACGCATGAACGGGTGTGGGGGTGAGTTTCTTCCCGCGACCGGCGGGGCGTGGCGGCTGACTGTAAACGCAGGCGATCTCGTGACCGGCATCCATCAGCGCTTTCAGCGATGGCACGGCGAAGTCTGGTGATCCCATAAAGGCGAGGCGCATAAAGGCTTATTCCCGGAACAAATCAGAACTGACAGGCGTCCCGGCTATAATCCCATGCGCCGCCGCGATCCAGACAATCATCGATATAATAATTTCGGACGGACCAGTCGCCGACCTGAAACAGGAGAAAAATGAGAACCAGAATGGCAAATGCGCCAACGACAGCCAGAAGCCATCGTTTCCACGAAGACACGGAACTTACGCCGCTTTCGTTTTCAGGCGTTTGGCCTTCTTCACCTTCTCAACGGCGCGCTGGCGCTTGAGGCGAGACAGGTGGTCAATGAACAGCGTGCCTTCGAGATGGTCCATCTCGTGCTGAATACACACGGCGTACATGCCTTCTGCCCATTCTTCGACTTCGTTACCGTCATAGTCGAGGTACCGCAGGCGGCAGCGTGCCGGACGGTCCACCTGATCGAAGTAATCCGGAATGGAAAGACAGCCCTCTTCATAAGGCTTGGTCTCTTCCACGGTTTCGAGAATTTCCGGGTTCACGAAGTATTTTGGCTGTGGCTCTTCATCTTCGCGCGCGAGATCCATAACGATCACACGCTTTGGCACACCAATCTGGACCGCCGCCAGGCCAATGCCCGGTGCGTCATACATGGTTTCCAGCATGTCATCCATAAGCGCCCGGATCTCATCGGTCACACCGCCTTCGACGGGCTCAGAGACCTTTTTCAGGATCGGGTTTGGAACGGTCAGAATTTCTCGAATAGCCATGGTTTGTAAGTATGAAGCGACACTGGAAAGGTCAAGATTTTACGACGTCTCGTCGCTGTCATCATTGCTTGCCGGTGTGGCGTTGACGGGAAACTCCTCAAGCAGCTGAATGTCAGGAAGGGTTGTTCCGCTTTCATTCAGGTGGAGTTCCTCGAATTTGCGGGCCTGCGACATCACCATGCGGTCATAGGATCCCGTCATGCGGTTATAGGCATTGACCGACTGGCCGAGATGGCGTCCGACTTTTTCGACGTGATCTGCCAGCGTTTTCAGGCGTTTGTGCAGTTCGCGGCCAATTTTGGCGGCTTCCAGCGCGTTTTTCGACGCTTCTTCCTGACGCCAGCCATATGCGACGGCCTTGGCCAGTGCGATCAGCGTTGCTGGCGTGACGATCAGAACGCGGTTGCGCGCTGCAAAATCAAACAGATCCCGGTCGACGCTGAGGGCTGCTGAATAAAAGTTTTCGCCCGGAACCCACATTGCGACAAAGTCGACCCGGTTTTCAATATCTTTCCAGTAGTCCTTGCTGGCGAGGCGCTTGATCTGATCTTTGAAGTGGCGCGCATGGGCCATCAGATACTGGCGGCGTTGCGTATCATCGGTCTCTTCAGATGCGCGCAGATAATTGTCCATCACGGCCTTGGAGTCGATCACGATCTCCCGGCCGCCTGGCATCTTCAGAACGACGTCGGGACGCAGGCCAGATCCGGAATCCTGTGTCTGTTCGAGAAAGTCACAGTGTTCCGACACGCCGGCAAGCTCCAGAGCATTGCGCAGGGATTCCTCGCCCCAGCTGCCGCCGCCGCGCGGGGTCGACAGGGCGTTTACGAGTTTCGAGGTTACCGTCTGTGTCTGCGAGAGGAGGCGAGTGATGTTTTCAACCTGCTCGGACAGTTTGGATTTGTCCTCAGCGCGGACCTTCTCGATGGTTTCGACACGCGTTTCGAACTTTCCAATGGCCTCTTTCAGTGGACTGAACATCTCTTTCAGATTGCCCGCGGCTGCTTCTTTCTGTCGGCCAAATGTTTCATTGGCCGTTTCCAGAAACAGCTTCTGGGATTTGGACAGGGCTGACTGAGCTATTTCGTTGAACTTGGTTTCGACCTCGGCGCGGAGCTCAACGAGTTGTTTGCGCTCGCTATCGAAGGCCGCCTTGCGTTCTTCTTCGCGCACACGTGCAGCTTCAAGCGATTTGCTTGTATCGTCTAGGCGCGCCTGGAGCGTCCGCACGCGTTCATCTGCTGCTTCAAGGCGCGCGGTAAAGTCGGCGCGTTCCCGGTCCATGCCGGAACCCAGGGCTTCAAAGCGTGCCAGCAGGGCAGCATGTTCCCGGTCCAGCGCATCATGCGCCTCGTCGAGCTGTTTGAATTCTTCCCTCATGTCCCGTGCGCGGTCGGCCTGTGCGCGTTGACGCTTGGCTTCAGACATGGCGCGAAACGCCAGAACCAGACTGATCAGAAGAAGAGCAACAAGGGTGACATGGATCAGATCCAGTTGGAGCTGCCCCAGCGTGGCAATCGGCATATTCATGAGAGAAACGCTATCAGGATTCCGCTAAGAACAAAACAAAAACATTTGTCTTTTTGAGGGTTTGAACCAGTTCATGTGGAAGTGAGAAAGGCGTTCTCAATGTCTCGTCAAAAGCAGAAATCTGACTTGCCGCGTAAAATCTGTCCGGTGTGCGAACGTCCCTTTGTGTGGAGAAAGAAGTGGGAGAAAGACTGGGATCACGTAAAGTTTTGCTCGAAAGCCTGCAGATCTCAGAAGAATAGTTCAGCTCTGACTTGAATTTTCCCGGAAACTGCCCTCATGCATCCGGATGAACTCGTTTGCTCCTGATACGGTCTTTTATGCGATTGGCGACGTCCACGGCGAAGCTGCACGTTTGCGTGCCTTGCATGAGCAAATCCTTGACCATCATGAGCAGACGTTTCCCGGACGACCGATCGCGATCATCCATTTGGGAGATTATGTCGACCGCGGTCCGGATTCGAAGGGCGTCATCGACGCGATCATGGCGCTCGAAGCGCGCGTTGCCAATCGTCCGGAGCTGACGGTTCTGTCGCTGCGTGGAAACCATGAGCAGATGATGCTGGATGCCTTGGATGGGGATCTGGATCAGCTGGATTTATGGCTCCGCAATGGCGGGCGGGAAACGCTGCGCAGCTATACCGGGCCAGATGGCGATATTGATGCTGCGATGGCGGACCTTCCGAAGCGCCATATTGAATGGCTTTCGGCTTTGCCAACGATTTTCAGAATACCGCAGCATCATCTGATCTTTGTGCATGCGGGTATTGAACCGAGGGACTACCCGAATTGTAACGCGCAGCGTCATTTGTGGACGCGCTCTCCGCGATTTTTCGACCCGGTTCAGTGGGCGGGTAATGAGGCGTTGTCTGGTATGTGCGTAGTCCATGGCCACACGCCCACGGTTGGCTTCATGCCGGAAGTTGCCGGTGATACCCAGCGTATCAATGTCGATACGGGCGCTGTCTATGGTGGTCAGCTTACGGCCGTTGTGATCGCCGATAACGCGAAACCGGAATTCCTGACCAATTGATCAGCCAGGTGTTGTGTCTTCGGCCTGCTCGAGCGGGTATTCTTTTTCTGCCGTCCGCAGGAAACGAACCAGTTTGCGTACCTCTTCAGCGCCTTGCGCGGCGACCTTACGGTTCGCGATATAGGTCGGAACGCCGGAAATGCCGAGCTGACGGAAAGCGTTTTCTTCCTGCATCGTCGCCTGCATATCGGCTTCTCCGGACAGAAGGTCTTTAATAAGCGGACCGTTCAGGCCGATCTTTTCAGAGAGACGAACGAGCACGTCATGGTCGCCAATATCCTCATGATCGTTGAAATAGGCGTTGAAGAGCACCTCCTTCGCCGCCATGCCTTTTCCCTGGCCCTGAGCCCAGCGGACAATGCGATGCGCGTCGATGGTGTTCGGGCGACGCTCAATGCCTGAGAATTTGAACGGTATGCCTTCTTCGACGCCATATTGCTCCAGCAGTTCCCGCATCTGCGAAAACCGATCTTTTTGAGCATTCTTCTCAGTTTCACCGACGCCGCCAAACTTTTGAGTCATGTATTCCTTGTATCCAACACCTTCACGCGGAATGGCGGGATCAAGTTGATACGGGCGGAAGATCAGTTCGACATCAAATTCGTCTTTTACTTCGTGAATGGCGGCATTGATGCGGCGAAGGCCCAGCCAGCACCACGGGCAGACGAGATCGGAAACCATTTCAACAAGGACAGTCATGCGCGCAGTCTGCCTTGCTATCGTGTGTTTGTCAGGGGGGCGCGTAGAATGATCGAGCAATCGTGATGGCGAGCAAACGTATTTCGGGTATCAGACACGCCCTTCTTCTGGCCTCTGGTGTGTTCCTGGCGGCGTGTAATCTCAGCGAACCAGACGTCGATGAGCCACCACCTCAGTTACCGGGTGATGCGCCGCTGGAACTCGTGATCGCAGCGGAACGCTGGGAAATCCTGATTGAGAATGCGCAGGGACTGACGCCGCGAACCGAGATTTCCATGCCGGGCGAAAGCGGTATGACCAACACCAGGCGGGTGCATCAGGCTTTGATTGATGGCGCGCTGACGCTTGTTGCTCTCCGAAACGATGTTTGCCGGGAAGAGCTGCTTGGCGCCATTGAGTGCCGTCACGTCCGATTCCCGGACTGGGTTACGGTCTATGAGGCTGAACCGCCGGAACTCTATGTCCTGCAGGAGCGGTCTGAATGGCTAGCGCGCACCCTCCCGCGCTTTGTTGAGCTACGCTGCACGACGGCGCGCGGGGGATGGCGAAAAGCCTGCGAAGTGGATTAATTCAGGCTGGCTGTGCGTCTGGCTTCGACGAAGCGAGCTTCAAAACGGACCAATAGCCGGTTTTGACCTCCATTTCCTTGTCGATGCCTTTTTGGGCCAGCAGCCTGTGCGCCTTTCCAAGCCGGTAGCATGGCAGGTGCATGAACATATGGTGTTCACAGTGATAGGCGACCCAATAGGGCGCAATGAACAGGCGCTCAAGGAAATTGGTGCGCGTGGTCCGGGCGATCCGCATCGGGTGGCCTGAGCCATCAAGACAGGCATGCTCGGCGATGTTTCGCAGGCGCGTGACCAGCTGGTTCCAGGTCGCCAGAGGCAACAGCCAAAGCACCGGCCATGCCCACCAGCCAATTGCCAGCGTCATGATCACGGCCAGAATGATGTTCGTGATGATGAAAGGCATCACAGCTTCGCGCGCGGTCTGAGCGCGGTTTTCGCGGCCTTTGCCCGGCTTGATGCCAATGCCCATCGCGTTGAGAAACTGATTGCGCCGTTGTTTGAAAAACGTCTGCCCGGTCATGTCGCGCACGATCTTTCGCCAGAGCGATTTGCGCGTAACCGGAAAGGGCGCAGAGAGAATGATATCCGGGTCTTCCATCGTTTGCGCATATTTGTGATGCGACAGATGATAATCACGATAATTGCCGAGATGAGCACCTACCGGAGCTGCGCAAAGCCATTGGCCGACCCAGTCATTCACTTTCAGATTGGTCGAAAGTCCGCCATGTGCCGCTTCATGCATCAGAATGGCCAGACCGAGCTGGCGTGCACCAATCAGCATGATCGCCAGAACAAAGGTCAGTGAATTTGGCCATAGCGCGAACAGGGCCATGGCGAGCGCAATGACGGCCCAGGCATGCACGATCATGCCCAATCCCATTACATCCGAACGTTTCCTCAGGTCAGCCCACTCTGCCGCCGTGAAGAGGTCGGTGGGCTTCAGTTTTTGTATCGTAGTCATGAGAGTCTACTAACATTTCCGTTGGTGCCGGAAAAGGGATTCTCGTTTCAGTCGGGATTTTTGGGAAATAAGGATCTGTAGTTCGGATGGATCATGTCTGCGATGTCACCAATGGGGATGAAGACAATATACTCGCCTTCCTGGCGCGCGCCGATCCGTCCTGGCTCATAGTAGAAATAGATCCCTTCAAACCGCGTGCTTTGTTCATTGGCTTTCAGCGCAAATGGCGGGCCTTCGATGAAATCGAAGTCCGGACTGGCTTCGCAATCAATAGCTTTCCCGCGAAAGGTAACCGCCCCGATGCGGCTCTTCTTTTCTGCGCTCACTGCCTCACAAAGTCGGGCGTTCAGACGCAGTCGGCTCGCTGTATTGTCCAGGAACAGGTCGCTCAGTTCGAACGTGCCATCGCGCAGGCGATTGAGCATGGAAGATGCGTATTTCAGCTCATGCAGACCGGCATTTCGGTAGAGATATTCCACCCGAAGCAATGACGTGATCGGCCCAACTTCAGAGACACGACGGAAGTGCACATCGGCGCGCCACTGCACGTCTGTCTGTTTGCTTGCGATCTCTTCATAATGGTCAAGAAGTTCAGGCTGTGCAGCCATAATGGCATTGTAGAGCGGTGTGCCCGCCTGAATGCCGGAACTGAAAGCGCGATAGCGCAGAGACGGGCTTTCTGCTTCGAGCAATGGACGCAGACGGGACAGCTTTTCCGGTGCCAGACGTACTTTCGCGGTTTTGGACATGGTCAAATAGCTCGCGACGCCCTTGGCGGCGAGCATGCTGAGCGTGCCGATCAGTAAACCGACCAGAATTGCCGTGAAGATTTTCGGTTCCGGTTCAGAAGCGCCATAGCGCGGCATGACTGTGTCACCATGGGAAAGATCAAAGAGCTCCCCATGGCTTATGCAAGGCCGGAGCCAGCCAGCTTCAGTCGAGGCCGATCAGAACGATTGTGACGAGAATACCGAACACGACCAGAAGCCCCGCGGCCCGGTTCGATTTGAAAATATCGAGTGCAGCACGGTCCCCGAACCGTTTGAAGGATGTCACCTGCCAGACCAGGTGGCCGAAGAAGGCCAGCGTGACAATGATGCCAGGAACGCGTGGTCCACCATTCGACAGCGCAAGGCCGACAAACAGCGTGGTCACTGCATAAAGCGCGCTGACAGCGGCAAAGGTGTGGTCACCGAACAGGCGAGCCGTTGACTTGATGCCGACCAATGCATCGTCCTCGACATCTTGCCGGGCATAGATGGTGTCATAGCCGATCGTCCAGCAGATGAGACCGATATAGAACAGCAGCGGCCATAGGAATTCAGTTCCGCCTGCCGCGACATATCCGATCGGGAAACCGAAATTGAAGGTGAGTCCAAGCCATGCCTGCGGCCACCAGGTAATCCGCTTCATGAATGGGTAGGCAGCGACGAGCGGAATGGAAAACAGGGCGACGAGCTTGGCGGCATTGGGCAGGCATAACCAGACAAGGAAACCAATGCCAACCTGGACGAACAGCCAGATCCAGGCGGCGAGAAGCGTCACCTGACCAGAAGGCAGCGGCCGGCCCGCTGTGCGATCAACCTGGGCGTCCAGCTTCATGTCGGCAATGTCGTTATAGGTGCAGCCAGCGCCTCGCATCGCGATGGAGCCGATGCCGAAAATGATCAGATAGAACAGGTCAATCGGTGCCCAGCCCGCATCGAGAGCCGCAAATGTCGTACCCATCCAGCATGGAATGGCCAGCAGCCAGAAGCCGATCGGACGGTCAAAACGGGCAAGGCGCGCATAGGGCTGAAGACCTTGCGGCAGCAAATCGACCCAGCTCTGGCGGGCGTCTCCTGGTCGGACCGTGTCGGTCATCCGGCTATCCTTGTTTATCCAATGTTTCGCACAGCAGAACTGCCCTGATTGTGTTTGTATGTATATGGGTTTTTCTTGCGCTTCCAGATGATGAATGCAATGGACGAGGGATGAGCAATATTCCTCGATTATTTGTTCCGACCGACCTGCAGCAAGACGCGCCGGTCGCACTGGATGAAGCCCAGTCCAAATACCTGTTCAAAGTGATGCGCCTGAATGTCGGCGACCCGGTTCGGGTGTTCAATGGGCGCCATGGAGAATGGAAAGCCAGTGTCAAAGAAATTCTCGGCAAGACGGCAGGCATGCTTCAGGTTGATGAGCAGACCAGACGTCAGGGCGTGCTCACCGATCTTCATCTCTATTTTGCGCCGCTGAAAAAGACACGGACGGACTTCGTTGTCGAAAAAGCGACCGAACTTGGTGTGGAGGTCATCCAGCCGGTAATCACCGAATACACGCAGGCTGAGCGCGTGCGTACAGATCGCCTCGAGCGACTGACGATGGAAGCAGCCGAACAGACGGAACGGCTCAACATGCCACGCGTGCAGGAGCCGCTTTCCCTGATCAAGCTGATGTCCAGCCTGACAGATCACAGGCATGTCTATTATTGCGATGAACGCGGCGATGACGAAGGTGCAGCCTGGGGCGGTGATGATAATCGCGCTCGCCCGATGGCGGACGTGCTCATGGGCAAGCCGCCGCATTCAGCGGCTATTCTGATTGGTCCGGAAGGGGGATTTTCACCCCAGGAACGCAGCATGCTCCGCAAAATGGAGAACGTGATTCCGGTCTCTCTGGGGCCTCGTATCCTACGTGCCGAGACAGCCGCTGTGTCAGCGCTGACCCTGTATCAGGCCTTGTGCGGAGACTGGCGCGCCGCAGAAGAGGGCGCGCCGCAGGACGACTAGGCGTCGACTTTTGCTTTGTGCGTGTCCATCAGATCGCCGAAACGGCGGAACAGGTAGAAGCTGTCCTGTGGACCGGGTGAGGCTTCAGGGTGGTGCTGAACCGAGATGATCGGCTTGCCCGCAACGCGCAGACCTGAGTTTGTGCCATCAAACAGAGATACGTGAGACTGCTCGACACCTTCCGGCAGCGTGTCCGGATTGACCGTGAAGCCATGGTTCATTGAGACGATCTCGACCTTGCCGGTTTCCAGATCCTTCACCGGGTGGTTCGCTCCATGATGGCCCTGAGGCATTTTCATGGTTTTTGCGCCCAGCGCGAGTGCCAGCATCTGGTGGCCGAGACAAATACCGAGCAGTGGAATGCCGGACTCGATCAGCTTCTTGATTTCCGGGCCAGCATAGACGCCGGTCGCGGCCGGGTCGCCTGGACCGTTTGAAAGCACAACACCGTCCGGATTGAGTGACATCACATCCTCAGCGGTCGACTTGCCGGGCAGGATGGTGCATCGCGCGCCGATCTCTGAAAGATTGCGCAGAATGTTTTTCTTCACACCATAGTCCAGAACGACGACGTGATATTTTTCGTCGCCCATCGGTGCGTAACCGGCCTCGCGCTCCCAATTACGTTCCGTATGCGAATAGCGCGCGAGCGGGCCAACTTCGGCGGCGAGGTCTGTGCCTTCAATACCAGCAAAGCCTGCCAGCTGTTCTTTCAGGTCCGAAATCTTGATCGTTTCGCCTTCGGCATGGGCGATAATGCCGTTGACCATGCCTGTTTCGCGAATGCGGCGTGTGATGGCGCGGGTGTCGATGCCGGTCAGGCCGACAATACCTTTCTTGCGCATCCAGGCGTCGAAGTGATCCACAGCGCGCCAGTTCGAAGGGGATGTGATCGGCGCGCGCATGATGGCGCCGCGTGCCGCGCGTGCTGCCTGCGGGCTCGATTCTTCGTGGTCATCACTGTTCGAGCCGACATTGCCGACATGCGGGAAGGTGAAAACAACGATCTGGCCGGAATAGGATGGATCGGTGAGAATTTCCTGATAGCCGGTGACAGCGGTGTTGAAACAGATTTCTGCAGGCGCTGCACCAACTGCGCCACATCCGTATCCGAAGAACACCTCTCCCGTCGCAAGAACCAGCGCTCCGGAAGCTTCAATCAACTCTTGATCATCCGTTAGGAAAGGCATAATACGGCATCCTTATGCTGTGTTGATGACCAGGGTGTCATCGGGCAAACGCGCGAGGCCTAATGCTGCCAGCGTCTCGCGTCAAGCGCCCAAAGAACGAGATTGTGTTGCGTGCCACCGAAACCAAGTGAATAAGCGCGAATTCTTTTCTGTATGACTGCTACGACTTCTCTTGAACCCAGATTGCGCGCCCGTCTTGAAGCGGATCTGGCCACTGCCGAACAAGCCGAAGATGCTTCGATTGAAGCATCTACCCTGCGCCTGATTCTGTGTGCTGTGCATGATCGCGACGCCGAAGCACGCGCGCATGATCATTGCAGTGGCTGCGATGACACGGTCATTCGGGACGTGCTGGAACTGATGGTTCGCCAGCGCGAGGATTCTGCTGCCCGTTATGAAGACGCTGGACGCATTGAAATGGCGAGCCGCGAGCAGGACGAAGCAGAAGTCATAAAGCGCTATCTGCCAAAGCCTCTGGAAGGCGAGGCGCTTTCAGAAGCCGTCGATAACGTCATCAATGACCTTGATGCGCACGGCCTGAAAGATCTCGGCCGTTGCATGAGCGAGCTGAAGAGCCGCTATTCTGATTGTCTCGATACGCGCAAAGCAAACAAGCTGGTCAAGAAATCGCTCGTCGAATAGCTGATTTGGTTCAGCTCATCGGGGCCAACGCGCGTTCAATCAGTCTGGCCTGATCAACATCCGCATTCATGTCCCCGTAGAGAAAGCCTTTGCGCGTCGGGTCCAGGCGCTGAGCGCAGAAGGCTTCGAACACATATCCCGGAACCGTATTGAAAAGTGCTGCCGCCTGAAGAGCCAGCGCCATATCCTGTGCAAAGCGCCGGGCTGTGCCTTCGTGTAATTTGCCTGGCAGAAAATAGTCTTTCAGCCATTCCGCGTGGGCATCGAAATAGGGATGGGCGCCAACGGGTGTCTGCAATTCCGCCATGATCGCTTCCAGACTGTCTGGCTCACGTGATAGCGCGCGGAGAATATCCAGCGCGATGACATTGCCGGATCCTTCCCAGATGGCATTCAGCGGAGATTGGCGGAAGAGTTTCGGCATCGGGCCTTCTTCGACATATCCTGCGCCGCCATGACATTCGAGCGCTTCATAGACAAAGCCCGGCTGTCGTTTGCAAATCCAGTATTTGGCGATCGGCGTGGCCAGTCGCATAAAGGCCGCCTGTTGCTCATCGCTTCCGGCGCGGTCGAGACTTTGTCCGACGCGCAAGGCGAGCGCCGTTGCGGCCTCGCTTTCGATGATGAGATCGGCAAGCACGGCACGCATGGCAGGCTGATCGACAAGTGTTTTCTGAAAGGCACGGCGTTGAGATGTGTGCCAGAGCGCCTGGGTCAGTGCGGCTCGCATGCCGCCGGTCGACCCCAGCATACAGTCATATCGTGTCAGCTGGACCATATCGATGATGGTTCGCACACCGCGCCCTTCATCCCCGACGCGCTGTGCCCAGGCCCCATGATATTCGATCTCGGATGAGGCATTGGACTTGTCGCCCATCTTGTCTTTCAGGCGCATGATGTGAATGCCATTGCGGGTGCCATCCGGTTTCCAGCGTGGCACCAGAAAGCAGGTCATGCCCTGTTCGGTATAGGCAAGGGTCAGAAACGCATCGCTCATCGGGGCTGAGCAGAACCATTTGTGACCGGTCAGAATATACCCGCCGTCTGCGGTCGGCTCAGCACGGGTCGAGTTGGCGCGTACATCCGAACCACCCTGCTTTTCTGTCATCGCCATGCCGATTGTGACCCCGGTCTTTTCATGGGCCGGGATGAAGCGCGGATCATAGCTCGAGGCCTGAACGCGCGGCGTCCAGAGTTGTGCGAGTTCCGGGTTTGATTTCAGTGCGCCGACACAGGCATAGGTCATTGACATTGGGCAGGTCACGCCGGGATCGGCCTGGCTCATCAGGATCATCATGGCGCCATGGTGCACATGCCCAGCCGCGTCGCGCGTCCAGGCGCCGGCGGACACGCCGGAATCAAGGCCCAGTGCCATCAGCGTGTGATACGCCGGATGAAACTCCACTTCGTCCAGGCGGTGGCCATACCGGTCAAAGCTCTTCAGTTTTGGGGTGTTCTCATTGGCGAGGCAAGACCAGTCCTGAGTCTCCTCGGCGCCGCATTTCGTGCCAAACTCAGAAAATTCAGCAGCATGCTGTTCGCCGCCGCGCGCTTTCACAGCATCGGTTAGGGCCGGATCAATTGCATAGAGATCGTGTCCGGCAAAGGGTTTGGGCTGATTTGTGACCTGATGCGTTTCCAGGTCTGCGCGCGGATTTTTGTGCAGCATGTTCTGCCCCTCTGTGTCGGCCTTATGGTCTGGCGTTTCCGGTTTCCCTAGCGACATGAATCGCAAACCAGACCACAAGGTCAATGGGGCAAGTGTGTGATTACTTCTTCGCAATCACCCAGACAGCGTGAATGATGCCGGGAATATAGCCGAACAGAGTCAGCAGGATATTGATCCAGAATTGCAGGCCGATGCCGACTTGCAGGAAAACGCCAAGCGGTGGAAGCAGAATGGCGAGAATGATGCGAATAAGATCCATTTGATTTGCCGTCCTTCGAATTGAATGCTTTGACGAGGTAACGCCGCTGCAAGGCAATTCGTTGCCTGACAGTCATAAACACTGGGGAGAAATTGAGTATGGCCGGATTGATCGGTGCCTGGACGCTGGTTTCGAGCGTGAATTATCGCAATGACGAGGGAAAGCCGACCTTCGGCACACCGCCGGGCGGTCAGCTTCAGTATACTGCGGATGGCCGTATGGGCGCGTTTCTTCAGGACCCGGACTGGGCGGCGCGAGGCGAGAACGACAAGGTGCCGGACAGCTTTACCGAATTTTTCGCCTATGCCGGACGCTGGGAGCTCAATGGCGATCAGGTCCGCCACGTGATTGAGTTCGCATCTGTCCCGACGCGCGTTGGTACGGAATTTACGCGAACGCTCAACGTTATTGATGACGATACGATGGAGCTCACCACCGCGCCGGAAACATCAAAATCAGGCGCGGTCTATGTCACAAAGCTCGTCTGGAAACGCGCCAGCGCCTCCAATCAGTAACCCGGATCGTGCTGTTCGAGACCAATCTTCGAAATATCGTACGGCGTGGTCTGGTACATATTGTTGATCCAGTTACCGAACAGCAGATGCGCGTGTGAACGCCAGCGATTGAGCGGCGGCTGGCTCGGGTCATCATCGGGGAAATAATTGTGCGGCAGCTGGATATCGACGCCGCTTTCCTTATCCCGGAAATACTCTTCTGCCAGCGAGGTGGAATCGTATTCGATATGATTGAAGACATAGAGCCGGTTGCCCTTGCGCTCATGCACAATGCAGAGGCCGGTCTTTTCTGAATTCATCAGAATTTCGAGGCCCGATGCCTTTTCTACGTCTTCTGCCCGGCATTCTGTCCAGCGCGAGACCGGGATCATGAAATCGTCTGAGAAGCCGTTCATATAGGGGGAGGCCGGGTTGAGATTCTGGTGGCGATAAACACCGAAGGCTTTCTCATCGAGAATGTATTTCGGCACGCGATGGAAATGCCAGATGGCCGCCATTGCGCCCCAGCAGACATTCAGCGTGGAATGTACATTGGTCGCCGTCCAGTCAAAAATGGCTTTCATCTCATCCCAATAGGTGACGTCCTCAAAGGCCAGTTTCTCCACGGGTGCGCCGGTGATGATGAAGCCATCAAACTTCTGATCGCGAATATCTTCCCAGCGATGGTAGAACGAAAACAAATGCTCTGCTGGCGTATTCTTCGGCGTATGCCCGCCCACGCGCACCAGTGTGAATTCCACTTGCAGCGGGCTCGCGCCCAGAAGCCGAGCAATCTGTACTTCCGTGCGGATCTTGTTCGGCATCAGGTTTAACAAGCCGATGCGCATCGGGCGAATATCCTGACGCACCGCCACGCGCTCCGACATGACACGCACACCTTCGGAAATCAGCGTGTCACGGGCAGGCAATCCATCGGGAATTCGTATCGGCATGTCAGATTATAATCTTCGCATTCGGCTTACAGGTCAGACTGGCCTTTAAATGGGAAGTCTCACCGAATTGCAAAGTTTTTGAGATCACGTTCCTGTTCTGTCAGCGGAACACCGGATATCTCTGCCCCTCTTTTTGCGAAGTCGTGCTAAGGCAGAAAGAAAGAAGGGGATTGCATGAGCCAGCTGGAAACATTGGTCCGGGCGCTGCCAAAGGCCGAACTGCATCTGCATATTGAGGGCTCGCTTGAGCCGGACATGATGTTCGAACTGGCCAAGCGAAACGGCGTCAGTTTGACATACGCCAGCGTCGACGAAATCCGCGCTGCCTATGATTTCTCCAATCTGCAGGATTTTCTGGACCTCTATTATCAGGGCATGGCGGTCTTGCAGACCGAACAGGATTTCTACGACCTCACTGCGGCCTATCTGGCGCGCGCTGCCGAAGACAATGTTCGCCATGTCGAGATCTTCTTTGATCCACAGGCGCATATGGAGCGGGGTGTGGATTTCGAGACCGTGCTGGATGGTGTTGAGCGCGCCCTGAAAGAAGGCGAAGCCTCACGCGGCATATCCTATCGATTGATCATGTGTATTCTGCGTCACTTGCCGGAAGATGATGCCTTTGCGCTGATGGATGTGGCAGACCCACATCTTCATCGGCTCGATGGAATTGGGCTCGACAGCTCAGAGCTCGGTCACCCGCCCTCCAAGTTTGAACGTGTGTTTGCACGGGCGCGAAGCAAAGGGTTGAAACTCGTGGCGCATGCAGGTGAGGAGGGACCACCTTCCTATGTCTGGGAAGCGCTTGACTTGTTACAGATTGACCGGATCGATCACGGCAATGCAGCGGCCAAGGATGCGGCACTTCTGGCAGAAATCAAAGCCAGAGGGCTGACGCTTACCATGTGCCCGCTATCCAATCAGCGGCTCTGCGTCACGCCGGATCTGAACGATAACCCGCTGGCAGGCCTGCTCCGGGCAGGGGTCTCTGTGACCGTGAATTCTGACGATCCCAGTTATTTTGGCGGCTATATCAATGACAACTATCTTGCGATTGCAGAGGCACTCGACATGAGTGCGGATGAAATGATCGGGCTGGCCAGGAACAGCTTTCTTGGGGCGTTTCTATCAGATGCGGAGAAGAAAAAATACCTGGCCGAAATTGACTATGTCGAGCGTTTGGGGAGCCATTCATGAACGATGATAGCGACGCAAAAAAGTCGCGAAAGTCACTGCGGTCGCGCGTGAAGGAACTCAAGCCTTTTCAGTGTAAAAATCTCATAGCGGTGCTTGAAGAGCCAAACGACATCGGCAACATCGGAACGGTTATCCGCAATGTGAACGCATCGGGCGTCGAGAAAGTCTATATCATTGATCCGCAAGGCGCGTTGCCGGATGAATGGCAGGAAATGCGAGAGACAAGAGCCCTCTCCAAAACGTCAGGTTCCGCCAACAAATGGACGTTTGTGAAACGGTTCGACAGCACGCAGGACTGTCTCGATCATCTGCGTTCCAACGGATACAAATCCGTTGCAACATCGCCGCATGTGAAAGGCAAAGCGAGTTATTATCTCGATGAGTGCGATTTTACCGAAATGGCCAAACTGGCGGTCTGGTTCGGCAATGAAGCGCGCGGTATCAGTGAAGCGGCCGTACAGCAGAGCGAGTTTTGCGTGGCCATTCCGATGTTCGGCCTGGTGGAGAGCCTGAACCTCGGGACAAGTTCCGGCATTGTGCTTTACGAAGTCACCAAACAGCGCCGCGCCTATCAGAGTGAATATGCAAGATCAAATCGGAGACAGAAACGGTCTGTGCCGCTGCCGACAACAATCCCCAGAGACTAGATTAACACGGCGTGTCAGCGGTAATCACCGCTGGACTTTGTCCTGTCGTTGGCGGATCAGAAACAGCTTTTTATGGATGTTTCTAAATGCCGATAGCAGTTGCGAATTTCTTGAAGAGATTGATCAGGCCGGCCTTTGATAGTCTTATATAATGATGGAAAATACCGAACCGAATACAGGGCGGAAAACGCTTCGTGAGCGCGCCGACGAAATCAAGCCGTTTCGATGTAAAAACCTCGTCGCTGTTCTCGAAGAACCGACAGACTTTCGAAACATTGCAACAGTTATCCGCAATGTAAACGCAATGGGCGTTGAGAAAGTCTACGTCGTGGACTCGCGAAAATCTCTGCCGGATGACTGGCAGGATATTCGTGAACGGAAATCTCTTTCCAAGGTTTCGGTCGCTGCAAGCAAATGGACGTTTGTGAAACGGTTCGACAGCACGCAGGACTGTCTCGATCATCTGCGTTCCAACGGATACAAATCTGTCGCGACTTCGCCGCATGTTAAAGGCAAAGCGAGTTATTATCTCGATGAGTGCGATTTTACCGAAATGGCCAAACTGGCGGTCTGGTTCGGCAATGAGGCGCGCGGTATCAGCGAAGCGGCCGTAGAGCAGAGCGAGTTTTGCGTGGCCATTCCGATGTTCGGCCTGGTGGAGAGTCTGAACCTCGGAACAAGTTCCGGCATTGTGCTTTACGAAGTCACCAAACAGCGCCGCGCCTATCAGAGTGAATATGCAAGATCAAACCGGAGACGGAAACGGTCTGTCCCGCTGCCAACAACAATCCCCAGAGACTAGATTAACACGGCGCGTCAGCGGTAATCACCGCTGGAATCATCCTCAAAAAAATGTAAACTCCTGCAATGGCAGCTCCGCGTTTTTCCGAAAGCTATATCAATGAACTGAAGTCCCGTATCCGGATTTCGGATGTGGTGGGGCGCAAGGTCAAACTGACCAAAAAGGGCAAGGAATGGGTCGGGCTCTCGCCGTTCACTGCGGAGAAAACGCCCAGCTTCTACGTCAATGACCAGAAGCAATTCTTCAAGTGCTTTTCCTCTGGCAAGTTTGGCGATGTCATTTCTTTTCTGCAGGAAACCGAAAGGCTTGGTTTTTCCGAAGCGATTGAGCGCCTTGCCGGTGAAGCGGGCATGGATCTGCCGCAGGACACAGCCCAGGACCGGGCTGAACGGTCTCGCCGGGGACGTCTGCTGGATGTCTGTGAAGCTGCTTGCGCCTATTTTGAAGACCGATTGCGCGGCCCGGAAGGCAGCGCAGCGCGGGCCTATCTCGATGGACGCGGTCTGAAGCCGGAAAGCTGGGGCAAATACCGGCTTGGTTTCGCACCCGATGGCTGGCGCCACCTTCAGGAGTTTCTGAAAGGCAAGGGCGCGCGCGAAGAAGACATGCTGGCGGCGGGTCTCATCATCCGACCCGATAATGGCAAGGAGCCTTACGACCGGTTTCGTGGGCGGCTCATGTTTCCAATCGAGGACACGACCGGAAAGGTGATCGCCTTTGGCGGCCGGGCGCTCGAAAAGGATGCCAAGCCGAAATATCTGAACTCGCCCGAAACCGAACTCTTCCACAAAGGCCACCAGCTTTATCGCTATAAACGCGCCCGGGAGGCAGCGGCCATGGCGAACCGGGAAGGGCTGATCGTCTGTGAAGGCTATATGGATGTCATCGCACTTTGCGAGGCAGGTTTCGAATACGCGGTGGCACCACTCGGGACGGCGCTGACGGAAGATCAGCTGGGCCTCATCTGGAAGGTCGGGGGTGAGCCCATTCTCTGTTTTGATGGTGACGAAGCCGGTGTGCGTGCAGCGCATAAGGCGGTGGATCGCGCCATGCCCCATCTGGAACCGGGGCGATCTTTGTTCTTTGCCATGTTGCCGGACGGTCTGGACCCTGATGATCTGATCCGTGAGCGCGGCAAGGGCGCCATGAAAGAGGTCCTGGAAAAGGCGAGCCCGCTGGTTGAGTTGCTCTGGCAACGCGAGCTGATCGCCCATCCGCTCGATACACCGGAGCGTCAGGCTGGTTTCGAACAGCGCCTTGATCAGGCCACCGGCCAGATTGTTCATGACGGTGTGAAAAAAGCCTATGGCCGCGAACTGCATCAGCGGCTGCGCAATCATATGTTTCAGCTGCGTCGCGGTGGTGGTGCAGGCGGGAGACCCGGCGCTGCGCCGGGGCGCGCTGCGACCCAGCCTCTGCAACCGAATGTTAATGCCCGGGGCCTTAGAATCCTCACCAGAATGATTGATTCGCCAGCTTTGCTGGAAAGCGGATTAGAGCGTCTGGCCATTGCCAGATTCCCTGATCCTGCAGTCTCATCATTGAAAGATGCGGTTTTTGACCTAATTGAAAGTGGTGAAGAGGTTGACCGAACCGGCTTGACAAGCCATTTACGACATCTTGGGAAAGATGACGCTATCCAATTATTGCGCACACAACCGACTGGATCCCCGCTCGACCCCGCATCTCCAGAGGGTCAGGACTGGCTAAGTGCCCTGGAGCGGTTCTGCGCAGTGGATGAACTTTCTCAGGATGAAGAACGGCTTGGACGCAATGCCGCGGGAGTGTCGATTGAAAACAGTCGTGTCAGTTTGAAGGCACGGTTGAAGACAGAAATCAGGGATCTGACCAGAGGTGATGATCAGGATATCGGAAGTGAATCACACCGTTCCGGACTACGTGATGCACTTAACGCCTTTGACGAGATCGTAAAGAGAAAAATGGGCCGTTGAGCCCGCAGGCTGCAACCATGCCTGTGATCTGGAGAGAGACTGAATGAGCAAAGCCTCAGCTAAACCAGCCGCAGAAGCCGAGCAACAAGACGGCCCGGTGCTGGACCTTACAGATGCTGACGTCAAGAAGTTTATCAAGAAGGCGAAAACCCGTGGCTACATCACGCATGATGAGCTTAACAAGGTTTTGCCGTCAGACGAAACGAACCCGGATCAGATCGAGGACATCATGTCCACGCTCTCTGAAATGGGCATCAGCGTGGTCGATTCCGAAGAGGAAGGCGAAGAAGAAACCGAGAAGAAGGGCGAACTCGCCACGGTCTCCGGTTCGAAAGCCGTCACCACGACCAAGGGCAATGCGCGTGGTTCAGACCGTACCGATGACCCGGTACGCATGTATCTGCGCGAAATGGGCTCTGTTGAGCTTCTTTCCCGTGAAGGCGAGATCGCGATTGCCAAGCGCATTGAGGCTGGCCGTGATGCGATGATCCGCGGTCTTTGCGAATCCCCTCTGACCTTTGAAGCCATGATGGTCTGGCGCGACGAGCTCGTGAACGAGCGTGTTCTGCTGCGTGACATCATCGACCTCGAAGCGACTTATGGCGCGGAAAACCCGCCGCCAGAGCCGGAAGAGGAAGAAGAGGACGAGGAAGAAGAGTCTGAAAACTCTGAAGAAGAGGGCGAAGACGGCGAGCGCAAACGTGAAGAGGAAGACGAGGACGAAGGCGCAGCCATGTCCATGTCGGCCATGGAAGCGGAATTGCGCGACGGTGTGACCAGCAAGCTCGACGAGATTGCCGGCGACTTCGCGAACTTCCGTCAGCTTCAGGAAACGCTGATCACCCGTCGTATGGAAGGCACAGGCCTGACAACGGACGAGCTGAAAAGCTATAATCAAATTCAGAACGACATCATCGAAAACCTGAAGACAATGCACCTCAACAATGCGCGTATCGAAGCGCTGGTTGAGCAGCTCTATGCCATCAACAAGCGCCTGATGGGCCTTGAAGGCAAGCTGATGCGTCTGGCGGATGCGCATGGCGTACCGCGCAAGGACTTCCTTGATTCCTATCTCAGCCACGAGCTTGACCCGGAATGGATTTCCGATGTCAAAGGCCGCTCGAAAAAGTGGGAACGCTTTGTCGTCGCCGAGATTGCCAAGATCGAAGAGCTGCGTGCGGAGATCTCTGACACGGCGCAGGAAATCGGCGTTCCGATTGATGACTTCCGTCGCATTGTTCAGACCGTCCAGAAGGGTGAGCGCGAAGCGCGCATCGCCAAGAAGGAAATGGTCGAGGCGAACCTGCGTCTCGTGATTTCCATTGCGAAGAAATACACCAATCGCGGCCTGCAATTCCTGGATCTCATTCAGGAAGGCAATATCGGCCTGATGAAAGCGGTTGATAAGTTCGAGTACCGTCGCGGTTACAAATTCTCGACCTATGCGACCTGGTGGATCCGTCAGGCCATCACCCGCTCTATTGCGGACCAGGCACGCACGATCCGTATTCCGGTGCACATGATCGAGACGATCAACAAGATCGTCCGCACACAGCGTCAGATGCTGCACGAGATTGGCCGCGAGCCAACACCGGAAGAGCTGGCTGAAAAGCTTGGTCTGCCGCTGGAGAAAATCCGTAAGGTTCTGAAAATCGCGAAAGAGCCGATTTCGCTCGAAACGCCAATTGGTGATGACGAAGATTCAAACCTCGGTGACTTCATCGAGGACAAATCTGCGCTTCTGCCGGTGGATGCCGCGATCCAGTCCAACCTGCGTGAAACCACGACCCGTGTGCTTGCCTCGCTCACGCCGCGTGAAGAACGCGTTCTGCGGATGCGTTTCGGTATCGGCATGAACACCGACCACACGCTGGAGGAAGTCGGTCAGCAGTTCTCGGTTACGCGTGAGCGGATCCGCCAGATCGAAGCGAAAGCACTTCGCAAGCTGAAGCATCCATCCCGCAGTCGGAAGCTCCGCAGCTTCCTGGATACCTGATTGTCATCCCGGACTTGATCCGGGAACCAGAACACATGACTTTGAAGGCGGCCCTCGGGCCGCCTTTTTTAATGCATTAAAAAATATCTATTTTTCATGGTCATAGTAATCTACCAAATCCATAGCTTGTCGCCTTTCTTTTTTGGTTGGCTCTACAAGTTACGTCGGACTACTTTTCCTGTCTTACTATCTCTGCGGACATCTACCTCCAGTACTTCGTCGTCCACAATCGATTGAAGAATTGTTTCCCAATCGCTCAGCGATAGTAATATTGCTCGATCGTTCTGATTTATATGCGAGCTTACAATTACGCTATCTATTGATCCAGATTCATCTAGTGCCCAAATTAATGCGAAGCTGTGTATTATCTCACTGCAAATTTTCGATAATTTTAGGCGTATCTTATTTTCTGGATTCTCGTCGAAATCTTTTCCGATTTCAAAATAACGAGTTGCTGTTCGAATAACTTCTGAAACGTTTTCAGGGCGGGCCCTGAAAACGCTGACCGATAGTTCATGCATCGCCAGCTTATCCGTCAGTCTTCGATTCTCGAGCAATTTCCGGACGACAAGTGCTGAGTAGTACAAAGACCGTTCTAGAGAGAAAAGGACGGATTCATCGTCAGCGATGCTTACAGAAAGCAGGTTTGTTTTCAGCGAAGAAAGTTCAGTTTTCCATAGAGCAGTTTCAGTAAGCACTATTTGCTCCTGATTACGAAATTTGGGTGTTTTCTCAAGACTGCCTCATAGGCTCAGGTTGTCCCAGTTTGATGGAGCATGATGAGGATAAAAGGGCGATTTTACAACGTTGAGTCATTCAAAAGAGAGTTTAAGGATATAAAATCCTCCCTTTTGTTCGTTGTAGGAATGTTTTTCTTCTGTGAGTATTTCACGGCTCAGCCGCTTAACTCATCCCACACCGTCTAAGATCCCGCATAATCACCGGATGCAGAAAGACGGGGCCGATCCGGAAGGTTTCCTTTCTGCAGGCAATGTTGATCACCGAGGCTGGCCCTGCCAGGCCCGTCTGATCGGTCGAGACACAACTGAGAGGCTCAAGCGGCATAGCCGGGTGGTTCCAGCACCCTTAATCTGCCTTGTCGGAACCAGATGACCTGTGTCGATACGCATTGCGGGCGATATACGCCGTCAGGCCAAATCCGATCTGCACCGTTTTTTCGAAGCGGTAAGCAGATCAATCCCAAACTCTCGCGTCCGTCTAACTCCCGGATGCAACAAAAATCTGTTCTCAAGGCCCTGATGGCGATATCGTCCGGTCCCATTTTCATCGTTCCGGTTACTCCCATGGAACGCCAGCTACACTGCATCTCCACGGCCATGGCCGCTGGAGCCATCCGCGCATCTTCAACTGAGACTTGAGCTGGTCAAATGAGGATGAGTGATCTAAACTTCGCCGTAGGCATATGAAGGGACGCGTATGCCAATCACGCATCTAAGGGGACGCAGATGAAAAAATTACTTTTAACACTGGTATCACCGGTGCTGGCTTTGATGCCTGCGGCGGCTCATGCCGATGAAAAATGCCGCCTTGGCAAACAGGTTTATGAGTTCAAGCCGACGGGGAAGAAAATTTCCGTGAAGGACCTTTCTTCCAAAGAGGGCAACGCGCTTGCGAGCGATGACAACTCATTTATGAAATTACCTCCGCCCAATTATAATCTTAAAGAGAGACTCCCGAAGGGCACGGAGTTTTATACCACCAAAGCAGGTGCCTTTCTTAAAATTCCTGACATCGATGGAGAGAGCATCAAATCGATCTTCAAGACCAGGGACGGGATGATCGAGATTTATAAAGGCGAGCCGACCTGCAAGTAAGCGGACGCTCTAACTATCGATGCTGACGGACGCCAGCCTCCCAGGCTTTGGCGTCCTTCTTTTGTTGTCGGCTTTTTGGCTTGGTCTTGCCCAACACCACATCCACGATTTCGGTGGCCGGGTGGACGAGGAAAAGGTCGCTGTCAGAGGTGGATATCCATACGGGCAAATCACCCTGACCGAACATGGCGATCAGGTCTTGCGCCAGTTCGGTTTCGAAAGCGGCTTCATCTTCAAACGCCATGGCGCGAATATAGGTCTTGGCGAATGGGTGAGGTGGATCTTCGGGATGCGCCAGTCCGAACAAGATGCCGGATCGGTCCGGGCGGGCTTCGTCCGGCATGGCTCCGATAAAGCGCCAGAGGCAGAACCAGGTTCGGCAGACGGGAAAGCGGTCTTCATAAATAGCGCAGCCAGATCCGGTGCAATGCTCGCAGGTCTTGCCTGCAGGCTTTTTAAGTTCCGGTGTGCTGACCTCAAGTACCGTGCAGCAGACCGCGCAGTCACTACAACTTCGCCCCTCAGCCAGCTCGCCAAACAAGGCACGCGGATTATAATCCGGGCGATAATTCATATCGAAAGTGCGCGAGCCCATTTTGTCCCCTCAAGTTCGCGAATGTGTCCCGCGGCCAGTTTAGCGCGAGGTGAACGGTTTCAAAGGGGGCAGTTTTACAAACAAGCGACACAAATCATGTCAATCGCCGATCCGCGCATGGTGAGGACCAGGCAGCAGGCGATAAAGAAAGCTCGCCGGGGCGACCGGCGAGCTTCGTCTTTGAGACGTGCAACTAAAAGCGAAGACGTACGCCGCCATTCACAATGAAGCCGTCATTTCGGGACCAGATATCGGTCGTCCATTGGCCATGTGCAGCACGCATTGGCAGCAAAAGCGGGTCTTCGCGCGTCTGACGAACATTCAGAATGTTCTCCGCATTGATGAACCAGCTCGCCGGGCCAATGGTGATCTCTCCCAGTATGCCAATATCGAGATAAGGCTCACTGACCGAGCGATAGGGGTTATCTGCGACGCGCTGCTCGCCCGTATAATACATCTCAAGTCCCAGCCGGAATTCGCCATGGCGTTCCCACATCGCCACCATGCCTGCGGTATGTTCCGGCGTGAGTGGCAGGGTTTCCCGGTCTGTCTCTCCCGGCTCGCTTGCGTCGGTGTAGAGATAGCTCCCCGTCAGTTTGAAGTCATTCCAGACATAGCGCGCGACAAGCTCCGTGCCCCGGATCTCGGTCGTCCCTTCCGTGTTGATCAGGCGAACCCGATCGCTGGCCACCGCTTCGAGTTCGGTGACATTGTCAACATCGGACGCAAACAGGGTCGCATTCAGCTCAATCGGGCCTGTACGATATCCAACGTCGAGAGAAGCCGTTTGGGCCGTTTCTTCGGTCAGATCAGACAAAGGCTCCAGACGGGAAAGCCCTGCGGCTTCAATTTCCTCCACGAATGGTGTTGGCGCGAAGAAACCTTCGGCGATGGAGCCGCGAATGGTCCAGTTTCCGGGCCGGTAGAGCACGGAAAACCGGGGGCTGAGCTGCGTTCCGAATTCGGAGTGATCATCCAGACGCGCGCTGAGTGACATGGACAGGTCGCTTGTCACATCATAGTCGACCTGACCGAAAACACCCGGCACATCATAGGTGTAGTCGAACACTGGAAAGGCGTCTGACTGATACTGATCAGATTGCCAGGCAAGGCCCAGCACCCAGTTCATTTTATCGCCATCGCCGGTCAGTGAGGTCTCGAACAGATAACTCTCGTGTTTATCGTCTTCGACAACATCACCAAAGACGTGTTCGTGATCCTGTACCATCGCTGACGCGCGTACCTGACCGGACAGATAAGTGTTGAATTCTTTCCGTCCGATCAGGCCGCCATCGACGCGCGTTGAGTCCTGATCGAGCGGAAAGGCTGTTCCGTCCGGTACGGTTCTGCCATCCCGCGTGCCACCTTCTCTTTGCTCGGTCATGAAGCCGAGTGTGCCGTAAAGGCTGGTCCCATTGCCGTCATCATAGAAAATGCGTGGTCTGGCCGTGAAGCGTTCATAGGCAGGCATATCAATCCAGCCATCCTGATCGAAATCTTCCAGAGACTGACGGTGCGCCCCGAGGGTCAGAGATGTGCTGAGCTGATCGGTGATCGGTGTTTCGCCATACGCGGTCAGGTCCTGGCCATCGCGAGAGGTGACGTTGAAAAGCACCTCGCCATTGGCTTCCCCGCCGGGGCGCCGGGAAATCAGATTGATCACGCCCCCAAGCGCAGATGCGCCATAGAGTGAAGAGGCAGAGCCTTTGATCACTTCGACCCGTCCGAGGTCGGTTGGTGGGATCTGAAGCACGCCGAGCTATTGTCCGCCATAAAGCGGCAAACCATCTGACAGTATCTGCGTATAGCGCCCATAAAGCCCCTGAATGCGCACATTGGCAGCGCCAAGGCCGGGTGATGTCACCTGAACCCGCACACCGCCGGTTTCATTCACAAGGGTCGCGATATTGCCCGGGCGCATGATCGCTTTTTCTTCAATCTCTTCCTGATTGATGATTTCCACCCGCATGGGTTCATCCTGTGCCATTCGGCCGGACCGGGTGGTGGTGACGATGACGCGGTCGAGCGTGGCTTCATCATCGTCATGGTCGTCGTGGTCGTCATGACCATCCTGATCGTCATGTGCGGCATGGTCAGCCGTTTCTGACACGGTTTCCTGCGCATGGGCCGGTGTTGCAGCCAGCATGGAAAGAAGCAGCGCGAGCGCTGTGCCCCGATAAAGTTCGGACATGTATAAATTCCTGAAATGAATGGAAAATCTGACAGCGCAACAGGCGCTGCCGGTTCAGACATTTCAGGTGCGTGGTGGGCGATAGAGGCTTTCCGGCGGACGTGATGCAAGCCGCACAGAGCCGTCCAGGCGAACCAGCTGCGTTGGCCGAGGGACGAGTATTCCGCTCAGCACATCACGTCGGATCATATGGAAATGACAGGTGCCGCACTGATGAGCATGATGGTCATGCCCCTGATGCTCGTCTTCATCATGCAGGTCGGCCGTGTTCGAGATCTCTGTTTCACACAGCTCTGCCGGTGTCGCCTCAGCATGGCTTGCTTCAATGCCCGGCGCGCACACCAGCATGGTGATGGCCATAGCGGCGATCATCAGGCGAAGTGCAGAAAAAACGGATGAAAGTGTCATTCAGGCGATGATGAAACAGGATTAAGAGACGGTCAGGAGGGTATCTCCAAGCGTGACGGCGAGGTCAAGCTTTCTTGCCTGCGACCTCAAGGCCGGATGACAGGTGAACCACCCTGCGTCATGCTCCAGTGAGAAAAAAAGATGTATCGGCCGAGGAGGGCACCCATCATGAAGACGATTGATACCGGAACCCCGGACATTGACCTTGGCATGTCCGAAGACACGCTGGCCGCCATCATTCTGGAAGCGAAGAGCTATGACGCTGTCATGCCGGAATCAGATGAAGATGAAGGCTCCAACGATGCTGATGACCGCGAGGTCTCTGTCCTTGAGGATCAGGATGATAATCCGGCTCTGCAAATCCTGTCCGATACCATTGAGAGCCTGTCCGTCGATCAGCAGGAAGCTCTGATTGCGCTGGTCTGGGTCGGACGCGGTGATTTCGATGCCAGCGAGTGGCAAAAGGCACTCGATCTCGCTGCGGAACGCGACAATGGCAATGTTGCCGAGTATCTGGCGGGCATTCCGCTGTTGGGAGACTTTCTGGAAGCAGGTGCAGACACGATGGGCATCAATGTCGGGGCGAGCGAAACGCGCGCCATGTCCCACTATGAGGAAGAAGACACCGACCGGAGCTAACCGGAGGGATTTGTGATGACAGAACAGGCTCCGATATATGTCTATGACGGCGTTTGCGTTCTGTGTTCAGGCGCCGTGCAATACGTGCTGCGCCATGACCGGTCTGATCCACCGATCCGTTTCGTGGATATTCTATCAGCGGAGGGCAGGGCGCTTTCGGCTACGCATGGTATTGATCCGGAAAATCCCAAATCCTTCATCTATATCGAGGATGGCAAAGCCTACACGCAGAGCGATGCCGTTTTTGCGCTGTTTGATCGTTCTGGCGGCGCTGCACGGTATCTGAAACTCTTCCGGTTTGTGCCGCGCCCCGTTCGAGACTGGGCGTATCGGCTCATTGCCAGGAACCGCTATCGGATCTTCGGGCGTCGTGACCAGTGCTATATTCCTGCACCGGATGAACGAGACCGGTTTTCCTTGTCTGAAGACGTTTCATCTGCGCGCTAAACGCCCAGATAACGGGCAGTTTCCTGATTTTTCGCAGCTGCACAAAAAAGATCAGCCCTTACACCTTGAGACTGAGGGGATGGGGGCCATCTGCCTTGATTAGCCTGTCATAAAGTCATGTTAATCTGCCAATGGAAACGGAGGGGCGCCCGCAATGCGAGTAAAGATCAAGGCCGAGCTCGACTATTATCTGGCGGAGCCCACTGATGTCCTGCTCGCCGTGGAAGCCATTCCGATGTTCGACCAGATCCTGATCAATGATCGGCTGACGGTCGCTGGAGACAGCTCTCGACTGCGCAGTGTGGAAAAGCATGGCACACCAGGACGGCGCCAATGGATGGAAGCGCGCGGTGAAACGCGCATCCGCTATGAAGCTGAAGTCGATGTGGTGCGCGAGCCGATCCGTATTTCAGGATTGCAGGTGCCACCGCGCCGGGAATTGCCATCGGATGTCATCAGCTTTCTGTTCCCGAGCCGCTATTGCGAGTCCGACCGCCTGACGACTTACGCCATGCGCAAATTCGGCTCCAAAACCGGCGGTGATCAGATCCTGATGATGTCGGACTGGATCTATGAGAACTTCTCCTATGTTCCGGGTGCCAGTGATGCCACGACCACGGCGACGGACAGCTTTCTGCAAAGGCAGGGTGTGTGCCGCGACTATGCGCATGTGCTGATCACCTTCGCGCGCGCCATGGGTGTGCCGGCGCGAATGGTGTCAGTCTATGCACCGGAAATTCAACCGCCTGATTTTCATGCGGTCGTGGAAGTCTGGCTGGATGGTGCCTGGCATCTGATAGATCCGACGCGGCTTGCACGTGAGGAAGATCTGGTTCGAATTACCTTCGGGCGAGATGCGACCGACATCAGTTTCATGACCTCATTCGGGTTTGCCCAATTGCAGAACCAGTCTGTTCAGGTCTGGTTCGTCTAAACTTCCGGCTGTGTGCGGGAACTTTTCCAATTGCGCGGCCTTCCTTGTCAGTGACGACGAAGGATGGACCCGATGATTTCTCTACTACTCGATCTCGCCAATATTCTTGGCGGCTTTCTGCTTGCAATTGGCCTTCTGGTGAGGCTGCCGAGCGTCGGTGATGATCTCGCGAAGGGCGCAAAAGCGCTGTCTCAGTTCGGCTGGGTCATCGGCATTGTCGCACTCATCACGGCTGGATATTTCCTGATCGTGCACCTGACCACCGGTCCGCACCTGTTCCACTTCGAGGTGGTTGGTCTGATCACAGGCATTCTTCTGTTGATGGATCGTGTGAAGGCCGGGCGCAATACGGGCGATCCGGTTGGCAAGGGCGCAGACCCTTTCACAACCTTTGTTGCGGTGTTCGGTGTGATTGCCATCATCGTCGGTGTGCAGGGACTTTTCACGCCCAGTTGACCCGCAAAGGGCGGTGGCGCTCCGGCTTTCGTGAACAGAGATTTTCTGAACTTCAGACGCTCCTGTGCATTGTTTTTATGTGAAGCAAACGCAAGGAGACGAACATGAAGACGATTGAAACAGGGCGTAAGACCGAAGACTTTGCCGTCTCAGAAGATGTCCTTGCGACGATTATTCTGGAGGCAAAGTCGTTCGATGCGACCGTGCCGCAAACCGATCCGAATGAAGCATCCAACGATTCAGACGACCGCGAAATCTCGGCGCTTGAAACGCAGAAAGACAATCCGGCTCGTCAGGTGCTTGAGCAGTCGATCAACGGTCTGAATGACCAGCAGAAAGCCAATCTCGTGGCGCTCGCCTGGGTTGGACGCGGCGATTATGACGCTGTCGAATGGCCCGATGCCATGCGCACGGCGAGAGAACGTGATGGCAGTGCAACGTCCTACTACCTTTCCGGCATTCCGCTGCTCGGAAACTATCTCGAAGCGGGCGCCGATGCCCTCGGCATTTCCGTTGCGGCGGCAGAGACAGAGGCACTCAGCCACAATCAGAACCCTGATCCGGTTCGCTCGGTCCGATGAGCTGCGGCGCTATGCGTTGGCGTGTGCGCCCCGGACGAACGACAAACAAGAACAGGAAGGATTCCCTTATGACACTGACAACAAAACATTTTGGTACCGAAATCCCATCTGTCGGCTTCGGTACCTGGCAATTGAAAGGCGACACAGCGCACCATTGTGTGCTGGAGGCGCTTAATGCCGGTTATCGACATATTGATACAGCGCAGGCTTATCAGAATGAGGAATATGTCGGTCGCGGTCTGCGCGATGCCAACGTCCCACGCGATGAGTATTTCCTTACAACGAAGGTCTGGATGAGCCAGTATCGCAATGGCGATCTTCAGGAATCAGCCAAAGCCAGTCTGAAGCGTCTCGGCGTCGATCATGTCGACCTGTTGCTCCTCCACTGGCCGGATGATCAAATTCCGCTATCGGAGACCATCGGTGCGCTCAATGATGCCCGTGATCAGGGCCTGACAAAGCATATCGGTGTGTCGAACTTTACCGCCACACAATTCGACGAGGTGGTGAAGCTGTCTGAAGCGCCGATCATGGTCAATCAGGTCGAATATCACCCATTCCTCGACCAGAGCCTCATGATTGAGACAACCAAGACCCATGGTGCAGCGATGACGGCCTATTGCCCGCTGGCACAGGGTAAGGTGATCGACAATCCGGTAATTGCTGAGATTGCTGCCAAACATAATCGCCATCCGACACAGATCGTGATGCGCTGGTTCGTTCAGCAGCCAGGCGTGATCGCCATTCCGCGGTCCTCGACGCCGGAGCATATCCGCAACAATAACGACATTCATGACTTCGGTCTGGATGCCGACGACATGGCGCGGATCAGCAAGCTGCGTCAGGAAGACACGCGACTGGTAGCGCCGAGCTGGGCGCCGAATTGGGATGAGCCGCTCGCCGCCTAGTTTTCCCTTGATGGGAAATGATAATTCCAAAACCTCCCGTTTGTGCGGGAGGTTTTTGCTGTTTTTGTCGCTCTGACCTGACCTAACGACAATCTTGACCCGGTTTTTCAGCCCTGTACCACAAAGGTCAGACATGAAATTCGGGGAGATAATCTCATGGCAGATGCATATATTGTTGCAGCAAAACGGACCGCGGGCGGCCGTAAGAATGGCGCACTCGCAGAATGGCACCCAGCCAATCTCGGCGCGCAGGTTCTGAACGCCATCGTGAAAGAAACCGGCATTGACCCGGCTGCTGTTGAAGACGTCATCATGGGCTGCGTAACGCAGGCCGGTGAGCAGGCTGGCCAGGTTGGCCGTACGGCTGTCATGGCATCTGATCTGCCAGACTCTGTTCCTGCCGTGACGATTGACCGCCAGTGCGGTTCATCTCAACAGTCTATTCAGTTCGCAGCTCAGGCCGTTATGTCTGGCACACAGGACGTTGTGATTGCCGCTGGTGTTGAGAGCATGTCTCGCGCGCCAATGGGTCTGAACTTTCAGGCTGGCAAGGTCATGGACATCCCGACAGACCCGACACCGAAGAACCTGAAAGAAAAGTACGGCATCCGTGGCTTCAGCCAGTTTGCTGGCGCTGAAATGATTGCCAAAAAGCATGGCCACACCAAGGAAATGCTCGACGAGTTTTCCGTAGAGAGCCACAAGCGCGCTGCGGCTGCGACACAGGCTGGTGCGTTCAAGGACGAGCTTGTCGTGATCGAAGGTCGTGATGGCGAAGGCAATAAAGTCATGCACGATAAGGACGAAGGCATCCGCTATGATGCGTCCATGGAAGGCATGGCGAAGCTGAAAATCCTGATGGAAGACGGCGTCATGACGGCTGCGAATGCCAGCCAGATCTGTGATGGGTCTTCTGCGGTCATGGTTGTTTCCGAGAAAGCTCTGAAAGAGCACGGCCTCACACCACTCGCGCGTATTCACAATCTCACGGTGACGGCTGGTGACCCGGTGATCATGCTGGAAGAGCCACTCTTCGCAACTGATCGTGCGCTTCAGCGTGCTGGAATGAAGATTTCAGAGATTGATCTTTATGAAGTGAACGAAGCTTTTGCTCCGGTTCCACTGGCTTGGCTGAAGCATGTCGGCGCTGATCCATCCAAGATCAACGTCAATGGCGGCGCGATTGCTCTGGGCCACCCACTTGGTGCTTCCGGTACGAAACTGATGGCGACACTGGTTCACGCGCTGCGCGCACGTAACGGCAAATATGGCCTGCAAACCATGTGTGAAGGCGGCGGTGTTGCCAACGTCACCATTATTGAGAACCTCGCATAAGCGAGCGTTCAGCCGACACAAGGAAAAGGTGGGCTCCGGCCCGCCTTTTTTTCGTTTAGAGATCTGCGAATGTATCACAGGCATTCGGATTGCCTGTCTGATATCCGCGACGCAGCCACATCATGCGTTCTTCGGATGTGCCGTGTGTGAAGTTTTCAGGTGTGACCGCGCGTCCCGCATTGCGCTGAAGCGCATCATCGCCAATCGCATTGGCCGTTTTCAGACCTTCTTCGAGATCACCTGCTTCAAGCGCAACGCGACCGCCTGAAACGTCTGCAGCGTTGGCAGCCCAGACACCGGCATAGCAGTCAGCCTGAAGCTCCAGCGCGACCGAATAGCGGTTTGCGTCAGCCTGGGAGCGGGCAGATTGCTGCGCCTGACGCACCTTCTGCGAGGTGCCGGTCAGTGTCTGCAAATGGTGACCGAACTCATGTGCGATGACATAGGCGCGGGCAAAGTCGGCGCCTGAAGCGCCAAGCCGCTGTTCCATGGTCTGCCAGAAGGAGAGATCCAGATAGACGGTCTGGTCAGCCGGGCAGTAGAACGGGCCCATCGCCGCCTGCCCATAGCCACAGCCTGTACTGGTGCCCTGCGTATAGATCACGGTGTTTGGCGGTTTATAGCCAGACATCTGGCGCGACCAGACATCGTTGATATTGGTGCCGATGACATCAACAAAGCGGCCTGCTTCATCTTCAGGCGTGCCGACCTCGCCGGATTGTTCCGACGCGCCTGATCCGGCAAACTGGCTGGCAATCTGCTGCGTCGTGGACGGATCAATATCGAAAACGAAGTAACCGATCAGCGCGATAATGATGACGCCAATACCGCCACCTGCCATTGCGCCTGTCTTTTTGCCGCGTCGGTCTTCCACACCGCCGCCTGCTCGCCCACCTTTCCACCGCATCGCTCACTCCTGCCTTGCAAGTTGGATTACCCAGCGTTTGAATACTCAAGATGATCGAAACCGTCACCATAGAAACGCATGGCCCTGGACTCTATGAGTTCAGCAATGCCGCTGCCCGCTTTGTCAGAGGACGAGGCGATGGGCTGCTCACGCTGTTTTGCCAGCATACTTCAGCCTCGCTCACCATTCAGGAGAACGCCGATCCGGATGTCATTTCCGATCTGCAGGCTTTCTTCGAGCGTCTGGTCCCCGATGCGAATGACCCGAGTATGGGGTTTCTGCGTCACCGGACTGAAGGGCCGGATGATATGCCAGCCCATATCAAGTCCGCTCTGACACAGGTTCACCTTTCCATCCCTGTTCAGGCAGGCCGCCTGATGCTGGGCACCTGGCAGGGGATTTATCTTTTTGAGCACCGAACGCACCCGCATACGCGCCGCGTGGTGCTGCAGTTTCCGGACTAGATAATCAGCCAGCAAATTTGTGAATGCGCCTTCCGCTACTGGTCGTCTTTGACTAAAGTCGCCTGCAAGAAAAGAACACATGGGAGGAATGTATGAGCAAGCTGGTGCGTATCGGTGGGGCAGGGGGATTTTATGGCGACTCATCCGTCGCGCCTCGCCAGCTTCTGGAAGCCGGTGTGGATTATCTCATCATGGATTATCTGGCGGAAGCGACCATGTCTGCACTCGGCCAGATGCGCCGTGCAGCACCGGAAGCCGGCTATGCCACGGATGTGGTCGACTGGATCTGGAAAGAAAACATCAAGCTTTTCAAGGAAACCGGCGCGAAGTTTGTCACCAATGCTGGCGGGCTGAACCCACGCGTCTGCGCTCAGAAAATGCAGGACGTGGCCAGGGAAGCCGGGCACGATTTCAAGATCGCGATTGTTGAAGGTGATGATCTGATCGAGCGGCTCGATACCTTCATCGATGAAGGCGTGACCGAGCTCTATAAAGGCGAGGCCTTCCCGCAAAAAGACAAGGTCCTGACCGCGAATGCCTATCTCGGCGCGCAACCGATCGCGGCGGCGCTGGCCGCTGGCGCGGATGTAGTCATCACAGGACGCGTCGTTGACTCGGCGCTGACGCTCGGTCCGCTCATCCATGAATTTGGCTGGGGCGCGGATGAATATGACAAGCTGTCTGCCGGTTCACTGGCAGGCCATGTCATTGAGTGCGGCGCGCAGGGCTCAGGCGGCCTGTTCACAGACTGGGAAGAGGTCAGCGACTGGGCTCATATCGGCTATCCGATTGTGGAATGCGAAGCAGATGGTGCCTTCACGGTGACAAAGCCTGAAGGCTCGGGTGGCCTTGTCTCAGAAGCGGTTGTCGCAGAACAGATCCTCTATGAAGTCGGTGATCCGCAAGCTTATATGCTGCCCGATGTCGTTTGCGATTTCACGAAGCTGAAACTGGAGCAGACCGGCAAGGACCGGGTGCGTGTCACCCATGCGGTCGGCTATGCGCCCACCGGTCGCTATAAGGTCTCCCTCACGCATGAAGACGGCTATCGATGCATCGCTGTCATGCCTGTGGTTGGACGTCAGGCCGCTCAGAAAGCAGAGCGACAGGCTGAAGCCGTTGTGATCCGAGTTGAGGAAATGCTGCGCAACAAGCAGATCGGACCTTTCCGGGCGCAGCGGACTGAACTTCTGGGGGCTGAAGCCAGTTATGGCGCGAACTCACGGGCTCGCGATGTGCGTGAGGTCGTCTGCAAGCTCGCTGTGGAACATGACGATCCGAAAGCGCTGAATTACTTCATTCGTGAATTTGATAGCCCGACGACGTCCATGTCTGTTGGCACGACAGGCTGGTTTGCCGGTCGTCCTCAGGTGACACCGGTCATGCGTGTCTTTTCATTCACCGTGGACACGGCAGATGTGCCAGCCCGCATGGAAATGAACGGCAAGACGCTGGTGGTGGAAGGACCGAAACCGCCGAAAGCATTCACGGAGGCGATGATTGAACGTCCGGAACCCGGCGATGTAAAAACGCCAAATGGCAGCGCGGTTTCTGTGCCACTCATCGATCTTGCCTGGGCGCGCTCCGGCGACAAGGGAGATGCCTTTAATGTCGGTGTGATTGCCCGCAAGCCGGAATATCTGCCCTTCATTCGGGCCGCATTATCGCATGATGCTGTCATGACGTATTTCGCGCATGAGTTCGAAGGCGCCGAAAACCCGGCGCTCGATATCTATGAGCTACCGGGCCTCAACGCGATCAACTTTCATCTGAAGGAATCGCTGGGCGGCGGTCAGTTCTCAACCTTGCGTCTCGATGCGCTCGCGAAGGGCAAGGCGCAGCAATTGCTGGACTATCCGGTCAGCGTGCCAGCAGAGCTGGTCGCTTAACGCTTAGCGGAAGCAATGATCTTCGGCTGGGGTTTCGTCTTCATCACAGGGACGGGTCCCCCAGTCGGTCAACTCGCGTGGCTGCAATTGTGGTTCGCCGCCAATCTGGGCGGCGAGCGGGTCGAAACCGGCATAATCAGCAGCAAATTGCGGGGCTGCCCGCGAGAGCCCATTGATGAGCGCGATTTCGTTCGGGCTCAGCTTGGGGCGGCGCGTATCGCAGTCGGAATTGTCGAACCGGTCGGCCATCGCGTCATCAGGGAAGCAATAGCCACGATAGTTGAAGACCGAGGCCATGAGGGTCTGGACCGCCATGGGATCAAACTGGCTGAGTTCGCGCATATCGGCAGAAAACGTCAGCAGCAAATGTTTGGGGATGAAGCCTTTCGTGCCGTCATCCAGTCCCGCAAAAACCCAGCCGCCTTGCGTGCCGAATACATCGAACAACTGTCCACTGCGCAACTGACCTGCAGCATCACTTTCCACATTCGGGGAACTATAGACCGGCGTCTGCCAGGTTCCGATCGGCGCATCGCCAATGGCAATCGCCCACGCTCTTGGCGTTTGCGCGTCTGCAGAAAAAGCCAGCCCAAACAGGGATATTAGTGCCAACACAGTGTGTTTCATGAAAGAGCCTCGCAATTGCGAGGCTCTCCTAGCATAATTTTTGGATCTGGCGGTAGATCAGAGGCGCTCAGTTCATCTGAAGCAATCGAAGGGTTTCAGACATTAAAGGACCGATCTCGGTGTTGAGGACGAGATCGGCATATATGTCCTGTTCGGTCGGTTCGCGGTTGACAATGGCAAGCTTTGCGCCTGTCTGCTTGGCAATGATGGGAATGTTTGCCGCTGGAAACACAACAAGTGAGGAGCCCAGCACCAGACAGAGATCTGCAGATTGCGCATACATTTCGGCAAGCTTCATCTCGGCTTCAGGCATCGCTTGTCCAAAGGAAATGGTCGCCGATTTCAGTAGACCGCCACAGGTTTCGCAGGTCAGGTCTTCATCCGCTTCAAATCTGGGACGCAGTGTTTCGTAATCATAGGGCGCGCTGCAATCGAGGCATTTTGCGTAGCTTGCATTGCCGTGTATCTCGATCACGAGATCGTCTGGCATGCCGGAATCCTGATGCAGATTGTCGACATTCTGCGTGACGACCACGCTGACTTTTCCGGCTTCGGCAAGACGTGTGATGGCATAATGACCGGCATTCGGCTTCGCACCGGTCCAGCCGGCGCTTCGGTTGAAAACCCGGTTCCAGGCTTCGCGGCGTTGGTCACGCGACGCGACAAAGTCCTGAAAATAGATGGGGCTCATCTTGCTCCAGACGCCGCCGGGGCTTCTGAAGTCTGGAATACCGCTTTCTGTGGAAATGCCTGCGCCTGTGAAAACCAGAATGTTTTCGGCCCGGGCGATGAGGTCAGCAAGTTGTTCCGCGTCTGTCATATGCGCAGACTAGCCGGGCTCTATCATTTTGTCATGAGGCGGCGCTAGCCAGCAGCGCGATCATCATCATCTGATGATCCAAAATCGATATTCAGCCAGTTGCGCTCATCTGCACTGCCACCTTCGCTGAACGTGAACCAGCCTGCAATTCCGCGTAACAGAATGAAGCCGATCGCCAGAACCCAGAAAAAGGGTGAGGTCAGCATATCGATGAAGGCAGAGACACCTTCATTTCGTGTGAAGGCGAGAACAAGGCCAACACCGCAGCCTATCACCAGCACAATCAGAACGCCTGTCAGAATCCCCGTTAGAAACCGTTTTCGCAAACCGTAACTCGTTTATCAGCAATCTCGTTTGAAACTGGCAGCCTGATCGGTTCTAGACCACCAGAAGCTCATTGCAGATACGCTCTAGCCCGATCTGGTCGATCTCATCGAACGCATCATGCGATGCCGAGTCAACGTCCAGAACCGCGATGAGTTCCCCGTTTTTGTCACGGACAGGGACAACTATTTCAGAATTGGACCGACTATCGCATGCGATATGGCCGGGGAAGGCATGCACATCTGGCACCAGCTGGGTTTCGCCGCTTGCGGCGCAGGCACCGCAGACACCTTTGCCAAACGGAATGCGAAGACAGCCCAGCGTGCCGACATAGGGCCCGACAACCAGCTCATTCGGCTTGAGCGGATCAACGACATAAAAGCCCGTCCAGAAAAAGCGTGGCTGGAAGGCCTCTGCCAGCAGGCAGGACGCCGTTGCAAGGCGCGCTGGCAGATAGGTTTCACCAGACACGACGGACAGGATTTCGTCTTTCAGCTGCGCATACAGCTCTTCGCGTGTCGGTTCGGTCATGATCTTGTCTTTCTCAGCGTTTGGCCCTGTATCGGGCCGCGATGTGCCATTCCTCTGGCATGAGAGCAAGACGCCTCACGATCACAATGGACAGCTATAGCCGTATTTGAACTCCTTGCCGCGCGCGCCCTGAATGTTTTCAGCGAGCGAGAACAGATTGACAGCCGTGCTCATGATTTTGCCTGCACCGCCAAAAATCGCCATGACGGTGGCCTTCTTCACCTCGCACGCCATACCCGCAATTGCTTTACGGACGGCGGGTTTGATGCCGCTTGAATCCAGAAGAATGATCGACATGCTGACGGCTGCGTAGAGCCTTGCCAGTCTCTGGCCATAGGCGGCGACAATGCCGAGCGAGAACGCGCCAACAGCTCCGGCAAAACCGGCCAGACCGCCGGCGACGCCCGCGGCCATCACGAGCAGGTTGAGATAGGCGATCACCTGATCGAGCTCTTTCAGCTGGCGTTCGATGCGCTCTGCGGCGTTTCCGCCTCCGGAGCCATCGGGCAGCAGGCCATAAACTTCACCGGTGGTTCGGCTGATCGACCACACGGCCGGCGTCTGTCCGTCTTCTGCGGTGAAGCTGTAATGGCCCGGATAGGCGAACATGTCCTTGATCTTGCGATTGAGCTTTCGCCAGTCATCGATCTTTTCGTCCTCCAGACCTGCATCTGAAAACTGACCGAGATCAATCCGGGAAAGCGACTTACCGTCCAGCATGCTGTGTGTGCTCTGGTCGAACAGGCCTGTTTCCAGCATGGCAAGGTTCAGCGAATTGGTGAATGAGACATCAATCAGCTTGTCACGGTCCGGCGTCAGCACGCTCGCATAAGACAGAGGCAGAATATCGATCCGCCGCACCACGCGGTCGGTGTTCATCACGGCATGGGTTGAATAGAGAATGGTGCGCAGGCCTTGCTCTGCTGTGGCGAAATCTTCGCCCGACAAATCGCCGCTTCGGACAAGAAACGGATAAAGATCTTCGGGCAGAACCGCGAAGCCCTTGTCCAGCTCATCAATCATGGTTTGCAGGTCTGCATCGTCCTGGCGCGCCAGATCGTCGAGACTTTCCTTGCTGAGGCGGGATGTCAGCAAATCGTCGAGCACGGTCGAAACCGAAGGCGTCGGGCCTTCGAAAGCGAGCATGTGCTGACCGAACATTGCGCCCTGCAGCGCATTCAGATGCTCGTCTGTGACCTCATCAGGGCTTTCTGCGCCGACAAGCGTCCGTGTGATCGAGTGGTCGCCGACCCGCACGGTCAGCTGAAGCCCGGCAAGTTTTCGCCCGCGTGCCAGTGCGCCTTCGACTGTGTAGGTGGCTTCGAACTGGCGACCGCCAAGGGTCAGAACGACCGTGCGCTCGCCTTTGTCGGCGGTGGGGGCGTTATAGCTCAGCTTGTAGGGAGAATTCAGTTCGCCCGATTCAAGCATGCTCTGAATGGCGCTCTCGATATCGGCTGTGCCATTTTCCGCAACGCTGATGGCCGTCCCATTTGTGGCGCGTGCCATCTGGTCGAAAAGGTTTTCCGCTCCGGATCGGGCACGCGTTTCCTCCATGGTCCGATTATTGACGTTCAGTATGATGCCTTTGGGGCCATTTGCGAGCAGTTTGAGGTCGCTGTCGGTGGGTTTCCGGCCGTTCAGATCCCCATCCGTGGCATAGACGATCAGGCTGTAATTCTCAGCCGATGCACGGATCAGATGCGACCAGAGGCTGGAATTGGTGGACCGGATTTTGACCGTGGCGTTCGGATGAACGCTCTCAGCATAGGCCTTCACCTTGTCGTAAAGCTCAACCATTTTCGGTCCGTCTGCACGGTGTTGCCCGCCCCCGCGATATTCCTTCGGCATGGAAAGGGAGTTGTCTGCCAGAAAGAGAATGCGCGGCGCCGTTTCCGAAGACGTTAGGAGGTGCGAAGCGGCTTCTGTCTGGTCAGCAATGGCAAAATCACCGGATGTGAGGCCTTCAACCAATGCGCCATCTGCGTTGCGTGGATAAACCTTCAGGCCCATGGTCGGAAACCGGCTGGCATCCGGCTCAATTTCGACGCTCGCAACCTTGCCCGCAAACCCGGAGGCCTCACGGCTGGCGACTTTGTCACCATTGATGAGCACGCCGCCCTCTTCATCCAGCTCGATCCGGTCACCTTCCAGCGTGACTGTCGTACCAAGTACAATGGATTTCTCCGGTGTCAGCTCTTCGCCGTCCAGAGCCTGAACCTTCAGGACAGGGGTAAAGGAGCGGATATCACCAATGCGCGAAACCAGCGTGGTTTCCGTGTCACCCAGCGGATCAAAGCCGATCTGAACCTGACGTCCGGCAACTTTGTCCGCGTCCCATTCGGCTTTGGCGATCTCGAAGGGCTCGTCCAGAGACTCGTTCGTAATCGCTGTCAGCGTCAGTGTGACAGGCAGTGTGTCTGACGATTGTCTCGCCTTTTTTGCACGCAGGTCTTCGGGCCATGGCATCAAATCCATATCCGGTCTGATCGGGTCAGCCAGCAGATAGCTGCCATCTTCCTGCGTAATGCGCACAACCGTCAGGTCGCCATATGTCTGATTGCGATATTCAGACCGTCCAATACCGTTCTTCTGATCTTCGCTCAGAAGGGATTTCAGCGCCTGCGCGGTCGCTTTGGATTTCGCCTCCAGATCCAGGTCTGCATTGGGGGGCAATTCCGGCATCTCGAGACGGGTCATCCAGTTTTCCACCTGCCCGTCGGGAATGTCCGGTTCGAAGGGCTGAGAAAAGGCGCGATACACATAGCTTTCTGCCTGCTCGCCGGTCGGGCGGAAGATGTCGACCATTTCTGCATTAGCCCCGGCCTGATTGAGCAGGTCAGTGAGAATTTCAGCTTTCTCGCGCGCAGTCCCGGCACCAGCTCTCAGCGCCGCGCGCTTGCCAAACTTCCGATTTGCACCAAACGTGAAGCGAAAGCCTTCAGCAGACACAAGCCGGATCTCGTCGCGAACGAATTTGTGGATGGCATCCAGGTCGCCTGCGGACACGAGCGCTCTTGCGCGGGACAGCGTATGATCCGGGCTTGTGCGCAAAAGGCTCTGCATTTCACGCCAGATATCGAATTTGTCTCCGCCAGCCGGTAGCTCCGGCGACTTCTGACATGCGCCCAGAAGAGGCGAAAAGCTTCCCAGCACAACGCCGCTAATGCCCAGTTTCAGCGAGCTGGCGAGCAAGCCTCGTCTTGAAATTGTCGTGTCCATTGCAGGATCCCCCGAACCGCCTGATTTGAGTGTCATACTCTTTCAACGCATTTAGCGGCCGACAAGGGACATGGAGAAATATTTCAGAAGAATCTGATTGGTAGCGTGTCCGAATTTTGCTGAAAATGATGACGCAGGCGTCAGGTCGCTTGTCAGCTGCACCAAAACCGCCGACACTCCTCTGACACATAGATCGGCAAAAGTCCGGCATATTTCAGGAGGAGGATTCAATGAAGATCAGCAGACGCAACACGCTGCGAAGCGCGGGGGCGCTGGCGGCCTTTTTGCCACTCGCATCAGCCTGTGCCACGGGCCAGTCCAGAACCGCAGACCCGACTTCAGGTGATTTTGTTGACGGTGTGCGTACGGCAGAAATGATCGCCAATGGCGATGTCAGTGCCACAGAAGTCGTGAACGCTGCAATCGATCGGACCGAGCAGGTCAATCCTCAACTGAATGCACTGGCTTTCAAAGCTTTCGATCAGGCACGCGAACGCGCCGCAGCAGGTGTGGATGGGCGTCTGGCTGGCGTGCCGACCTTCATCAAGGATCTCAACAACTGGAACGGCATGGAGACCAAATACGGTAGCCGCGCCTTTGTCGGATACATGCCGGAAAAAGATGATCCGATCTCTGCGGCGTGGCGCAAGGCCGGCCTGATTCCGCTGGGCAAGACGACCTCGCCGGAGATTGGTCTGACCGCAACCACAGAACCGCTGGTGACGGGCGCTTCGCGCAATCCCTGGAATATCGATTATTCAACAGGTGGGTCGTCAGGTGGGGCTGGCGCCATGGTGGCCGCGCGAGTGGTCCCGTTTGCTCATGCCTCTGATGGGGGCGGTTCCATTCGCATTCCTGCGAGCTGCAATGGCGTGTTCGGTCTGAAACCCTCTCGCGGCCGTCTCTATCACCAGCCAAGTGCGCCGCCGGTAGAGATTTCTGTTTCGCATGCCGAGACGATCAGCGTGCGTGACAGCGTCGCGGTTTTCCGCATCAATCAGACAACCGACTATGCCGATATCGGTGCGATATCTGGACCTTCGACGAAGCGCCTGAAGGTTGGCGTGGCGCTGTCCACACCGACTGGCGTTCCGATCGATCCGGAAGTTCTGGCAGCGACCGAGGCAACAGCAGAGCTGTGCCGTGAACTTGGCCATGAGGTGTTCGAATACAAATTCGACTTCAGCGGAGCGGAATTTATCGACAAATTCACGCTCTACTGGGCTGCAGGGGCTGCCGAGTTCGTGCAGCAGGCCAGTGCGTTTGCGGGTAAGACGCCAGGTCCGGACCTTGTTGAAGGGCTGACACTGTACCTCGCTGGACGGGCACAGCAGCGAGAGGCCGAGGTGCCTGAAGCCATTGCATATCTCAAAGGCTTTGAAGCGCTGTATGACAGCTGGTTCGAAAACATGGATGTCCTGTTGTCACCGACTTTGCCGCGGCTGCCATTTGCCATTGGTGAGATCGGCCCGGATGTGCCGCCAGATGAGCATTTCGCGAAGGTCAGTGATTATGCAGCCCTGACACCCTTGATGAATGTCTCGGGCGCAGCCTCCATGTCGGTTCCGCTTGCATGGAGCCAGTCCGGCCTGCCGATTGGCATGATGTTTTCCGGTAAGCGCGGCGATGATGGCATGCTGTTCGAACTCGCCTACGAGCTGGAAGCGGCCCGTCCGTGGGCTGGCAAAGTGCCGCCGGTTCACGCCTGAGCAGCTGCGCATTTGAGTGAGAGGCGATTTTCCGGTATGAGCGGCGCTTTGCTATAACCAAGACGCCATGACCCCGATCGATTATCGCTTCTCTGTTGCGCCCATGATGGACTGGACGGACCGGCATTGCCGTGCCTTCCACCGCGAACTGTCTGCGCATGCGCTGCTCTTCACCGAAATGGTGACGGCCGATGCCGTAATCCATGGCGAGCGCGAGCGGCTGATTGGTTTTTCCGATGTCGAGCACCCGCTCGCCATCCAGCTCGGCGGGAATGAGCCATCAAAGCTCGCTGAGGCCAGCCGGATTGCCGAAGACTTTGGTTATGATGAGGTCAATCTGAATTGTGGCTGTCCGTCCGACCGTGTGCAGTCGGGTGCCTTTGGTGCCTGCCTGATGCGCGATCCCGAACTGGTGGCTGAGTGCCTGTCAGCCATGCAGGCGGCGGTCAGTATTCCTGTCACGGTGAAGCATCGAATTGGCGTGGATGATGATGAGCCACGCGATCGGCTGTTCGGTTTTGTCGAGACGGTCTCTCGCAACTCACCTTGCACGGTCTTTACCGTTCATGCTCGTAAAGCCTGGCTGAAAGGGTTAAGCCCGAAAGAAAACCGGGATATTCCGCCGCTTGATTACCCGCTCGTTCACGAGCTGAAAGCCGCTTATCCGCAGCTGACCATTCTTCTGAATGGCGGACTGGCGACGATGGAAGATTGCCTGCCGCATATGCCGGTGCTGGATGGTGTGATGCTGGGGCGTGCGCCATATCAGAATCCATCCATTCTGCTGGACGTAGATGAAACACTGTTCGGTGGTGTCCGCCGACATCCTGACATGGTATCGGCGCTGTCGGCCTATCGTCCTTATCTGGTGCGTCAGCTGGAGCAGGGGACACCATTGCATGCGATGACGCGTCATATCCTCGGCGCGTTCAATGGCTTGCCGGGAGCACGCCAGTGGCGCCGGCACCTGTCTGAAAATGCACCGCGCCAGGGCGCTGATATTTCTGTCTTTGATGAGGCACTTTCCAAGGTGACGCGTCTGTCCGTCTCCGCAGCGTGAAGCCCTGACACTATTTGCTTGCTGTTCTCGGCCCGGCCTGCAACACAGCGAAGATGATCGAAACGCTCACACCTTATCTTCCGATGCTGGCTGCGCTGATCGCAGCGGGCCTGTTCGCCGGTCTTGTCGCGGGTCTGTTTGGCATTGGCGGCGGCGTGGTGATTGTTCCGACGCTCGCCTTTGTCTTTGCACAGCTCGGGTATGAAGACGTTGCCATGCACATGGCTGTCGGCTGCTCGCTCGCGACCATTGTGGCGACATCCATCCGCTCCGCCATGTCGCATCATAAACGCGGGGCCGTCGATCTGGATGTTGTCAAAGGTTGGGTCCCCTTCATCATGGTCGGTGCTATTCTGGGGGCATTGATCGCAGGTGCCATGCCATCCGAAGGCATGCGCGCTGTCTTCGGCACCATCCTTATTCTGG
This sequence comes from Ponticaulis profundi, assembly GCF_042659465.1. NCBI lineage: Bacteria > Pseudomonadati > Pseudomonadota > Alphaproteobacteria > Hyphomonadales > Hyphomonadaceae > Ponticaulis > Ponticaulis profundi. Next base: position 92,350 of record NZ_JBHSSW010000003.1, on the reverse strand, counting down.
TGGCGCTTCAGTTCATTCTTGGTCGTCCGACCTGGAAACTGGCAGACGATCTGCCGGGCGGTGTCACGCGGATTGGTCTGGCGTCCGGCCTTGGCGCGCTCTCTGGCATTATGGGGATTGGCGGCGGCGTCTTCGGTGTAACGCTGATGACGCTTTGCGGGCGATCCGTGCACAAGGCCGTCGGAACCGCGGCGGCATTTGGTGCAGCTATTGGTTTTCCGGCAGCCATCGGGTTTGCCATTACCGGCTGGGCCGTTGCAGACCGTCCGCCATTTTCGCTCGGCTACCTCAATGTGCCTGCCATTGTGATCATTGCGTTGATGACGACAAGCATTGCGCCGGTCGGAGCAATGCTGGCACACCGCATGAATGCGGTGATGCTGCGCCGCGTGTTCGGCATCGTGATGCTACTGATTTCCGCAAACATGCTACGTGTGGCGTTCTTTTCGTAATCTGATCTGTGCGAGCATATCCGGGAGGGAGGACATGACACATGTCAGACTTTTCACGAAAAGCGCTGCTGCGCATTGATGATGTACGCACTGGCTTGCTGAGCCAGGGGCAGACCATCAAAATTCAGACGCAGTCCGTCTCACAGTCACTCGACTTCGAAATCGGTTCACAACTCATCCGCGTTGATGGTGTGTGCGCGCAATATGAGGGCCAGTGCTATTTCCTCTGTGCGCATCCGTCCGAGATGATCAATTTCGATGGTACGACCTCGGTTGCTATCCTTCCCGTTGATCGCGCCGATATGTCGACACTCACACCTTGGCAGACGGCGCAGCTGGATACGGTCGGACAGGGCCAGCTCGAATTTTTGTAAGAGGTCAGCCAACAAAAACGGCTTGGCGTTTCTATTCGCGAATGATCATTGAGGATTTGCGTACTTCATAGGAATGAAGCTCGCCGAGAAAGCTCATGCCGAGCAGGGATTGTTTCAGCTCTGACTCGATCACAAGCGCCTCAACCTTCTCGACCGATACATTCCCGATCTTGATTTCATCTAGCAGAATGAAGGCACCGCGCGTCTCTCCGCCTGCCGTGTTCACCTTGTACTGGAAATCGAGGTCCTCGTTTCCATAGCCAAGGCGCAGGGCATCTTCACGGGTCAGGGCAACGCTGGTCGCACCTGTGTCGACCATGAAGCGGACGCGCGCCTTGTTGACCATGGCATCGGCCCAGAAGTGATTGTCTGGTCCTTTCTTCAGCACGGCGGCTTTCGGGCCGGGCGCCTCAGGACGAAACTTGTCATAGGATTTCGGTTTCTTTTCCTCTGCGACTTCGGCTTCTGATTCGAAGTAGGATTCATTCGCCTTGATGGCGATCCCAAGTCCCGCGACGACGATCAGAAAAATAGGCAGAAGAAACTTGTTCATGTGTCAGGCCGATCAGAGTTTTCCCATGTCGCGCAGCGTATCGAGGCGCGATTTACAGGCATCGATAACATCATCTCGTTGCTGATCGGTGTATTTGGTCCATTGACTTATCTCTTTCAGAGATCGGCCGCAGCCAAGGCACCAGCCTGTTTTTCCGTCGACAGCGCACACCTTGATACAGGGGGAGGTGATAGGTTGTTTCATCATGCCTCCATTGTGCGTGATAGATGATTGATCGCGCAAGTCGCCCGAAGAAACATAGTTTTGTTACATTCGGGGTTTAAGCGCCTTCTTGACGATAAGAGCTTGATTTTTTGTGCATGCACGTGAAGTAGGTCGCGGCCATAGGGAAATTTGAATGACGGACTTGTCTGACTCACCACTCGATGATGTGCGCGATCTGGTTGCGCGCATGCCTGCTTTTGATCTGCCTCGGGAGATCAACCCGGATGGCAGTCTGCGCCACTCCCGGATGGGACGTCTGGAGCGTATGGGCGACTGGGTCGCTGCAAGTCAGCGCCAGGACGTGCCGCAGATCGAGAAAACCACGCTTGCGCTTTTTGCCGGGTCTCACGGTCTTGCCAAATACGGCGTCTCTGTTTCTGCGCCTGGCGCGACTGAGAGCCGGATCGCCAAACTCCGTGACGGCAAGCTGCCAACCAATGGTGTGGCGGCGGATGTCCGCGCGACGGTGAAAGTGTTTGAACTGGGACTGGAAGTTCCAACCAAGGACATTTCGGTTGAGCCCGCCATGTCAGAAAAGGAATGTGCGGCAACCATCGCATTCGGCATGGAAGCGGTTGCGGACAATCCTGATTGCCTGGCGCTCGGCGTTCTGGGCATTGGTGGCGGTACGGCTGCGGCTGCTGTCGCGGCTGGTCTTTATGGCGGCGACGCGCGCTATTGGGTGCGCGCAGGCTATGGCACGCCTGAAGAAATCAATTTGGCACGAACCGGTGTGGTCAATCGCGCGATTGAGTGCCATCGCGGTCATCTGGGTGATCCGTTGCAGGTGCTGCGGCGCATGGGCGGGCGCGAACTGGCAGCTTGCGTGGGCGCGATCATCGCAGCGCGCCATCAGGGCGTCCCGGTTCTTCTGGATGGATTTGCAACGACCGTTGCGGCTGGTGTTGTCCATGCGCTCGACCCGAACGGGCTCGATCACGTCATGGCCGGTCAGGTATCAGACCGGCCGGCACACAAGGCGATTCTGGAGCGTGTGAGCCTCGATCCGATCCTGGATCTGGAGCTCCAGCAGGGCGAAGGATTCGGCTCGGTCATGTCGGTCAGCCTGGTGCGCGCGGCATGTATTTCCCGGCGCATGCTAAACGAAAGCGGAAATTGAGCTATATGTAGTTCTCGTGACGACGGCGTGTCGCACCAGAATTCGATATTTCTTTTGTGACACTGGCGTCATTTGGCTTGAAGATAGCGGACTATATCCTATTATCCGCGCCATAGCGTCATGGGAGAAATATAATGAATCTTGAGTTCTCGCCGGAGGAAATCGCATTTCGTGACGAAGTGCGTACATTTATCGAAGAAAATTACCCAAAAGAGCTGAAAGGCAAAGGCAGTCGCGAAGACCTTTCCAAGGAAGAATTTCTGGCATGGCACCAGATCCTTGGTGAAAAGGGCTGGTCGGTTCCTTCCTGGCCGGTTGAGTATGGTGGCACAGGCTGGACGCCGACACAGAAATACATCTGGTCGGAAGAAAACGCCCGCGCAGACACCATCATGCCGCTGCCATTCGGTGTCGCGATGGTCGGACCGGTCATCTACACGTTTGGCAATGAGGAACAGAAGGCCAAGCACCTGCCAGGTATCCGCAATGGTACGGTCTGGTGGTCACAAGGGTATTCAGAGCCAGGCGCCGGTTCTGACCTTGCAGGCCTGAAGACGACTGCCGTTCGCGATGGAGATCACTATGTGATCAACGGCCAGAAAACCTGGACGACGCTCGCTCAGCATGGCGACTGGGGCTTCTTCCTCTGCCGCACCGATCCGACGGCAAAGAAAAAGCAGGAAGGCATTTCCTTCATCCTCGTGGACATGAATTCACCTGGCCTCGAAGTGAAGCCAATCATCACGGTTGATGGCGGCCATGAAGTGAACGAAGTCTGGCTGACAGACGTACGCGTTCCGGTCGAGAACCTCATCGGTGAGGAAAACAAGGGCTGGACCTACGCGAAATTCCTTCTCCAGCACGAACGGTCCGGTATTGCGGGTGTTGCACGTTCCAAGCGCGGAATTGAGCGCCTGCGTGAGATCGCTGCGAACCAGCTCGACAATGGCAAGCCACTGCTCGAGAACAAGGATTTCGCGGACAAGATTTCTCAGCTGGAAATCGATCTGACAGCGCTCGAATTTACCGAACTTCGCTCACTCGCTGGCGAAAGCGCGGGCAAAGGTCCGGGCCTCGAAAGCTCACTGCTGAAGATCAAGGGCACGGAAATTCAGCAACGTCTGACAGAACTCGTTCTGGAAGCGGCAGGCAATTACGCTTCGCCTTACTTCCGCGGTTTCCCGGAAGAGGGTGGCAATACCTTCCCGATCGGGCCGGAGTTCGCTCATCAGGCTGCGCCGACATATTTCAATATGCGTAAGACCTCCATCTATGGCGGTTCGAACGAAATTCAGCGCAATATCATCGCGAAAGCGGTGCTCGGGCTTTAATGACCTTGGGGCAGGGCGTGTACCCGGTCTTCCGAGCTCGCCTTCTGCCCATGGTTCTCACCAAAAGAGACAACCTAGCGATACGCATAGCTCTTCAAGCAGGAAGTTCGTGCTAACAACGCGCTAAAGACATACAAAGGGGAGATCTGACGTGGATTTCAACTTCACAGAAGAACAGAATATGATCCGGGACAGCCTGTCTCGTCTGATCCGTGAACAATATGATTTTGAGACACGCCGTTCGGTCGTGAATTCCGAATCGGGCTGGCGCCCGGAAATGTGGGCTCAGTTTGCTGAGCTCGGCCTGCTGGCTGCACCTTTCTCTGAAGAAGACGGTGGCCTGGGTGGCAATGCTGTCGACGCCATGGTCGTCATGGAAGAGTTTGGCCGCGGTCTCGTCGTTGAACCGTTCGTGCCGAGCGTCGTTTGCGGCGGTGGTTTCCTGAAGCATGGCGGATCTGCTGCGCAGAAGGAAGAATTCCTGTCCGGCATCATCTCTGGCGAGATGACGTTCGCCTTCGCTTATGCTGAACCACAAGGCCGCTTCAACCTGGCTGATCTGACAACAACGGCAAAAGCCAAGGGCTCATCCTATGTCCTGAACGGCCACAAAGCGGTTGTCGTCGGTGCACCTTGGGCGACCCATCTGGTCGTGACAGCGCGCACATCGGGCGATCAGCGCGATGGATCTGGCGTTTCTGTCTTCATCGTACCAAAAGACGCAGCTGGCGTGACAACACGTGACTATCCAACGGTTGATGGCTTCCGTGCGTCAGAAGTCTATTTCGAGAATGTTGAAGTCTCTGGCGACAACATGATCGGTTCTGAAGGCGACGCGCTTCCGCTCGTTGAAAAAGTGGTCGATGAAGCGATCGCTGCGACATGTTCAGAAGCGTGCGGCGCGATGGAAGCGCTCCACAAAACGACGGTCGAGTATTCCAAGAACCGCAAGCAGTTCGGCGTTCCGATCGGTTCATTCCAGGTTCTTCAGCACGCTATGGTCGACATGTTCGTCGAGCACCAGCAGTCACTTTCCATGACGCTCATGGTGACACTGCGCCTCGGTGAAGACGAGATCACACGCAAGAAGGCGGCATCGGCTGCGAAAGTTCAGATCGGCAATTCCGGTCGTTTCGTCGGCCAGAATGCTGTTCAGATTCACGGCGGTATGGGCGTGACGGACGAGCTGGATGTCAGCCACTACTTCAAGCGTCTGACCATTATCGACAATCAGTTCGGCAATGTGGACCACCACCTTGCGCGCTACACAGCACTCTCTGAGGACGGTGTTGCGGTCGCTGCTGAGTAAGCCAAGCCGACTTGCTTCATTTCGAGAGCCCATCCTGTCTGACAGGGTGGGCTTTTTCTTTGCGGCGCAGTTGGCGCATTGATGGCGGTGATCGCCCGGTTTATAGCGTGAGGCTTGGTCCTGAAGGAGTTTGCCGGGTGTCAGTACAGCGTTTGAACCAATCTCAGAACTGGGCTGTGTGCCTGCTTGGTCTCATCCTGTTGATGGTCTTTGCAGGATTGCGGGCTCAGGCGCATCCACGCAAGGAAGCCGAGATTGAGATCACCTTCAATGCGAACACCAAAAAGACGGAAATCGTCCATCGATATCGGGTGGCAGACGCCGAACAGGCTTTGCAGAAAGCGAAAGGCGCAGGTCTGTCGATCATGACGGACCCTGAGGCTCAGGCCCTCTTCGGAGACTATGTCGAAGCCCGTATTTCGCTGAAACATAACGGTAAAACGGTGCCGCTGACCCTCGTTGGCGGGGAGATCGCCGATGGCTGGCTCTGGATCTATCAGGAAGCTGATCCGCTGCCGGAAGAGGGGCTTTATGTCTTCCGGCACAGCGCCCTGATGGATCGCTATGGCGAGCAGGTCTCAATCATCAATGTTCGCCTTTACGATCAGGTGCAAAGTTTCATCCTGTCGCGAACCGCGCCATGGGCGACCTTCCGTCTGGACGGCAAGGATACTTACGCGGACTGAACAACGCCTTCCGCCAGATCCGCCAGCTCGCTTGCCGCGTTGAAACGGCCAACTGAAGCCGCAGCCTGAGCGCGGTTCTGAAGACCTTCTGCATCCGACAGGCGCTCCTCCAGAATGGCGGCGGTCCGTTCCGGGGTGAAATCCGCTTCGGAAATGACGTCCGCGCCGCCAGCAGCCTTGAGCGTTTCCGCATTGCCGGTCTGGTGATCATCCATGGCAATCGCAAGCGGGATCAGCAGCGATGGTCGACCGACAACCGCAAGCTCTGTGACGCTGGATGCGCCTGATCTCGCAATGACGAAATGCGCGTTGGCGAGCCGCTCTGCCATGTTGGAGAAGAAGGGCGACAGCTCTGCGTGGACGCCAGCGGCTTCATAATGGGCCTGCACATCTGTGAGCTGTTCTTCGCGCACTTGCTGGACGACATGAAGTCGTTTGCGCAGCGTTTCCGGCAATTGCGCGATGGCGCTTGGGATTACTTCACCAAACAGACGTGCGCCCTGGCTGCCGCCCGTCACGAGCAGATTCATCGGCGTTTGTTCGGAAAGGTCTGGATAAGGCAGATTACGTACAGCGAGGATCGGTTCGCGCACCGGGTTGCCGACAACGTGTTTGCGCGCCTGGGCGGAGGCGGGCAGGTGATCCAGCCGTTCAAATCCGCAGGCGACAATTCTGGCGCGTGAGGCGAAGACCCGGTTCACCCTGCCCAGAACCGCATTCTGGTCATGGATGATGATCGGAATGCCGGCGCGTTTGGCCGCGGCGAGCGCCGGAAAGGCAGGATATCCTCCGAACCCGGCAACCAGCATAGTCTGCTCCGCCTTCAGCTTTTTCTTGGCCGCTCCAATGCCGGACAGGATTTTCAGGCCCGCAGCGATGACTTTGTCAGGGCGCTTGCTGGCAAAGGTTGCGGCTTTCACATTCATGATCCAGTCAGCAGGAAAGCCATCGGTATACTTGCGTCCGCGCTCATCGGTCATGAGCCCCACGCGCCAGCCACGCTTCTTCATCTCAGCAGCAAAGGCAGAGGCCGGGAACATGTGGCCGCCCGTGCCACCTGCGCCAATCACAACGAGGGGTGCTTTGCTCATATGACAAATCTCTCAAATGGTTCTGAGATGAGCCTTACTTGATACCGGGGTGAAATTCAGCCCGCTTTCGGGTCAAAGCAAGGCCAAGGCCCAGAGTGAAAGCTGAGGCGATCATCGAAGAGCCGCCATAAGAAATAAAGGGCAGAGTCATCCCCTTTGTCGGCAGTATGCCGACATTTACGCCGATATTGATAAAGGCCTGAAAGCCCAGCAGGAAAAACAGGCCGGTTCCGGCTGCGCGCAGATACGGGTCCGCCCGTCGGCTTGCGCCCAGAACACCGCGCAGGCAGATAAATGCGAAGATCAGGATCAGACCAAGGCAGGCGACATAGCCGAGTTCTTCCCCGGCGACCGAATAGATGAAGTCTGTATGCGGGTCCGGCAGGGCATCTTTTACACTGCCTTCGCCAGGTCCAACGCCCAGAAGCCCGCCGCGAGCAATCGCCTCATGGGCGCGGTCGAGCTGATAGGAGCCGACATCGGAATTGAAATAAGACAGAATGCGCATGCGAACATGCGAGAAGGTAAAGAAGATCAGCACGCTGGTCGCGACGCTTCCGGCGGCGAACATGGCGGCCCAGGCAAACGGCAGGCCGGATACGAAGAACGCGACCACGAAAGCGGCAGACAGGAGCACAGTCTGGCCGACATCGGGTTGTAACAGAAGCAGGCCGACAGTTGGAGCGAACAGGGCAAAGGTGATGACGCCCCAGGGGACGCGCGGGAAGGTCTGGCGCTGTGCCAGCAGCCAGGCGGCGATCACCACGAGAGAAGGCTTTACGAATTCAGATGGCTGCAAAGAGAAGCCCGCAACCCGGATCCAGCGCTGACTGCCGCCCGCTGTGTGTCCGAAGACAAGCACAAAGGCCATCAGCAGGAAGGAGATTAGAAACACCACAAAGGCAAGCCTGCGTGCCCACGCTTCAGACAAGGTCGAGGTGGTGATCAGCACCAGCGCAGCGGCGACCACGAAGATCGCGTGGCGCTGGACATAGTGAAATGTGGTGTAGCCGTGATCGGCTGCTGCAACGGGGCCTGCGGCCAGTGAGAGCAGCATACCAATGCAGAACAAGGCCGCGACCCCGGCGATAATGCCGTGATCCACGGTTCGCCACCATTCGGCGAACCATGATTTATCTGAGCGTGCCATTGCCGTCATGCCGTTGCATGAAGCCTTTCATTCTCGTCCATCATGCTCCAGACGATCTGCCGGAAGGCTTCGCCGCGAGCTTCGAAATCCTTGAACTGATCAAAGCTGGCACAGGCCGGTGAGAGCAGTACGATCGGGTCTTCCTCATCGGAGGCATTTGCGTCGTGCAGGGCTTCAACAACTGCGCGCTTTAACGTTCCGCAAAGCATATGCGGAACGGTGTTACCGAGTTCTTTCGAAAACTGTTTCTGCGCCTCACCTATCAGATACGCCTTTTCGATGTGGCCGAAAAACGGCTGAACATCTTCCAGACCATCCGACTTGGCGACGCCGCCGCCAATCCAGAACACTTTCGGATAGGATTTGAGGGCCTGAACGGCGGCCTGGCCATTGGTGGCTTTGGAATCGTTGATAAAGGTCGTGCGGCCAATCTTGCCGATGACTTCCTGGCGGTGTGCGAGACCTGGAAAGCTGCGCATCGCCTCCATGATCATGTTTGGCTGCAGGCCGAGCGCGCGGCAGGCGGCATAGGCCGCTGCTGCGTTCTGGTGGTTATGCTTGCCTGGCAGAGTTTCGATGTCGCGCAGATCGCCAATCTGAATGGCGCGCCCATTCTGGCTGTCGAACAGACGGCCTTCGACAACAGAGATACCGCGACCGAGCGCATACTGGGATGATACGCCGACGCAGGTCTGCTTGCCGGTCGCGCTGAGCTTCATCATCATCGCCTGGGTTGGCGTCGTGTCCATGCCGATGACCGCCGTGTCGCGTTCGGTCTGATTGCGGAAGATCCGGCGCTTTGCTGCGATATAGCCAGACATGCCGCCATGGCGTTCCAGATGGTCCGGTGTGATGTTCGTCAGCACGGCGACATCGCACTTCAGGCTCTCAATCAGGTCCAGCTGATAGGAAGACAGCTCAAGCACATAGACGGCGTTCGCATGAAGCGGCGCCATATCCAGAACGCCGACGCCGATATTGCCACCGACGCGGACATCCTTGCCGGACTTCATCAGAATATGACCGATCAGGGATGTGGTGGTGGATTTGCCATTCGTCCCGGTCACACCGACAATGCGCGGACGGGCATGTTCCGGCAGATCGTTCACGGCGCGGGCGAACAGCTCCATGTCTCCAATAATCTCCACGCCAACCATTTTGGCGAGCTTCACGACGCGGTGCGGCTCTGGATGGAGGTAGGGAATGCCGGGCGATAAGATCAGCGCGGAATAGATCTGCCAGTCGCGCTTATTGATGTCGACGAGTTCGAAACCCTGTTCAATCGCACGCTCGCGCGCCGATTCATTGTCATCCCAGGCATGGACTTTCGCACCGCCAGCCTGAAGCGCGCGCACGGTTGCCAGGCCGGTACGGCCCAGTCCGAACACGGCCACATGCTGACCTGCAAATTCCTTGATCGGGATCACGTTGGTTCTACCTCAGCTTCAGTGTGGCAAGCCCGATCAGGGCGAGGACGACAGCAATGATCCAGAAACGGATCACAACCGTGGACTCAGCCCATCCGAGCTTTTCGTAATGGTGGTGAATGGGCGCCATTTTGAAGACGCGCTTGCCCGTCAGCTTGAAGCTCGCAACCTGTACAATGACAGAGAGCGCTTCGAGGACGAACAGGCCGCCGACAATGGCGAGGACGATTTCATGCTTGGTGCACACCGCGACGGAGCCGACAGTGCCGCCAAGCGCGAGCGAACCGGTATCGCCCATGAAGACCTTTGCAGGCGGGGCGTTGTACCAGAGGAAGCCCAGGCCTGAGCCAAACAGAGCGCCAAACAGAACGGTGAGTTCTGTCGTGCCTGGTGTGTTGATCAGGTAGAGATATTCGGCATAGCGCGGCGTGCCGCAGATATAGGCGATGATGGCGAATGTGCCGCCGGCAATCATGACCGGCACAATGGCCAGGCCATCAAGCCCATCGGTCAGGTTGACCGAGTTTGCCGCACCGACAATCACCAGCGAGCCAAACATGGCAAAGCCGTAAATCGTCAGATTGATCAGGACATCCTTGAAGAATGGGAAGGTGAGCGAGGTCTCGAACCCTTCCGGGATTGGCACAGGCAGCAGCCCCGCAGACTCGCGCAGCAAAGCAGATTCCGTTGCCGCGATCGGCGCATAGCGCGTGACCCAGACCACGGCGACAATCGCAATGACGAATTCAGCGCCGAGCCGAGCTTTACCAGACAAGCCACCGGCATGGCCTTTCGTGACCTTTGTGAAGTCATCAAGAAAGCCGATCAGGCCATAGCCGACCGTGACGAACAGGACGATCCAGACATACTCATTGCTGAGGTCCGCCCAGAGCAGGGTGCCAATAGAAATGCCAATCAGAATGAGGAAGCCACCCATTGTGGGCGTGCCCTTTTTCGTCAGCAAATGGCTTTCCGGACCATCCTCACGAATAGGCTGGCCTTTCTTCTGGCGCTTGCGCAGCCAGTTGATCATTGGAGCGCCAATCAGAAGGCAGAGCACGAACGCGGTCGCAAACGCGAGTCCGGCGCGGAACGTGACATAATTCATCACGTTCAGTGCGGTGTACTTCTCTGCAAGACTGGACAGGATCTCGTAAAGCATCAGCGGTCCTTGCTATCCATTTCTGGCAAGGTCTGCGCTTTGCTCCAGGTCCGTAGCGCATCTGCCAATGTACGCATACCGGAAGCATTCGACCCTTTGATCAAGAGCGCATCGCCATCTGTTAACAATTTATTTACCATTTGCTGCAAACCGGCGGCATTCGGCGCCCATTCGGTCTTGACCTTGCCTTCAAGTGCTTCGGCGAGCGGCTTAATGCCGTCCCCTGCAAGGAAAACAATCGCAGGATTACAGGCGATTATCTGGGGGGCGAGGTCTGCGTGCAGCTTGTCCGCGTCAGGGCCCAGCTCTTTCATTTCGCCGAGTGCAATCAGGTGACGATTCGCTGGGCGTTGTGCGAATCCCGCAAGCGCGGCGCGCATGCTTTCCGGATTCGCGTTATAGGCGTCGTCGACAAGCAGGGCTTTTCCGTCTTCAGGGAGTGCAAGCCATTCTGCCTGGCCGCGGCCTTCTGGTGGTGTGTAGCCGGAAAGCGCCTCTGCCGCGTCTTCAGCGGAAATACCTGAGCACGTGGCAAGCAACATGGCGGCAGCGATATTCTGTCCCCAGTGTTCGCCAACGGCGTCAACTGTCACGGAAACCGTTTCGCCCTGAACGGAGAGATCAAAGCGCGTCGAAACGCCATCGCACTCTGAAGCTGTGACGAAAGCATCGGAGCGATAGTCGCCAAAGGTCAGTAGCTTTGCCTTGGGGGCATAGTCACGCGCCCGCTGAGACAGGAGATCAAAAAAGCGATCATTCGAAGGAAGCAGGATGAAACCGTCAGACTCCAGTCCGGCAAAGATCGCAGACTTCTCAATCGCAACAGCGTCTTCAGAGCCCATGCCTTCGAGGTGAGCCGGCGCAATCTTGGTGATCAGCGCCGCGTGCGGCTGGACCATCAGCGAGCGTGGCTCGATCTCGCCTGGCGTGTTCATGCCAATCTCGAAGACAGCGCGTGTGGTTTCTTCCGGCATGCGGGCCAGCGTCAGCGGAACGCCCCAGTGATTGTTGAAGGATTTGACGGACCAGTGCGCATGTCCCTGTGAGCGGAAGATGCGGGCCACCATTTCCTTGACGCTGGTTTTTCCGACCGAGCCCGTAATCGCGCAGCAAAAAGCGTCAGTGCGAGCGCGCGCCGCGCGCCCCATGTCTTCAAGCGCCGTCAGAGTGTCGTCGACCTGAAGCGCAGGTACGTCATCAATCTGTCGAGAGACGAGACATGCGCCAGCACCGGTCTTGTAAGCGTTCGGGACGAAATCATGCCCGTCGCGCGTGTCTTTCAGCGCAACGAAGAGCTCGCCTGGCTGAAGCGTGCGCGTGTCGATCGAAATGCCGGTGACAGACCAGTCACCGACAACGCGTCCGCCCGTTGCGGCCGCGGCTTCAGAGGCTGTCCAGAGCGGTCTTAGCATAGCTCGGCCTCCATGGCGTCGCGTGCCGTATCCTGATCAGAGAAAGGAATGATTTCAGAGCCGACGATCTGGCCAGTTTCATGACCTTTGCCTGCAATGAGAAGCGTGTCGCCATGCTCAAGCCCGGCAATGGCGGTCCTGATCGCTTCTGCGCGGTCTCCGATTTCAATCGCGTTCGGGCAGGCGGCCAGAATAGCATTGCGGATGCTGGCCGGGTCTTCCGAGCGTGGATTGTCGTCTGTCACAATGGCTTCGTCTGCCAGACGCGCAGCGACTTCACCCATCATCGGACGTTTGTACGGATCGCGGTCACCGCCGCAGCCGAAAATCACTTTCAGCTTGCCAGCTGTGTGTGGACGAGCGGCGCGCAGCAGCACATCAAGCCCGTCAGGCGTGTGTGCATAGTCGACGAAAACAGCCGCGCCCTTGGCGGTCTCTCCGACGAACTCGAGACGGCCTTTAACCGTGGTGAGCGTCTCCAGGGCGGCGAAAACCTGCTCTGCCTCTGCGCCTAGGCCAATCGCGAGCCCTGCCGCAGCAAGCGCGTTCAATGCCTGAAATTCACCAATCAGGGGCAGGGTGATATCATAAGCCTTGCCTTGATAGAGTGTGTCCATCACCTGGCCGGTTGCGCGCGGGGAAAGCTCGCGGATCTTCAAGTCTGCGCCGCGCCAGCCCACGGAGAATACGTTGAGACCAGCAGCGTTGGCTGCATCTTCAAAGCTTGCTGTTTCATCACTGTCCGCACTGATAACGGCAAGAGCGCCTTTCGGACTTACCTCTGTAAACAGGCGGCGCTTCGCTTCGCGATACTCAGCGAAATCTGCGTGATAATCGAGGTGGTCCTGCGTCAGGTTGGTGAACGCGGCCGCAGACAGTTTCACACCATCAAGACGAAATTGCGCGAGGCCATGCGATGACGCTTCCATGGCGACATGGCTCACCTTGTTCGCGGAAAGCTCAGCGAGCGTGCGATGAATGGCGACTGGGTCAGGCGTTGTATGGCCGAGATCAAGCTTGCCGTCTGGGCCGATGGCGCCAAGCGTGCCCATGCTGGCGGCGCGCAGGCCAAGTGTGGTCCAGATCTGGCGTAGAAAGTCGACTGTAGAGCTTTTGCCATTCGTGCCCGTAACGGCGACGATGGTTTCGGGCTGCTGTGCGTAAAAGCGTGCTGCGGCTTTTGCGAGGGCAAGGCGAGGCTCTTCGCTCTCAACCTGAATGGCCTTGCCGACATCTGCCGCGCCTTTGTCGGTCAGAATAGCGACGGCTCCGGCTTCGATCGCCATGTCGATGAAGTCCCGACCGTCATGTGCCACACCTTTCAGCGCGGCGAACAGAAAGCCCGGCTTCACCAGCCGTGAATCGGCTGTCATGCCTGTAATTTCGATGTCCTGCGGCAGCGATTGCTCCGCAAACAATTGGCTCAGTTTCACAGTGACCTCCTGTCGGCGACGGTCCGCACAGGTGGTCCCGCCGTCTGCAAATCCTCAAAGTTCGGCATGACATCGAGGATTGTCGCAATCCGGTCAATCACGCGACCGACAGCAGGAGCCGCATTAAACGCAGCTGTTTGTGGGCGCCCGTTCGCGTCGGTTGGCTCATCAAGCACAATCAACACGGCATATTTCGGGTCATCGGCAGGAAAGACTGCGGCGAAGGAGTTCAGGTTCTTGTTTGGATCATAGCGGCCATTAATGGCTTTCTCGGCCGTGCCGGTTTTCCCGGCCACGCGATAGCCCGGCACGTCAGCCTTCCGGCCTGTGCCGCTTTCGACTGCGACGCGCATCATCTCAACAACAACAGCCGCCGTTGGTGTCGACATGACGCGGCGTGGCTCGCGCTCTTCAGCGAGCGGACCGTGGTCGAGCAGTACGGTTGGCGGAATATATGTGCCTTCATTGGCGAAGCTTGCAAAAGCAGCGGTAAAGGCGATCGGGGTCACGTTGATGCCGTGTCCGAAGCTGACGGTTGCGGTTGTCAGGTCGCTCCAGCTTGGCGGAAGCAGCGGATTGGCGCTGCTCGCGAGTTCGATTGGCGCGCGCTCCATCAGGCCGAGGGAATCCAGAAAGCGCTGCTGGCGCTCTTCGCCGAGGCGCAGGCCGATCTGAACCGTACCGATATTGGACGAATGCGCGATGATGTTCGTCACGCTGGCCGCATGCGCGCCGTCCAGCGGGTGATCATCATGAATGGTCTGGCCATTCACGGTCACAGGCTGTGACACGTTGAATGTTTCTGTCGGGCTGAGTAGGCCATGGTCCAGGCCAGCAGCGACGGTGAGCGGTTTGAAAACCGAGCCCAGTTCGAACACAGAACTCGTTGCGCGGTCTTTCAGCTCGTTCGAGGTAAAGTCCTGACGACGGTTCGGGTCAAAGAAAGGCCAGGATGCCATGGCGAGGACTTCGCCCGTGCGCGCATCCATGACGACGCCTGCACCGCCCTTGGCGCCGGACTGGCTGGCCATGCTGCCAAGCTCTGCTTCGAGACTGTACTGAACCCCCAGATCAATGGTCAGGCGGACTGGTTCCATGGAAGTGGTAAGGCGTTCATCCAGAGCGTACTCCATGCCGGAAAGACCTTTACCATCAATGTCAGTAAAGCCGATCAGATGGGCAGCAACCGTCTTCTGCGGATAGAAGCGACGGTTTTCTTCGAGAAAACCAATGCCTTCCAGGCCGAGATCGTAGACGTCCTGACGTTGAAGCGGTGTCAGTTCGCGTTTGATCCAGACAAATTTGCGTTCCGGATCAGACAGGCGTTCCTGCAGAACGCCCTGATCAACGCCTGGCAGGATCTCTGCCAGTTTCGCCGCATGGTCTGCCGGATCCCAGACAGCGCTTGGGTCTGCATAGAGCGAATAAACCGGAATGGAGGTCGCCAGCCGCTCACCATTGCGATCCAGAATGTCTGCGCGAATGGCCTGTGCCTTGTCGTTCTGCACGGTCGAGCTGGCATACACCTCTTTCGGCCCTGTCAGCGAGACGATTGCGCCCTGAACGGCGACGCCCACAAACGCGATCCCCATTGCGGCTGCAACAATCCGTGCGCGCAAAGGTGAGTGGGATTCAGATTCGAGAATGCGGCGCCGGCTCATTGGTCGTCCTCGTATTCAATGAGGGGACCGAAGGCTTCTGCAGCACGGTCAACTTCAATCATCTGATAGGAGCGGGCCGGGGCCATGCCGAGGCGCTCAGATGCAAGCGTTGCAATTCGTTCCCGGCTGGCGAGGTGTGCGTGCTCGGTGCGAAGGATGGAAATATCCTTCTGAATGGCAGCAATATTTGCTTCCAGTTTCGCGATTTCCGCTTTGGATTTGCTGGCGCCGGACTTTGCCTGAAACATGCCGAGGGCGAGAAAACCTGCGAGCACAAAGCCGAAGAAATAAAGATACTTGTTCATGCGACCACCTCATCAAGAGTGGGCAGGCGGGTCGGCAATTCGACCGGCTTGTCCCAGGCTGGTGCGGATGTGCGAATAGCAGAGCGCAGGCGCGAAGAGCGCGCGCGGACATTGGCTTCAATTTCAGCGGTGTCCGGCGCTGAAATCTTGCGGACATGCTCAAAGCTGGGGGCAGGGCCTGTATTGGCCGCTTCCGGCATGAAGCGCGACTGGCCTTCGGTCTTGCCCGAACGTTCTGCGAGGAAGGATTTCACCATGCGATCTTCCAGCGAGTGGAAGGTCACGATCACAAGACGTCCGCCCGGCTTGAGGGCGCGTTCAGCGGCTTCCAGCGCGCGTGCCAGCTCGCCGAGTTCGTCATTGACGAACATGCGGAACGCCTGAAACGCACGGGTTGCTGGATGTGCGCGCTTGCCCTTGCGCCCACCGAGGGCTTTTTCGATCAGCTCAGCCAGCTGGAGTGTGGTTTCGAAAGGCTCGGTTTTGCGCGCTTCTACGATACGGTGTGCAATGCGGCGGGACTGACGCTCTTCGCCAAGCTGGAACATGATGTCGGCCAGCACGCGCTCGTCGGCCTGATTGACGAGATCTGCAGCGGATGGGCCGGACTGGGCCATTCGCATATCCAGCGGCCCGTCACGCATGAAGGAAAAGCCGCGCTCATCTTCATCGAGCTGGAAGGATGAAACGCCAAGATCGAGCACAACCGCGTCCAGCCCCTGGAAACCCGCTTCCGCAGAAAGTTCATCCAGATCGCCGAAACAGCCGGCCAGCATAGTAAAGCGGCTCTGGTAATCTGCTGCGATCGCTGTTGCGCGCTGAAGCGCATCCGGGTCGCGGTCGACACCGATGACATGGCATTCTGAGGCGGCAAGAATAGCACGAGTATAGCCGCCGCCGCCGAAGGTGCCGTCCAGAACAATCTCGCCGGGCTGAGGCGCAATGTGTTCGACGACATGGTCGAGCATGACAGGGATATGGCTCATGACTGGCCTCCTGTCCGGAACTGCTGGAAGGGCTGGGCGAGCGCGTCCTGATTGGCTGCGGCATGCTCGCTCATTTCATTCTCATAGGCAGCAAAGCGTTCCGGGTTCCAGATCTGGAACCGGTCCATTGCGCCGACAAAGACGAGTTCTTTTTCAATGCCTGCGACACTCAGAAGATTGGCGGGCAGGTTCGCACGTCCAGCCTGATCCATGCTGACCTCGGCACCTTTCGAGAAGATGGACGTGATAAAGGCTCGGCGATCACGGTCGTGTGGCGACATGTTTTTCAGAATGGCGAGATACTCGTCCATCAAGGGCTGACCGCCGCCTTCGAGATATCCGCCGCGATCAATCGACGGGAACAGGTAAAATTTTGAAGCGCCTTCCAGGGCCGTGCGGAAGCTGGACGGGACGAGAACTCGCCCGCGCGCATCAATGCTTGCTTCCACCGTTGAAAAAAACATTTGCAGCCCACAGCCATGACCCATACCCATTATTGGGCAGGAAACGCTAAAGATTGGGATAACATGGGCAGATATGGGCAACAATGGGCACGGCTGCGTCAGTTCTCAGCCTTGTTTGCACAGAAGTAGAATAAAGAGCGAACATAAAGTGAATTCAGGGTGGCTGGAGGGTGCTGCTCAGTGCGTTTCGGAAACGAAACAAAATCTACATCTAGTGCCGCCCCAGTTTTGCCCATCCATATCTCGATCAATGGCTGCGGGTGCTGAGTTTTTCCCCAGATGGTTAAGGAAAAATGTAGGAATTCAGTCTCGTTTGATCGATCCGCATGCGAAACGAACGATTATTGGGCAAATCGGATCAGATGGCCTGTAAGCCGGGTTCTGTTCACCACTAAGTGGATTGGCGACCATTCCTCTGGGATGATGATTGCTCACCACCTCGCGCGACCGACCCGGAAAGCGATGCGAAGACACACCAGAATGCTTTCCCTATTTGGTCTTGCTCCGGACGGGGTTTACCCTGCCAGTCCTGTTGCCAGGACCGCGGTGCGCTCTTACCGCACCCTTTCACCCTTACTCTGACACATCAGAGCGGTTTGCTTTCTGTGGCACTTTCCCTCGGTTCACACCGGGCGGGCGTTACCCGCCGTCCTGTCTTCATGGAGCCCGGACTTTCCTCCAGCGCCGCAAAACGACGCCAGCGGCCGCCCGGCCATCTGATCCGGTGGCTCTCTTAACGGAAAAAATCCTCAAATGCTATCTGTCTTGTCGGATGAGGGGGGATGGGCCTATGTATCAGGGATGAGCACTGACCGATCATCCTATCTGAATGTCGGAAAACGTTGCATCGCTGTCCGCACAGCGATGACGGCGCGTGCGATCAGCCGTCATTATGACAATGCATTACGTGAGGCCGGACTGACCGGTACGCAGTTCAGTCTGCTTGTTGCCATCGGCTCGGGCGATTTTCCGTCCATGTCGGCCCTGGGCGAGCGCCTGTCGATTGATCGCTCCACCCTGTCTCGCAATTTCAAGCCATTGCTTGAAAATGGCTGGGTGGTGAAGGAGCCCGGGCAGGGCGGACGGGCGATCCCGCTGCGTTTGTCTGATGCGGGCGCTGAAAAGCTCAACGCGGCGCTGCCGAAATGGGAAGCGGCGCAGGACAAGCTTGAAGAAATGTTGTCGGAAGACGAGCTGCAGGACGGAAAACGGTTTCTGCGCGCACTCCGTCAGGCCGCTGAGGCTGACTAGCCGCCCATATACTGAGCGAGCATTGGCAGACCGACTGCCAGAACCACTGATACGAACAGACCGAACAGAGCCTTGGCGCCGTCCATGGCGACGATTTTCGTGGTTTCGCCGACCGTGCGGATCTTGTCGATTGTGGCAATGGCGTACTCGCGACCTGCGATCAGGCCCAGGAATACCCAGGTCGTCGACATCGGAACTTTTGAAATGCCGAGGATTTCCAGATTGCCCGAGAAGATGAAGAGCAGGGTCGCGAAAATGAAGTCGATGATCGTGGCAGAACGGATGTCTGTCACGGCCGTCTTGGACTCAAGAATTTTCTGAACTGGGCCGCCGCGGTTGGCGAACGTGAAGGCGAGCATCAGAACGATCACGCCCATGGCCGCAAAAGATTGCGTCACAGACAGTTCGCGCGGCAGGAAGACGAAGATATTGGCGAAGTCCTGGATCAGCCAGACGCTCCACAGATAGGCGGTCGTGACCCACTGAAGGACCACCCAGATCGGATTGTGCTGGGAATCCTTGGTGCGCAGGAAATAGCGTTCAATGGTCGGCGCCAGCAGGGCGTAACCGATCAGGCCCGTAAGAAAGGCTGCAATATAGCCAATGCCGGATTTGATCAGCATGGATTGCATGCCGCTCAGGCTGGCGAAAATGGAGAGCACCAGAAAGCTGGTCGAAACCGGCAGACCAAAGCGGGTCAGGATCAAAAGCGCGAGCGGTGGAATGGCGTGGTACCATTCGACCTCGAAGACAGGATACTTTTTGGTGTTATCGAGTTTGCCGTAAGACGGGTCGCCACCATTCGTGATCCAGCCATAGGTGAAAACGGCGATCAGAATAAATGCGGCAAATGCAAACAGGATTGACCAGTGCAGGCGTCGGTTCGAATTGATGAAGGTACCGAGCGTCTGGAGCGCATCGTTTCCGACAACGGCGTAAGCAGCAAATACAAATCCCACAAATGCGAAGAACTCGATTCCGAGGATGGAGAACATGCCGTTTTTCCCAATCTTTTAGCGCCGCTTGTGGGGGCCTAACGTATCTATGTGACGGTTTTGCTACAGAGCGTCGGATTGCGGTGGGTTTTCGGGTGATTTCCTCAGTACTGTGGTTTTTCGGAAAAGATTTATCATCAAACTCACAGCCTCAAGATGTCTAAAGCCAGTAAAGCGGATCAAATGCGCAAACATTTCGTTTCGGCTGATTGCCAAAGCGTTTCCAGCTTGCACACAAATCACCGCTATGTATCCCGCACCGGTTAACCCCGTTCTGATAAATGGAAAAGGACAAGTCGAAAGAAAAAGCGGGAGAAATTTACGCCCGCCAGACAGCAATAATCAGTGTGGGGACGAATTATGTGCGCGAAGTTTCTAATTTCTCTGGGGTTTTCGGGTCTCATGACGTTGCCATTGGCCGGATTGAGCGCGCATGCCGAAATTATACTTGTGAAACAAAAAGTTCCGAGCGCGCTCTATTTTGCGGCGACGGAGCGTGAGACTTCGCGTTTTGATGCCTATTCGGCGGATCGCCCTTCGCGTCTGCCTGCGCCAACATCGCTTGGCCCGATCAAGTCGGAAACCTTGCCTCCGGTAGAAACGAAGCTGGTTCAGAGCACATCATACGATCAGGAGCTGCTCGGGGCAGAACGCGCCGATCGTTCGGCATTTGTCATCCAGGCGGGTGCTTTTTCAAACATTGAGAATGCTCAGCGTCTGGAGCAAGAATTGCAGCGTTTCGGAGAAACGCGCATCGAACAAGCACGGTCTTCTGGCCGGTCGGTCTATCGCGTTTTTCTCGGAGATTATCACAGCCGGGAAGATGCGCAGCTCGTTCTGGAGCTGATTGGTTCTTACGGGTTCGACGGGTTTGTTTCCAGCGACACGTGATTGATTATAATGCGACACGCATAGGAAAAGCCCTCCGAGCGCGAACTCGGAGGGCTTTGTCATTTTGATCTGGAACTCGCTCGCTTACATGCCGCAAGTCGTGGTCAGGAAGCGTTCCATTTGCTCCAGAATGTCAGCCGTGTGCTCTGGCAGCCATTTCGCTGATTGGTGACCCATCTGCTTGTAAACAATGAGCTCACTTTGTGGGCTGCGTGACTTGATCGCGTTGTAGAAGTCGCGGCTGTGGAACAGCGGCACGCGAACGTCATAATCACCATGATAGAGGAGGATCGGAATGTTCACCTTGTCGGTGTTCTGCATCGGATCCATGCCCGTCACTGTGTCGCCTTGAACGATACGCTGAATGCGGTTGTCGCCCCACTCATTGCCCAGCTTGGCAAGGTTGGATACGCCGGCACCCGCAATTGCACACTGGTAAGGGCTGTTCGGACGGACAGACGCTGCAATCGCTGCAAAGCCACCGTAGGAATAGCCGTGAATGGCGATCTTGTCGGCATCGACAATGCCCTGATCGACCAGCCAGGCAGCGCCGTCATCCTTGTCGTCCTGCATGGCGAGGCCCCACTGTTTGTCGCCTGCCAGCCAGAGCTCGCGGCCCCAGCCATCACTGCCTCGGTATTGCGGCTGCAGAACAGCGTAGCCACGGCTTGCAAAATACTGAATCCAGCCGAAGCCGTCGAAATAGGCTGAATCTCGTGCCCATGGTCCACCATGCGGGTGGATAATGGCGCCGCGAACTTTCTGGCCTTCTTCATAACCTGGTGGAAGTGTTAGAAGCGCTGGAATTTCGAGACCATCGCGCGCTGTGTAGTAAACCAGCTTGGTTTCGCCGAGGGAATCTGTGTCGATCCATGGACGCGACGAACCGATCGCAGCCACTTTTTGCTTATCAAGCAGCAGGAAGTAAGCCGGTGGCATGGTTGAAGAGCTGACAGAGAACAGAATACGGTTCCGGTCGTCTGTGTAATCCATCAGATTGATGCTCTGGCCCGGATAGGCTGCTTCAAGACCTTTCTGGATCGAGGACATTTCAGCGTCGAGCCAGTATGTCTTCGAGATTTCAGCCTGATAGGTGAAGCCCAGTGGCTGGCCCCAGTCTTCTGCGCGACGGGAGAAGATGATGCTGCCGACATTGAAATCCGGGTGTGCCAGAACAGGCTCGTCAGAGAACGTATCTGTTGTGACGTCATAAAGGTATACGGCCACTTTATCGGAGAAACGGTCCGTTGCGATAAAGTAGTTGTTCGTGCCTTGTTGAGGACCAAGAACGCGCTGTTCATAGCGCTCTTTGATCATCATTGTCAGAGGCGCTTCTTCAGTCACTTCGCCCTTGGTTGGGTCCAGAAGGCCGTAGAACTGGCGCCATTCACCATCAACGTATTCAAGACGGTTTGTTGCGTAAGGCTCAGCTGTTTTCGGATCAAGTTGAACCGATTCAACGTCACTGGCCTTGTAGAGAAATTTCTCTTTGCCGGTTTTCAGGTTGTGACGGTAATAGGTTGTGCCGTCTTTCGTTGAAGCGCGGGCAATAACAATGTCGGTCGGGTCCAGAGGGAGCGTTGTCGCAACACTCGTGTCACCTTCCAGTTCGAAACAGCGTTGCTGCATCTTGTCTGCGCCGAGTTCCGTACGGCCAGATGGGAGGTCATCAATTTTCTTGATGTTCTCATTACCCATATAGACTTTCTGGATGTATTTTTTGGTCGAGCCGGTAGTTTTGCCTTCACCGCAACCCATCAGCGCGCCCGTATAAGGCTGGACCGTGTACCAGAAAGATTTTTTCTGTTTCAGGGCTGAAGCACTGTAGAATTTTGATTTACCGCTGGTCGGCGTGATGTAATCCGGTGCGAGCAAGCCATCCGTGCTGATGTTTCCGCTCAGATCCCAGTAAGCGGCAGCGCGTTGCTCGCCGTCTGTGCCTGGCTCTGTGATAACGGCGACCATCATATCACCCTCAGGTGAGAGCGATGGGCTGCTGATAAGTGGGTATTTTCTAAAATCTTCGATGGAAAGCGGTTCTGCTGCCGCACTACCGATACCCAGAATAGCAAATGCTGCTGTCGCAACCTTGGCTATAGGTAAATATTGTCTCATGTGTAAGGACTCCCGAGAACAAACTGTCTCTACGGATGTTACATTGTTAGGCTGGGGGTCAAGTTATGGCGTGCAAAGATTTGTTTGTCACCTGCCCATTACAGGTCAGTCTGTTCCCTATTCGTGGCGAAAAAGACACACACTGTGCCCCAATGCAGGGCTGGTCTTACAAAAACGTCATATTTTCTTGCGCGGGAAAATTCACCGTGCATTCTGTCGCGCAAGCTCGACGAGAGTCGACGCGAATATTCAGTCTTCCTCCAATATATTTCGTGAGGCGGATTTTTGATTAAGGGGCAGTAATCAATGAAACGATCGAATTGGCGCCAGTCCGTTTACGGCGGCGTAGCACTGAGTTCGCTTCTCATGGCTGGTGGTGCGTTCGCTCAGGACGCAGCTACAGAAGAGCCAATCGTCATCGAAGAGCAAGTCGATGAAACCGAAGCGCGCCAGGAAAAAATCGTCGTAACCGGTTCTCTTCTCGCACGTGACGAGTTTTCGTCTGCATCACCAGTTCAGGTGATCACGGCAGAAGTTGCGACCATTGAGGGTCTGGTCGACACGGCTTCTCTTCTCCAGGGTTCTTCGCTGGCTTCCGGTTCTACACAGCTGAACAACACCTTCCAGAACTACGTCACCAACGGTGGTGTCGGTACGCAAACCATCGACCTTCGTGGTTGCGGTGACACACGTACACTGGTTCTGATCGACGGTAAGCGCCCAGGTGCTTCAGGTACACGCGGTGCGGTTGCTGCACTCGACCTGAACGTTGTTCCACAATCGATCATTTCTCGCGTTGAGATCCTGAAAGACGGCGCGTCGACCATTTACGGTTCTGACGCTGTCTGTGGTGTTGTGAACATCATCACACGTGACTCCGTTGACGATTTCGAACTCAACTTCTCTGGCTCGCTCCCAGAAGAATCCGGCGGCGAAAGCTTCCGTCTGAGCTCTGCTTGGGGCTTTGACTGGGGTGACAACGCGAACTTCACGATCTCTGCTGAGTACCGCCTGAACCAGGAACTCGACACGAGCGACCGTAGCTACCTCGAGTGTTCTGAAGACTATGTTCGCGATCCGCTCACAGGCCGTCGTGCAGACCGTCTGAACTATGGTGCCAACGGTGGCCCACGTGACTGGTGTTCGAACCTCTACTTCAACACTGCGATCGACCGTTTCTCGGGCGAGCGCCTGATCCAGTCTCCGGACGGTTCGACTGTTCCGACGATCTACGGTGGTTCTATCCCGGGTTACCGTCCACGCGTCGGTACAGGCATGGACGAAAACGGCAATCTTTACTTCGAAGATACGCTGGACGCGCCATTCCTCGACAACACAGACTTCCGTCCGAAGAACGAAAACCTTTCGATCTTCCTGACGTCTGACGTTGATCTGCCAGCGGGCATCACTTGGGACTCTGAGTTCCTCTACTCCAAGCGTGAAACCGAAGTTGAAGGCTGGCGTCAGTTCTTCCCGAACATTGGTTCGGCGAACAACCCAGCTGGTAACCCACTTTATGGTTACATCGGTGCGCCGAACTACTCGAACGACATGAACAGCCTGGTTCAGGTTGTCATGCCTTTCCCAACGTTCGACAAAGTGTCTGTTGACTATTACAGCGTCAGCACGTCGTTCTCAGGTGGTTATGGTGACCTTGGCTTCCTGTCTGATTGGTCGTGGAAAGTTGACGGCACCTTCTCTCGTGGTGAAGGTACCTACGAAGGCAACGAAATCCTGAACTCGAAGTCTTCTGACTGGAGTATCGATGGTGTTGCTGACTGGACGGGCGACGGCGTTCCTGACCTCGTAACGGCTCCAACGATCAACTTCCTCGATCCTGCAGTGCTTTCTGGCCAGCGTACAGCTGACCTCGTTGCAGCGATCGGTGGTTACCAGTCTGGTGACACTGTCTACGAACAAACCACATTCACAGCGACGACAGCTGGTGATCTGTTCGAACTTCCAGCAGGTGATGTTGGTCTGGCGCTCGGCGTTGAATACCGTGAGTTCAGCATTGACGACCAACCAGGCGCTCTGACGCAAATCGGCGATATCTGGGGATCTTCAACGGCTGGCCCAACGCAGGGTGAAAACTCTGTGACAGAAGTCTTTGCCGAAACACGTATCCCACTGCTCAAAGGCCAGTTCCTGGCTGAGGACGTCGAACTCGAAGCGTCTGTTCGTGCATTCGATTATGAAATCGGTGGTTCTGACTCGATCTATAAAGTCGGTCTGAACTGGCAGCTGAACCCAGTCTTCCGCGTTCGTTCAAGCTACGGCACGTCTTACCGTGCGCCAGCTCTGTTCGAGCTCTTCCTGCAAGAACAGACAGGCTTCCAGAACCAGACGGCCGTCGACCCATGTATCGACTGGGGCAACAGCTCGAACCCGAACATTCAGGCGAACTGTGCGGCTGCAGGCATCCCATCTGACTACATCGGTGGTAGTTCTTCTGCTCTGATCATCGAATCTGGCGGTGGCGACCTCCTCGAGTCAGAATCTGGTAACACGTTCACGGCTGGTATCGTCTTCACACCAACCTTCGCACCTCTGAACATTGCGCTCGATTACTATGAAATCGAGATCAACGATCAGATCACGAGCCTCTCTGGTGCACAGGTTGTTGGTGGCTGCTACGCGGCTGCGACATACCCGAACGACTTCTGTAACCTGTTCGATCGTGCAACCGGTGGTGTGGACGGCAACGACTTCTCAGTCGACAACGTTCAGGCTCCAACGCTCAACGTTGATAGCCAGCAACAGCGCGGTATCGACCTTGAAGTTCGCTATGAGCATGACTTCAACTTCGGTACGCTGACGATTGACGGTTCTGTCAACTGGGCGCTCGAGCGTTACATCAACGTGTTTGGTTCTGACTTCGTTTCCGGCGTCAGCGACAATGACTTCAACGGTACCGTCGGTTACCCGAGCGTCGTTGGCGACATGCTGGTCACGCTGGAACGTGGCGACTGGACTTACTCGTTCTTCTCTGACTTTGTTGGCCGTCAGGATGACAACCGTTACTACACGGCTGATCTGAACACGCCACAACAGTATGTCGGTGCTTTCCCGAACGAAGTCATGTACAAAGCGTACACGGAAGCTCAGTTCGTACACGGCGCGTCTATCCGTTGGGAAGGCGACACCTGGACCTTCGCTGGCGGCGTTCGCAACATCTTTGATGAGCACCCACCAGCGGTCTCTCCAGACGTTGTGACGACAAGTGCTGGTAACGTTCCACTGAACGCAACAGCTTACGATGTTCTTGGTCGTACGTTCTTCACAACGATCTCCAAGCGCTTCTAAGCGACTGGAAAATCTATTCAGGAAAGGCCGCCCACTGGGCGGCCTTTTTTGTTTCCGGCAGGACGTATAAGAAAAATCACCTCAGTTTTGCCAAAGTTATTGCAATCTTGCCTGTAAAACGCTGGTTTAGCGGTGAGGGGATTGTGGATGGACGAGTCGCAGGAACAACTGGAGGGCGTACACGCGAAACTGCGCGATGATTCCTCTTTTCAGTTTGATCTGCCTGAGGCGCCACCACCGCCGCCTGACATCGATTTCAGCTGGCTGAATGGTTTTTTCCAGTTCCTGGCACAGATCATCAAGGTGCTGGGGCCGATCGTTTTCTGGCTGTTTGTCGCCGCTATTGTCGTGTTGGTTTTGTACGTTTTCTTCAGCATTGCGCGGTCGGCCTATGAAAACTGGCAGGAACGCTCAGGCAAAAAGAAGAAAGAGACCGGCGGTCTGGAGAGCGTCGATGTGCGCCCCGACGAAGCTTTCGCAAGAGATCTCATCTCTGAGGCAGACGCGCTGGCCCGGACCGGACAGTATGCCGCCGCCGTGCGCCTGCTTTTGCACTCATCGATCCGCAATATGCAGGAAAAGGTCCGCCAGCGTATCGGTATCTCCATGACAGCGCGGGAGGTCGGAGAGCTCGGGCGGATGCCCGATGAATCCCGATCGGCTCTGCGCCGGATCATTCATTGCGTCGAAATCAGCCTGTTTGGTGAGGCTGCCGTATCCGAAACCGAATATCACACAGCGCGACAGGATTATGAGCTCTTTGCATTCGGTGAGCGTGCGCAATGAGCAAGACACCATCCAGACATTCCGGGCTCTTCTCTTTCAAGGCTGCGTTATTGGCGGTCGTGATCGGCGCTGTCAGTTTCGCCGCGCTGGTCGTGCTCACAGCATTTGCGCCTGAGCTGGAAGATAAGGATCAGGCTGGACTTCACGCGTATTCGAGGTCAGCGCTTGGCTATAACCTGGCTGTCGAACTCCTGCGTCGTTCCGGGCATGCGCCGGAAATCAGTCGGAATTCAGCCCTGTTGGCTAATGGAGACGCATTTGGTGTTCTGGTTCTGACACCGGCTGGCGCGCGCGATCTGGAAGACCTGAAAGCGGTTGAATTTGACCGGTATGATCCGACGCTGATCATTTTGCCGAAACGCTGGGGGATGCCGGATTTCAATCGACCGACGCGATACCGGCGGGTGGGTGAGCTTGATCTGAATGATGTCTCGTCGCTGTTGCAGCCGTTTGCGGACAGCTTTGGCCTGCGTCGAACCAACACTGCGAGTGAACTCGTCTGGGGCGGCAACACCTTTCCGGCCACGTTCACAGACCGAACACAGGTGATTTCATCGGGGCCGATAGACCCGATCCTGACGAGCTCAGAGGGAACGCTGTTCGGCCGCATTGAAGGGACGAACACCTACATTGTGTCTGATCCCGAGCTTCTGAACACTCATGGTCTGAAGTCGATTGAAAATGCCCGCCTTATGCTTCGTATTTTCGATCAGGTGTCCGGCTATGATGTTGAGCGTCCCATTGTTTTTGACACCACGCTGCATGGATTTGAACGAAACAAGAGCCTGTTGCGCGCTCTGTTCGAGCCTCCCATGCTGGGCGCGACCCTGTTTGCGTTCGCAGCTGCCATCCTGCTGGGCTGGGCAGCCTTCGTTCGTTTCGGCAAAGCGCCTTCGCCGCTGCCGCCTTTTGCGACCGGGCGGGCATCGCTGATCGACAGCACAGCTGGATTGTTTTCGCAGACAAGACGTGAGGCGACATTGGCAGCGGGCTATGGCGAACTCAGCCGCAGGCTCGCTTTACTGCAGCTTGGCCATAATGACGACCTGTCGATGGCACAGGCAGAAGCACTTCTGAAATCGCGTGAAGAACGGCTCAGCCAGGATGGCGTCAACATGACGGAGCGCCCGAAGGATGATGATGTGAAAACCGCTCATCAGCTGGTTCACTATGCGCAAAACTACTACCGTTGGAAAAAGGATGTGAGTGATGGACGTAACTGACGTTCAGGCGATGGGCGCCCGCGTGCGGGATGAAATTGCCCGCGGCCTGGTTGGGCAACATGATGCGGTCGAGCTTATGCTCATTGCGCTTTTTTCCAAAGGACATGTTCTGTTGGAAGGACCGCCCGGAACCGCAAAAACCTTTCTGGCGCAATGCTTTGCGGCATGTCTCGATCTCGATTTCGGCCGGATCCAGTTTACGCCGGATCTGATGCCCGGAGATGTGATCGGTACCAATCTGTTCAATTTCCAGACGAATACGTTTTCGCTCACACGGGGGCCGATATTTACTGATCTTCTGCTCGCAGACGAGATCAACCGCACACCTCCGAAAACGCAGGCTGCTTTGCTGGAGGCCATGCAGGAGCGCCGCGTCACGATTGATGGCGAAACCTACCAGCTGGATGCGAATTTCATGGTGGTCGCGACCCAGAACCCGATTGAGCAGCAGGGCACATATCCGCTGCCTGAAGCGCAGCTCGACCGTTTTCTGTTCAAGCATCTGATGGCGTATCCATCCGAGGAAGATGAATTCAGGATCGTTGAGGCCCATGCGAAAGGCGTCGGCATGCCAAGCGTCAAGGACCTGGGAATTGAGGCTATTCTGACCACTGAGCAATTGGCCGAAGCGACAGAAACCGTCTTGAAGGTCACATTGACCGAAGAGGTCATTCGCTATGTGACGCGTCTTGTTCGGGCCACGCGTGACACACCATCTCTGACGGTGGGTGTCAGTCCACGCGCCGGGGTCAATCTGGCAATTGCAGCGCGCTCCCGCGCGGCTTTGAATGGACGCGATTATGTCATTCCGGATGATGTGAAAGCGCTCGCCCTGCCGGCCATGCGTCACCGCGTCGTGCTTTCGGCGTCAGCCGAAATCGAAGGCCGCGCGCCGGAGGACATCATTCAGTCCATCATCGAGCAAACCGAAGCGCCGAGATAGCGTCGAACTTATGCCGATTATCGTTCCGTCCAGACTTGCCATTCTTCTCATGGCCCTTGGTGTGCCACTGGGCCTGCTGATTGCGGCGATTTTTCCGCAAGCCTGGACGTTCAGTTTCGCCGGGATTGCAGGTCTTGGCGCGGCAATTGCGCTGGATGCTCTGATGACGCGGTCATCACGGCGTCTGTCCGTTGAGGTCGACTGTCCAACAATTTTATTCGTTGGACCCAACAATGAGGCTCAACTGCGCATTCAGGCAGAGAATGACGAGGCCCTGCCGTCGCACATGTTGGCAAAACTGGACCTTGGCGCGCGACTGGATGCCATTCCGCCCGCAGACGTGCCCGCATCCGGAGAGTTGACGTTTCAGCTTCAGGCTAGGCAGCGCGGCCTGACGGAAATCGAAGCTGTCTGGCTCAAATGGCGCGGGCCGATGGGGCTATGCTGGAAACAGGTGCGCAAATCGCTGGAGCTCGAGCGCGCCATCAATCCAGACATTCGCACCATGCAGGCCGATGCGATCCGGCTGATCAACCGCGAAGCCGAATTCGGCATGAAAACGCAACGCGACCGTGGCGATGGATCAGAGTTTGACGCGCTGCGGGAGTTCGTCACTGGCATGGACCGGCGCTCGCTCGACTGGAAAGCATCTGCGCGACATCGCACGCTGATGGCGAAGGAATATCAGACCGAACGCAATCACAATGTGGTGCTGGCTTTCGATACGGGTCGGCTCATGTGTGAGCCGATCAATGGCATGACGCGGCTCGATCACGCGGTCCATGCGGGCATGTTGCTTGCCTATGCCTCGCTGCGGGGCGGCGACCGTGTCGGCGTTTACGGCTTTGATGCGCGCCCACAAATCATGACGGGGCTGGTGAGAGGGCAATCCGGCTTTGGCAAGCTCCAGTCGGAACTCGCAAAGCTGGAATATTCGACCTTTGATGCAAACTACACGCTCGGGCTGACACGGTTGTCGGCTGGCCTGAACCGGCGTTCGCTCATCATTCTCTTCACCGATTTCGTTGACACCATTCAGGCCGAATTGATGGTGGAAAACGCTGCGCGACTGGCAAAGCGGCATCTGGTGGTGTTCGCTGTCTTTCAGGATGAAGACCTGAACCGCATCATCACCAGAGAACCGGAGACGGCGGACGATGTGACCCGCGCCGTTATTGCCGAAGGCTTGTTGCAGGAACGGCGCATGGTTCAGAAGCGGCTTCAGAGACTGGGCGTAGAAGTTCTCGAAGCCCCCGCTGAAAGCTTTTCTAGCGATCTTTTGAGCCGCTATCTGCAGCTGACGCGGGAGGAACGGATCTAGTCATGTCCTATGAAGCTGAACTGAAATCCTATCGTTTCCGCTCTGAACGTGAACGCGAATGGCTTGAACTCGAGCGTTTGCTGGGTGTGATCCAGCGTCGCGGCGTGAAGGGGCTGGAGTCAGATGAACTTCTGCAACTGCCAAAGCTGTATCGCTCGGCCGTCTCGTCATTGTCTACGGCGCGGGCAGTGTCGCTCGACCGCAATCTGATTGATTATCTGGAGACGCTCTGCACGCAGGCTTATCTCTTTATCTATGGTCCACGCACTACATTCTGGCGTCGTGTGCAGCAATTCTTTGCGCATGACTGGCCTATGGCGGTCCGCAAGGCCGGTTGGGCGACCCTTTTGTCGGCGCTCTGTCTGTTCGGCGGCGCGTTGATTGCCTTCCTGCTCGTGATGAATGACATGGACTGGTTCTATGCCTTCCAGATGGGGGCGGGGGATTCGCGCAATCCGGACGCGACCACCGAGGCGCTGCGTGCGACGCTCTATTCCGAGGACTATGAACTCGATGACTCCCTCTCTGTGTTCGCGAGCTTTCTCTTTACGAACAACACGATGGTGAGCCTTCTGGCTTTCGCGCTGGGATTTGCGCTCGGCATTCCGACCGTTCTGCTGATCGTCTATAATGGCTTTATTCTTGGCGCGTTTGTCGGCTTGTTTGTCAGCCGCGGGCTTGGCTTTGAGGTGATTGGCTGGCTGGCGATTCACGGCGTGACAGAGCTGTTTGCGATCGTCCTCGCGGGCGCTGCCGGTTTCCTGCTGGGCGGTACGCTCGCTTTTCCCGGAGATCGCAGGCGGATCGATGCGATGGCAGAGGCTGGAAAACAGGCAGGCACGATCGGCATGGGCGTGGTCGTCATGCTGGTTCTGGCGGCGCTGCTGGAAGGCTTCGGCCGCCAGCTCATAAACTCTGACATCATTCGTTATACGATTGCCGGAACAACCCTGCTGTTCTGGCTCGGCTATTTCTATCTCTTCAATCGCAGGAGCGCCCCTTGAGCAGCACAGCGGCGCAATCGCGATCAACAGCCGGCATGTCGAACCATGAGGCGCGCATGTGGCGCGAAGTCGTCACACCGGAAGGCGCAACCATTCGCCTGCGTCTGGCAGATGCCAGCGAGCGGGCAGGCGCCTTGTTCATTGATGCCGCGATCATGCTGCTGGCTCTCATCATTGGTAGTTTCGCAATTCTGATATTGGGTGTTGGCGGCGGCAATTCGAGCTGGATGAACGTTGCTGGCGCGATCTGGTACCTCTTCTTCTTTGTGCTCCGGGCCTTCTATTTCACTATTTTCGAGATGGGGCGTCGCGCTGCAACGCCCGGCAAGCGGATCATGAAACTGCGCGTGGTGGCGCGGGAGGGTCGCCAGCTGACGGCAAATGCGGTTTTCGCTCGAAATGTGATGCGGGAACTGGAAGTCTTTCTGCCCTTCAATGTGCTCATGGCGGGGCCGGGTAGTGACGGGTTGTCGGCGGTCATGACCATCTGTCTTGTGCTTTGGCTCGGCGTTTTCGTGCTCTTGCCATTCTTCAACAAGGACAAGCTGCGAGCCGGTGACATCGTCGCCGGTACCTGGGTTGTGAAGGACCCGAAACTGGAGTTGGGCGCCGACATTTCGCAAAAGGGCAAGGGGCAGAGCAACCGCTTTCCGTTTACCGAAGGGCAACTTGCCACCTATGGCGAACACGAATTACAGGTGTTGGAAGAGGTGCTTCGCAGAAGCACGCACGAAATTCGAGAAGCAGTCGCTGAGCGGATCCGAAATCGGATCGGCTGGGACAAAGCGCCGGACGAAACTGACCAGGAATTTCTGGAAGCGTTTTACCGGGCTTTGCGCCAGACGCTTGAAACGCGGATGCTTTTCGGAAATCGCAAAAAAGACAAACATGACAAAAGCTAGAATTGTCGTGCACTGAGCGAAGAAGTCACCTATCGGATCGCGAGGAGGGGCTGGCGCTCCTGAGCCGACGGGGAGACACAGCTTGGCGATACGCGATTTCGGACTTTTCTGCCTGATCTGTATGGTTTGGGGCATGAATATGATCGTGTCGCGATGGGTGTTCATCGCAACCGATATTGAACCGCTTTTTTATGCCGGCATGCGCTTTGGCATGATCGCCCTGGTTCTGTTCCCGCTGTTTTTCCGCCGCTGGCCGAGCGATCTGTTCAAGCTGTTTCTGATCTCCCTGTGTATCGGATCAGCGCATTTCGGCTTGCTGTTTATCGGGCTCGCGAATGCCAGTGCCAGCTCGGCTGCCGTTGTGGGGCAGCTGGCGGTTCCGTTCACAACGCTGCTGTCGATCCTGTTTCTCAATGAGAAAGTGGGATGGCGACGCGGGCTTGGTATCGTCATGGCCTTCCTTGGTGTGATCATTATCTCGGTCAATCCGAGTGAGTTTTCTGTGTCGACGGGACTGCTCTTTGTGGTTGGTTCCGCCTTTTGCGCATCGATCGGATCGATCCTGATGAAGCAGATCACGCGCATGCCAGGCGTCCATATGCAGGCCTGGGTGGGCGTGATGTCCTTCCTGCCCCTGTTTGTGGTGTCTGCTTTTCTGGAAGGCGGCGAGGCAGGTCTCGGCGGTCAGTTCATGGCCTTTGCGCAGGGCGGCTGGCTGTTATGGCTGGCGACCGCCTTTGCGGTTCTGGGGGTCTCGATCTTTGGTCATGGCAGCTTCTATGTACTGATCACCAAATATGATGTTTCGCTTCTCTCTCCGCTGACCCTGATGGTGCCGGTCTGGGGCGTGATTTTCGGTGTCATGCTGCTTGGCGAGCCATTCACTGTTCAGTTCCTGATCGGCGGCGTGGTTTCTCTGGCTGGCGTACTGATCATTGCCTTGCGCCCTAACACGAAACTGCCCTTTGCTGTTCTGGCAAAGAAAATGGTGGGCAGTTCCTAATGCAGATCATCCAGGCACCTTCGCCGAACTTCAACGACCGACGCTTCCCGCTGGACATGCTCGTTCTGCATTATACCGGGATGGGCACGTCCGAGAGTGCGTTGAAGCGTATGTGTGATGAAGATGCGCAGGTGTCGGCACATTATATGGTCGATGAGTATGGCCGGATTTTCCAACTGGTCGCCGAGGACAAGCGTGCCTGGCACGCAGGTGTCTCTGTCTGGCAGGGTGATGAGGATCTGAACTCGCGCTCCATCGGCATCGAGATCGCCAATGGCGGACACAATGTGCCAACGCCGGATGGCGGCTTGCCACCCTATCCGCCACAACAGATCGAAGCGGTGATCACGCTGTGCCAGGCCATACTGGAGCGGCATGATATCCCGCAGACACGCGTGGTTGGCCATTCCGATATTGCACCAGATCGCAAGGACGATCCGGGCGAGCATTTCCCCTGGCAGCTTTTGTCCGACGCCGGGGTTGGTCTGTGGCCCGATGCCGTCGATCCAGCTTCTGTGGAAGGTGAGGGGCTTTCGCCGGGGGCGACAGGGCCGATGGTCTCCCGCCTGCAGCAAAGCCTGACGATCATCGGGTATGGGATAGACGACACCGGCACATATGATGATCGCACGGAAGCCGTTGTGCGCGCATTTCAGCGGCGCTGGAACCAGCGCCATGTCACCGGAGAGGCTGATCTCCTCACCATGGCGCTGATTGACCGAGTGGCACTCCTGGCCGCCAATCTTGCCATCGCTTTCGAGTGACAGGATAAGCGGCCGGTCGGCGTAAATTATTCGCCCTTGAAGACAGGCTTGCGCTTTTCGAGCAGGGCTGTGACGCCTTCCATATGATCTTCAGTGTGGTGCAAGAGCGCCTGCTTGGCAGCTGAAAGCTCCATGATCTGATCATAGGTTGCCGATTGTCCCTGACGCAGCAAGGCCTTGGCAGCTTTCAACGCGCGCGGTGGCTGCGCTGCGATCTTGCCGGCCATTTCCAGTGCAGAATCAAGCACAGCATCATCAGCCACTTTGCGGGATGCAAATCCCCATTCAACCGCTGTGTCTGCATCATAAAGGTCACCTGTGAAGACCATCTCGGATGCTCGTGAGAACCCGACAATACGTGGCAGCAGCCAGGCACCGCCATCACCCGGAATCAGACCGATGCGCAGGAAGGGCATGCCAAAGCGCGCGCTTTCAGAGATGATACGCACGTCAGCCATACAGGCGACATCACAGCCGAGCCCGACAGCCGGACCGTTTACGGCAGCAACGACAGGCAGCTCAAAGTTCCAGAGTGAGTTGACGATCTTGTGGATGTTCTTGGTGTAGCCTTCGCGAACCTGCGCAGGTGTGCCGCCAAAAGCGCCAGAGCGTTCCTGCATGGCTTTCAGGTCGCCACCGGCAGAAAAGGCGCGGCCAGCACCCGTCAGCACTACGCAGCGAATGTCCTTGTCGGCTACAAGTTCTGCAGTGACTTCTGCAAATGCATCACCATCGCCAGCCTTGCCCAGCGGGTTCAACTGGTCCGGACGGTTGATGGTCATGATGGCAATGGCGCCGTCTTTTTCGACTTTCAGCAGATCTTGCATGTAATCCTCCCGCGATACTGTTGAACTGGTTCTGCCTATCTGGCCCAAAAAAGCAATGGGGGCGTCTCATCGAGACGCCCCCATCTGATCTTTCAATGTGTCGAAAGCCTATTCACTTGCTGATGGCTCGACCGCTGGAATTTCAGCTTCTGCAGCTGTTTCCGGGATATCGTCGCCCGCTTCGGCGTCGCCTTCTGCGGTCTCTTCTTCCTCGTCTGTGTCCAGCTCGGTCTTGATATCCTGCATGATATCGCGGCGCTTGAAGCTGAAAGACGGGTTCGATTTGTAGGCTTCAACGCGAGACGCAATGAACTGACGCGGGAAGGCATTGTTGTCGATATCGGCGTCACCGGTTTCCCAGTTCGGGTCGACAACGACCTGTTTCAGTTCTTTCTCTTTGTCATAGACAAGCAGTTTGCGAACATTGTGCGCGTTACGACGCCAGATCTCGGCTGGAATATAAACGCGCTCGGTTGAGCCATCTGTGAACTCCAGACCCAGAATGATCGGCATGACGAGACCGCCAATATTGGAGAATTCGAGAACATAATAGTTCTTGTCTTCCTCAACAGCGCGTTCAAACGCGGTGCGCTCCCAGTCTTCCAGGTCATCGAGGAAGGATTTGAACTTGTTACGCTCTTTGTTCGTCACCGTGTAGATATCGTTCTCGTCGTAGAAATCCGTGATTTCAGGGAAACGATCGACCCATGGCTCAATGCCTTGCTGTTCGTTCAGCATGACACCGATTTTCTGCGGCTTGTCGGCATCTTCCTGACGACGGCGTTCGAAATCGATATCCGGATCTTCCGTATCGAGACGCAGCTTGTAGACGCGATCAAGCGAGATATCGACATGGTCGGTTGTGTAGAACCAGCCACGCCAGAACCAGTCGAGGTCCACACCGGAAGCTTCTTCCATTGTACGGAAGAAGTCTGCAGGTGTCGGGCGTTTGAACTTCCAGCGCTGAGCGTATTCCTTGAACGCGAAGTCGAACAGCTCACGGCCGAGGATCGTGTCGCGCAGCAGGTGCAAGGCAGCCGATGGCTTGCCATAAGCGTTTGGTCCGAGGTTCAGAACGGAATCCGACTGCGTCATGATCGGCACCTGATTGGATGACGTCATATAGCTGATGAGGTCACGCGGCAGCGACCGGTTCCAGTGAATGTCCGGATCCCATTCATAGCCCGCAACACTGTCGAGGAAGCTGTTCAGACCTTCATCCATCCAGGTCCACTGACGCTCATCGGAGTTGACGGTCATCGGGAAGTAGATGTGGCCGATTTCGTGAATGACGACACCGATCAGAAATTCCTTCTCAGAGAAGGTGTAAGTGCGTGTGCCATCATCCTGCAGGTCTGTGCGCGGCCCGTTGAAGGTGATCATCGGGTATTCCATGCCGCCAACCGGGCCATTTACGGACTGGGCGGTCGGATATGGATAATCGAATGAGAAGCGCGAATAGACCTTCATGGTGTGAACGACGGAAGCCGTGGAGTATTTCTCCCAGAGCTCGCCGCCTTCCTTTGGCCAGAAGGACATGGCCATCACGGTTTCATTCTCAGCGCCGGGCTGGTGGTGGCCTTGCGCATCCCACATGAATTTGCGCGAAGACGCCCAGGCAAAATCGCGCACATTCTCGGCCTTGAAGCGCCATGTCTTCATGCCGGATGGATCGCCGGACTCGGCTGCGAGCGCCTCTTCCGGCGTCACGACATAGAGCGGCGTTTCGGCATCGCGCGCATCCGCCAGTCGCTGGCGTTGCGTAGCCGTCAGCACCTGACCTGCGTTTGAAAGCGTGCCTGTCGCCGCAACAATATGGTCGTTTGGTACGGTGATGGAGACATCATAGTCGCCAAATTCCAGCGTGAACTCACCGCGACCCAGGAATTCCTTGTTATGCCAGCCTTCATAGTCGGAATAGACAACCATGCGCGGGAACCATTGCGCGAGGAGGAAGATGTCATTGCCACCTTCACGCTCATCATCCGGGAAGTGCTCATAACCGGAGCGGGCGCTGACCGCGTCCTCTTCAACAATGTTATAGGCATAATCGACGGTGAATTTGAGGCTTGTGTCTGGCTTCAGCGCGCGAGGCAGGTCGATGCGCATCATCGTGCCGACAATGGTGTAGGGCAGTGGGTTACCAGATGCGTCGGTCACGGCCTGAATGTCATAGCCATACGCATTGTCATCCATGGACTGCTGACGACGCAGCTCGCCAAGACTGAGCCTTGCAGGCTCGCCACTGCCGGGCGCAGAGGTCGAAGGACCACGACGGCCAATGCCACCGAAGTCCGTCGCCATCTCCTTCATGGAATCCTTGCGGAAAATATTCTGATCTAGCTGCATCCAGAGGAAGCGCAGGGAGTCAGGGGAATTGTTCTTGTAGGTGATGGTTTCCGTTGC
Organism: Ponticaulis profundi; assembly: GCF_042659465.1. Taxonomy (NCBI): domain Bacteria; kingdom Pseudomonadati; phylum Pseudomonadota; class Alphaproteobacteria; order Hyphomonadales; family Hyphomonadaceae; genus Ponticaulis; species Ponticaulis profundi. Next base: position 55,472 of record NZ_JBHSSW010000003.1, on the reverse strand, counting down.
CGAGAGGCGTCGTGCCGTCTCGTCCAGTTCCACATCGATCACATAGTCAGCTTCCTGCTGCCAATAGGCATAGCCTGGTGCGCCGGAAGCGTTGCGATACACGTTTGGCGTTGGCAGGACTTCTTCGAGTTGTCGAAATTTGTCCTGAAAGTTGCCTTTAGTTTGCTGGATACCCTGAGCTGATGCCAGGCCGGTGAAAAGCAGAGTCGCGAGCAGAGCGCTCAACCATTTCGACATCTGAACTTCCTTCTGTGCCTACTGAAAACTTTTTGTGGAGCCTTCCCCGCTGCGAACACGTTTCTGCCCCAAGGCAGCCAAACAGCAATATTTCTTTCTTTTTTCCAGTGGCCTTTATGAGAAAACGCGCACAATCGCATAGATTTGATTTAAGAGGGGGCATTTCGGTCACACTGACGCCCTCCAAACAGAGAAAGTTGAATGTTGAAACCTTCCCCTTTTGATCTTGGCCCTGTTCACTTTGTCGGTATTGGCGGAATCGGTATGTCCGGTATCGCGGAAGTCATGATCAACCTGGGATACAAGGTTCAGGGATCGGACATTCGCGAAAATCCGAATGTGGAACGCCTGCGCGAACTCGGCGCCGTTGTGCATATCGGTCACCGACCGGAGAATGTCAGAGGCGCCGGCGCAGTCGTGATCTCTTCGGCCATCAAGGGTGGCAATCCGGAAGTCGATACCGCACGTGCCATGGCCATTCCGGTTGTGCGCCGCGCGGATATGCTGGCAGAGCTGATCCGTCTGAAATGGACCGTTGCTGTTGCCGGTACGCATGGCAAGACCACGACGACGTCGATGATTGCAGCGCTGCTGGATGGCGCAGATGTCGACCCGACCGTCATCAATGGCGGGGTCATCAATGCCTATGGTTCGAACGCCAAGCTGGGTGAGGGCGACTGGATGGTCGTCGAGGCCGATGAAAGCGATGGCACATTTACGAAGCTCCGCGCGACGGTCGCAATCGTCACCAACATCGATCCTGAACACATGGATCACTATGGCGATATGGAAACGCTGCGCGCGGCGTTCGACACCTTTGTCGAGAACATCCCGTTCTACGGCTTTGCCGTGCTCTGCACCGATCACCCGGAAGTCATGTCGCTGGCCGCGCGCGTGTCCGACCGTCGTCGCATCACATATGGCTTTAACCCACAGGCTGACATTCGTGCGATGAATCTGCGCACAGATGCCGATGGTGCGCATTTCGATCTCGCCATTCGCTCCCGCATTGGCAATTCGCACACCATTTCCGATCTGCTGTTGCCGATGGCCGGACAGCACAATGTGCTGAACGCGCTGGCAGCGATTGCTGTGGCGCTGGAGCTCGGAGCAGATGCTGAAAACATTCGGGGCGCGCTTGCCCGCTTTGGCGGGGTTAAGCGTCGTTTCAGCGATGTGGGTGAGTGGAATGGCGTGCGCATTATTGATGATTATGGTCATCACCCGGTCGAGATTGCGGCCGTGCTCAAGGCAGCACGTGATATGCAGGGCGAAAAGCGCGTTATCGCAGTGGTGCAGCCGCACCGCTATTCCCGCCTTTCAACGCATTTCGAAGATTTCTGCACCTGCTTCAATGAGGCTGATCAGGTTATTCTGGCACCCGTTTACGCAGCTGGTGAGGCCCCGATTGAGGGCGCTGATCATGAGAGTCTGGCCAAGGCCTTGCTGGTACACGGCCACCGTCATGCCCGCCCGATTGAAAGTCTGGAGAAACTGCCAGAAGAGATCCGCGCCATTGCGCAGCCAGGTGATATGGTTGTCTGCCTTGGCGCCGGTGACATCACCGCACATGCAGCGGCGCTGGCTGTGAAATTGAACGATTGAGCATGTCCGGTATGAAACTCTCCGCAGATGATTTTCAGGTCCGCGGCAAGCTGATCGAGAACGCGACGCTTGCGCCATACACATGGTTCCGGGTCGGTGGCCCGGCCGATCTGCTTTTTCTGCCAGCCGATGAAGACGATCTATCGACCTTCCTGAAGGCCTTGCCCGAAGATGTGCCTGTGACCACGCTCGGTGTCGGCTCCAATATCATCATTCGCGATGGCGGCATTGAGGGGGTGGTGATCCGTCTGGCTGGTGGTCATTGGGGGCAGATCGAGCAGATCAATGGCACGACGCTGCATGCAAGAGCCGGTGCGCTCGACATTGCGGTGGCCAAATCCGCTGCCAGATTCGGGATTGGAGATCTGTCGTTCTTGTCCGGTATTCCCGGCTCGATTGGTGGAGCCATCCGGACCAATGCCGGATGTTATGGGCGAGAGCTGAAAGACGTGCTCAATCAGGTCGAAGCCTATGACAGGCACGGTCAGCGCCATGTGTTTCAGGGCACGCTCGTGGATTATGATCTGCCGCAAGTTGGTTTCTCTTACCGCCATACTGATTTTCCGTCTGACCTGACGATCACGGGCGTCCTGCTGAGCGGTGAACCGGATGGTGACACGCAAGCCCTGCTGGCGGAGATCAAAGACCATCAGGCACGCCGCGCCGAGACGCAGCCCATTCGTGACAAAACGTCTGGTTCAACCTTTGCCAATCCGGATCCGCCGGGCACACCCAATCAGCGCTCCGCCTGGAAATTGATCGATGCTGCAGGCTGCCGCGGGCTTCGCGTCGGCGGGGCGCAGGTCTCGGAAAAACACTGTAATTTCTTAATCAATACGGGCGATGCTCGCGCCAGTGATCTCGAAGCGCTGGGCGAACTTGTCCGCGCGCGGGTTCTCGAAACAAGCGGGGTCGAATTGCGCTGGGAAGTCAGGCGGATTGGCCGTCTTCGTACTGAAGAGGCTTAACCGAGCTTCGCGAAGCAAATCTCGTTCAGGGCAGGCTGATCGCCATCCAGACTGATCGATGCGAGCAAGCCATCGAGCGCAATGTCAAACGAGACAAAGTCGGGATCATTCCGCCAGCGCGCATAGGCGTCGGCCAGCCCGAGTTTCGAGACGAAACCTTTCATCCAGTAGAACGCTTCCGACTGAAGATCATATTCCGTGTTCTGGAAACCGGCTCGGGCCATCATGGCGGAAAAGCCGGACCGTGTGAAATGCGTCAGGTGATACGGTGTCATGAAGTAATAGCTATGTGCGCCAAACGACTTGAACATGGCGGAGTCCGCACTCGGGAAATTCACCATCCACAAACCGCCCGGTTTGAGACTGGCGCGGACCTTCCGCGCGAAATCCAGCGGGTCGGTGACATGTTCGATCAGATTGTTGCAGACAATCACGTCATAGGTCGGTGTTTCGGGCAGGGCGTCTTCATCACCTTGTCGAACCGTTGAAAGGCCAAGCTCTTTCTGCGCTGCTTCGACCGCCGCAGGCATCTGTTCGATTCCGTCGACCTCAAAGCCTTCATCGCGCGCCATGGCTGCAAACCAACCGGCACCGCAGCCGAAATCCAGCAGGCGGCCACTTTGCTTCCGGGCGAGCAGAGGAGCCAGATAATCCTTGTGGCGCGCTGCCCGGCGGCCAGGATCAGAGTAATAGCGCAGAGAGGCTTTCACGAAGGCCTGATCATCATGACCTTCAAAGGTTTCATAGAAACCGGAAAGCGATTTGCGATCCGGGCGTGGGTTTGTGAAAACGGTCCCGCAGCCAAGGCATTTGCTGTTCCGGAAACCGCCGACTGCCAACTCGTGCTCGACCGTGTCGTCCCAGCTTTGCAGCGCATCCGAACCGCAGGCGAGACAATTGCCTGCAATGTCTGCGAACGAGAAAGCGTCAATCGAGATGCCTTGCATCATAAGCCCCTTGCCTGATCTTCTTCGCCTAGTTTGATATGTTTCCATTAACCAAGCTTGAATTCGGCATGTGGGGACAATTATGACGTGTATTTACAGACCGCTTGAGCCGACGCGATCCATTCTGTCGCTGGCATTCACGATGTAAAACCGCAGATGCAGGGCAGAAACACGAGCCGTCTGCTTACGCTTGAAACCCCAATCTTTGCTCCAGACGGTTTGAAAACCAGCTCAGGATCTTGCGCCACAGCTCGTCTTTCAGGATCTCGCCTTCGACGTCATAGTCCATGCTTGGGTTGTCGTTGATCTCGATCACGACGACGCCGTTTCCGGTATCTTTCAGATCGACACCATAAAGCCCGTTTCCGATCAGGCGTGCCGCTTTCACAGCCACATCGACCACCTCTTTTGGCGCATCCTCGATCGCGATGGTGAGGTGCTCACCTTCGGTCATTTTCCCGTCTGCACCATGCTTGACGATCTGCCAGTGCCCGCGTGCCATTTCATACTGGCAGGCATAGATCGGTTCGCCGCCAAGCACGCCAATGCGCCAGTCAAAGGCGGTCGGCATAAAGGATTGCGCGATGATCAGCGCCGTCTCGCGAAACATCTTTTCGGTGCCGGCTTTCATCTCGTCCAGCGTGTTGGCTTTTACCATATGCGCACCGAAGGAACCGTCCGGCGTTTTCAGAATGACAGGTGATCCCAGACGTTCGAAAACCGCTGCCAGGTTGGTCTTTTCATCGAGGATTTCGGTTGGCGGGATCGGCACGCCCGCATTCTCAAGGATTTCCTTCAGATAGACCTTGTTGGTGCAGCGGATCATGCTGGTCGTATCGTCAATCACCGGCATGCCTTCCTGTTCGGCACGTCTGGCAAAGCGATAGGTGAAATTGTCGATGCTGGTGGTCGCGCGAATGAACAGCGCATCAAATTCCGACAGGCTCGGCAGGTCACTCGGGTCGATCACCTCGACCTCAATCCCCATCTTGTCGGCCACATTGGCAAAACGCTTCATGGACGCCATGGACGATGGTGGGGTCTTTTCTTTCGGGTCCATCAGAATGGCCAGCGACCATTTGGCAGGTGTGCGCGACTTTTCCGCTTTCACGCGGCCAGCGGTATAGGCCTTCAGCGCATCGAGAAAGAAAGCCCGGCGCTCATCCTTCAGCTTGTGCGGTGGCACGGTCCGGATGCGGGCGATTTCGTCAGGCTGTTTCGGATCGAATTCGATTTCCAGTGCCGGTGTTCGAAACCAGTCAGAGACCTCGCGGGCGAGGCGCTCATATCCGGGTGTCTGGCATCTGGAAAAGGCGATGAAAATCTTGTCCGCGTGTTGTGCGCCTTTACTCCGACAGTCGCGCAGACGGGCGTTGAGCTCTGGCAGAGCATGCGCATAGAGTCCTTTCTGTGAGAGCTCCTTCATCGTCAGAATGCTTGGCGAGACGCGGTGGCCGCGCGCTTCGGCGAGCAGCGAGGCGTAATAGCCTTCCGATTGATACCCGTATGATCGCGCCAGATTCAGCACATAAGGTCGGCGGCCGGAAAAAAGTTTTGGATTGCTGAGATAGTCTGCAATGCGCATGACCTTGTGCGGCGTTTCCGCCTGGCCGATATCGCTCAGCGACTCGACGAGAATGAGCCAGTCACTCATGAGTGGACGATTGCCTTTGGCAAAGAGATAGCTCCAGAATGAGGGCGGTTTCGCCATCATCATAATAGGATGGTTTTTTGCCGATTACGCAGAAACCAGAGCGTTCGTAAAGCGAAATTGCACGTGCATTCGATGCGCGTACTTCCAGCCGGAGCCGGTCACAGTTTCGCGCGCCTGCGGCAAGGATACTCGCCTGCAAAAGCGCCTGACCAATGCCGCGCCCGGTTGCTGTCGGCAGAACCGAAATCGAATAGATCCGGGCGATGCGCAGTCCTTTGCGAAACAGAAGAACGAGGCCGCCCAGCACCTCGCTGTCTTCGAACAGAAGCACATCCACTGACGGGCTATGCAACTGGCGCAGCAGATTGCGCCGTGTGACGCGGTCGCTTTCCGGAAAGCTTTCTTCAAGGCGCAGAAGCGCGTTCAGATCTTGCGGACCTGCACGACGGATGTGCGGACTGAGCGCGGGAAAGGTCGTCATTTTCAGCGCGTCAAATACACCTGATTTTCGCAACTGTCATCTGACTGTTAAAGCCCTCTTCACTTGGCTGGGTATTGGCTTAGGCTTGGCGAAAACGAAGCGCGCCGGGCGTTTCGCGTAATTTCCGGGGTGACGACATGCTGCAACGATTAATGGCTGTGATGGCGGGTGTGTGTCTGCTCTCCGTGCCAGCCATGGCCGAGGTTTCATTCGACGCAGGCGATGCCGAGACAGACGCGCTGGTGAAGGCCTGTTTCGAGCAGGACGGGGTGGACTTCCTGCCGGATACCGATGTGATTTGCTATAATGCGGCGATCTTTCCCGAAGAGTTTCTCAAGCTGAATGAACTGGGACCGGCAAGCCGCATCATCATCACCAGTCCGGGCGGGAATGTCGCGACCGCGCGTGGCATGAGCGGCATTCTGGACCGGCGCGCTGAGCCGGTGGTGATTGCGGGCCCCTGCATGTCGGCCTGCGCGATGGTCATTCTGCCGGGGCTTGATGCCGTCCGCATTCATCACACCGCGCATATTGCCGTGCATGGCATCGTGATGATGCCTTTCAAGCGCTGGTATGGCTGGCTGAAGGACGACGAAGCGCCATCAACGATTGCCACCCTGCAGGCCCAGATGGGCTATAATTTCGGGTTCATGACGCATTCGAGTGGCACTATGCACATGCGCGCACATATGGCGGATCAGGGCATTGATATCGGCTATATCGACGACATCTCCGATCAGATGGAGGAGGATGCGCGCAAATTCACAACCTGCCGCGTCGATCCCAATGAATATTGGGGCATGGTGAGCGCCGAGCACCTGAAAAAATACATGGGCTCACGCATCACCCAGATGGAGTCGTTTGCCTCCAGTTGGGATGATCCGCTGAACAAGCCATATCAGCATATCGGCACGCCGATTGGTGAACGGACATATATTTTTCAGGGAGCCTATGACGCTGAGTGTGAAGATGGATCAGTGTCGAATGGTTGATGGGACCAGGAACTCGGTCAGTTCAAAATTATAGACGTTGAACGGGTCGTCTTCTTTGGCCTCGAAAACGGCGATGCCGGCCGTCGGAAACTTGATCCTTAGACGGGTCATGGCATCGTCATTGCGCGATCCGCCGTTTTCCGCCAGCTGCATCGCCAGATCATGCATGCCCGGATTGTGTCCGATCACCACGACGCAGGCTGTGTCAGGCTGCTTTTCAATCGCCGCGATGATCTCTTCCGGGTCTGCCAGATAGAGCATGTCATCAATCTTGTACGGGACGTCCGGATAAGCGGTTTTGAGCTGGTTCCAGGTTTCGCGCGTCCGACGCGCCGTCGAGAGCAGAACAAGTGTCGGCTCAATACCCAGATTTTTCATCTCGTAAGACATTAGCTGAGCATCGTCATGCCCGCGCTCGGTGAGGCTGCGGGTTTCGTCTGAACCGCTTTCGGAAAAGGGCTCGGTCTTCGCATGTCGAAATAGGATCAGCTGACGCATGAAGCTCTTCTAAAGCGGTTTTAACGGAGGAGGGAATGAATTTTTTTATTCCCGAGGCGAGATCGCGCAAAAAGAGAGCAAAAACATCACGACCGCAAGAGTGCGTCCGTGTTTTCTTCCTGGCGCTGCGAAACTTGTTCATTCCGTCAGCGGTAGAGACAGTTTGTCTGAAAAATCAGGCCTTTGCGTTCACGGCAATGCCTGCCGCGCGTGCGTCGCCCAATTGACCGCGTGCGCCATAGCCGCGCGGACCATGCGTTTCATTGGCCACTTCGCGAGCAATGGATTCAACAAGGCCTTCGGTGACTTCACGCATGGCTGCGAGCGCTGTTCCATGTTCGGCCAGCACTTCCTGAAAGCGGCGCGTGGCTTCGAAAAGCGATTTGCGCAGGTCGCGAGGCACAGGCACCAGCTGGTCCGGATTGCGCGACAGATCTGTCATTTCCAGGCGATAGGTATGTGCCAGACGCTCTTTTTCTTCCCAGTCTGCAGACGAGGCATCGAGCTTGCGGGCCTTCAGAGCCTGGGTTTCAGCAACCATGAGATCGGTCAGACGACGGGTCAGACCAATCAGCTGGTTCAGCCGGTCTTCCATGTCTTTTGCTGCAATGCTCATAACTGCCTCCCTCTAGGTATCTGTGGGCGTACCGAGCCCCTGCATGCGCAGGATTTCCGTGTAAATCTGATCCGAAATGCCAACGCCGCCCTGACGTGACATTTCCTTTGCGTATTCATCCACCAGCATCGGACGAAAGGCCCGCTCGGCAGCGCCGCCGCCCATCGGGCCGTCCGTGTCCAGCGCCTCAAACATCGGTGCCAGCATCTGAGCGAGGAACATGGCCTCAAACTCGTCCGCAACTTTGCGCGCGGCTTCTTCGGTCTTGATCAGCTTCAGATTGGGCGTATCGCCCATGGGCTGAAGATTGAGGGCTGACAGTTCATCCATCACATCACCTCTATATCGGCTTGCAGGGCACCTGCTGCCTTCAGGGCTTGCAGGATTGAAATCATGTCGCGCGGTGTAACACCGAGCGCGTTCAGGCCATCGACCAGATCTTTCAGCGGGACGCCGCCATTCAGCACGGCAAGGCCGGTGCCATCTTCCAGCACTTCCACACCGCTTTGCGGAACGACCGCGGTCACACCATCAGAGAATGGCGCGGGTTGGCTGACGGCTGGCTGTTCTGAAATCTGAATGGTCAGATTGCCCTGCGCGATGGCCACGGTTGAGACCTGTACGTCTTCGCCCATCACAATCACGCCGGAGGCTTCGTCGATGACGATGCGCGCTGGCTGGTCTGGTTCGACCACCAGGCCCTCAATCTCCGTGATCAGGCTGGTCATGCTGAAATTGGTCGGGCGGACAATTCGCACGGTCGCAGAATCAAGCGCCGTCGCAATCGGGGCGCCGATATAGGCGTTCACGGCTTCGGCAACCCGGCGAGCCGTGGTGAAATCTGGGTTGCGCAGAGCCAGGCGCAGCTCTTTCTGGCCGGAAAGGTCAAAGCCGATTTCCTTTTCCACGAGCGCGCCGTTTGGTATGCGGCCAATCGTTGGGACATTGCGGATCACAGACGTGCCGCTATCGCCGTTCGCGGCAAAACCACCCGCAGCAACGGGGCCCTGAGCCACCGCATAGACCTGACCATCTGCGCCAACAAGCGGGGTGACGAGCAGAATGCCGCCGGAAAGCGATTTGGCATCACCCATGCTGGACGCGCTGACATCAATGCGTGAGCCGGACGTCGCAAAGGGAGGCAGATTGGCGGTGACCATAACGGCCGCAACGTTTTTCGTATTGAGATTCTGATCGCGCGTATTCACGCCAAGCCGCTCGAGCATGGCTTCCAGGCTCTGGCGCGTAAATGGCGAGTTTCTCAGCGAGTCGCCCGTGCCATTCAGGCCCACAACGAGGCCATAACCGATCAGTTGGTTCTCCCGGACGCCTTCGACATCGACAATGTCTTTCAGGCGCGAGGCCGCGTCTGCACCTGGCGCTTGCAAGCAGCCTGCAAATACGGCAATTGCCATCATAGCGGTTCGTAAAGTGGATCGCATGTTGGTCAAACCTTCGAAACTCATGCGATAAAATTAGCTGAGCGGAGCGAAGAAAGAGTTAACGTCTCTTTCACACCGTTAACGACATAATGTTTGCAGAAACTGGGCTGTATTCGTGTGAAAATGGCTCAGGAGAGAGTTGGAATGCGCGTCGACAAATCCAGATCAGCCTCATCTGTTTCCGGTAGCCGAAAAGCCTCGTCTGTAGGAGACGGCGCCGCGTTTGCGGATGCGTTGAAAGGCGCAGCCAGCACGACGTCTGTTGCGACGACAAGCTCGCTTTCAAATGTGAACTCTGTTGCAGCATTGATGGCGCTTCAGGGGGCAGAGGACCCGACAGAGCGAAAAAAACGCGCTGAACGCCGTGGTCGCCAGATGCTCGATGGACTCGATTCGCTGAAGCTGGATCTGCTTGAAGGGCGCGATCCGGAAAACACACTTCAAAGGTTAAAATCTTACATAAAATCAACGCGCGAGGATAGCGGAGCGGCTGAACTTGAATCGCTGATAGACCAGATTGAGCTGAGAGTAGAAGTCGAGCTGGCAAAACTTGAGAAAAACGCCTGAAAAAAAGTATATTCAAATCAAGGTGTTTTTTAGATCAATTCACACATTGAATAGCTGGGATGAGGCATATATAAGACGGGCCAAATTCACGTGGCGTGAGTGGAGTCTCGTATGAGTGCGATCGACCTTGAAGGTTATAAGCCTTCACCAAAAGAAGAGTTCATGAATGAACGCCAGCTGGCGTACTTCAAGAAGAAACTTCAGGACTGGAAGAGTGATATTCTCGACGGTTCCAAAACCACTATCGGCAATTTGCAGGAAGATACCAATTCTCTGCCGGACATCGTAGACCGTGCCTCTGCGGAGAGCGACAAAGCGCTTGAGCTTCGAACGCGTGACCGTCAACGCAAACTGATTTCCAAGATCGATGCCGCTCTGCGCCGGATCGACGATGGCACATATGGCTATTGCGAAATGACCGGTGAGCCGATTGCGCTCGGTCGTCTGGAAGCGCGTCCAACTGCAACGCTCAGCCTGGAAGCACAGGAAGCGCATGAGCGTAACGAGCGGACTGTTCGCGACGATTAGTCTGCGCTGAAAAGTAAAAGAATTTGATGAAAACCCGCTTTTCCGAAAGCGGGTTTTTTCGTTTTCAGTCCTGACATTCGCGATAGCGCACTCTACGAATGCTTACGGATTCAGGAAAGCTCAGGAAAGCTCAGGAGGGCGCTGGTCTTGATTACATTTGACGAACTGATTGCCTCATTTGCCGATCATCAGAACGGTGTCCATAAAGCCGTTGCCCCGCAGGAATGGTCGCAGGGCCGTACGCTTTACGGCGGCATGTCCGCTGCGCTCTGTCAGGTGGCCGCGCGTCAGATCGTTGGCGCCGAGACGCCCTTACGAGCTGCGCAATTCTGTTTTGTCGGGCCTGCGGGCGGAAACCTCACAGGCGACGCCGAGCTTCTGCGTCGGGGCAAATCAACCGCCATTGTCGAGGCGACGCTGCGAACAGAGCAGGGCATCGGGACCCGTGCCATCCTGTCTTATGGCAAGAGCCGGGAAAGCCGCATTGCTCAGGATACGCTGAAAATGCCGGATGTCCCGCCGCCATCTGACTGTCCCTGGCTTTGGGGCAAAGAGCCGAGCCGCGAAAACATTACGAGCTTTCCGGCAAATTTCGACTCCCGGCGCGCAGGCGGTCATATGCCCTTGAGCGAACAGGCCGATGGTGAGCTTCTTGTCTGGGTGCGTCACCACCGGTCCGCTGAGTCTGATCAGACCGCGGCGCTTCTTGCATTGGGAGACGTGCTGCCACCGGCATGTGTCACCATGTTCGCAGAATGGGCGCCGATCAGCACTATGACATGGTCGATGGAAATTCTGGCAGATAACATTGAGGTAAAGGACCGCTGGTTTCTGTTCAAATCCGTCGCGGAGCACACGACGGACGGATATTCCAGCCAGGCCATGTATCTGTGGGATGAAGCCGGAAATCCGGTCATTGCGGCCCGTCAGAACGTGACAATTTTCGTGTAGAAAACCCCTGAATGTATTTGCGGCGATCCCTCAGGACCGCCGCTTTATACACCCAACGCTCGGCGTTGCCCGCCAGCAGAGAGACACTAGCTCAAGAAAGAAAACGGGGGGTTACCATAAAGTTTTCAAATCCTTACCGAACATGATTACTTTACTGAATTCTGTTAACCTTGATAAATATTCTATCCTGAATAGATCTCTTCTGCTTTTGGATTCTGCCTCAGAAGTTGATGATTCTGAAAAAGTAAAAACCCGCCTCTGAGAGGCGGGTAATATTTCGTTTTTATTTGATGCTTTACTTGCCGTCAGAAAGGCAGAATGCGCTCAGCGACACGTTGCCCATAGCGTGGACGCTGAATGACAGAGAGGTCACCGCGACCGCCATATGATATCCGTGCTTCAGCCATTTGCGTGTGCGCGATCGTATTGTTGGCAGAGATATCAGCCGGGCGGATAATGCCGGAAACGATCAGTTCGCGAACTTCTGCATTCACTTTCACTTCCTGGCTGCCAGCAATCACGAAATTGCCATTCGGCAGAACGTCTGTAATCACGGCAGCAACCGTCAGGCTGATATTCTCCTGCCGGTTTACTGAGCCAATGCCCTGAGAGGATGTGTCAGACGATGCGCCTAGGCCTGTTCCAAGAGAGCCCGCACCTGGCAGAGCGCGCTCAAGTGGCGCTTCAAGACCGAACAGGCCGTCAATGGACGCGCTTTGGTTTCCGGTGCGGCTGGTCGACGTGCTGTTGCTGAGCGATGCCGTGTCTGTGATATCGATTTCGACAGTCAGAATGTCACCGATCGTGCTTGCGCGCTGATCCTTGAAAAAGCTGCGAGCGCCTGTCCGCCAGAGCGAATTGGGCGACTGATCCTGCGGCAGGGCGGCCGGAAGCGGCGTGCTGACCGGCACCAGACCTGTGATGCGTTGCGGGTTCTGGATCGGTGTGAGCTCAGGCGAACCCATGGACTCCGATACGGTGGAGCAGGCTGCGAGGCTGAATACCAGGGCACTCATACCGACAAGGCTTTGGATCTTCTTCATCATGATGAGGTCACTTGCTCTGAGTTTGGTTAACCGACGCGCGCTTCGCCAGGGGCGTAGGCGACGGCATCCATTGTCCGTTTGGATTGAAGATTGATGACGCGAACCGGTTCGCCTTTGGCGGCATCGTTGAGCGCTTTTGCGCCAACCGTGAGTTTCAGGGCACCGGTCTGAAAGACCAGCTGAACCTGCTCACCCTTGCGAACAACCGAGACCGGTTTGATGTCGCGCTCTGCCAGAAACTGGCCAGCACGCAGGGTGCGTGTCGCTTCGGTGTTGTAGAGCAGGGAAGGGTCCTCGATCAGGCCGCGGATACGGCGGCGCTCATCGGGTGCTTCGAAAGAGACCATGTCCGGTGTGATCGGCTCGCCGCGCTGGACGGTTTCAGCGAGGACGGGCACCAGACCATCGCGCGCGGATGGCATGGCGTTACGCGTTGTCGTCTGATAGCTCGCTGGTGTCTGATATGGGGTGTCCGCGGTTTGCGATGGCATGATGGCCGCTTCGCGTTTCACCCAGATCTCTCCTTCCGGCAGATCGACCGGATATCCGGCAGCGCGTGCCTGTGCCTCGATAAAGGCAGTTGAGAGCGGCATGCGCTGGCCAGGCTGCGGAGAGGCAGCAATCGGCTTGGCGGCGGGCTGACCTGACACAGGCGCAACATCGCCGAGCCGGACCCATTCGCCGCGAATGGTGATATCGCTGGCAAGTGCAGGCGCTGTGAGCGCGCCGCAGCACACAGCCAGACCGAGGGCGGTGGTTCGGATGAGTTTCGTCAATGTCATGTCGGCTTACCTAACTATCGGAGCTGACTGGTCACGCCGAGCATTTCGTCACTCGTGGTAATGACCTTGGAATTCATTTCGTATGCGCGCTGAGCGAGGATCAGAGAGCTGATCTCGTTGACCGCGTTGACGTTGGAGTTTTCCAGATATCCCTGCAGCACAGTGCCGAAACCAATCGCACCAGGCGTGGCGAGGTTGGCGACACCGGAAGCCGGGCTTTCAAGGAACAGATTGTCACCAACGGCGTCGAGACCGGCCGGGTTGATGAAGCGTGCCATGTCGATCTGGCCGAGTTGCTGATATTCAACCTGACCGGCGAGGCGTGCCTGAACCATGCCAACCGAGCTGATCGTCACATCAACAGCTTCTTCCGGTACGGCGATGCCGGGGGAAACCACAAAGCCTTCATCCGTTACGATCTGCCCGTCCGGGCCAACCTGGAAGTTGCCCGCGCGTGTGTAGGATTCTGTGCCATCCGGCATCTGAATGACGAAATAGCCGTCACCCTGAATGGCCAGATCATAGGTGTTGTTCGTCTGGCTGACATTGCCCTGTTCGGTGACGCGGTAAACGGCGCCGGTTTTGACACCCGTACCCACCTGAACACCGGTCGGGACAATATTGTCACCGTCAGACGAGTTCACACCCATACGCTCCACATTCATGTAGAGCAGATCCTGAAACTCGGCACGCTGGCGTTTGAAGCCCGTCGTGTTCATGTTCGCAATGTTGTTCGAGATTACCTCAACATTGAGCTGTTGAGCCAACATCCCCGTCGCGGCTGTGCTGAGAGATCGCATGAGCCTATCCTGTTTTCTTGTTCAGCTATTGGGCGCTGCCCAGTTTGCTAATGGCGTTTTTGCGAAGTTCGTCTGCGTCTTTTACGAGACTACTCGCTGAGGTGTAGGCCCGGGAAATTTCGATCATCCGGGTAATTTCAAGGACAGCATTTACATTTGACTGTTCAACAAATCCTTGACGGACATTCGGAGTTTCAACGTCCAGGGGTTCCTGGTCTCCTGGTGTCCAGAGATTGTTTCCGGTCTTTTCAAGCGCACCTGGCGTTTCAAAACCGTAAATTCCAAGCTGGCCAATTTCGACCGCGCCCTGACGGACAAAGCCGCCTTCGGAAATCTGTGGTGGACCGCCTTCCGGGTCGAACACCATTTCATTGCCCGCATTGTCGAGCACGAAAGCGCCTTCGCTTGTGACAAGCCGGCTGAGGTTATCGAGCTTGAACTGACCGTCACGTGTGTAGAACACATCTTCACCGACGCGCACGGCAAAGAAGGCGTTTGCTTCTTCAAGGCCCACATCAAGGTCACCACCGGTCAGTTTCAGCGTGCCCGCGCGCATATCGCGCTGCATGGCGTTGATATCGGTAAAGCGGACATCATTGGGAATGTCATTCGCACGGGCCGGGCGCTCGATCACCAGATCGTTCATGGCGACTTCGGTCTTGAACGCCGCGGTGTTCATATTGGCCAGATTGTTCGCAACGATATCCATCCGCTGGCGCAGGGATCGCTGCAAATTCAGGCCGACAAGAAGCGCGTGATCCATAAAGGTACCGTGAAAGTCAGAGTTGCGTTTCCCTAAGCATAAGCCATGCCAAGGTTAACGCTTCGTTCGATCTGAGAAACTCGGTGTTTACTGTGTTTTCTGTCGGCAAAAACTGCCCATCTCCACGCTTCCTTAACGAAGATGGGTCAATTTTACCGGGTCAAACTTGCAAGGTGACATAAGAATGAGTGACCAAACGGATGTTGAGCCAGAGGTCGAAGACGTTTCGACAGACGGGCTTGAAACCGAAAATGAAGCGCCTGCAAAGAAGAAACTTGCGGGCAAAACGCTGGTATTATTCATCATATTACCCGCGTTATTGCTGCTTGTTGGCGGTGGTGGCGCAACCATGATGCTGCTCGGTGGTGGCAAGGCAGATGCTGCTGAACCGCCGAAAGCTGATTCGCATGGCAGTGATGATGGTCATGGTGATTCGAAAGATTCCCATGGCGAAGATGATTCGCACGGCGGTGATGATGATCATGGTGAAACTGACAGCCATGGCGGCGTAAAGAAAGCTGAGCAAAGCGCTGGCAATGGCGCTGTCATTCAGATCGGTGAGCCGGGAAATCCGTCTTTCTATACCATGCCGAAAATTCTGGTGACGGTGAGCAATGGCAATGGCCGACGCTCACAGCTTCTTCTCAAGCTGACACTGGAAGCCAATGATCCGGCTGTGTTCGACAAGGTTGATTCCGTTCTGCCACGTATCTCTGACCAGTTTCAGATGTTCCTGCGTGAAATGCGTGTGGATGACCTCAGCGGATCTTCAGGTGACTATCGCATTCGCCGTGAGCTTCTGCGCCGCGTGAATCTGAGCCTTTACCCACAGGCGGTCGACGCCGTTCTGATCGAAGAATTTATTGTGCAGTAAAAGACATGTCTGACGCTGATAAGACCGACGAAGAACTGGCCGCAGAATGGGCCGCTGAACTCGAAGCCGACACCGCAGGTGGCGACGACGATGATTTTGGTGGTGATGATTTTGCGGCCGAATGGGAAGCTTCTCTTGCCAATGAGGAAGAAGAGTCGCGGACCAATATCACGTCGGCTGCCGTCATCGGAAACGGGCCGGGTACCGAACGCATTCTCAACCAGGATGAGATCGACAGCCTGCTCGGCTTTTCGCTGGATGATGATGACGAAGATGACCAGTCGGGCATCCGCGCCATCATCAACTCGGCGATGGTCTCTTATGAACGTCTGCCGATGCTGGAGGTCGTGTTCGACCGTCTGGTCCGTCTGCTCACGACATCTCTTCGCAATTTCACGTCAGATAACGTCGAGGTCTCTCTCGACGCCATCACATCCATTCGCTTTGGCGATTACCTGAACTCCATCCCACTACCAGCCATTCTGGCAGTGTTCCGCGCGCAACAGCTCGATAACTTCGGTCTTCTGACGGTCGACTCCAACCTGATCTATTCGATTGTGGACGTGCTGCTTGGTGGTCGTCGCGGTACGGTCGCCATGCGTATTGAAGGTCGTCCTTACACAACGATTGAACGCTCGCTGGTAACGCGTCTGGTCGAAGTTATTCTGACTGACGCAAAACAGGCCTTTGCACCTCTGACAGATGTCGATTTCGAACTCGACCGGATTGAGACCAACCCGCGCTTTGCGGCGATTGCCCGTCCGGCCAACGCGGCCATTCTGGTCAAGCTGCGCATCGACATGGAAGATCGCGGCGGCCGCGCCGAACTGCTTCTGCCTTATGCGACGCTCGAACCGATCCGTAAGATGCTTCTGCAGAACTTCATGGGTGAGAAGTTCGGTCGCGACAATATCTGGGAAGGCCACCTTGCCAGCGAACTCTGGGCTGCCAAACTCGACATTCAGGCTGTGCTGGACGAAATGCGACTGCCGCTGAAACAGCTGCTCGAGCTGGAAGTCGGCGACACGCTGTTCCTGAATGCCACCCCCAATTCCAAGGTTCAGATCCGCTGCGGTGACATCAGTCTCACAGACGGCCGCGTCGGGCGCCTCGGCCAGAAAGTGGCCGTCCGGATCGAAAATCCGATCTCTGATCGCGCCCGAAGCACGCTGCTGGAGGAACACTGATGGGATATGGGATGATCATCGAAGGTGTTTTGGCAGTGCTGCTCCTGTTAACCGTAATCTATTGCTGGCGGCTGGATCAGCGCCTGAACGCGCTGCGCAAAGGCAATGACGGCATGATCGCCGCAGCCAAAGAGCTCGCCGAAACCATCCATCAGGCGGAAATCGCCATTCAGGGGCTGCGCCAGTCAGCCACCGACACGGGACGTGAGCTGCAGTCCCGGATCGATGAGGCGCGCTCGGTCAGTAACAATCTGCCGCGCGGTGGACGCAGAGGATACTAGCAGATGAACACCAAGATCCGTCTTCTTCCGGTTATCGCTGTCGTTGCCTTCGGTGCGTTTGCTGTGAAAGCGGTCTCGATCGCTGAAGCTGCAGGCGAAGCCGCGGCCAAATCAGGTCAGGAACAGACTGCGCAGGCAGCCTCGACAGCCAGCCAGAAGCCAGAAAGCGGTGAAGTCCAGCTCGCATCTGCCGAGCCAAACGCTGCGCCAGCCGAAGGTGAACCATCCAAGCCAGGTGATGCATGTCCTGCGCCGGATCTGCTGGCCGAACAGGCCGGTCTGTCCCCTTATGAAATTCAGGTGCTGCGAAACCTCGCCGAGCGCCGTGAAGAGCTCGACGCACGTGCTGAGCAGCTCGATACGCGTGAAATGACCATTTCAGCCGCAGAGCTACGCCTCAACGATCAGATTGATGAACTTAAGAGCCTCGAAGGCAGCATTCAGAACCTGCTGGATCAGCTGGACGTGAAGAATGACGAACAGGTCGACCGTCTGGTCAAAACCTATGAGAGCATGAAGCCGAAAGATGCTGCGCGTATCTTCAATACGATGGATGACCAGCTGATGCTCTCCATCGCAGACAATATGAAGCCTGCCGCGATTGCGGCCATTCTGTCGTCCATGTCGTCAGAGCGCGCGCAGGTGCTGACCTTCCTCATGGCTCAGCGGACTGAGCCGCCGGAAACCATTTCGGACCTGGAGGCCAGAACGAGTGGGCCGTAAGGCAAGCAGACTGTCGCTTCGATCCGTCAGCCTGCTGGCGCTCGGATTTTCAGCGTTTGCGATCCCTCTGTCATCCTGGGCAGAGGGCCGACCGGTAACGTTCAGCTTCCAGCAGGGCGACGGCTATGGCCGCATCATTGCCAGCTGGGAAGATGGTGATGAAACCGCGCCTCAGATTGCGGCCACCATGACCGGGCCGGTCATGGTTCTGCGCTTTGAAGAGCCGGTAGAGTTCGACCCGGAAGAATTTCAGGATGGCCTGCCGGACTATATCGCGGTGGCGCGGCTGGCTGATGATGGCCGCGAAGCCCGCGTTGCGCTCGCGCGCGAATATCGCCTTCACCAGTCTTATTCCTATGACCTGGCGGGCATTGATCTCGTCCCGGCTGCTGACACGTCGGACCCGGCGGACGTCGTGTCTCCCCTCGCTGCGATCAAACGTCAGGAAGCTGCCCGCGCTGAACAGGCTGCGGAAGCTGCGCGTCTCGCCTCTATTCCGTCGCCGCTACCGGTGCGCCTGGCTGCGTCCGAAACGGAAGACTTTTCAACACTTGCCTTTTACTGGCCGCAGGAAATTCCGTTTTCTGTTGAGGAGAACGGTCGTGAGCTGACGCTGACATTTGATCGCCGCGCCGAAGCCGACCTCGCACCGACGCGTGTGGATCCACCGACCGGGCTTCGCTCGATCAATGCTGAGAACACGGAAACCAAGTGGATCGTGAATCTCGACATGATGGAGGGCTATTGGGCGAGTGCCGTTGAGGTCGATAACACAGCTGTCGTCCGTTTCCGTCCTGGTCAGAAACCAGAAGACGAGGCCGAAGCGGTTGTTTTGCCGGCTGCGCTACAGGCGCTTGCTGACCAGCTGCCGGATGACGGGATCGAACCGCCAAGTCGCAAGCCTTTTGACACCGCGCCAGATGTCCTGACACCTGACCCCGATACGTTTGAGGCTGCGGATGCATCGGCCGGTCCGGCTTACGAGTACAATTTCGAAGACGTCGCGGCCGAACCAGAGGAATTACCGCCAATCACGCCGCCGCGGCTCTGGAATGAGGCGCTGAATGGCGGTCAGAATGTCGTGGTTGAGGGAAGGCCGAAATCGCGCGGTGTTGATCTCGACTTCGCTTTTCGCTCTGAAATTCCTGCCACGATTTTCCGTCGCCACGGTGCGGTCTGGATTGCGTTTCCTGCAAACGGCAAATTCGAACTCTCCCGATCGCTAGCGGATACGGGGTTCCGCATCGATCAGGTCCAGTCTGAAGAAGGTATGGCTTTGCGCGTGTTTGCGCCATCGGATCTGATGGTCAATGTCACCAGTTCCGGGCGGCTCTGGTCTGTCAGCATTGGCGGGGAAGGCGATCTGGCTTCCACCAGTCTGCAGCCGACGCGCAGTGCAAGTTCGGGCGGTTCTGGCATCATCGTGGACGTTCCGAATGCTGGAACGGTTTTCACCATGACCGACCCGGAAGTTGGCGAAACACTCGAGCTGGTCTCCGCGATGGAGCACACCACCTCACTGCCAAAACCATTAAACTTCGTCGAGGCGAGCTTCCCCGTGACCACGCAAGGTTTGGTGATCGTGCCGCGTGCTGACGATCTGTCCATCCTGCAACGCGGCGACCAGATCCTGATCAGCCTCGATAAAGGCATGGCGCTGTCCAATTGGGGCGTTCAGTCGGAACTGGTAGATGGTCAGAGCCTGTCACCGGGCTTCCTCGACTTCGAAAGCTGGCGGCGCGGCGATATGGGCAGTTTCTGGTCCAATTACGGTGCGCTCAGCCGTGCGGCAGCGATTGCTGACATGCAGGAGTGGAGTGGCCAGTCTGCGAATATTGATCTCGCGCGGTTCCTGCTTGCCTGGGAACTGGCGCCGGAAACCTTTGGTCCTTTGCGGATCGCGGCAGAAGCTGATCCGATCCTGGAGCAGGATGCGCAATGGCTTGCGCTGAAAGGCGGTGCAGAGGTCATGCTGGGCCGCTATGAGGAAGCCCTGGAAACGCTTGATAAAAGCGCCGTCCGCACCGATCCGGCGGTGGCTGCATGGCGTGGCTATGCCGAAGCCGAGCTCGGCGACTGGCGAAAAGCGCGGCAGTCCTTTCTCGAAGCCAGCCCGTTGATTGATGCATATTTCCCGCTGTGGGCCGGACGCTTCCACGCAGCAGCCGCGCGCGCCAACATCCGCATGGGCGATGGCTCGGCGGCGGAACGTCATGCAGAAGCCGCCCGTCGCACAGGCGATCCTGTCGCAATGGGACAGGCGTCGCTGACACTTGGAGAACTGGCGCTTGCCGCTGGTCGCAAGAATGATGCGCAAACGATTTTCTCCAAGCTGCTTGATCATGAAGATCCCAATGTGCGTGTCCGCGCAGAGCTTGCTGATACGATGCTTGGGCTTGAGACCGGTCGTATCTCACTCATGGATGCGGCGGATCGGCTGGATTCCCTGCGCTTCCGCTGGCGCGGTGATGCGCTGGAACTTGAAATCGTCGCCGCGCTTTCAGATGTGCAGTTCAGGCTTGGGAATTTCCGCGAAGCCCTCCAGCTGGCGCAATCCTTCGCCATGCAGTTTCCAGACATGCCGGGGTCGCGTGAATTGCGTATCCAGATGTCGGAATATTTCGATGATCTGTTTCTCAACAGCAAAGCCGACGACATAGATCCGATCCAGGCGCTGGCGCTGTTCTATGAGTTTAGAGATCTCACGCCGATTGGTCCGGATGGGGACCGTATGATCCGCAAGCTCGCCAATCGTCTGGTCGCCTTCGACCTGCTGGACCCGGCGACAGAGCTGCTTGCGCACCAGGTCGAAAACCGGAATCTCATCGGGGCGAGCCGCGCGAAAATCGCTGCCGATCTTGCCTCGATCTATCTGATCGACAAGCGGCCGGAAGAAGCGCTGCGCGTGATTGGTTCGACCCGTCAAACCGGGCTGGACGACGATCTGCGTCTGGAGCGTCGTCTGCTGGAAGCCGCTGCGCATATGGAATTGCAGCGCTATAGTCACGCCATTGAACTGCTTGAATCTCTGAGCGATCAACGTTCGAAAGAATTGCTGGCGGAAGTGCACTGGCGCGCGCGCTCATGGGGACCAGCTGGCAGAGCGCTCCAGAATGCCTTGCCAGATCCGGGTGTCAGCAGCCTGACGCCATCGCAGGTCCAGACCGCCATCCGCGCAGCTGTTGCCTATCGCCTCGACGGAAATCCTGAAGGACTGGCAGATCTGCGTGCGGGCTACACACCAGCCATGTCCCAAACTGCGCAGAGCGAGACATTTGACCTGCTCACCGGCTCGACCCGTGTGACCTCCACGCGCCTGACCGATATCGTGAAATCGCTCGCGGATACGAGTTCAGCCAACGCCTTCATCTCCGGACTGAAGCAAAAGTTCGGCGGGGCAGGCGGGCAACGCTGACCGGCGTTCGATTATTGACAATTTGTCTCATATACGGCCCGGCCCCCCTCCAGTACCAGCCAGAGTGATGCATGCGTTCGGCTCATATGTTCTGCCTTTGAAAAAGGTGATGCTGTTTGTCCTTTTCGCGGGCTTGTTCCTGCGTGCGGCCGTGCCAGCGGGCTATATGGTCGAAGCGTCTCCGGAAACAGGTGCGCTCAGCATTCGCATTTGCGGCGAAGGATTGAGCGCGCGCTATGCGAGCTTTAATCCGGAAACCGCAGAGTGGGTTAGCCTGGAGCAGGCAAGCGAGCAGGGCACGCAACCGGCTCATGACGAGACTGAAGATTTTTCCAATCAGGGCACGTGTCCTTTTGCCTTGGCCATGTCTATGGGCACGCCAGAAGACACACCTGATCTCGTCATGGCGGCATTTGGACTGCCCATGCTGGGCGGAGAAGTCTATGTCTCGCAAACACGCGAACGCGTGATTTCGGCGCCTTTGCCGGCCAGAGGTCCTCCAGCGCACATCTGATTTTTCTCACACATTTCGAAAAACAGATTTGACCGGCTTGCCGGGCGTTCCCGCCTGTCCGGTCCGGAGACTTCACACATGTCTAACGCTCTCAAAAGCGGCCTTTGCGTCGCTGCTCTCCTGTCATCTGCGCCTTTTGCCGTGGCGCAGACAGCGACTGATTCAGAACCTGCGCTTCAGGATGTGATCATCGTCACGGGACGTTTTCAGGAAACGGCCACCGGCACCACGATGGACCCTGACCTCATGCCTGCGGAAGGTCCTGATGTGGCCCGCCTGATGACACGCACGCCCGGGGGTGCCCTTGTCGGAAATGGCGCGCTGTCCGGTCAGGTGCAGTATCGCGGCCTTTTCGGTGAGCGGCTCAATCTGCGCGTAGATGGGCAGCATTTTGCATCCGGCGGCCCAAATCTCATGGACCCGGCTTTTCACTATGCGCCCATGCCGCTGATTGATCATCTGGTCATAGATCGCGGCGTCAGCCCGGTCAGCGCCGGCCCTGGGCTTGGCGGCGGCGTCGATGCGGTCTTCAAGCGCGTCGACTATGCCGACACGGCTTCCCCATCACTCGGATATGACCTGTCCTTCGGCGCGCGCAGCGTTGATGAGAGCATCGCCGCTGGCGGCGTCGTTGGCGCGGCAACGGATCAATGGCGGTTCAATCTGCTCGGGGCTTATGAAGAAGGCGATGACTATGCGTATGGCGATGGCAGCGTCGGTGGCAGCCAGTTCGAACGCGCAGTGTTCGGCCTATCCGGCGGCGTCAAATTCGGTGCACATGAACTGACGCTCGACGCACGTCGCCAGAACACTGGCGATTCCGGCAATCCGCCATTCCCGATGGATATTCGCTATTTCGACGCGGATTTCCTCCGGCTTGGTTATCTCGGCGATTTCGATGGCTTTGATCTGAAAGCGGAAACCTCCAGCGCAGACGTCGCGCACGCCATGAACAATTTCGACCTGCGTCCATCCCCTGCCATGATGCAGATGCGCGAAAGCCTTGCGTCTGCCGAAACTCGCTCCGGGGCCGTTTCGATCTTGTTTTCAGCCCTTCAAGGCGACGTCGAACTGGGTCTGGATGGTTCGGACACCACGCATGACATGCAGATTACCAATCCGATGAATGCGGAATTCTTTGTGGGCGCCCTGCCGGATATCGAAACGACGCGCTTTGGTGCATTTGCGCAGTGGTCTGGCATGATTGGTCTACTCAATTCAGAGCTTGGTTTGCGCATAGACAGCCATGAAAGCGATGCCGGAACCGCGCGCCTTGGCCCGGCGCTGCCAATGGGGCCAACCATGCTCGCCATGGCGTTCAACAACGCGGATACCAGCTGGCGTGATGAAACGGTTGATGTCGTCGCGCGCTTCTGGACGCCTGAACAGAATGGACTTTCCTGGCGCGTCACGCTCGCCCGGAAAACGCAAGTACCCAGCTATCTGCAGCGCTTTGGCTGGTTACCGCTAAATGCCAGCGGTGGTCTGGCCGATGGCAATATCTATGTCGGCGATCTGAGCCTTGATCCAGAGGTGGCGTGGATAGGCGAGGCGGGTTTCGACTATCGCTCGGAACGCTTCTACGCGCGCCCGACCGTATTCATTCGCCAGATCGACAATTTCGTGCAGGGCGTTCCGTTCGACGACACGGTTGGCGTGATCGATACGCCGCAGGAAATGATCGCCAATATGAATGGCGATCCGACACCGCTGCGTTTTGCCAATGTTGATGCACGCCTCTACGGGCTCGATTTCGACTTTGGGTATGACCTGACAGGTCCGCTGCGTCTCGATGGTGTGTTCAGCTATGTGCGCGGGGAACGTCGTGACATCGATGACAATCTCTATCGGATTGCACCGCCTGGTCTCACCACAGCTCTGACCTGGGAAGAGGCAGACTGGTCTGCGTCTTTTGAAGCACGAGCCGTGGCCGAGCAGGACGATGTGTCTTTCACGAACAGTGAAGCACAGACGCCCGGTTATGTGGTGTTGAACCTTTATGCAGACTGGCAGATCAAGCCGGGCGTACAGCTCAGCTTCGGCATCGAGAACCTGCTGGATCAGGTCTATCGCGACCATCTTTCCGGCTATAATCGCAATGCAGACTCCGATGTTGCACTTGGCACACGTGTGCCGGGCGCAGGGCGCGGCGGTTTCATCCGTCTCAGCCTTTCCAACTGATCAAAAAAAGCCCCTTTCCATCGAAAGGGGCTTTTCTCTTTCTCTGACGTATTGCGCTTAGAGCGTGTCGAGCATCTGAGCGACCAGCGGGTGGCGCACCACATCTTCGGCCTGCAGGCGGATGACGGCGATCTCCGGATTGGTTTCCAGCTTATCGGCGACATCACGCAGGCCTGACAGCTCAGGCAGCAGGTCAGATTGGGCCGGATCGCCCGTCACCACCATGGTGGAGTGCCAGCCAAGACGCGTGAGCAGCATTTTCAGCTGCGTATACGTGCAGTTCTGCGCTTCATCAACGACAACAAAGGCGTTGTTGAGCGTCCGCCCTCGCATGAAGCCAATGGGCGCAATCTCGATCACACCTTCAGCCAGCATCTCTTTCAGCTGTTTTGGCGAGAGCCGGTCCGACAGCGCGTCGTAAAGCGGGCGTAGATACGGGGCGAGCTTGTCTTCCATCGCGCCTGGCAGAAAGCCGATCTGTTCACCGGCTTCCACCGCCGGGCGGGCGAGCACGATCCGCCCGACTTCGCCTTTCTGAAGGGCTTCCACGGCTTTGGTGATGGCGAGATAGGTTTTGCCCGTGCCTGCCGGGCCAAGGGCGCAGATGAGGTGATGCTCATCAATCGCTTTCATCAGCTTGGCCTGTCCGTCAGAGCGGGGCTTCACATTTTTCACATAGCGCTGTTCGCGTTGCGGCTCTTTGCTTTTCGTATTGGGCGCGCGGCCGCGAGGTTCGTCTTCGGGGGTCCATCCGCCATCAATGGCGTATAAGTTCCTGCCGTTGGTCATGGCTTCGTCGTCGAAATATGCCTGCGTATCGAATTCGGCATTTCGAATGCGACGGACTGCTGAACGTTTACCCATGATGGCCTCCTTGGCTTACCACAAAGAAAAACGCCGCAGACGGCGAGCGACTGCGGCGTTTGTGAAAGGCGGGAAAAGGCGGCAGCATTTCTGCCGCTGTAAGGTCGGGCCCTGGCCCGGATCGTCGTGCAAACAGTGTTGCCACGCACACCTCTTAAGGCTTGCTGATCCGCTGTTCAGAGACGAATCAGCATGAATCTTTAGACAAGTCGACCATACACCAGTTAAGAGAGTACGAAGAGAATCTTTTGTGACAAACCCCGCCATCTGAACGTGTACGGAGGATATTATGGCTATCTACGACCTTGGTGATAAACGAGTTTCCCTTCCTGACGAAGGCAAATACTGGGTCGCTGAGAATGCCACAGTATTAGGCAATGTTGTGCTTAAAGAAGGCGCAAGTGTCTGGTTTAACGTCGTTATGCGCGGCGACAATGATCCGATCACCGTTGGCGAGAACTCAAATGTGCAGGACGGCACGGTCTGTCACACCGATGATGGTGTCCCGCTGACCATCGGGAAGAACTGCACGATTGGACATATGGCCATGCTGCATGGCTGCACGATTGGCGACAACACGCTGATCGGCATTGGTGCAACGGTTCTGAACAATGCAAAGATTGGCAAGAATTGCCTCATCGGCGCGCATGCGCTGATCCCGGAAGGCAAAGAAATCCCTGACAATTCCCTCGTCATGGGCGCACCGGGCAAGGTGGTGCGTGAGCTTGGCGAAGACATGGAAAAGGTCCTGGCCGCGTCCGCAGAGCACTATGTTGCAAATTGGAAACGATATGTGACTGGCCTAAAGCGCGTCGGATAGCCATTTAGGGCGGGCCGGTGAAAGGCCCGCCTTTTTTATATCAACGCCTGCCTTCTTATATCAACGATGGGGAAACTGCTGTGATGAAAGAACACGATCAATCGGGTCCGAAGGGAGTCGTGTTTCTGTTCGCCTGCGCGCTGATGCTTTTGTCGGGTTGTATCACACTGCCGCGCGAGGATGGTCCGCCCGCGGCGCCGACCAAAGCGGAAGTTGCCGGTTTCCCGTCTGATATCCGCATTGTCGGGATCGATCCCGACGCAGCTCAGGGCGTTGAGAACCGGCTGGAAATGCTGCGACGCGCGAGTGACGGCTCGCTTGATTTTCTGGCCTTGTCGGGTGGCGGCGCAGGCGGCTCTTATGGCGCCGGCGTGCTTTATGGCATGACCGTCGCCGGACATCGTCCTCAGTTCGAAGTTGTGACCGGCGTCAGCACTGGCGCGCTGATCGCGCCTTTTGCGTTTCTCGGCTCCGACTGGGATGATGAACTGCGCGCGGCGTTCGCGACAGAGGCGGCCTCTGGCGTGATGGAATCGCGCGGTATCGGCATTCTGTTCAATCCGAGCTTCTTCAAGGGAGAACCTTTGCGCGCGCTCGTCGATGAGTTCGTCACGAAAGACCTCATCTCTGCCGTCGCGAAGGAGGCCGAAAAGGGCCGCATTCTGATGGTCGCAACCACCGACCTCGATACGCAGCAGCCGGTCTATTGGAATCTGGGTGAAATCGCCAAACGCCGGGATGATGAGGCGCGTGACCTGTTCAAGGATGTTCTGGTTGCCTCGGCCAGTGTGCCGGGCGTCTTTCCGCCGGTCATGATGCCGGTGGAGTTCGAAGGCCAGGTCTTCGAGGAAATGCATGTGGATGGCGGGGCAACAGTTCCATTCTTCCTTGGGCCGGAACTCTGGTCGCTCTGGACGACGGCCGATACGCCGCTCCGCAATGCCAATATCTATATTGTCGTGAACGGTCAGGTGCAGTCGCCGTCGCGTTCGACACCCGTAAATACGGTTCAGATTATCGCGCGCTCATTCGAAACCATGCTGATCTATGCCTCACGCATCGCAATTGGCGAGTATGCCGCGCTCAGCACGAAGCATAACATGACCATGCATGTGGCCTTCATTCCGACTGATCTCGCCTTTGCAGGGCCGCTCGACTTTAAGGCGGACGAGCGTGAGAAACTGTTCGACTATGCCCGCACCTGCGCGCGCCAGGATCTCATCTTCTTCAGTGAGGACACGCTGACCGATGCCATGCGCAACTCCGATGTCAGCTATGAAGAACTCAAAGAAGGTTATGGCATTCCAAGTCGTTGCCCGACCCAGCCACGGGACATGTTCGAGAAAAAGCCCGCAGCTGAAGACGAGGTCTCAGACAGCACCAGCTAAGGGTGCTGTCGAATAACGCGCCAGCCTAAACCAGCGCCATGGATTGCCAGGTCAGCCCGGCCAGCGTGATGGCGCGCATATCGCCTGTCGTCGTGCCTTCCATCTTGTTCATGGCATAGGCAACACTGGTTCGGTTTTTCATGTCGATCAGAACGATGGAGCCGCCATACCCGCCCCAGAACATGGCTTCGTCATGCAGGGCAGGCGACATCGGGCCGGACAGGCCAAAGCCAAGCCCATAGCGGACGGGCATGCCAAGAATGAGGTCGGTTCCCTCAATCTGACATTCCAGTGCCTTGCGACACCCGGCTTCCGACAGGAAGGTCTTGCCATCAACTGTGCCGCCATTGGCGAGAATGCGATGAATATTGGCGACGGAGCGCGCATTGCCTGTTCCGCCTGCAGCCGGGATTTCCGCACCGCGCCAGTCGCGGGTGCGCGTCTGTGAGACATCAATACCCGGATTGGTGGTGGTCAGACGGATCAGCTCTGTCGTCTCCCCCATGGAAATGCCGCCGACGTCCGGCGGCTGGAGCGTCGCCACACGGTCGTCTTCGCTTTCCGGCAAGCCGATATGAAAGTCGGCATTCAGCTTCTCGGCGACTTCATACTCAAAGAAGGTGCCGATGGTTTCGCCGGTGATGCGCCGGACAATTTCGCCAATCAGATAGCCTTGCGTGACCGCGTGATATCCAGGTGCGGAGCCTGGCTCCCATAAAGGTGCCTGACGTGCGAGCAGTCGGGTCGCCTTCTCCCAGTCATAAAGGTCTTTATTGTCCATTTTCTCGCGCCAGGCTGACATGCCCGCCGAATGGCTCATCACATGCGCGACCGTGATCCCATCTTTACCTTCAGCGGCAAATTCCGGCCAGTATCTGGCGACCGGTGCGTTGAAATCCAGCTCGCCGCCATCGGCCAGCATCAGGGCGACAAGAAAGGTCATCGTCTTGGTTGTCGAATAGACATTGACGATCGTGTCTTCTTCCCACGGCTTTGTTTTTTCCGGGTCAGCATAGCCGCCCCAGAGGTCGACAACCGTCTCGCCATTCATGGTCGCGCAGAAAGAGGCACCAATGTCCGTGCCGTCTTTCAGGTTCTGGTCAAACTGCTTTTTAACGCCGTCATAGTCTCGGCCAGCGAAGCCTTTTGCATCGTCTGCGCTCATGTCTTCCTCCCGATGTTTTTTCTTTCAGCCTAGTCCGAAGACGGTGCTGAGACAATCAAAACTATAACGCGTTTAAATTGCAGGATTTAGAAGCCTTTCTGCGCCATCCAGTCGGAAATCGTGCTGACAGCTTCGCCAACCAGTTCCGGCTTCTCGACATAATAATGGTCTGCGCCCTTGATATCTTTAAAGGTTTTGTCGTCATGTTTGACCGCGTCAAACAGGCGTTGCGCGTGGGAAGGGGTGCAGGCGAGGTCGGCTGTGTTGTTGACCACAAGTACAGGGCAGGTGATTTCTCCCGCATTTGTGATGCCGTTTGCGCGGCTTTCGTCATAGCTCCACTGGGACAGCCATGCACGCAGGGTTGTAAATCGCGCGAGCCCGACAGGACCATCATTGGCGATGCGCGGCTCTCCCAGATAGCACTCATAAGGGCGGCGGTCGGACGGGTCCTGGGTCGGGTCTGTCCATCTGACATCTGCCATTGTGCCCTGAACGGTGAAACAGCGTTCCATATTGTGCTCGCCAGCCGCTTTCAGCGCCTCAAGTTCGGCTTTGACGCGCGCCGTGATGCGCCGGTTGCGGGCGATCTGTGCGGCGCGGAAACGGGCGACAAATGCCTCCGAATACGGGGGCTTGTTGGGATTGTCCGGATTGTAGATGTTCAGCTCTGGGTCGCGCTCGAATGGCTTGTCTTCATCCAGAATGCTCGGGTCCATCCATTCGGTCAGCGTGACCGCCCGGCTGATATGGGCTGCCAGCAACATGATGCCCTGAACAGGTGGCAATTGCATGGCTGTCAGGTCATATGGGTCGCCTGCAGGTGTGTGCGTGATGGTCGGGTTTTCAGCCTGAGACTGATAGAAGAGTGAGAGTGAGCCGCCGCCTGACCAGCCACCCAGAATGACATTCTCATACCCGAACCGCTCTGGCAGGTCCTTCAGACACGCGCCGAGATCGGCCACACATTTTTCCATGATCAGTGCGCTGTCATTTCCACGGTAACGCGTGTTGCAGTAAATGACGTGATGGCCTGCGTGAGCAAGCGAGGTCACCATGGGCAGGAAAGACCCGCCACCGACCGGGTGGGAGAAAACGATAACGCTTTTGCTGTTGCCATCGACAGGGCGGATACGCATGCATTCGACAAACACCATGCCGCCTGCGCCGCCATATACATCCTTGAAGCCGGATTTTTCCACATAGGCGAGGCCATACGGCTCGCGCACAATCTTCGACATATTCCCTCCCGCGAGCGGTCTGCGCCGCTCCTATTTCTGGTTTTATGTCAATTATTATGACGCTATAGTCGCATCAGTCCACACAGAATTGGACATCATAATTGGGAGGAAATCATGAAGCTTAGCGGAATCCATCATATTGCGGTCATGGCAAAAGACATGAAGGAGCACATCGCCTTCTTTTCTGAGGTCATGGGCTGCGAGCTTCTGGCGCTGTTTCCAATGCATGGTGTGCCAGGAGGCAAGCACGCCTTCATGAAGCTGAACGATCACAGCTATTTCTCCATGGTCGCCATGGATGCCGGTCAGAATATTCCAATTGAGCTCGGTAAAACGCATGCCGGATCAGGCGCCGCGCCCTCTGCGCCGGGGACCATGCAGCATCTGGCCTTCCGCGTGGACACGGATGAAGACCTTCTGGCCATGCGCGATCGTATTCGCAGTCATGGCTATAACATCATCGGTCCGATTGATCATGGCATGTGCAAATCGCTCTATTTTGCAGGGCCGGATGGCATGGCGCTGGAAATTGCCACGCCGGGCTATGAGCTGGTGCCGGAACGCTGGGTCGATCCGGTGGTCTGTGAGGCCTGTGGCATCACGCCGGAAGAAGCCAGACATTACATGTCACCAGAGCCGACCTCTTCGAAAGGCGGACAGGTGAAGCAGCCTGTCTATGATCCGAAGAAATATCATCAGGCCTATCCGGAGAAAGTCTATATGGGCATGCTGGCGGCAAGCGATGAACAGATCGCAGCAGCGGCGAGCTATACCGAGCCTCCGGTTCCCGCCGAATAAGCGGGCCTATCGGCCAAACCAGTTGCCGAGGTCCTGAATGCGAACCATCCCGGTCAGCATGGCGAAACCAATGCTGGCCGGCAGAACTGACAGGACGATCTGCCGATCACGCGGCAGCTGGGCCTCCGGCAGATTCATCAGCAGAAACGCGGCGGCCAGAATGAAGAGCACACCGACAAGGCGGTTCAGTATGTTCATGTCTTACGCTCCGGTTGCGCCGAGCATAAGGCATGTCGCGGCAATCGGGCAAATCTGACCGCGTGATGGATTTTCCAAAGGAAAATAAGCGCACAAAGCGTTCGGAATATTGATTTGCTAAAGCACTAATTTTAAACTTGGTCTGCCTTCTTAGGGGAGATGGGTATGGCAAAGGTCTGCGTGTTGCATGGTCACCCACACGGTGATGCCGGGCATTTGTGTGCGGCTCTCGGTAAGGCCTATGTCGATGGCGCACGCGAAGCGGGCCATGAGGTTGAGCAAATCCGTCTGGCCGAGCTGACCTTCGACCTGTTGAGCAATCCGGATGATTTCAGCGCGCCGCCGCCCGAGCCCATTCTGTCCGAGCGCGAAAAGATTGCAGCATGCGATCATCTGCTTGTCGTTTTCCCGCTCTGGCTTGGCAGTGCGCCAGCCCGTCTGCGAGGCTTTTTCGAGCAGGCAGCACGCGCCAATTTCTTTCTGGCTGATGGCGATGCCGAACACGCACCTGGCGGCAAGATGAAGGGCAAATCGGCGCGACTGGTCGTGACCATGGGCATGCCCGGTCTTGTCTATAAAACCTGGTTTGGGGCGCACAGCCTCAAGGGAATCGAAAAAGGCGTTTTCGGCATGGCCGGTTTCAAGCCTGTCGAACACACCATATTCGGCATGGTGGAAGGCGATGATGATGCGCGCCGCCGCAAATGGCTGGATGAAATGTTCGCGCTCGGTGCCAGGGCAAAATAACGCTTCACGTTTTCCACCCTTTTCAAAAACCTCGAATTCGTCTCCCTCTTGCCTGATTCGGTTGTCAGTAGGACGCTGGGCCAAGTGTAAGCTGGAGTATGTCGATGAAGCGCGTTGCGATTGTGTATGGCGGATGGTCGTCGGAGCGGGAAGTCTCACTTTCATCCGGGCGTCAGATGGCGGCAGCGGCGCGCGAAAGCGGGCAGTATGACGTCGTTGAAATCGATGCAACGCGTGAGCTGGCCAATCAGATACTGGACGCCAAACCGGACGTCATTCTCAATGGCCTTCATGGTCCATGGGGCGAAGATGGCTGTGTTCAGGGCGTTTTTGAAATTCTCGGCATTCCCTATTCGCATTCAGGTGTCGCCGCTTCGGCGGTCGCCATGGACAAACGCAAGTCCAAGGCCGTCTACGCACAGAACGGCATCGAAATCGCCGCTGACGTAAAGGTGACCCGCGAGTTCGCGGCCAAAGAACATCCCTTGCCGCCGCCTTATGTGATCAAGCCAATCGCGGAAGGTTCAAGTTTCGGCGTCGTCATGGTGCGCAAGGGCGCGAATGCACCGGCAGATATTCTGATGTCGGATAGCTGGGTCTATGGCGACAATCTCATGGCCGAAGAATACATTCCTGGCCGGGAAATTACCGTCGGTGTGATGGGAGATCGCGCTTTATGCGTCACAGAGATCACAACGTTAAGAGAGTTTTACGATTTTGACGCAAAATATGAGAGTGGGGGATCGCGCCATGTGGTGCCGGCAGACCTGCCTGGTCGAGTGACCCAAGCTGTTATGGATGCAGCGTTGAAGGCACATCAGGCTCTGGGTTGCCGCGGTGTGACGCGATCCGACTTTCGTTATGACGACGAGAAGGACCGGCTCGTGATTCTGGAAACCAATACACAGCCAGGCATGACACCGACCTCTCTCGTCCCAGAACAGGCAGCCCATCTCGGCATTTCTTTTGTCGAGCTGGTCAGTTGGATGATAGAGGATGCGTCATGCCCCAGGTGAAGGGTGGAGCAAAAGGCAAATCAGGTGGGAAGGCTGGCGCTAAGGGCGCTGCGAAAAAGCCGACACCTGCACGCGACGCAGTGGTCAAGCAGACCACAGATGTGTCGTCCATCATTATGGGTGGATTTTTGCTTCTGGCTGTCGTCGTTGGTGCAGCCGCCTGGATGGGACGCTCCATTTCCGTCATCGAAAATCAGGTCAATCTTTTCACCGACGGCGTCGTAAAGACCGTCGGTCTGTCTGTGGATACCATTCGCGTGTATCAGGCGTCTCCCGATCAGGAGACCCGCATTCGTCAGGCGCTCGGCGTTCAGATTGGTGACAATATGTTCCGCGCGGACCCGAACACGCTGAAAGACCGCCTCGAAAAGGTCGGTGGCCTCGGCGATATTCAGGTTCACCGCTTCTGGCCGGGCCAGATTTCGATCTTCATCACGCCGCTCGAAGCCACCGTGCTTTACTGGGATGGCCAGCAGCATCTTCCAATGAACATCAATGGCGATGTGGT
The DNA here is from genome assembly GCF_042659465.1 of Ponticaulis profundi. Taxonomy (NCBI): domain Bacteria; kingdom Pseudomonadati; phylum Pseudomonadota; class Alphaproteobacteria; order Hyphomonadales; family Hyphomonadaceae; genus Ponticaulis; species Ponticaulis profundi. Next base: position 22,675 of record NZ_JBHSSW010000003.1, on the reverse strand, counting down.
GCCGGATGTCGATCTGGCCGCGCAGAGCTTTCCAATGGTGACAGGTGAGGGGTCTGTGAAGGCCTCTGCCGAGTTGCTCGCGGATCTGGAAGCCTTCCCGCTGCTTTTGTCGAAGCTTGGCTATGCAGACCGGATCAATGACCGTCGCTGGGATCTGGTCATGCGTTCGAAAGTGCGCGTGCAACTTCCTGCCGGTGCGGCGCGTTTCCATGCGTTGGAGCGACTGGCGAACCTGCAGCGCGAAACCGGTCTTCTGGATCGGCGCGTTGAGCGGATCGACCTTCGTGATCCGGATCGTATCTACACACGTCGTGGGCAGCTAAGTGCTGGTCTCGCAAGCACTGGCTCGCAGGGGTAAGCAGAATGTCTAGTCTGGATCAACGGCTGCTCATGGCTGCTCAGGGACGTACGCGCAAAACCGGTCAGGTCGTGGCTGCGCTCGATCTGGGCGCAACGAAAGTTGCCTGTCTGGTCGCGCGTCAGACGTCTCCGTCCGAAGGTGAGTTTGAATTGCTTGGCCATGGCCAGCAGAGCAGTCGCGGCCTGAAAGGCGGCTTCGTGATCGACATGGAAGGCCTGGAACGCTCTGTGCGTCTGGCTGTCGAAGATGCTGAGCGCATGGCTGGCCAGCAGGTGACTGGCGTGCGTCTTGCCGTGTCCGGTCCTTACATCCGGACCCGCGAAGTGCGCACCGAGATCGAGATGGGTGGTCGCGAGATCGTCCAGAAAGATGTCGTGAAACTGCTGGAGCGGGGCCTCTCCAAATCTCAGGATGAACGCCAGCAAGTGCTGCATGCTCTGCCGGTCAGCTATGCGATTGATGGCAATGATGGTGTGCGTGACCCGCGCGGCATGTTCGCTGATCGCCTCGGCGTCCGCATGAATGTCGTCTATATGCCGCTGCCGGTGTATCGCAATCTCGTGACCTGTGTGTCGCGTGCGCACCTGACCGTCGAGAGCGTCGTGTCAGGCGCGTTCTCCAGTGCGAATGCGGTGCTCAGTGATGATGAGCGCGACAATGGCGCGATCTGTATTGACCTTGGCGGTGGCTCCACCGGCGTGACCGTCTTCATGAATGGCACGCTTGCCTATCTGGATGCGATTGGTGTCGGCGGACAGCATGTTACCTCGGATCTGGCGCAAGGCATTGGCACGACCATTCCAGCGGCCGAGCGCATCAAGACCCTGCATGGCACGCTGAAAATGCCATCTTCCAGCACGGGCGCCGAAGCTTATGAAGGCGCAGCCGCGTCTGATGATGAAGCGCCGCCCCGTCCAGGCACGATTGAGCGCATGGAATGGGAAATGCAGAACGCCAAGGAGAAAGACCTGATCGACGCGCCGAAAATCGGTGATGATGGTCGTCTTCAGGCTGCGCGCATGTCGCGTAGCGAACTTGTCGGTTACATGCAGCCACGTGTCGAAGAGATCTTTGAGCTCATCTCTGAGAATCTGTCGAAATCCGGCCTTGGTGGTCGTCTTCCGCGCCGCGCCGTTCTGACCGGCGGGGGGAGTGAACTGCCGGGCATTCGCGATATGGCATCGCGAATTCTCTCCATGCCGGTGCGCCTCGCCAAGCCGATCAAATCTGAACAACTTGGTGAAAATTGTCAGCGTCCGACATTTTCTGCATCTGCCGGTTTGCTAACCTTTTCTGCGAGCGGGCCGTCCAGCGTTCCACAAAAGGAAGCGAAAACAGGTCATTCTACTGCAAAGCCGGGGAATATCTTCCAACGTGCTATCCAGTGGCTAAAAGAAAACCTCTGATTTTTTTACACTCATTAACGGTCGCTTAAGCCTGTCAGCCGACTCTAAGGTTAATCCCCAACGACTCGGTAATCGATAAGGCAGACCAGATGAGTATTGAGTTACAACCAAGAATTGTAGTTTTTGGCGTCGGCGGTGCCGGCGGCAATGCTGTCGACAACATGATCAAAGCCCAGCTTCAGGGCGTTGAATTCGTGGTAGCTAACACAGATGCTCAGGCGCTCGCCCGATCAACTTGTGAACAGAAAATCCAGCTCGGTCTGGAAACAACGTCAGGCCTCGGTGCCGGCGCGCGTCCGGAAGTGGGCTGCGCTGCGGCAGAGGAAAGTGTTGACGAGATCAACCTGCACCTCGACGGCGCTCACATGGTCTTCATCGCAGCCGGTATGGGCGGCGGTACGGGCACAGGTTCTGCTCCGGTCATCGCGCGTTGCGCACGTGAGCGTGGCATTCTGACGGTCGGTGTCGTGACCAAGCCATTCGCTTTCGAAGGCAAACGCCGCATGGCGCTCGCCGAGCAGGGCCTGGCTGAAATTAAGAAGCATGTCGACACGCTGATCATCATTCCAAACCAGAATCTCTTCCGGGTTGCGAATGAGCAGACGACCTTCGCAGATGCCTTCCAGATGGCAGACCGGGTGCTTTACTCTGGTGTGCGTGGCATCACCGATCTGATGGTTATGCCTGGCCTGATCAACCTCGACTTTGCAGACGTTCGCACCGTTATGGCGGAAATGGGCTCTGCGATGATGGGGACCGGCGAAGGTTCGGGCGAGAAGCGTGCGATGGAAGCCGCCGAAGCGGCGATCGCAAACCCACTGCTCGACGACATCTCCATGCGTGGCGCCAAAGGTGTTCTGATCAACATCACGGGCGGCTATGACATGACGCTCTACGAAGTTGACGAAGCTGCAAACGCGATCCGCGAACAGGTTGATCCGGAAGCGAACATCATTCTCGGCTCGACTTTTGACGAGAGCATTGAAGGCCGTATGCGCGTCTCTGTTGTTGCAACAGGCATCGACACGGAAGCTGGCGAAGGCGCAACGGAAACGCAAATGCGTCGTCCTGCCGCTCAGCCACAAACTGCTGCGCCACAGCCTCAGCCGCAGGTTCAGCCTGAGCTGACGGTTGCTGCTGAAAAAGTTCAGCGCTCTGTGGAAAGCAAGCCGGTTGTTGAAGTGAAGGCAGAGCCACGTCCGGAACCTAAGCCGGAACCAGCGCCAGAGCCGGTTGCTGAAAAGCCACGCCAACACCGCGTTGTTGCGAAAATCGACGACACGGAAGAGCATGTGCCGGCAGATCTCGTTTACGGATCGTCTTCTCGCGGGTCTTCGAAGCCTGCTCAGGAAGAGTCCCGTTCAAGCGGCCTGCACAATCTCTTCGGATGGCGCCGCCCGTCCGGTGACAACCCGAATGCACCGTTTGAGGATGTCCCGACATCTTCCAGCAACCGTCGCTCTGACATGCACTCTTCTGCAATGGACGACAGTGATCTGGAAATCCCGGCATTCCTGCGCCGTTCGGCCAATCACTAACCTTTACGCAGGTTAACCAGAATCAACGCCGCCCCTTGAAAGGGCGGCGTTTTTTTGTGCTCACAATTGTAACAGAAATGGCGCGTTCGGGCCGCTCAGAGGGGAAAACTGCATTCCAATTCAGGCCTGTGATATATTGGCCACGCGATTAAAACCGACATAAAAACAATACATTAAGGTTTCCTGGTGCGCCTATGTTAGCGGTTTGTCAGCTTTGGTTACGAAACGAAACAAAGCGTGTGTTGTACTTGAGGGGGCGGCAGGCAATCTCCTAAGCACAGGAGAAAGATTTCGTGACGACTATTGCGTACCAACATACGATTGACAGTACTGCCATTTGCGCCGGCGTCGGCGTGCACTCGGGTGAGCGCGCGCGTTTGACTCTCAAGCCTGCTGCAGCCGGTACCGGCATCGTGTTTCAGCGTGTCGATGTCCCGCGTGAGCAGGGTCGCATCGAAGCACGCGGCGATCTCGTCCATGATGTCACGCTTGGCACTAAGCTCAGGAATGAATTCGGCACGACGCTGTCAACGGTCGAGCACCTGCTCGCCGCTGTTTACGGCCTCGGCGTCGACAACCTCGTGATTGAAGTCGACGGTCCGGAAGTTCCGATCATGGATGGCTCGTCGGAGCTGTATGCGGACCTGATTCGTCAGACGGGCCTTCGTCGCCAGAAATCACTGCGCCAGTTCGTGCGTGTGCTCGAGCCCATCGTCGTGGAAGATGGTCCAAAGAAAGCGGCGCTCATGCCGGTTGAGGATGAAGGCTTCTATCTCGACGCCACCATCGATTTCACGACCAGCGCCATTGGCCGCCAGCGTAAAGTGATGGAACTGACCGAAAAGAGCTTTTCCCGCGAACTCGCTTTTGCCCGGACGTTCGGCTTTATGTCAGAGATTCGCCAGCTCCATGCGATGGGGCTGGGGCAGGGTGCATCGCTTGAAAACGCCATCGCCGTGGAAGACGACAAGATCGTCAATCCGGAAGGTCTGCGCGCCAAGGATGAGTTCGTTCGTCACAAACTGCTCGATGCGGTCGGCGATCTGTCGCTGATCGGTCATCGCGTGATCGGTCGCTATGTGAGTGAGCAGCCAGGCCACTCCATCAACAATCTGCTCGTTCGCAAACTGCTGAAAGAGACAGACAAATGGGTGATGGAAACAGCGCCTGTTGAGACCGCCAGCTATCAGCCTGAAGCCATGGCAGCCTGCCTCTAGGACGGGCTTCCTGACAGAAGCTTAATTGTGGGGATGATTTTCTTCCCGCGAAACGGCTTGGCGTGACTGAATTGAGAGGCTATCACATCGAAGACTGGTGTGGAGTAAGGTATCCGACATATGACAAAAAGCCCGAAGTCATTGCTTCTCGTGACCGCTGCGCTGTTTCTTCCTGCAGGTTGTTCCATGCTGGATGGTGCGCGTAATGAGCGACTGGCCTATGTCGAACGCCCGGTCGAGCAGCTTTACAACGATGCTTATGATCAACTGGCGAACCGCTCTTATCAGAATGCGGTTCTCATGTTCGACGAAGTGGAACGCCAGCACCCGTATTCAGAATGGGCGAGCCGCGCCAACCTGATGGCCGCTTTTGCGAGCTATCAGAGCAATCGCTATGATGAAGCGATCGAGGCTGCGCGCCGTTATATCTCTCTGCACCCGGGCAATGACGAAACCGTCTATGCCTATTATCTCATTGCCATTTCGTATTTCGAACGCATCGTCGATGTGGGCCGTGACCAGGGCACAACCGAAGACGCGCTCGCTGCGCTGGAAGATGTGATTCGTCGCTATCCGGATACAGAATACGCGGCTGATGCGCGCCTGAAGGTCGACATGGTGCGTGACCAGCTGGCTGGTAAGGAAATGGCGATTGGCCGCTGGTATCTGCGTCGCAACCAGCAGCTTGCAGCCATCAACCGCTTCAAGACGGTCATTGATGACTATCAGACGACAAGCCACACGCCAGAAGCGCTTTATCGCCTGACAGAGGCCTATCTCTCGGTCGGTCTCGATTCGGAGGCGGAAAAGACGGCATCTGTGCTCGGCTATAACTATCCGGCTTCGGTCTGGTATGGTGATGCCTACGACCTGATGCTGGACGAAGGCACGAGTCTTGGCACAAAGCCAGAGAACAGACGTAAGAAAATACTAGGTTTGTTCTAATAACGTTCTATTCTTGTTCTTCTGCATGTGATATGTGGAGAACATGCTGATTGCTCTTTCTGTTCGTGACTTTGTCCTGATTGATGCACTTGATGTGTCGGTGCATCGCGGGTTCACCTCCATCACTGGCGAAACCGGTGCGGGCAAATCGATTCTGCTCGAAGCCCTGCGCTTCGTGCTGGGCGGAAAGGCCGATAAGCGGCTGATCCGTAACGGGGCAGAGCGCACCAGTGTTTCGGCGAGCTTTGAACTGCCGTCAGACCATCCGGCACTCGCAGAACTCTATGATCGCGGCTTTGATTCGGCAGAAGAAGGTGTGCTCACCCTGCGCCGTGTGCTCAGCGCCAATGGCCCATCCCGCGTTTTTGCGAATGATCAGATGATCAGCGCAGATCTTGCCCGCACGCTCGGCGAGAGCCTTGTTGAAATCCACGGACAACATGACAGCTCGGCGCTGTTGAACCCGGCGCTGCACAAAAGCGTGCTCGATCAGTATGCGCAGTCGGGCAAGCTCATTGAAACGGTCTCGAAAGCCTATGACAGCTGGCAGGCCGCGCGCGAAGAGCTCGAAACGCTGGAAGCAGAGGCTAATAGCCGCGAATCAGAGCTGGCCCAGCTTCAGATCATGCTGGACGAACTTGATACGCTCAGCCCGCAGGAAGGCGAAGCCAGTCGTCTCACCAGCGAACGGGCCTTTCTGATGAACGGCCAGAAGCTCGCAGAATGCCTGACAGACGCTGATGATGCGGTCCGCCAGTCAGATGCAGCCAATGTGTTCGGCACGGTGTCGCGTCATCTGGAGCGCGCTTTGCGCTTGCCGGAACTCGCTGAAGCCCGCGAAGACAGCCCGCAACTGGAAGCGCTCAAAACCGCTCAGGATGCGGTTGAGCGCGTGCTGATCGAACTCAGCGAAGCGAGCTTTGCCGTCGAATCGGCCCGGTCTGCCTTTGATTATGATGCCGGGGCTCTGGAAGGCGTGGAAACCCGCCTGTTTGCGCTGCGTGCAGCGGGGCGCAAATTCGGCGTCGATCCGGATGCGCTCTGTGAGCTGCATATGGAATCCAAGGCGCGGCTGCAAAAGCTTGGTGATTTTGAATTCCACATGGATGGCGCGCGCAACAAGGTCGCAAAGGAAGAAGCAGCTTATTGCGAAGTCGCTGGCAAGCTCACGGCCCTGCGTCAGTCTTCGGCGAAACAGCTCGCCAAACTGGTCATGAAAGAGCTCAAGCCGCTCAAGCTCGAACACGCTGTCTTTCAGGTCCGCATTGATGAAAAGCCCTTGGAAGCCGCAGGTCCGGATGGCCGCGACAAGATTGTCTTCGAAGTGCAGACCAATCCGGGTGCGCCATTTGGTGCGATGAACCAGATCGCCTCTGGCGGCGAACTTGCGCGCTTCACACTGGCCCTGCGTGTGTGTCTCGCAAATGTTCAGACCGCCTCGCTCATCGTCTTTGATGAGGCCGATCAGGGCGTTGGCGGCGCGGTGGCCAGCGCAGTCGGTGAGCGCCTCTCGCGCCTTGCCGAAGAGCGTCAGGTCATCTCCATCACGCACAGCCCGCAGGTCGCATCCTGTGGCCATTTCCACTGGCATGTCACCAAGGCCGTGTCGAAGGACAAACAGACCACGTCAAAACTCACCGTGCTCTCCACAGAGAAGCGACTTGAGGAAGTGGCGCGCATGTTGTCCGGCAGTGAAGTGACAAAAGAGGCGCGCGCCGCTGCAGAATCCTTGATGGCGGGCGCGGTTTAGGACACATGATCAGTCCATGACGACTGATCCCAACGATTCTGCTCTGGCCGCTCCTGACACACTCGATCGGCCAGTCGACCAACTGGATGATGCCGAAGCATCGGCTGAGCTTCTGTATCTGGCAGACAAGCTCGCTGCGGCAGACCGGGCCTATTATGAAGACAGCGACCCGGAGCTGACCGACGCGGAATATGATCGGTTGCGACAACGCAATAACGCCGTCGAGGATGCCTTTCCCCATCTTGTGCTCGAACATTCGCCCAGCCAGAAAGTCGGCGCGGCACCGTCTTCGGATTTTGCCAAGGTCGAACATCTGGTGCCGATGCTGTCGCTCGACAATGCGTTTTCCGAAGAGGACGTGGAAAGCTTCATGGCGCGCATGCGCCGCTTTCTGAACCTCGGCAGCGATGAACCTTTCGCTGTCACGGCAGAACCCAAGATTGATGGTGTGTCGGCGAACCTGCTTTACCGCAATGGCAAGCTAGTTCGGGCCGCAACGCGCGGCGATGGCCGTGTGGGTGAAGACATCACGGCGAATGTCCGGATGCTAGATGACATCCGGGACGAGCTCGCTGGCTCAGGCTGGCCTGATGAGATCGAAATCCGGGGCGAGGTCTATATGACCTGGGAGGCGTTCGAAGCCCTCAATGCCGAGGCCGAGCGCAAGGGCACGAAAACCTACGTCAATCCGCGCAACACCGCATCGGGTTCACTTCGTCAGCTTGATCCGAATGTGACGAAGGCGCGCCCGCTGAAATTCTTCGCTTACGGCTGGGGCGGGGTCAGCGAGAGTTTTGCGACACGCCAGTCAGAAGCGCTGGAGCTGTTCAAAAGCTGGGGCTTGCCGGTCAATGACCTCATCAAGCGCTGTGAGACCGTTGAAGACGTCATCGCGCATTATCAGACAATCCAGGAAGCGCGTCCGACGCTTGGCTATGATATTGACGGTGTGGTCTATAAGGCCGATCGGCTGGATTATCAGTCCCGGCTCGGTATTGCATCGCGCGCCCCGCGCTGGGCGATTGCGCATAAATTCCCCGCCGAGAAAGCCGAAACCCTTGTCGAAGCGATCGACATTCAGGTGGGCCGGACAGGCTCGCTCACGCCGGTTGCCCGGCTGAAGCCCGTCAGCGTGGGCGGTGTGGTTGTCTCCAATGCGACGCTGCACAATCAGGACTATATCGCGGGCTACCGCCGTGTGGATGGCACCGTCCAGAAGGTGACGGACGACATTCGCGTCGGCGACCGTGTGCGCATCCAGCGCGCAGGTGATGTGATCCCGCAGGTGCTGGAGGTCGTCAATCCGGATCGGCAAGGCCGCGAGGACGCGTTTGTCTTTCCGGACCATTGCCCGGAATGTGGTTCGCTTGCCTTGCGAGATGTGGACCCGAAAACCGGTGAAGAAGATGCGCGTGTGCGCTGTACGGGCGGCCTCATCTGTCCGGCTCAGGTGCAGGAACGTCTCAAGCATTTCGTGTCCCGCCGCGCGCTCGATATTGATGGTCTCGGCGACAAGCAGATCGCACTGTTTTACGAGCGCGGCATTGTGAAAACGCCTGCCGATGTGTTTCGTCTGCCAGAGCGTATCGCCGAAGCCGGTTACGATCCGCTGGACACCTGGGAAGGGTTTGGTGAAACCTCGGCGCAGAATCTGTTTGCCGCCATTGATGCCAAGCGCACCAGCCCGTTTGCCCGCTTTCTCAACGGCCTTGGCATTCGCCATGTCGGCGATGTTGTGGCGCGAAACATCGCCATGCGCTTTGGCCGCTGGCAGGATTTCCATGCGCTGATGCTGGCAGCTGGCACGGTGGAAGACGGCCTGCAGGATTACAAACGACTGCGCCATCATCCGGATCTGCCGGAACGGGTCACACTCGCACTCTTTGAGATCGACACGTCCGCGCTCGATGGGACAGATGAGAATCCATGGCCCTTTCCGCTGCTCGAAGCGGTTCGCGCGGCCGGTGTGAACCTTCAGGGCAAGCATTCCGAAGCGCTCGGCGAGCGTTATCCGGCAAAGGATGATTTCACCGCCGAGATCACGCGTCTGAAGCCGGTGCACGACGCCATTCGCGCCATTGAAGCGATTGATGGGCTCGGCTTTGCGGCCGGGTCTTCGCTCGTCGCGTTCTTTGAGGAATCGCACAATCGCGATGTCCTCGAAACGCTGGTCGGCCAGCCGGATGGCGAAGCCGGCCTGATGCAGATTGAAGACGCCGCGCAGCCGAAACAGGCAGAGGATTCTCCCGTCGCCGGGAAAACCCTCGTCTTTACCGGCACGCTCTCTCGCATGACCCGCGACGAAGCAAAGGCGCGCGCGCTCTCACTGGGCGCGAAAGTGTCGGGCTCGGTGTCTGCCAAAACGGATTTGCTGATTGCCGGGGAAAAGGCGGGCTCTAAGCGCACAAAGGCAGAGAGCCTCGGCGTCAAAGTCATCAGTGAGGATGACTGGATGGATATGATCGCCGACCTTTGAAGGATCGGCGATCATGAGACGTCAGCTTAAAGCGGAGCGCAGGCGTCGCTGAGCCAGGACTGAACCTCTGGCCAGTCGCCAAGACGCGGTCCAATCGTGTCTTTCACGCGCGCATGATAATCATCCACCCAGGCGCGCTCTTCGTCTGTCAGAAGCGACAGGTCGATCAGATTGCGCGCCAGCGGCGCCACGGTCAGGACTTCGAAGCCAAACATTGGCGTGTCGCCGCCTTCGATGGTTTCCGGCCCGACCACATACTGCAGATTCTCGATCCGTATGCCGTATTTGCCAGCAATGTAATAGCCTGGCTCGTTCGACACGATCATGCCAGCCGCCAGCGGAACCGAATTCCAGCCCTTGGCGATGCGTTGTGGTCCTTCATGCACGCCGAGGAACGACCCCACGCCGTGACCTGTGCCATGGCCGTAATCCATGCCAGCCTGCCACAGTGCATGACGCGCCAGCACATCGAGATGCGTGCCTGTCGTGCCTTCCGGGAAGCGCACCACCGTCATCGCGATATGTCCTTTCAGGACCAGCGTATAATGACGCTTCATCTCGGCGGTCGGCTCACCGATTGCCACTGTGCGCGTGATGTCGGTCGTACCGTCGAAATACTGACCGCCGGAATCGACCAGGAAGAGGTGGCCTTCTTCAAACGTGGCCGAGCTTTCCTTGTTGACGCGATAATGCGCCATGGCACCATTGGCACCGAAGCCTGAAATCGTCTCGAAGGAGATGTCTTTCAGCTCGCCGGATTCCTCACGGATTTTTTCCAGCGTTCTGACCGCGTCGATTTCGGTTGTCTTGCCAGGCTTTGCCTTGGTTTCGATCCAGTGCAGGAAGCGGGCAATGGCCACGCCATCGCGGTCATGCGCCGCCTGCGCGCCTTTCAGTTCAGTCTCGTTCTTCAGCGCTTTTGGCAGGGCGCAAACGTCCATAGCCGGGACAACGTCAGCCTTGTTGCGCTTCAGCGTCGTAAAGAACCATTCTGATGCAGTCGCCGGATCGGCCTGAACCTTCTTGCCTTTCAGATTGGCAAGACCTTTCGAAAGGTCGGCAATGTCATGCACAGCGACCTGATTGCCGAGATGCGCGCGAAGCTCATCATCAACCTTTTTCGGCGCGATGAAGAGATCAGCTTCACCGGAGCTGTGCAGAATGGCGCGGCTCATGGGCAGAGGCGAACACTTCACATCGCCGCCGCGAATGTTGAACAGCCAGGCAACAGAATGCGGCGCGGTAATCACCGCAGCATCCAGGCCTTTTTTCTTCAGATGCGCAGCAATCTGCTCGCGTTTTTCAGCCGAAACCTGACCTGTGAAAGCCGTATCCAGCGGATAGGCTTTCGCCATGGGCTGGCGCGGGCGTCCTTTCCAGGCTTTGTCGATCGGGTTTTTCGAAACCGCTTTTGGCGTTGCGCCAGCATCTTTCAGCGCCGCTTTCAGCCCATCTGCCGCTGTCGGCGTCATCAGTTTCGGATCATAGCCAATCGTCTGCCCGGAAAGATCAAGCCCTTCGATAAAGGCCCATGGCCCTGGCGGCTCGAACGTCTCGATTGTCAGCAGCTCCTTGGCGGCCTGATCCTGGATCTGGATCGCATAACGGCCATCCACAAAGATATAGGCTTTGTCGGTCAGAACGAAGGCAGCGCCAGCCGAGCCGGTAAAGCCGGTCGCCCATGCGAGGCGTTGATTGGCTTCCGGTTGGTATTCGTTCTGGAACTCATCCTCGTGCGGCACGTAAAAGCCGTCCAGGCCAGCCTGCGTCATGGCTTCGCGCAATTTCGGCAGGTTCTCGCGGGCGACGTCTGGGCCGCCACGTACATCGAATGTTTGTCTCATGCGCCTCTGATTATCAGTTGGCGCATTTCAGTGAAAGGGGCATTCGCGCAAGATTTGCCCGTCAGTCGGCGTCGACGGCGCGCATCAGGGCTTTCAGGTCGGCCAACAGACTTGGGGTCTTTTTCACGGGCTTCGCTTTCGGCTTCACATAGGTGAGGGTGGACCAGCCATCCTTGTGAATACGATCGGTCAGCACCAGTCCGCGGCCATTGAAGGCGGCGCGGACGCTCGGTTCCTGGTGCGTCAGCAGGCCGGACAGGATCACGGCGCCGCCGGGACGCAGCACTTTGGCAATGTCTCCGGACAGGCCGATCAGAGGCCGCGCCAGAATATTGGCAAAGATAGTGTCGTAAGGGGCCTGCGCCTGAATGATTGCAGACTTGGTGCCCGTCGCCGTCAGGAAGCGAACTGTGCGGCCCATACGGTTGTTATTGCCGTTGATTTTCGACACCCGAATGCTCTCGGCATCGATATCGCTGGCCACAGCATAGCTTGCACCGCGCTTCACAGCGGCGATGGCCAGCACGCCAGATCCCGTTCCGATGTCGAGCACCTTGCCGAGCGGGCCTTTTCGGGCGCGCTTTTCCAGCGCCAGCAGACAGCCAGACGTCGTGCCGTGATGGCCTGTACCAAAGGCAGGGCCTGCCTCGATCCAGACCGGAATGCGTCCCGGCCAGCCGCGCGCGAGCTCATGCGCTCCTGCGACAACGAAAGGCCCGGCATGGACAGCCGGCAGGCCTTCCAGAGACAGGGCCACCCAGTCCTTGTCTTCCAGTTTCTGGACCACCGGATTCACATCCGGGTCAACCAGTTCGATAATCCCGGCGCAGCCATAGGCGCTTTCTTCGTCCTGTGCGTACGCATCCAGACGCCAGGTGATCCGCGTTTCCTCTTTGGTATCAACCGCATCGGCAGGCGATGGGTCGAGCCAGGTGAGGGCATCGGCGAGAGCCTCAATCACATTGCGAGGCGCAGTGGCAGAAACGATATACATGGGAGTGCATTAACAACGGAAACGCTGTTTGCGGAACAGTTTTTTCTATTCCAGACGCGGATCAATCCATTCCGGGAAGGAAAATGGGTCCCGGGCGTCCAGACCACGGCCCCAGACACCGGCCTGATACGTGCCGGTGAGGATCTCATAATGCAGGTGAATTCCGGTCACCTGTCCCGACCGGCCCATACGGCCGAGCGGCTTGCCATAGTGGACATAAGCGCCTTTTTTGATGCCCGGTTCGATATATTCGAGGTGGGCATAACGCGTATAAACGCCATGACCATGGTCGATCAGGATCGCCAGGCCATAGCCACCATTCTGTCCGGCTTCGAGAATGGTGCCGGCACCGCCTGAAAACACACGGCTTGCCGGACGCGATGTGATATCCAGCCCCTTGTGCAGCCTGCCCCAGCGCTGTCCGAAACCGGAACTGACACAGGCATTGTTGGCCGGAGCGGTCACGATCGGCACCTTGCCGTCGACGACGATCATGCGGGAATAGCTGGTGACTTCATTGCTGCCATTTGTAGGCGGCTTGTTGGACACGGTTGTGCCCTGACACACGAACAGGCGCTTGTTCGGATAGAGCCGTTCGACATTGGCTTCGATCACCGGGCCACTTTTCGGGTTGATGCGAACACCCTCGCCATCACCGCTTCGCACCGGTGCTTTACTGGACGAGGCACAGGCCGCCAGAAAGACAGAAACAAAAACAAGGGCGATGAAACGACGTTGCATGGGGCTCGCGACTTTCTCTACCGGTATGGTTAAGATCGTCAGGGCGGGCTGATGTGAAATCGCCCGGAATGACCGCGCAATCGTCGCAAAATAGGGTTAACAGCTTCTGTATTGAATCGTGCGACTTTTGCCGATCGCACGATTCAGGATCAGATTATTCAGCCTGTGGTTTCATCTGCTTCAGGCGCGGGTGACATCATTGCTGCAAGGCGCTGGGCCCCGAACACCAGCGCAGCGAAGAAGCCGCCACCGAGCAGCGTTGCGACGGCCATCTCGCGAAAATCCGTGCTTTCCATGATCGCCGGGGCTGCTGCCACCGTCAGATACAGCATGGTCGCGGTGTTGAAGAGGGCAGGCACGCGCTCGACAATGCCCAGATAAACCGCAATCACGACGGCAGAAATCGCGATGATGAAGCCAAGCGTGCCGCTCATCAGCGGCAGGTGATGCAGACCGGCTGCCAGTGCAATGCCGATCAGCGCCCCCAGCATGCCGGGCACCAGCTTCTTCATGTCCAGCTTTTCAACAGCGGACCAGTACCAGAGGAACAGAAAGCTCGCATATAGCGAGGAGAGTTTCAGCACACCGCCGCCTAAAAGAATCCAGCCGACAATGCCCATAATGACGATCAAGAGAATGACAAAGCCGGCAAACAGGCTCGGTTTTTCTGCGGGGGTTTCCGCTTCGTTAGACATGTATTCCTCCCATAATGTGTTATTATGAGAGGAAGCTGGCTGGCTTTCCCCAGCGCTAGTCAAGCATGTATATCGCGCAGTCAGGACGAAACTTTGACCCACGGATCAATGTCCGCTAGCAGTTTGTTATTGGGCCATTTTCGAAGGGCAGAGCATGTCTGAACCAGACTGGGTTGGAAAAGGGAAAGTGCGTGCACGCCTTCTGGAAGACGGCACGCTGGAGGCCAAATGCAACGGCCTCACCACTCAGGCGAAATACTATAAGCCTCTGTTCAAGGAGTTCTTCCGCAAGGACTTCCATGTGCGTCCCAGCTATGGCGATTTCGAAGTGCACATCACCATGGAATATACCGGCGATCCGCCGCATATGGATCTTGATAATCTCGCCAAGGCGCTGCTCGACAGCCTGTGTGGCGCGTCATTTTTTGATGACAGCCAGGTCGCACGCCTCGTCGTGGAACGCATTGAAGGCGAAAGAGAGCGCATCATTATGCGCTCAAAGGCTCTGACCAGCGGCTATCTTCAGCATTAGTCGAGGCGACCGCGTTCTGCCAAAGCGCCGGAACTCCGTACACGCCATCACGTTCTGATGAGGCAGAAACGGAAGGCATCTATCCATGGCAAAGGCATATTCGGAAGGCCAGAAGGTCGAGTGGGACTGGGGCAATGGCACCGCGTCCGGCGAGGTCGTGAAAGTCTACACCCAGAAGCGAACGCTCAAAATCAAGGGCGAAGAGGTCACGCGTGATGCCAGCGAAGACTGCCCGGCCTATCGCATTGATACAGGCGACTCAGAAGCGCTGAAAAGCCACTCCGAAGTGCGCAAGGCCAGTTGATCAGCTCCGATCCGGCAGCAGAGCCGCGCGCGCAATCCGGCCGATTTCGGCGTGCAGCTTGTCGGTCTCCGGGCTCATTGGATTGGGCGTGTTGATATAGCTTGCCAGAACGATGGGCCCATCCTGCCCCGCCATGGTCAGCGGCGAATAGCCAAAGGCGACATCAGCGCTGGTATTGTGTCCATTCGTGCCGGTCTTGTCGCCCGCATAGATATGGCCAAGCCCGGCGCGTAGGCGGTTCAGCCCGGTTTCTGCTTCATTCATCCAGTCGTGCACCTGGCGAATATCATTGTCGGCCTCATCGCGGCCAAACAGCAGATTCTCCATCAGCCAGGCCATCCAGCCAGGTGTGGTCGTATCACGCTCATCACCGGGGGCTGCTTCATTCAGTTCCGGTTCCCAGCGGTCAAGGCGGGTCATGCGGTCGCCAGCCTCCCGGATGAGATAGGTCAGGCCCGTCGGGCCGCCGAATTCCTTCAGCAACAGGTTCGCTGCCGCATTATCGCTCGTCGTGATGGTCGCGCGGCAAAGCTCGGCAATCGACATCTCACCGCGCGCGATCTGTGTTTCGACGACTGGGGAATGCATCACAAGATCGTCTCGTGTGATCGGGATCATGCGATCCCAGCTGTCGGCCATCACATTGATCCGGCGCGCCATGAACACGCCCAGCATCCATTTGAAAGAGGAGCACATGGCGAATCGTTCTGTGTCGCGATGCGCAATCCGCAGGTCGGCGTTGTGGACATGCTTGCCGCAGACGCCGATGCGGGCACCGGAGCGCGCTTCCAGATCGGCCAGCTGCTGATTGGCTTCATCAACAGAAATGAGCGGATCTGTGGTCCGACATCCGCCGACCAGAGTCAGGCAGAGCGTAGATGACATAAACAGACGGCGTGACCAATTGTGTGACATGCTTCCCCCAATGCGTTCAGTACCCAGATCTTGTCTAGCAGGATTGGGGCGTGAAAGGGGAGGCGATCAAGGCAATATTGCCCGAAAGTCAGGGATTAAAAGCGTTTGAAGGCTTTCGGTGCAGCCGTCGCACTGGCTTTCGCAACCAGTTTCCCGTCCGGGTCGAACAGTTCGCCTTCCATGAAGGCGGTCGATTTTCCAAACTTGATGATCTTTGCCACCACTTCGGCGCGCCCTGGAAACAGCGGACGCATGAAGCTGGTTTTCAGCTCCAGCGTTGGCGCTGTCATGGTGATGTTGGATGCGATGATCACGCAGGTCGACATCGCTTCGTCCAGCATGGCGGTCAGAAAGCCGCCCTGAACCGCGCCGGTTGGATTGGCAAAGGATGGACTGACATCAAAGCCCATGCGGATCGTCATCTCGTCCTGATGAACATCCAGCAATTCCATGCCCAGCGTTTCCGAACAGGGCGGGCGCTTTTTCGAATTGCGAAATCGCGCCAGCATGTCGGCATCGGAAATACGCGGCTTTTCCTCGCTCGGCGTACTCACGGATTATTTCCGGCGGAAGGCGTCGAGGCTGACAACCGTGCCATCGCTGGCTGGACGGCTTTCATCGTCATCGCCTGCGTCCAGGTCGGCATCACCGGCCTGGTCGTCGTCGGTTGCGACGTCCAGCGGGTCATGCGCTTCGGCATCAACCTCTTCAAAGCCGAGACCGAAATTCACACTCGGATCGACAAAGCGGTTTACTGCAGAATACGGGATATGCAGATGCTGCGGAATGCCGGAGAATTGCAGCACCAGCTCGAAATGGCGCTCATGCACTTCCAGATCCCAGTACTGGTGCTGAATGACGATGGTCATTTCATCGGGGAATTTCTGCACCAGAGCTTCGGCGAGTTTGACGCCCGGCGCCTTCGTCCGGAAGGTGATGTAGAAATGGTGATCGCCCGGTAATCCGTTTGGAGACTCAGCCACTTTCAGGGCTTCCTTCATGACGCCGCGCATCGCCGCCTGTGTCAGGGCCTGGTATCCAATATCGTCAGTCATAGAAAAATTCGCTCCCGGTTCATCTGCAACTTAGTAACGGAACGGGGCTGGGGCAATATTGTTCGTCCATTGCGCGACACATGAATTGCACATACGCGCCAATGGCTTGTGGATCATCGCGTGCTCAGGTCATACTCCGCCCCAAAACATAAAAGGGGAGGCGCAGTCGCAATGACATTTCCGGAAAACGGGCGCAGCGCAGACGAGATACTGAGCGAGCTGGACGCGCGCAGCAGCCAGGATGTGCAGTGGCGCGATGGCAAAACCGCCGTCTACATCTTCAATGCGGGCGAAGATATCAGCGCGCTGAAGAAGCAGGCTTACACCGCTTTCATTGAGGAAAACGGGCTCGGCCCGCTCGCCTTTCCGAGTCTCAGGCAGATGGAAGAAGATGTCATCGCCATGGCGCTCGACATTCTGCATGGCGGTGAGGGCGCAACCGGTAAGATGACTTCGGGCGGGACCGACTCCATCACCATGGCGATGAAGACGGCGCGTGATTATGCGCGCGCTGAGAAGGGCGTGTCCGGCCCGCTGAATATCGTCCTGCCATATTCTGCGCACCTCGCCTTCGATAAGGCGGCGCATCTGATGGATATCGAAGTCCGCCGCATCCCGGTGGAAGAAGGCGCTTTCACAGCGGATGTGACGGCGATGGCAGATGCCTGCGATGCACACACCATCATGGTGGTCGGGTCTGCGCCAAACTTTCCTTATGGCATTATCGACCCGATCGAAGCTCTGAGCGAGATGTGCGAGGCAAAGGACCTCTGGCTGCACGTTGATGCCTGTGTCGGCGGTTTCCTCGCGCCATTCGTCCGGATGAATGGCGCAGAGATTCCACCGTTCGATTTCGAGGTGCCGGGCGTCCATTCCATGAGCGCGGATCTGCACAAATATGGCTATTGCGCCAAAGGGGCATCGACTGTGCTTTTTCGGTCTGAAGCGCTCTATCAGTATATGCCATTTGATTTCGACAACTGGTCAGGCACGCAAATGGTCACGCCGACCCTCGCAGGCACGCGGCCAGGCGGTGCGATATCAGCGGCCTGGGCCGTGATGAACCATCTGGGCATCGCCGGATATTGCGAGAAACAGGCACTTGTCACAAAGGCCCGCGCGCAGATCGAGGCGGGGCTCAGACAGCTCGGGTTCGAGATACTGGGCGAACCGAAACTCGGTCTGATGGCCTTCCATCATCCTGATTTTCACGCCTATGCGCTCTGGGGCAAAATGGCAGAAAAAGGCTGGTTCACCTCGCTCACCAAAGACCCGCCCAGCCTGCATCTGATGCTCTCGCCCAAGCATGCCGAGGTCGCAAATGTCTATCTCGCCGACCTTGAAAAAAGCATGACGGAAATCACGCCGGATACGGAGCACGTCAAAGCGCGATACAGCTGACCGCACTATTGAAAACAGGTCACACGGTAAGGGGAATTTCAGCAATTGTGCGCATATTGAACCGCGCCGGGTCCAAACACGTCTCTGAGCTGTTCAGAACGTCTTGACCCTTGGTCTTAAAGGGCGTTTCAAGAGGTATGGGTTCTCAAAACACGGCCGAAAGAGAAGACAGGAAAAAGCGTACCTCGCGCTCATTCGCGATGGCGCGTCTTTTCGGTCGCAGAAGTGTTGTTGTTGAAACACGGTTGTGGGCTGTGGCGCTTGCCTGCGGTATTCTCGTTGGCCTTGTCATGGCGGCCATGCGAAAGGCCATTGTCGCGGTCGAACTCTTCGGCTTTGGCGTGGAAGATGAGCGCATCACCACGGCGGTGATTGGTCTTCATCCGGGCCGCGTCATCCTCATCCCGATCATTGGCGGCATTGTCGTTTCGCTTTTGCTTTATCTCGGCATGAAGCTCGGCATTCGCGGCGACCCGCGCATGGGCGGTATCCGCGATGTCATCAATGCCCGCCGCCATGTGCTCGACAAGCGTGGGCGTACGACACCGCTTGAGAAAATGCACATGACCGTCAAGGATGGCATTCAGACCTTCCTCATCGCGATTGTGTCGCTCGGCAGCGGCGCATCCGCGGGCCGGGAGGGACCTGCCGTCCATATTGGCGCCGTGCTTTCGGGTTTCTTCGCGCACCGTCTGAAATTTACCCCGGCCCAGATCCGCGCGCTGCTCGGGTGTGGGGCGGCGGCGGCCGTCGCCAGCTCCTTCAACGCGCCGCTGGCTGGCCTGCTCTTTGCCCATGAGGTGATTATTGGCCGCTACCGGATTTCAGATATCGGACCGATTGCCGTCGCCAGCGTGTCGGGCGCGCTGGTCACAAGGCTGATCTTCGGCAATAACGCGGTTTTCATTCCGCCAGACATTTCCAACCCGCCCGTCACCTTCTTCCTCGGCACGCCGTTCATGGGACTGATCGCAGCCGGGCTGGCCATTGTGATGATCCGCGCCTGGCTTCATGCACCGGATGTTGGCCGCATGGTCGCAAAGGCGATGCATGTGCCGCTCTATGTGCTACCGCCCTTTGCCGGGCTGCTCATGGGCATGTTCGCGCTCGCCTTTCCGCAGATTCTGGGCGTTGGATATGAAGCCACGGCGTCTGCCATTGCTGGCGGATATGGCGCAGCCTTCATGTTGATCCTCGCCATTGCCAAGATTGCCGCGACGGCGCTCTGTATCGGCACGCGATTTGGCGGCGGGGTGTTTTCGTCCTCCATCTTTGTCGGCGCGATGATTGGCGGCTTTTTCGGCGCGCTGATGGCGTTCCTGACCGGCGAGGGCGAGGCTGCGCAGACCTTCTTCACCGTTGTCGGCATGGGCGCGATCTCCGGTGCGGTGCTGGGCGCACCGATCTCGACCACGCTCATCGTGTTCGAGCTGACCCGGTCTTATGAAAGCGCCGCTGCCGTGCTGATCTCGGTTTCACTCGCCACTGTCATCGTGCAGGCTGTCGAAGGCGGCAGTATCTTCCAGCAGCAATCGCGCCGGACTTGAATGGCAGCTAGCACGTCACCGGCCCGGCGTCAGATAGCGTTCGAGATCGGCCGTGTGATCATCGCGCTCACCGAGACATCCACCCGAGATCAGCTTACCGTTCACCCAATTGGCGAGAACGACATATTTTGAGTTTCGCTCAAAGGCTTTCGCGCCCCAGGCTCTGTCATGTTCAAATTGCCATATGTCGATGGTTCGGGTGCCGGCACGCTTGTAATCATTGATCACGTGGAAGCGCGTTCGGTAGCGAGGCGCGCGCCATGCATAATCTTTTCCATACAGAAATTTGAACTTGCGACGTGCTTTTTCCGTCGCAAACAAATCTTCCACCTCTACCGCATAGCCTTCAAATATGACGTCGGTGTTCTGATAGACGATGTCGAGATCATCAGAATAAGTCCATTCTGGGCATGAAAGCGCATGTGCCGTCACGGGTGACATCAAGAGGCACGCTGTGCCGAGAGCAAGTCCTCTGATCATGATGTTCCCCCTGAAATGCTGACGAAGACCATCGTCACTGATCCAGTTTCTGAGCTGTGCCAATTCATAGCACATGACTTTCCGCTTGCGCCCCCCATGTTAGAGTGGAACGAAACGCGAATCATTCAGCATCACAACACCAAAGACCAACATGTCAGACAATGTCCCACTCTCACAACTCGCCATGGCGCGCCCGGGCGGCGGCGCCGACTATCTGGACGGGCTGAACCCCGAGCAGAAACAGGCGGTTGAGACTCTGGAAGGCCCGCTGCTCGTGCTCGCAGGGGCCGGGACCGGCAAGACACGGGTTCTGACGACACGCCTTGCACACATCATCCGCACGGGCCGTGCCAAGCCCTGGCAGACGCTTTGCGTGACCTTCACCAACAAGGCCGCGCGCGAAATGCGCGACCGTGCGCAGAACCTCATCGGACCAGATGGCGAGGGCCTGCGCTGGCTCGGCACCTTCCACTCCATTTCCGCGCAGATCCTGCGCCGTCATGCAGAGCTGGCAGGCCTCAAGCCAACCTTCACCATCATTGATACCGATGACCAGATCCGCCTGTGCAAGCAGATCATTGAAGCGGAAAACATTGATCCCAAGCGCTGGACGCCGCGCTATCTGGCTGGCCTGATCGATGGCTGGAAGAACCGCGCCCTTCTGCCGGACAAAGTGCCGTCCGATGAGGCGTATCAGTTCGCAGACGGCAAGGGCATCAGGCTTTACGACATTTATCAGCGCCGTCTTTCCATCCTGAATGCGTGTGACTTTGGCGATCTGCTCCTGCTGACCATTCGCCTGTTCCAGGACAATCGCGATGTCCTGGCCGAATATCATGACCGTTTCCGCTATATTCTCGTGGACGAGTATCAGGATACCAACATTGCCCAGTATCTCTGGCTGCGCCTGCTTGCGCGCGGCACGGGCAATATCTGCTGTGTGGGTGATGACGACCAGTCCATCTATGGCTGGCGCGGCGCCGAAGTGACGAACATCCTCAAATTCGAGCAGGATTTCGAAGGCGCAGACGTGATCCGGCTCGAGCGCAATTACCGCTCAACCGGTCATATCCTCGCCTGTGCGTCTCAGCTCATCACCGAGAATAAGGGCCGTCTTGGCAAGACGCTCTGGACAGAAGGGGATGAAGGCGAGCCGGTCAAACTGCGTGGCCTGTGGGATGGCGAAGCCGAAGCCCGGCTGATTGGTGACGACATTGAAAGCTGGCGCTCCTCGGGGCGCCGCTATGAAGACTGCGCCGTGCTGGTGCGGGCCTCCTGGCAGATGCGGGCCTTTGAGGAACGCTTCATCATGCTGGGAATTCCCTATCGCGTCATTGGCGGCCCGCGCTTCTTCGAGCGCGCCGAAATCCGCGATGCGATGGCCTATTTCCGCCTGATCCGGTCTGAAGATGATGATCTGGCCTTTGAGCGCGTGGTGAACCAGCCAAAGCGCGGCGTTGGCGCCTCCTCTCTGCAGAAACTGCAACAGATCGCCCGCGGTGATGGGCGATCGCTGCACACCATCACCCGCATGGTGTTACAGACCGACGAGATCAAAGGCCCGGCAAAGCGCGGCCTGACCAGCTTCATGAACCATCTCGACATGTGGCGCGACAAGCATCATGGCGGCATGTCCCATACCGAGCTCGCCGAGCAGATCCTCGATGAGTCCGGCTACACCGATATGTTGCGCGCAGACCGCTCTCCGCAGGCGGCGACGCGCCTTGAAAACCTGAAAGAGCTGATCAACGCCATGGGCGAGTTCGACAGCCTGGCGGGCTTTCTCGAGCATGTGCAGCTCGTCATGGACACCTCGCGCGATGGCGGCAGCGAGGATGAAGTTCAGATCCTCACCCTGCACGCGGCCAAGGGCCTTGAATGGCCGATGGTCTTCCTGCCGGGCTGGGAGGAGGAGGTCTTCCCGTCCAAGCGCTCGATTGACGAGAATGGCAATAAAGGGCTCGAGGAAGAACGACGCCTTGCCTATGTCGGCATCACGCGGGCGCGCGAGCGTTGCTATATCTCCTTTGTTGCCAACCGCCAGATTTACGGGCGCTGGCAGTCCGTCATCCCGTCGCGTTTTGTCGATGAATTGCCGCACAAGCATGTCGAGGCCATTTCCGAGACCGGCTATGGCCAGCGTCAGGGCTTTGGCGAAAGTTTCGGGGGCGGCTCCTCCAGCTTTGAGGATCTTGGCGAAAAGAGCACCTATTCCTCGCCGGGCTGGAAGCGCATGCGTGAAACCACCCGCAAGCGCAGCGCTCCGCCGGTGATTGATGGCAAGGCGGAACTCATCGCCTCAACCGATCCCGGCCGCGCCGGGTTCAAGCTCGGCCAGCGCGTTTTCCATATCAAGTTTGGCTATGGCAAGGTCGAACAGATCGAAGGCGCCAAGCTGACCGTCGAGTTCGAAAAAGCCGGCACGAAAAAGGTCATCGCGACCTTTGTCGAGGCGGCTTAGGGGGGGGAGTCGT
>NZ_JBHSSW010000002.1:0-144054 GCF_042659465.1 Ponticaulis profundi | reverse complement strand
ACCGGCTCGCTGCAGGCAGCTCGATGACCGAAGAAGACGCGCTTATAAGCCCCCCACTCCAACTAACGCAAGCGCCTTTTTCCCCTTTTTCCAAACTTTCTGCAGATTCAACAAACAAACCCCTATCCATGGGGGTTTAGAGAAAAGAGAACCTGCGCGATCTGCTCGCTGGCAGATCGCCTGAGGCCAAATGGAAGCGTAAAAGACCGGAATCAGCCGGCGGCGATGTATTGCTTCATCGCTTCCGCCTCGAGTTCGGTCGCTGAAATCTTGCGTTTCACAAGATCACCAATCGAGACGATTCCAACCAGCTTGCCCTGATCGACGACTGGCAGGTGGCGAATCCGGCGATCCGTCATCTGAGAGAGCGCATCATCAAGAGAGGTATCGGGCGTTGCAGTCACGACTTCGCGCGTCATCGCCTCGTCGACGGATAGCGCAAGTGCATCACTGCCGTGCTGAGCAATACGACGAACAATGTCGCGCTCAGATAAAACACCGCAAAGGTCACCGTCCGGCCGCACGGCAACGGCAGCGCCAATCCGGTTCTCATCCAGAATACCGGCAGCGACCCAGAGACTTGTTGTTGAATCGAGGGTGATCACCTTGCCACCCTTTTCCGAAAGCACCGTTTTCAGCTTCATAACGTTTCCTTCCCTTTGTCACGCTGGCCTTCTGTGGCCATGTCGCAAGGGAATTGTGCGATGAGATTTCAATCTAGGCAAGCACCCGTTGATTCTCGACCACACACCACGCCTTGCGCGCTATGCATCAGACCTAACGAGTTTAGCGGCAATCAGCTCCATACGATCGTTTCCGAAGTACATATCATCGCCATTGATGAAGACGGTCGGTGATCCAAAACCACCCCGGTCAATCAAATTCTGCGTGTTCGATTTCAGCTCTGCTTTATAGATGTCGTCGGATAGTGCGTCTTTTACATTCGTTTCGGATAAACCGGCCCGCTTCGCGCAGGCGAGAATCTCTTCTGTCTTGGAGATGTCATTCAAATCCCCCCAGTAGGATTCAAAAAGTGCAAGCGCGAATGGTTTGAGCGCACCTTTCGACTTTGCGAAACAACAGGCGCGCATCGCATCGACCGACCGGACGGGAAAGACGGGCGGATTGCCAATCTTAACACCGA
This sequence comes from Ponticaulis profundi, assembly GCF_042659465.1. NCBI lineage: Bacteria > Pseudomonadati > Pseudomonadota > Alphaproteobacteria > Hyphomonadales > Hyphomonadaceae > Ponticaulis > Ponticaulis profundi. Next base: position 142,910 of record NZ_JBHSSW010000002.1, on the reverse strand, counting down.
CAAAGCGAGACCAGTCCGCCAGGTCCTTCATGTAATAGGCCTGCTTGATCGGATGAGGATTGGCCCGCGCCTGATAGACGCTCTCGTTGACAGCATTGAACACGCCACCCACCAGAATCGGCTTCCAGTCAAAATCAAATGACAGCTGATCTTCCAGTTGCCCCAAACGGACGAAGCCGAGATAGGTCCATGGTGATGAACAGTCGAAAAACACTTCGACCTTTGGTGTCTTCATATCCATGTGCGCATCCTCCCACGCGTATCGATTATTTCAACGACACTATGCGGGAGGAGACGCAGGGTGAAGCAAGCGCGGAAGATAGCACTGCTCCACTCCGTCGTAGATATACTTATATATAGGCGCGTGCGCCGCGCGCCCGCCCGAAAAGTCAGGCAGCAGCTTTATCCAGCATCACCGCAATCTCATCTTTCAGAGCGAGGCGCTTTTTACGCAATTCCTCCTCATGAAAACCAGAGAGCGGCTCGACCTTGGTCTCGCTCCTGTGAATCTCGCGATTTACGGCGTGATATTCTTCCGTGATTTTGGCGAAATGCGCGTTTTCGAGCTTCAGCTTCTGAATCGCTTCGATCTGCTGAGGGAATTCTTCTGCGAGTTCGTGTGGTGTATGACTCATGCGTACCTCCTGCGTTATGTCCTTTATATTTGTGTGGTTTCTTGAGACATTTCGAGCGGTCAAAAGCGCGCAGGCAGCCATTTACCATCGTTCAAAAATCAATGAAGTAATTCCCGTGGGACTTTTCCGTGCCGGTAAAGAAAATGCCGTCAAAAATGGAATTTTATTAAGACAATCCGAGTTCTTCGGCTGCACTTTCACACGCTTATTAACTTAAAATCCGTCTTTTCATCCTAGAACACAGTTTGAATTGAAAGCTCCCGTTGGTGGAGCAAGATGGAAGACGCGCTGATCCGGATAAGATCAGACATCAGCGCGAACGGGGATTTGAGGATGAAGCGTACCGCAAATATCGCACTTTTCAGCGTCGTCAGCGGGCTAGTCGCAGGCCTTGCGCCCAGCACTGCAGCCTGGGCTCAGGAAGCCATTGTTTCAGGCCAGTTCGAACGGCCATACGGCATGTCTTACGGTCAGGAAACGTCTCCTTATGAACCAGGCACGCGCGATCTGAATGGCAATCGCGTCATTGTCGACGGTCGCATCATCGACAGCCGCGACTCATCAAGCCTGTCCTTCGGCATGAACACACCGTGGGGCACCACGCGAGGCACCGGCATGATCGGCCAGTCACAGGCGATCGGCAACCAGCTGAACGTGATCACGAACGGCAATTACAACACGATCATCATCGACAACACACAGATCAATAATGGCGATCAGACAGCCATCCTGAACGGGGAGCTGGACCTCAATGACTAATCAAAAGAATCTTCCGAAGCGTCCGGCCGCAAAACTCGCTGCGCTTGCCGCAGCCAGTATGCTGGCCCTCGCCGGCTGTGTGAGCCCGGTTGCCGGCCCAACCGGCAAATACGCAACGCCGATCGGCAGCGCGCCAGTGACGGCAAACCCAACGCCTTATTCCACGAGCCTGAGCTGTCTGGCTAGCTTCGCTGGGCAGAACCAGCTGGCCCGTCCACGCATCGCCGTTGGCCGCATTCTGGACTATACAGGCAAGGCTGACCTCGAAGGTGGCCGCAAGGTTACGCAAGGCGCATCCCTGATGGCCATCTCAGCGTTTGCGAAAGCCGGCGTGTCACTCGTTGAACGCTTCGACACATCGGTTTCCGAACTCGAACTGAAATATGCCAACAACAAGCTGATTACAGATGACGGCGCTCAGTTCCGCGAAATTCTCGCGGGCTCGATCCCGGGATCTGATTTTTATCTGGTCGGCGGCATTACCGAACTGAACTACAATATCCGCTCGGTTGGTGTTGAAGCCTTCGCTGGCGATACTGATGCTGAAGACCTCAAGGGTACGTTCGGCAACAAGATGTATGTCATCAATGTCGGCCTCGACCTGCGTCTCGTAGAGACACAAACTCTCGAAGTCGTTGACGTCATTTCCTATCAGAAACAGATCATCGGCCGGGAAATCTCTTTCGGCGTATTCGACTTCCTGAACGGTAATGTGTTCGACATCGGTGCTGGCGGACGCGCACAAGAGCCAATCCAGCTTGCTGTTCGTTCTGTGATCGAACGCGCGGTCGTTGAGATGACAGCGAATTTGTACGGCATTGACGGACCGACCTCTTGTCTGGGTGAAGATCCGCTCGGAACGTCCGGCGTCACTGGCGGCTTCATCCCGCTATCCACCAATATCGCAACGAACAATGCAGAAACCCGCGCAGAGCCTGCGCGCTGGAATGAAAACCGTGACAAAGCGCTGAAGTCTGCGCTTCGAGGTCGCCAGTAATTTCAGCCCGCTTGATCAGACAGGAACGCACCATGCGTGACACGACGAAAACACTTCTCGCAACGACGCTTCTCAGTGCCATTTGCGCAGTACCCGCCTTCGCTCAGGAAGGCACCACGCCATCCGACGATGCCGCCGTAGTGGTGATTGATCAGGTGTCTCTGGGCGATGTGTTCGCGGACATGTTTGTCGTGCTGGATGATGTTACGCCGGGGGCATCTGCTGTTGCCACTGCGACTGGCAACACATCAACAGCCGCAACCGAAACCGGCGATGTGGATTACAACGCGACACAGTCCCAACAAGGTGATGTGTCAGCGACGACCACCCTGCTTGGCGGCCCGGTCTATGGTGGAACAGCATCTACGTACACAACATCCTACGGCAATGCCGCGTCGTCCTCGACGACAAATGGCACTGATTTCCATTACGTGACTCAGGAAAGTTATGGCGATGTCAGCGCATCCAGCGACATTTATCTGGATGGCGCAGATGACGTGACAGCCACGACGACTGCTGCAGCGAACGTGTCTTCATACGAAACCGAATACGGCACCAATCGCGGTTTTCAGGAACAGCGCGCTTATGGCGACGTCACCGCAACAACGGTTGCCGATATGTGCTGCAACAATGACACGGTCACGATTGCGTCTGTTGCAAGCGGCAATACGGTCTCCTCCTATGGCTGGACAACGACCAGCTACAATGGCGCGGTTCAGGTGACCGATACCGATTCAACGATCTCATCTGATACCGATATTCGCATGCAGACCGGCACGTCCATAAACGGCAGTGCCACGGCGTCTGGCAACAGCATCACCGTCGAAAATGAATGGGGCTATGCAACACTCGGCCGCGACGGTTCCGAAGTCTTCCAGGGCAATGGCGCTGAAATCGAAGCTGTGTCGACGGTGTCCATCGATGACTGGTCTGGTACATCGGGTTCTACCGCATACGGCGTCGGCAACTCCGCGCTGATCAGCAATATTGGATCTGATACCGCGATGTACGCCAATCAGGAAAACTATGGTGACGTGTCGAGCTATGCGAGCTTTGATGGTGCCAGCTATGATGGCAGCTTCGGCTATGTCAGTTCGACAGCCATCGGCAATGCCGCGACAGCAACCATGTGCTATTCCTGTAGCAATGATGGTGTGCTTTCCGGCCGTACCAACCAGACAAACTCGGCAAACGTATCAGCTTATGGCGTAGCCCGCAGCAATGGTGGTGGCTTTGTTCAGGGCGCTGCAACAGCGGTCGGCAATTCAGCGACCTACCAGTCGTTCGGTACGAACGAATAAGCGCCGATCGGACTTCAAATGAATTACGCCCCGGCTGTTGTCAGTCCGGGGCGTTTTTTGTTTGGTCCGACAGGCTCTGTATGGCGTGCATAGCAGCCTGTGCATCCCGTTCAGGTACAAAGATATGATCATGGTAAAACCCTGCGACGGTATTCGCAGGTATCCCTTTCAGCCGGAGCGCTTCGGCCACCGATGCAATCATGCCCACAGCATCAAGCGCAGAATGAACCTTCAGCGTAATGCGTCGGCATGGAAAAACGCCATCCAAGCCATTTTGAGCCGCTTTTTCTGCTTCCAGAATCGCCGTTACGCCCTCGTCTTCACGATACAGCATCAATGGCTCCAGCCCTTCGAACCGTGATGCATCCTCAGATGTCGCGAAGACAAATCGCGTCTCAGCGAGCTCGGGCGCCAGGGACGACAGCAAAGTTCGTAGATCTTTTTCGCCGGCCATACCGTCTCCCTCTCACGCTTCGACCGAAGCTAAAGAAAAACCCCGCCAGAGTCATCTGACGGGGCTCCCTATAATGTTTCGTGAAATGCCCGGTTTTAATACGTCGTGGATTGACCAACGCCGCCATCAAAAGTGATCGGTGCCGTCGCAAGAGGCACTTCCTTGATCACTTCTCGCTGTACCGTTTCGATACGCGTCTGAACGGTTGGGACGCACACTTTCCGCTCGACCACCATTTCGACAACTTTCAGACCCGGACCGTATTTGCGCAGCAATGAGCGCTCATTACAGTTACGTTGAGGCACTTCCGGCGCGCAGGAAAGCTCGCCGCCTGGTTTGTGAACCAGAGCCTCGCCTTTGGCGCAGCTAAAGCCACTCGCCTGAGAAAAATCAGCCTGACCATCGATAATATGACCGATGGTGACCTGCATGGATGTTCCCGCAACGCAGCGATAAAGCTCACCGCTGAACGCGGCGCCAACATCTTGCTTGTCGTCAACGCGTGATGCCGGGTGAGGCGTGCCGGTGTCATCGATACAGTCGGCACGCACCGCGACCAGTTCCATCTGCTCAATGATCTGATCGATACAGATCTCTTCCTCGATCGGAACTTCTTCCGTCACGATTTCCTTAACCTGCTTGCTGCCCTGCACATTCAGCGCATCCAGCGCAGATGGCTCCACAGGCGGCGACATTGGAATGTAGCTGCCGTTGGACAGGAAGGTTGTTCGTGTATCAGCGCCTTCGACCACCAGACCGGATTCCAGAACGGAGCCCTGTTTGATGATATACTGACTTCCAACAGTTGCCGTCGCCGAGTTTACAACAAGGTTCGGGCTCGGAATTGTAACACCGGGTGGATAGATGCCGTGAACCTTCCCCTGATCACAGCATGCAGAGCCGGATGAACTTTGCGTCGAACCAACGGTGACACCCGGCACATTCACAACGTGCCCGCCAGCGCTTTGCGCAACCGCAAAACCTGCAATGGAAACGACAGCGATTGCTGCCGAAGCTGTCAAAGTGTGTCGCCATGAAACAGCCATAGATCGTCTCCCTCAAAAGTCGTTCGAGAGGACGCTAAACCCACGCACACTTCCCCAACGACACGAAGCTTGGCTTATTTTTAGACCCATCTGTATGGAGATTTCGTTTACGCGTTGGCCCGGACTTTGCCCAATACCTTCTGAAAGCGTAGTTTTTGACAGGAAGAGTACCAGAATGAATGACCGGGCGGTTCATCCGAATACGAAAGCCATACTGGATGCCTGGCGCCGACTGTCTTCAGATGCAGACAATGCAATTGAAGATCCGAAGGTCGCCGATTTTCCCAATGTGTTAGGCAGCCTCTTTGTTATCAAGCGAGCCGATGATGGCATCTGGCCTTTCACCAATGCCGGGAAAAAGATGGTCGACGTACTGGGCCGTGAGCTGATCGATCAGGACTTCCTGAAGCTCTGGCGTGGCCGGGACATCGATCTTGTGTCCGCCCAATTGAATGCCATTCGGTTTGGTTCGGGTCCGGGCATCATCCGGGGGCGTGGTGAAACACTGTCGGGCCAGCGTCTTGAAATCGAGATCGCCCTCGCCCCCCTGAAGAAGAAGGGCCAGACCGGCGACCGGTTGCTCGGCCTTTATCAGATGCTTGGCGGTGAAAACATGCTGGAAGGCCGACCTGTCTGGCGCCATGCCGTCAGCGCCGTCTACCCGCCAGAAACGCCGATCAAGGAGCCATACCTGCGTCTCGTGGCGAGCAACGAATAGCCCAACGTTTATTCCGCGGCGACGGCCATAGCCTGTTTGCCGCGGATCATATCGGCTGCTTTCTCGGCGATCATGATGGTCGGCGCATTGGTATTGCCACCAATCAGGGTGGGCATAACTGACGCATCGACAACACGCAGCCCCTCCACGCAGCGCATTTTGAGCGATGCGTCCAACGGCGCGCGATCGTCAGCGCCCATGCGAACGGTTCCCACCGGGTGATAGATGGTCTCCCCTTTCGCCCGGACGAAAGCATCGATTTCATCATCCGTTTTCGGATTGCCTTCAGGCAGAATGCGATCTCCGCGATACGCGTCGAATGCCGCCTGCTCGGCAATCTCCATCGTCATGCGAACTGCCTGACGCATGACGCGGCGATCTTCTTCAGCCGCCAGGTAATTGGCATCGATCAGCGGATCATCAAACGGATCATCTGACGCGAGCTTGATCCAGCCCTTGCTTTCCGGGCGAAGCTGGCAAGCGTGGATGGTAAACGCATCCTGCTCGACCGGTGTCTGCCCGTGATCCAGCAGACCTGCATTCAGGAAATGAAGCTGAATGTCGGGCCGGTCCAGGCCTTCTCGTGATTTGAGAAACGCACCCGCTTGCAGGAAGTTATCCGCGCCAGGTCCAGTCTTGTTCATCAGATAGTTCAGCCCGACGCCTAGCTTTCGGAAACCGGCCTGTTTGCTGAAGGCAGTGCATTTCTGTTTGCAACCATGGATCACCGTGACGTCGAGATGGTCCTGCAAATTCGCTCCGACATCAGGAACGTCTGCCACAACCTCAATACCCTGGGAGGTCAGATCATCAGCAGCTCCAATGCCTGACAATTGCAGGATCTGTGGCGACTGAACCGCACCCGCGCACAAAAGCATCTCGCCATCGGCATAAAGTTTTGACGGCATGGCGCCTGGCTTCTTCGCATACTGGACACCGATGGCCCGGCCGTTTTCGATCAGGATACGCGATACCCTACCGGCGGTAATGACCGTCAGGTTGGATCGCTCCAGAGCTGGTCGCAGATAAGCAAAAGACGCACTCCAGCGTTCACCATTGAAAATGGTACGCTGATAGGGGCCGAAGCCTTCCTGCTGAGCACCGTTGAAATCTGGCGTGTATGGATAGCCTGCCTGCTCTCCGGCCTTCAGAAAGGCGGAGAAAATATCCTCATCCAGGGGCACATTCGTCACGTTCAGTGGACCACTGCCGCCGTGGAAGTCGTCCTCGCCGCCTTCAAAGGTTTCAGATCGCTTGAAGTAAGGCAGAACGTCATCAAAAGACCAGCCCGTCAGCCCCATTTGACGCCATTGATCATAGTCGCCTGCATGGCCACGAACATACAACATGCCATTGATCGAGGACGAGCCGCCAAACCCTTTACCGCGAGGCCAGAACAGACGTCGTCCATCCATGTGCTTCTGCGGTGTTGTCCAGAATCCCCAGTTGTAAGCGCCCTTTTCGCGCATCAGATTGCCGACCCCTGCCGGCATGCGGACGAACGGGCTTTTGTCCTTTCCGCCCGCTTCAATCAGCGCCACCTTGATGTTTGGATCTTCGGTCAGTCGAGCGGCCAGCGTACAGCCTGCGCTCCCTGCCCCGATAATGATATAGTCCACTGCGGATTGTTGACCCGACGCAGCCATGACGTTCTCTCCCTGATATATTATTACTTAAAGTATTATGTGATTAAACGATTACGGCAACCAATTATGAAGATTACTAAGTTAGAGTTGCAGGGTGCGTGGAAGGAAAAGTCAGAATGCAATCCGTCGTGCCATTTGCACCGCCGAGCGGTGAAAAGAGCCATTTGAAGAAACAGGACCGGCGTCGCTGGACGCGGGTCGATTTGAATCTCCCATTACGATTTCTCAGTGAAAGCGGTCATGAAGTGACCGGCGAAACCATCAATGTGTCCGGTGGTGGCGTGCTATTCAGAACCCAGTCACCGCCGTTTCGAGGCGAACGGATCGTCTGCTACATTTCCGAGCTCGGTCGTATGAGCGGCCATGTGGTCCGCAGCTCTGCCGGTGAAGTCGCTGTTATTTCTGACGCGCCATTCACAAAGCGCGACCGCGTCGCGGATCAACTCACCTGGCTATACAACAAATCCAGTCTCAAACTGGATGAAGAACGCCGCGCCTCGCGTGAGGGCGGCTCCGGCCTGATTCTTGTCCAATGCGAAGACGGACGTGAACTGCGCTGTCATGTGATGGACATGTCGCTGGTCGGTGTCGCACTCGCAACGACGAACCAGCGCCCACTCCTTGGCGAACGCGTCCAGGTCGGCACGCAGCAGGGCAAAGTCGCAAGGTTTCTCCCTGAAGGTTTCGCCGTCGATTTCACCCGCTAGGATCCTGACGGACTTTTCCCGCCCCCCCCCGATTCCCGCTTGCCAAATCCGACTGATTCTCAAACACTGAGGATCATTCACGATGGAGGCGGGTGATGAGCGACACGCAAATTTCAACGACGGGCGGTCAGCCCGGCAACGCAAATCTTGTCTATATTCTTTATCTGGTCGGTGCATTTATCGGCCTTGCTGGCCTGGTGGGCGTGATCATGGCCTATGTCGGCAAGGACGACGCCGATGAGCTAACCAAATCGCATTATATCAACCAGATCCATATCTTCTGGAAAGGCTTTGCCTATCTCATAGCTGGCGTCATATTATCGGTGGTCCTGATCGGTTTTCTCGTCATTCTGTTCTGGTTTGTCTGGCATATCGTGCGAACCGTCAAAGGCATGAATGAGCTCAGCAAGGGCAACCCTTACCCGATCGAACTGGCGCGTAGCTGGCTGTTCTAAAACAGGTGTCAAAGTTTAGAGAAAGGCGGCTTCCGACGAGGCCGCTTTTTTATTTGCGAACCTTCGCCGGGGCAAATCGCAGCAAATGCGTCCGAAGCAGCACATCAATGACCGCCACTTTCGTACCGCCATGCCGGTCATCATCCTCTGGCTGATATGGCAGACGCATCACGGCAATTCCCATCTGGATTGAGGCCAGTGTGATCGTCATCAGAACTACCAGAGAAAAAATCGCGATCCACTTTATTTCCGATCCCATGATCAGCGCGTGGAGATGGGCAATGTCCAGTCCCAGGATAATCAACACGCTCGCGAGTGCCAGCGCGAAACCAACGCCCGCATGAAATGCCAGAAATTTCAGAAGCTTAGGCACGGGACTTACCCCTCAGGATTCAATTCTTCGATTACCTTACATCATTTTAGACAAGCATAATATACGTCATCTCGCCGCGCTTCTCGCCTGTCTCCCGGCTCAGAGCCGTGCGACTTCCGCTGCGATACCGCTTGCATGAGAATCTGAGGGCTTTACTCTAATGATAGTGAAATAACATTTTTGCCTTTGGGAGAGGATCACCATGCGCTTTGAGGGCTCCGAGAATTACGTCGCAACAGACGATCTGCGCGTCGCCGTAAATGCGGCAATCACCTTGCAACGCCCTTTGCTGATCAAAGGCGAGCCTGGCACGGGTAAAACGGTTCTTGCGATTGAGGTCGCCAAGGCACTCGATACTGAACTGATTGAATGGCACGTCAAATCGACGACGAAAGCCAGCCAGGGCCTGTACGAGTATGATGCTGTTTCGCGCCTGCGTGACGGCCAGATGGGCGACGAACGCGCGACCAATATCGAAAACTACATCAAGAAGGGCAAACTCTGGGAAGCTTTCGAATCGGAAAAGCGCCCGGTTCTTCTCGTTGACGAGATCGACAAGGCCGACATCGAATTTCCAAACGACCTCCTGCAGGAGCTCGATCGTATGGAATTCTATTGTTACGAGCTCGACCGCACGATCAAGGCGAAACAACGCCCGATCATCATCATCACCTCGAACAATGAGAAAGAACTGCCAGACGCCTTCCTGCGCCGCTGCTTCTTCCACTACATCAAATTCCCTGATGATCTGACCATGCGTGAGATCGTTGAGGTCCACTATCCAGGCATCAAGCAGAAGCTGGTGAAAGACGCGCTGCAGACATTCTACTCCATGCGCGACCTGCCGGGCCTGAAGAAAAAGCCATCTACGTCAGAGCTTCTCGACTGGCTCAAGCTTCTGATGAATGAGGATATCGATCTCGACACGCTGCGTGAAAAGAATCCGGACAAACTCACACCGCCACTGCACGGCGCTCTTCTGAAGAATGAAGCCGATGTACAATTGTTTGAGCGACTAGCGTTCCTGTCTCGTCGCGAGTCACGCGGCCCTGCCGGCTGATCGGCAGCGCATCACACAGGTTCGAAAAGGCGCTGTTGCAAAACAGCGCCTTTTTCTTTGATCGGAATGGTCCGGGAACTGATTGCAAGAACGCTCGTTTCTATCTCAAACGCAAATCGCGCACTGATTGAGGAGGCGAACATGGGCGAACAGAAATTTGTGCCCGGATTTATCCTGTTGCTAGCCGGCCTTATGGCCACGAGCGTCTTTGCCGTCAGTATTTATCAATTCAGCAAGATGCCGCCGTCACCGACAGAGACTGCCGCTGCGACTCAGACATATGCTCAAAAGCCGATTGCTGCGGAAAAATAATGATTCTACCAGCGAAGCCCTGACATCGCGTAGGTCGCGCTCACTTCGTAACGCTCTAACAGCGCTTTTGTATCAGTCTGAAAATCACCTGTACCGGCCAGATTAAGCCCTGTACCAACATAGACCGAATCGATCCCGCGTTTCATGGCACCGCGCATATCCGTTGCCGGTCCATCGCCAATCGCCAGCAAGCCCGTCTTTGGTACAGCGTGTCCCAACAGGCGCTCCAGATGCGACTCTGCCAGATCGTATATCGCATCATGCGGCTTGCCCGGATAAACGACCTCGCCGCCCTCTTCTTCATAGATTTTCGCAATCGCGCCTGCGCACCACTGCAAAGTATTCCCAACACGTACCTGAATGTCCGGATTGGCGCAGATCATGGTCAGTCCGGCTTCTACGAGCGGCTTCAACTCGACGCGATAATCTTCAGGATCATCATTGACCGCATCCCGAAGCCCCATTGCGACGACAAAACGAGCCTTTTCCGCTTCTGCAAATTCCAACCCGGCTCCGTCGAAAAGCGTGTTGTCGCGCTCCCAGCTGTTATCAAGCCCGAGCCGCAGCGCAGGTCCCGGCGCACGCTTTTCCAGTTCCATACGCGTCGCATCACCGCTTGAAACGATCAGATTGTAGCAATCCCGGCGTACGCCCAACCCCGGAAACAGGCGTTCGACCTCGCGTGCCTGCACAGGAGCGTTTGTGATCAGGATAACCGGCTTACCCGTTTTTCGAAATTCAGCCAGCGCATCGCATGCCTCGTAAAAAGCTTCGCGACCATTGTGAATGACGCCCCACACATCGCAGAGGATGGCGTCATAGCGGTCCGCAATGTCGGACAAGCCATTCGGGAATACCAGTTCAGACATGCCTCATCGGGTAGCCGAAACCGGACCTGGAGAAAAGGGAAAAAGCGGCCTTAGCCTGCTCTCTGCATGAAGTCAGGCGGCGGCGCCGTCTCTTCCATAAGCGTTCCTTTGATCGGGCGCGGCGTTCCAAATATATGACCCTGACCAAACGGAATGTCGAAATCAAGAATCTCGACCACATCGCGTTCGCTTTCCACCTTGTCGGCGATCAGATCGATTCCGTATCGCATAAAGACGGCGCAGACATCTTCAGCTTGAATATCGCGGGTCAGTGAGGAGATCGGACGCGGACCACCCGGTTCCATCTGTTCGATCAACTTACTGCCTTCGATTTTCAGAAACTTCACGGCTTCAGCCTGCAGCTCCGGCAGATCCACTTCCAGACTGTCGGCCTTATCAATTGAGAAGCGGAAACCAAGGTCAGCGAGGCGTCCCATGTTGCGAGCTGTGACAGCCGAGCGGGATTTGAATTCTGCCGCACCAATCTCAAAAATCAGAGAACCTGCGAGATCCCGGTTGTCTTTGATGAATTCAAGAAACTGCGGGAAAAAGGACTCGTCCTCCAGAGACGAGGTCCCGATGTTGCAGAACACGCCGACGCGGCGATCTTTCTCACTGAGACGTCGCACAATCTGAACGCAGCGAAACAGCAGCATATTGTCGATGACACCAAGAAGGCCTGCTTCCTTGGCAGCGCCCAGGAAGTCACCCGGCATGATCAATTGATCATTGGCATCGCGAAGGCGCGTAAAGCCCTCGTAAAAGCAGGTTCGACGCTGAGGAAGACTGACAATCGGCTGAAGATGCAGATCAACTCGGTTCGCATCCAGCGCCTCCTGAACGGCGCGCAGCGCTTCTTCAGCTGTTCGTTCACCCGGCGCAACAGACAGACGCTTCACACCCGGTCCCGGGCCAGCCTGTGCCAGTCGTGCCTCGAAGCTTTTGCCAAGCTTGAGAATAAGCGTTTCGAGTTCGCGCATCTCACTGACCATGGCCTCCCGACGTTCGGAAACCTCTCTGGAAAGTGTTTCATCCATCACGCTGATGCGGGTTTCAATGATCTCCGCGCGTTGATTGGTTTTGCGTACCTCGTTGCGAACAGTCAGCAATCGCGACTCTAGCTCACGATTCTTCTGACGACTTGCCGAGATGAAATGCACCTGACCACACACCAGAGCGAACGCGACGCCTGCAATGACAGAAATTTCCAGGGAATATGGCGTGAACTGGTAAACCGCGATGCTCACACAAATCGCGACAACCGCATAGGCTGCTGCAATAAGAATGTGAGCGATAGCTGGCATCAGGCGTGTTTTCCAGTTTCAGACCAAATTTAAGAAACTATGTTTGTATTTTGTTTTAGTTAACGATTTGGGTTGCTGCGATTCACGCTGTTTCGCAATTGTTTGCACCTGTTCGGCATGAACCAGGAATACCAACGCCAAAGGAGCGATCCGAATGCGCTCTTTTTGTAACACCTTATAATTTTCTCCCTGTGATTGCATTTATCGCATTGCGCCGCTAGGGGCTTTATTCATATTTGAATGACGTGCCAGGCCCAAGGCACTGCCCACACTCAGCGCCCGATCTATGTCGGGCGCTTTTTTTTTCGAATTGTGTTCAAAATCTGTCATTCTGATGACTGAAAATTGCGCACTTGATTTCAATTATCGGCCAAAAACTCAATAATCACATCCTATAACGCGTTCTGCCTCTGGACGAAACTCGGACGTCATGGCATCCAGACACCAAGTTAAGTCCACGGCCTTCGGGCCATACGGGGGCGATCTGGGGAAAACGGGGTCTGGCATTAGCCGGACCCCGTCGTCATTTAAGACTTAAGTTGGACGAGTCCAGACAAAGACAATCCTGACGCATCTACGACACGAATGTTTTCGAGGGCGTCGGCGTCTGGCGCTGTCCCAATTTTATAATCCCTACGAAGCAGCACCGCGCCCTCAGCACCAGCGCGCACTATGTAGGACTGTATGGTTTTCAGATCAGGACACAGCCGACCTACACGCTGAATATCCGCCGAACGCGCGGTCAGCCTGGCTCGCTGCGCTTCGTATTGCTGGCTCGCAAGTTCTGATACTTCGACAGACGGACTAATGATGTAATCGACACGGCCCGAAACCGGCTCTGCACCACAGGGCAGAATTTCAATCCGAATATCGTCGTATTGCACCAGATAAGACACGGCTGTGGCGCCACCGACCAAATGCTGCTGCGTCGCAAACACCTGTAAATCGCCCGTATCGAAAACCTTATAGTCACGCGCAGACCCGGGAACCGGCTTTGGTCTCAGGCTCGCTTCGAGATAGTTCAGTTCCGCGGGACGCTCGAGTTTCAGAACGGCGTCAGGCGACGACTGATTGGCATCGTCCTGCATTAACCGGTCAATCTCGATATCATCACCAATGACGAGCAAACCGCTTTTCCGACCATCCTGCCAGGTCTCTGAGCGCAATCCCATTACACCACCTGAGGACACCGGATGCCCGTTCATCAGAAACGCCGCATCGACATAGCCAATGCCCCGCCAGTCCTGAGACATCGGCGCACCAAATATCAGGCGCTTCCCGCCGGCGCTGATGAGGAGACAAGGTGAAAACGCATTTTCAAAGCGTGTTCGTCGCGTGCATGGGAAAGCAGCCATGTCCTCTGGAACGGCTTGAAATGGGCGGACAAACGAGCTGGTGTATTCGGCCTCAGCGCGCTCAACCGGCTGTTGGCTCAGATAGTAAGTGACACCACTCCCAAGCGCGCCCCCCACAAGGAAGGGCATCCCCCATCGAACAAGAGCCCCCCAGCCTTTCACATCACACTCCGATGCGTGTTTCACCAGACTCCATGATGATGTGATTCTCAAAAGATCCGATCTCGTCGATTTCAACGCGAACCGTATCTCCAGCCTTCAGAAAACGCGGCGGATCGGATGCAACGCCGACACCTGCCGGTGTGCCGGTGAAAATCAGATCGCCGGGCATCAAAGTGAAGGCTTTACTCAGATGCGCAATCAGGTCCGGAACCTTGTGAATCAGATCACCCACCCGGCCGTCCTGGCGGAGCTCACCATTTACAAAGGTGCGCAAACCCAGCGCGTTGAGATTTTCAATTTCATCTTCTGTCACGATCCAGGGGCCGACCGGCGCATGTGTATCGAACCCCTTGCCCATGATCATGGTTGGCGTCGCACGCTGCCAGTCCCGAACAGAATAGTCGCAGCCCACTGTATAGCCCGCAATCACCTCGGATGCCCGCTCTGCCGGGATATGGCGTCCGCCCCGACCGATCACCACCACGAGTTCCACTTCATAGTCGAGCCGGTCGGAAACAATCGGCATTTCGACATCTCCGAACGGACGGTTGATCGCTGAAGCCTGTTTCACGAACCAGGTCTGTGTGGTTGGCGCTTCACGACCGGTTTCCTTGGCGTGGTCATGATAGTTGAGGCCAATCCCGAGAATTTTCTGAGGCGACAGCACGGGTGCACAGATATCGGCCTCGCTGATCGAAAGTCGCTCGCCATGCGCAATCGCGGACTCAGCCGCAGTCTTGAGCGCATCCGGCTCGTGGAGCCATTCTTGCAATGACTTCGAATCGTTCAGCGGATCTAACGCAAACGCTGAATTATCGGCAAATACCACGGCGACCGGCTTACCGTCGCGAATTACGCTTCCATATCTCATATGATTAACCTACTAGCTGTCGCAGAGCCTTCGCAGGAGGTTTAGGAAGTTTTGTAGCGTTCTGGAAGACCAATGCGTGATTTGAAGGTGGAAGCCGAAGCAACGCAAATCTCCAAATTGTTGGCTCCGGGACAATTCTATAAGATTCCGGCCTATCAGCGCAGCTATTCCTGGAAAGACAGCGACGCACTCGGCCTGCTGAACGATCTGCTCGAAGCGATCGCCGAAGAGCGCAGTCACTTTCTTGGCGCGATCGTCGTCGTCGAAACACCTTCTTCTGGCGTTTTCGAAATCGTTGATGGCCAACAACGTCTGACCACAATTGCCATGTTGATTTCGTTACTGAGAGACCTCTCTGATGACTCAGAAAACAGAGAATCTCTGCAGGCGTTAATTTGCGAGCCCGATGCGCATGGCACGTGGCGTCTCACACCCAATCATGTGGATGCACCTTATTTTCGAACCTTGCTGCAGAAGTCTAAATGGACGTCTCAGCAAGACATTCCTGCACCGCTGACAGAAAGCCATGACCTACTCCGCAGCAATTACATCGCATTGCTTCAGGAACTTAGAGATCTGAAACCGGATCTTAGAAATAAGCTTCAGACTGTTCTGCTGGATCGGTGCCCGATCGTGCGCGTACATGTGGAAAACAGGGATGAAGGGCACAAGGTTTTCAGGGTCCTGAACACGCGCGGACGGCAGCCAAATGCGCATGACATCCTGAAGACCGAGCTGTTTGAACGAGCCAAACTCTCTTCCGAAGAGGCCGACAGGCTCGCCCGAAACTGGACCGCACATGAAGCGAGACTTGGAGCCAGAGATTTTGATGATCTTTTGCGGCAGATCCGGCTCCTTCATGACCGGTCCCCAAAAGGCGATCTGGTCTCCGGTTTTTGCCAGTCTGTTCTCAGCGATGTCTCGCCTCGCGACTTTCTCTATCGCGACCTGCCTCGATATGTTGATGCGTATGAAGAACTGAAAGCAGGCAACATTCTATTTTCGAGGCCAATGCCTTCGGTGAACGCGCATCTGAACCGACTAAGCGCCCTGGAGCACAACGGCTGGCGTGCACCTGCCCTGAAATTCCTCGTGACTCACGACCGGGAAGCCGACACCGCTCGCGAATTCTTTTGCGACCTGGAACGACTTGCCTATGCGATGCAGCTGATTGTTTCTGACCGTGATGTCCGGGCAAAGCGCTATCGCAATGTCTCAGATGACATGGTTGATGACTATCGCCTGTTTTCTAAATCCGGCGCGCTCGCACTTACCATGGACGAGAGAACGAAACTGGCGCAGCGGCTCAGCGGTCGGTTTGGGTCTGTTGGCCAACGGCGCGCCCTGGCTATGAAGGTGAATGCGCTTCTCGATCGCGGCGAAGACCTTCTTCCGGATGCCGACGCCACCATCGAGCATATTCTTCCGCGGAATCCCGGCCCCGATTCCGATTGGCTTCAAACCTGGCCGGATTTGGCTCAACGTCGTGAACTCAGCGATACGCTCGGGAATTTCTGCCTGCTCTCGAAACGTGACAACCAGCGCGCAGATCGCCTCAGCTACGCAGACAAACGTCAGTCTATTTTTCGCAATCCAGACATGGGCGGAAAATTTGCCATCACGCGCGAAGCCTCTCTCTATGATCACTGGACTCCTGACATTGTCCAGAAGCGCACAAAAAAGCTCGCACGACTTCTGATCATGGACTGGAAGCTGGATTTACCGAGAGACTGACCCATCGAATACACTTCGGTGTAGTAAACTACTATTGTGTTTTGTCTGAAAGTTTGGTCTCAATCCCTCAATGCATAAATCAGGGAGGTAGGCATGTCCTTATTCGATCTCACAGGTAAATCAGCAATCATTACGGGCTCAAGCCGAGGTATCGGACGCGCCATCGCCGAAGAAATGGCGGAACAGGGTGCAAAGGTTGTTATTTCGTCGCGTAAACCAGAACCATGCGAGGAAGTGGCCGCTGCAATTAATGCGAAACACGGCGACGGTACAGCGATTGCGGTCGCGGCGAATATTTCGTCAAAAGACGATCTCCAGAATCTGGTTGATCAGACAAACGCGGCCTTTGGAAAAATCGATATCGTCGTCTGTAATGCGGCTTCCAACCCTTATTATGGGCCGATGTCCGGTATTTCGGACGAACAGTTTGAAAAGGTTCTCTCGAACAACATCATTTCAAATCACTGGCTGATCCAGATGGCACTCCCGCAAATGGTTGAGCGCAAGGATGGTGCCATTGTACTCGTGTCGTCAATTGGAGGCCTCAAAGGTTCCCCAATTATCGGCGCCTATAACATTTCGAAAGCCGCTGACTTCCAACTGGCTCGCAATCTGGCGACCGAATTTGGTAAGCACAACATCCGGATAAATTGTATTGCTCCAGGCCTGATCAAGACAGATTTTGCTCGTGCACTCTGGGAGAACCCGGACAATCTGAAGCGTGCACTTGCCACAACGCCAATGGCCCGTATCGGCGAACCGGAAGAAATCGCCGGCGCCGCTGTCTTTCTGGCATCGAAAGCAGGTTCCTATACCAATGGCCAGATGATCGTTGTCGACGGCGGCACAACCATATCCTGACCTGAATGGGCGGCACGGTCACTCGATCACAGTGCCGCCCAAATCGCCCCCCTTTGGCAATCTTGATTGTCGATTTATAGAGAAGTCTTATTTATTGAAGTCACAAATTCGATTACACCCGTAAGTAGTTAAACAGCACCAGACCAAACAGATTTAATCGAAATTAAAGACTTGTTAGCTCTTATATAGTTCGCGCAACGCTGAGATCTGATTAGAGCGCATATAGAGGAATGGTTGGAGATGACATTAGAGTCCGATCTTGCCACCAATCCTAAGAAAGATTTGGTGACGCGAACCAAAGAAATGTTTGCAGCCTCTGACGTCACCAATGGCCGTGAAAACCGCCTCGCTCGCGCTGTTTTATTCCTGTGTGCAACATCCGCCTTCATGGCCATCATTCCCCTCATCGCAGCGATGTTCCTCCTGCCGGGTGATTACGTAACCATCCTGGTTTATTGCTCCGTGGTTATTGTGGCCCTTGCAATGATCCCGATGTCCGCGGTCATCACCGGTAAGCCCGAAGTATCAGCCTGGCTGCTCTGCGGCTTTCTCAGCCTCGCGCTTGCAATTCTGGGCCTCATTAGCGGCGGGACTTCCTCCGTCATCATGCCAATGCTGATGATACCGGTTGTCTGGGCCTGGTTCCTCGTCGGCCAGAAAGGCGGTCTGTTCTTCCTATTGGCGGGCCTCGCGACGGTCATACTGAACGTCATGTATGCGGATACAGTCGCTCCCAATCTGCCTTCTATACGGTCGGGCGTGTACGGAATTTTGCAGAGTATCATCATGACGATTACCCTGCTGGCGTGCAGCCTGGCTGGGTATCTGGCAAACCGCAACGAATCCATCATTCACAGCGAACTCGTAGACGCCCGTGACACCGCGCGCCGCACCAACCGGGAAAAATCGGAGATGGTGGCCGGCATCGCCCACGAGATCCGCACACCGCTAACCGGGCTGGTCGGCATGCTGGACCTTCTCGGCACCGAAAAGCTGAACGCGCGTCAGACCGAGATGACGGAGACGTCGCGCACCTCGGCCCGAACCATTCTGAATCTGATCAATGACCTGCTCGATCTGTCAAAAATCGAAATCGGAGAGTTGCGTCTGATCCCGGAACCTGTCGATGTCGTTGAGCTGTTCCAGGAGACAACGCGCGAGTTCAAGCAATCAGCCGAAGCCAAAGGCTTGAGGTTCGAAATCGTTGCCCCGAACGAATCCGTCTGGCTGTTGATTGATCCGCTACGTTTCCGACAGATTGTCAGCAATTACCTCTCCAACGCCGTGAAATTCACGCAGTCCGGCACCATACGCTCCATCCTGTCATATCAGGCTCGCGATAATGGCGAGGTCCTTCTAAAGCTATCGGTTGCCGACACAGGCCCCGGCATCCCCGCGGACTCACTGCGACGGGTTTTCGGCCGCTTCATTCAGGTCGAACGCGACCAGAAGGCCAATTATGGTGGCACGGGCATCGGTCTGGCGATTGTCTCGGATTTAGCACGCCTCCAAGGCGGCAAAGTCTGGGTGGAGAGCCGCGAACGTCATGGCGCAACCTTCTTTTTTGAATCCGTCTTCAAACGCACCAGCGCGCAGGAAACGACCATCAACACCCCTCCCGGCACGGAAGCGAGCGCATCCATTACCGTGCTCGTCGCGGATGACAACAAAGCCAATCGCAAGCTGCTCAGCCATGTACTTAAAGAGTTGGGTTTTGCCATCCATCTGGCAAATGACGGACGTGAAGCTCTCCAGGCCGTTCAGGCAGGCCATATCGACGTTGTTCTCATGGATATGAATATGCCTGTGATGAACGGACCGACCTCTTTGGCGGAAATTCGCAAGCTCGCACCGCCCATGTCGCGCACACCAGTCATCGGTATTTCGGCAGACAACCGCCCGGAAGATATTGATCTCTGGCAGGCCGCAGGCGTAACCGCCCTTCTGGAAAAGCCTATAGATTTCGCAAAACTTGCTGCGACCATTCAACTGGCCTACACAGGGGCCGAAGTGGCGGTCAGCCCTCTCGTAGCGTCCGCCTCCCGCAAAGTCGGCTGACACAAATTTTTCGCGTTAAAAATGCGTTACGGCATCTTGACGGTCTCCTTCATCACCCCTACCTCGCAGGCATTAGCACTCATCACACTCGAGTGCTAACACTGTCATAAACCCAAATCTGGAGAGAGGGACGTCCATGAAATTCCGTCCGCTTCATGACCGCGTGCTGGTTCGCCGCGTTGAGGAAGAAGAAAAAACCAAAGGCGGGATCATCATTCCCGATTCAGCAAAAGAAAAGCCACAAGAAGGCGAAATCGTTGCTGTTGGTTCAGGTGCTCGCGGCGACGACAACGAGCTGATCCCGCTCGAAGTCAAAGCTGGTGACCGTGTGCTCTTCGGCAAATGGTCTGGCACCGAAGTGACCGTTGAAGGGGAAACACTCCTCATCATGAAAGAGTCTGACATTCTGGGTATCGTTGAAGCTTAAGCTCACCCCCGAATTTCTCATCAACATAGGTTATAAGGAAGAACACCATGGCTGCTAAGCTTGTTCATTTCTCCTCAGACGCTCGTGAGCAGATGCTGAAAGGCGTCGACATTCTTGCGAACGCTGTAAAAGTTACTCTCGGCCCAAAAGGCCGTAACGTTGTCATCGAAAAATCTTTCGGCGCTCCACGCACAACGAAAGACGGCGTGACCGTTGCGAAAGAAATTGAGCTGGAAGACAAATTCCAGAACATGGGCGCTCAAATGCTCCGCGAAGTTGCTTCCAAAGCAAACGACGTAGCGGGCGACGGCACCACGACAGCAACCGTTCTCGCTCAAGCGATCGTTCGCGAAGGCATGAAGCGCGTTGCTGCTGGCATGAACCCAATGGATCTGCGTCGCGGCGTCGAAAAAGCTGTTGCTGAAGTCGTCAACACGATCAAAGCGTCTGCAAAAACAATCGACACGTCTGAGCAAATCGCTCAGGTCGGTACGATCTCTGCAAACGGCGAGCGCGAAATTGGCGACATGATTGCGAAAGCAATGGAAAAAGTCGGCAACGAAGGCGTGATCACGGTTGAAGAAGCCAAGTCTCTCGAGACTGAGCTCGAAGTCGTTGAAGGCATGCAGTTCGACCGCGGCTACCTGTCTCCATACTTTGTCACGAACGCTGACAAAATGCAGGTTGAGCTCGACGAGCCTCTGATCCTGCTCCACGAGAAGAAACTCTCTTCTCTGCAGCCAATGCTTCCAATTCTTGAATCAGCTGTTCAGTCTAACCGTCCACTCCTCATCATCGCTGAAGATGTTGAAGGTGAAGCACTCGCAACGCTCGTTGTGAACAAGCTGCGTGGCGGCCTGAAAATTGCTGCAGTGAAAGCTCCAGGCTTCGGTGATCGTCGTAAAGCAATGCTTGAAGACATCGCGATCCTGACAGGTGGCACGGTTGTTTCTGAAGACCTCGGCATCAAGCTCGAGAACGTCTCCATCGACATGCTGGGCACAGCGAAACGCGTTTCTATCACCAAAGACGACACAACAATCGTTGATGGCACGGGCGCGAAAGAAGACATCGAAGCTCGCGTTGCTCAGATCAAGAAGCAAATCGAAGACACGACGTCTGATTACGACCGTGAAAAACTTCAAGAGCGCCTCGCGAAACTGGCTGGCGGCGTTGCTGTCATCAAAGTTGGCGGCGCAACAGAAGTTGAAGTGAAAGAGCGTAAAGACCGCGTCGACGACGCCCTGAACGCAACACGCGCTGCTGTTGAAGAAGGCATCGTAACTGGCGGTGGTACAGCGCTTCTCAAAGCGGCTGCTGCAATCACAGTCACAGGTGCTAACGACGACGAACAAGCTGGTATCGACATCGTTCGCAAGGCTCTGGAAGCTCCAGTTCGCCAGATCTCTCAGAACGCTGGTGTTGATGGCTCTATCGTTGTTGGCAAGATCCTTGACTCCAACGACGCTTCTTTCGGCTTCAACGCTCAGACTGAAGAATATGGCGACATGTACAACTTCGGTGTCATCGACCCGGTTAAAGTTGTTCGCTCTTCTCTGCAGAACGCTGCTTCTGTGTCTGGTCTCCTCATCACGACGGAGGCAGCCATTGCTGAAGCACCAAAAAAGGAAGGCGACGCGCCGGCTATGCCTGATATGGGCGGCATGGGTGGAATGGGTGGCATGGGCTTCTAAGCTCACCCCCTGCCCAAAACGGCAAAGAACAGAAACGGCGGTCTTCGGACCGCCGTTTTTTTGTCATTTATCTCTTCCACTCTCCCCATCGCAGATGGTGGAGAGTGACCGATCAGAATATTGAAATGGGCCTTACATGGCGTCGTGATCATCGCCCTCACCGCCACAACTCAGTTAGGTGGTATTGCGTGGTTGATCGGCAGACCGTTTAGACAATCGCTTCTTGTCAGCCTCGCCTCCTATGCTGTTCTGAGCATTTCGGCCATCTGGGTTGCACCAGCCTTCGGCCGCACTCCACTGAGTTGTGTCCCCGAAAAGGGGGGCGCCCATGCCGGGATTATATTCTGCGTGACAAACCGGCACTATGTCACGCCCGAATTGAAAAGCGCGCTCAATGACATCGTCGACGATCTGAACACCAGCTTTCCCGGCATACAGCTAGGTGTGCTTGATGCGAGCTTTCCTTTCCTGAACGACTTCCCAATGCTTCCTCATTTGTCACACAATGACGGCAGGAAAGCTGACCTGGCATTCTTCTACAAAGATTCAGATGGACGACCGCTACCCGGCGGAACTCTGAGATCCCCTATCGGATATTTCGCCTATGAAACGGGACGCAGCGCCTGCCCTGCAACTCGATTTGACCTGCATTGGGATTTGAATTGGCTTCAACGTGTTTGGAGCAAGCACGAACTCGACATCGATCGTACCAGCAAGCTGATAGAAGCCGCGACAGCTAATCCACGAATAAGGAAAGTGTTTCTCGAGCCCCACCTGCAAAAGCGATTGGATGTGAACCATCCTAAAGTTCGCTTTCAGGGATGCTATGCCGCCAGACATGATGATCACATCCACCTGCAACTATGATCAGATCACAGATTATTCGTAAGAGATGAAAAATAATTCATCGAATAACGATAATTACACTTGACGTTTATCGATCATCTATTATTGTTAAACGGTAAGTTCAAGACAGAAGCTGGCAGGCTATTCAACAAACTGCCCCCTACCCCCGAGCGGCTTGCCGGCTTTTTGTTCCTGACTTCACGTTCGCCTCCCCAGGGCAGAAACAGGCCTCACGGCCTGTTTCTTTTTTATAACTGCGATGGATCGAGCAAATCGATGTTCTCATCGATCAGGAAGGCGCGGAAATCATCAACCGTATATTCCCAGCCAAGCACCTCATCTCGCTCCAGCACATTGTCGTCTCGAAAATCGGTGACCTGCTGAACGCACATCAGCGCGCCGACGCGATCATTGCGATCAAGCGCAAGATAGCCAATGCGACGTGAGAGATTGTATTTGTTGGCAAGCTCCAGCAATTCTTCTCGCGTTCTGCCTGGCCCCATCATAACACAGGATTTGAAGGCAGCTTCCTGGCAAAAAAGATCATCACGCCCAACGCGCGCGCATTCGCGCAGCCCGATCACGAAACCAAATCTCTTTATACGTCCATTCACCATGGGCTGGCCGAAGAGAATCGCTTCCTCAACATTCTCAACGCCAGCGTCTTTCAGCTGAGCGGTCAGGTCCTGTACTCGGAATGGCTCAGCGTCGGCTGAAGACGCCCACATACACCCTGCGGCGATCGCAGCTGCCACTAATATCCCAACTCGCACAAAACACCTCCCGCTGACGCAGCCGATAGCGGGCTGCCTCGGACGCCTGAATACTGGGATTTGTCTTTGCGCCCTTTCGCCAGACGCGCAAGTTATTTGCTCTTATTTCTGAAATTGTGAAATATTTTCTCTTTTTGCGCGCAAGAGATCGAAGATATCAACCAGAAGTTGGCAGCCACAAGTGTTGGCAAAGAAGAACACAATGTCGCATTCAACAATCGTTGAATTCAATGTAGACAAAAACTGTCTTCGTAGAAGAAGCCAAAGATTTTCTGGTAAAAGGCGCTGAAATTATAAACGGCGCAGCTTGAGCCGCGCCGTTTTTTCTTATGAAGCAGGACGTTTCCTCCCGAACTGCTTGAACGATATGGCCAAACCTTCATCAAACTGTCAACTGAAAAACGAGCATTTCGCTCGAACATTGGGCGTAAAGTGCCGAATATCTACGCAATCTCGTCTTTCGCACGACAAAATTCTGCGAATACCGGGTTTGAATCGAAGAATAAAAACTCGGGTTTCTCCACGCTGAGTGGGCCAAATCCGTTTTCAGAAAGCTGAATCGCGGCAGAGTTTACCAATTCAGCTGGCATGACCAGATTGAGGCCAATCGCCTTCACCTCATCGCCAAAACGATCAGCCTGATCAGACAGATCACGATTGCCACTCAGG
The DNA here is from genome assembly GCF_042659465.1 of Ponticaulis profundi. Taxonomy (NCBI): domain Bacteria; kingdom Pseudomonadati; phylum Pseudomonadota; class Alphaproteobacteria; order Hyphomonadales; family Hyphomonadaceae; genus Ponticaulis; species Ponticaulis profundi. Next base: position 118,824 of record NZ_JBHSSW010000002.1, on the reverse strand, counting down.
ATTCGGCGACGCTTGGCGAGCTGGCGCGCTTCAATCAGGTCGAGAATCGCTTTCAGCGCCTGAAGGGCTTCGTCTGACCAGTCAGCCTTGAGAGAAGCGCTCAACTGCGCCTGAGAGGCCAGCATCTCGCCATCGGAAAGTATCTTGAGGTCATTCGCCTTCAGCGTGGCGCCCGTCGTCGTAATATCCACGATCAATTCCGCTGAGCCTGATGCAGGCGCAGCTTCGGTCGCGCCGGCGCTATCGACCAGTCGATATTGCGTCAGCCCCTTCTGCGCGAAGAAACGGCGGCAGGAACGTAGATACTTCGTGGCGACCCGCATGCGTCGTCCATAGCGGGCGCGAAACTCGTGACCGACATCCTCGAGGTCGGCAATCGTATCGACGTCAATCCAGCTTTCCGGTACCGCAACAACCATGCGCGCAAACCCGAAACCCAGCGCTTTCAGAAGCCAGGCCTCCTCTTCGAAATTGTCAGCATGCTCGCGCAGAAGATCTTCACCGGTGACGCCTAGGTGCAGCGAACCGCCGAGCAAGCCTTTTGCAATTTCCGAGGCAGACAGAAGCAGCACATTGACGTTCGGCGCGCCTTCCAGTGTTGCTGTATAGCCGCGATCACCGCCCATCTGCCGGAGCTTGAGACCGCAATCAGCCAGATAGGCTTCCGTCTGTTCCTTGAGCCGTCCCTTCGAAGGAATGGCGAGTGTCAGCGTTGTCATGCGCCTGCCCCCTGAAGATGAAGAGCTGCCTCTAAACGATCCGGGCGAACAACGCCCCCAACAGCGGGCTGGCTTTTGGCACCGCCGCTCAGCCTTGAGAGCAGACCATCATAACGCCCACCTGCCGCCAGGGGCCGCCTGGTGCCAAGACCTGTATGCGCCAGCTCGAACACCAGACCATCGTAATAGTCAAAGCGACGTCCGAACTGCACCGAGACATGCGCCTGTTTCCAGAACGGCACGTCCTGCTCCGTCAGCATGGTGAAAAAGGCATCAGACCGGGCAAGCCGGTCCTGAAGGTCCAGATCATTCGCCTGTGCGAGCGTGCGCAATTGTTTAAGCAATTGCTCAGGCGTTCCCTCAATCTGAATGAGGTCGCTGAGGACACGTTTGGCTCTCGGGTCGAGAGGACCTTCGCGTCCAGCCTCAGCCTGTCGTTTCAGGCGCGCGAGAATGTCTTCCTTGGTGCGTCCGCCAATGACCTGACCTCCGGAGAATGCCAGAACCTCTTCAAGCAATGCAGATGCGCGCTCCTGCGGCACCTCAGCGAGCGTACTGGCGAGCGCGGAGCGCGGCGGCGCTGTGCCATTTGTTAGCAGCGTGCGAATGCCTTCCTTGCGGCGGAATGCGCGGATCAGCTGGTCACTCCAGAAGGGCGATAATTTGAGCGCTTCAACGACGGCCGCAAACAGCGAAATATCACCAAGATAGAGCTGCACACCATCAACGCCCGCATCCGCCACGGCGTGACACAGTGCGGAGAGTGCGATCACATCCTGATCAATACGATCTTCATGACCGAGGCATTCAAAGCCCGTCTGGTAGAATTCCAATGGCTCTTCCGAAGACACGGGCTGGCGAAAAGCTTTGCCGAAATATCGATAGCTTGCCGGGCCTGGTGCGCCCTGATCGAGGTGATGCTGCACGACGGCGAGCGTGAGATCCGGGCGTAGCGCCAGCTCTTCGCCCGGCGCGTCAGCGCTGGTCAACAGGCGGGATCTGACAGCCTCTCCGGAAAGCTCCAGCGGAAGGCTGGCAGGCATCAGCATAGGCGGATCGACCCAGTCGCCGCCTATGGTTTCGAATTCGATACGGTTCACTGGTCGCTCTCCAGCATTTTCCGAATGGTCTGGACCATCTCACTGCGACTGACTTCCACCTGTCCCGGGCGGCTCTCGCGCCATTCGGTGTTGTCCTTGATCGCCTTGGCTTTCTGAGCGCCGACGATCAGATCCTTGATGGTGACCGTACCTTTATTGCGCTCATCCTCACCAACGATGACCACGGCAGGCGCGCCGCGACGGTCTGCATACTTCATCTGCGGACGCATGCCGGACGAGCCCATATAGACTTCGGCGCGGATGCCAGCGCGGCGCAGCGTACCGGCCAGCTCATGACTATCCGCAAGGTGTTCACGATCCAGCACCAGAACGACCACCGGTCCGGACAGGCGATCCAGCTCGCCGGTCAGCGACATCGCAGCTGCAAGACGGCTGATGCCAAGTGACATGCCGGTCGCCGGGATTTCTTCGCCACGGAAGCGCGACACAAGGCCATCATAGCGACCACCGCCGCCAACAGAGCCGATGCGAACCGGACGCCCTTTGTCGTCCAGTATCTCGTTCAGAAGCTCGCCCTCAAACACGGGACCGGTGTAGTATTCCAGACCGCGCACAATCGTCGGATCGAAGACAACATCTTCGTCCCGTGCGCCGAGCGCGCTGAGCAGACCGTCGATTTCGCGCAGCTCCGCAACGCCGCGATCAAACGCTTCATTGCCCGCAACAGCGCTAGCCATCGCTTCCAGCGTTTCGCTTCGCGTTGGCTTGCCAGCCGAGGCAAAGGCCAGCACGCGGTCAATGCGTGCTTTGTCCAGGCCAGCCCCCTTGGTGTAGTCACCGGACTCGTCTTCCCGGCCTTCACCGAGCAAGTCTGCCACCCCTTCAACGCCGAGACGATCAAGCTTGTCGAGTGCACGCAGAACGGTCAGGCGTGTACCCTCTTCGCGCGCATCAATCGAGTCGAGCAAGCCAGACATCAGATCACGCGTATTTACCCGCACTGCATAGGAACCAGGCTGCGCGCCAGCTGCTTTCAACGCTTCTGCCATCATGGCGATCATTTCAGCATCTGCCGCTGGCCCTTTGGATCCGACCGTATCGGCATCGCACTGCATGAACTCGCGGAACCGCCCCGGACCCGGCTTCTCATTGCGCCAGACAGGTCCCCAGGCATAACGCCTGAAAGGCTTTGGCAGCGTATCCCAGTTCTCACCGGCAAATCGCGCCAGAGGTGCTGTCAGATCATAGCGAAGCGACATCCATTGTTCGTCATCGTCCTGAAGCGAGAAGACGCCTGCATTCGGGCGGTCCTGATCAGGCAGAAATTTGCCAAGCGCGTCAGCATACTCAAACGCACTGGTTTCGATGCCTTCGAAGCCCCAAAGATGATACACATGCGTCACCCGCTCGATCATTTCGAGTTCTGCGGTGAGGACGTCTTCACGCTTGTCCTGAAAGCCTCTCGGCTTACGGGCGAGAGACTTCGGCGCGGGTGTCTTTGTCTTGGCCATGTTTCCGTTCATCATTGATGGACACTATTCAACTCGCGGGGATAGAGCTTTGCGCGCGAATTGCCAACCACTGCTTTTGCGGATGTTCGCATTCCGGCGTTACACTTCATTCAGTCCTGTATGCGAATCTCGCCCCATGTTGAATTTTGTCTCATGCTCTGCAGCGATCATATCGCTCGTTTTCAGTTGCACATTGATGGCGCACGCGTCGCCCAATCTTGCGCGCGCCTGGGGTGAACAGGCCGCTGAACTTCACGAGACCCTCGCAAAAACCAGCAGCACTGAATTGCCCGCAGCGCTGGAAACAGACCTGATCCGTTTTGGACGCATCGCAACCCGCCTCTCCAAGGCTGGTACAGCTGAACACCCTATGCCGGAAGATCTCGGCTGTATTTTCCGGGGAATGGCTGAGGAAACCACCGTCCAGCTGGAAAAATGGCACGAAACAGACGACGCGTCCGCGATCGCCGACGCGAAAGAGCGCCTGCTCGCCATGCTGAAGGATGCGACCATAGTCAGTCAGGCAAGCGAGCTTGCCATGCTGGGCGAGACCACTGAGCTACCTGAAAATTTATCGGAAGGCGGGCAATGTAGCGCTGTCAAAATCGAGTTTGAAACCTACTCGAAGAAGGCCTCCTAGAGGCCGCCAGCACTCGCGGTAAAAGAGATCATTGCACCAGCGGTAAGGGCGATGGCCACGGTCATGCCCAGGATGAGACCGATACGGCGATCCAGATTACCAAACATCGAAACACTACCCTCTATACACGCGGACTTACCGCTCACGATCAGTTCGTCTGGACTGTTTGTACAATAAGATCCGGCGAAAGGATCTGCGGCAGAATAACAGGGCTCTCCTTGCCCGCAGGATAATAGAGATAAAGCGGCACGCCAGCACGGCCATGCTTTGCAAGTTCCTGACCGATCGCTTTGTCTCGCCGTGTCCAGTCCGCTACCAGAAAGGCGACATTCTCTTCTTCAAATGCGGCCTGTACTTTTGAAGTGGTCAAAGTGGTACGTTTATTGACCTGGCAGGTGACACACCAACTGGCCGTGAAGTCAATAAATACAGGACGGCCCTCTTCACGCAGCGCCGTGACCCGATCTGTCGACCAGATCTCTCCATAGGCCTCGGCACTGCCAGAGGAGACAGGCGCATCTGCTTGACTGGTGGAAGCGAGCATCACAATCGGCAAAACGAACGCCGCCAGAGCGATGAGCAACGCAACCGGTTTCACAATGCGAGCCGAACCATTTTCACCAGAACCTGTCTTCAGCAACCAGATACCAAAGACAATCGCAGTAGCGGCCGCAATCGTCAGAACGATTGCACCGGTTCCCGCCTGAGCTCCCAGAACCGACAAGAGCCAGATCGCCGTGAGGAAAAGCGGGAATGCAAAAAATTGCTTCAGTCGCTCCATCCAGGCACCCGGCTTCGGCAGACTTTTAACCAGGCCTGGAAAGAAACCCAGAAGCGCAAACGGCAATGCCATACCAATCCCAAGGCAGAGAAAAACAACCAGAATGACGAGCCAGGACTGCGTCAGCAATATGCCTGTAACAGCACCGAGAAACGGACCAACACAGGGCGCACCGACAAAGGCAGCTAGAAGCCCTGTAAAGAAGGCGCCCTGACCACCGCGCTTCGCAGCAAGATCTGATCCGACATTCATGAGGGATGAACCGATATGGAATATCCCCATCATGTTAAGTCCCAACACAAAGATCAGTAGAGCAAGACCTGCCACGACGGCTGGGTACTGCAACTGGAATCCAAGCCCCACCTGCTCACCGGCAGCCCGAAGAACAGCGAGAACACCGCCCAGAACCAGAAAGCAGGTGACAACGCCGACCAGATAGAAAAAACCGTGGCGGCGCACAGCAGATTGATCATCGTGGCCTGCAAGTTCAAGAACGCCGCGCGCCTTGATGAAGAGCACGGGCAAAACGCAAGGCATCAGATTGAGAATCAGCCCACCAATCAACGCCGCTGCCATAAAGCCAAGTAAGCCAATGACGGTCAGCTGCGCGCTACTATCCGGTGTCTGCACGCCGGTCGTCATACCGACTGCTTTATCGTTCGTTCCGGAGATAACAGACCCCGGTTGGGCCGTCAGTTCTACAGCATAGCGACTTTTGTCAGTTCCCGCGACAACGAGCACACCGGCTAGCGCGCCATCGCCGCCCAGACCTTCAGCTTCCTGTAAGGTAAGTGCGAGCCCCGCGTCGCCCTTACGCAAACCTTGCTCAGGTGCGTGAAGAATCTGGTGATCTTCCGGAAAGAAGCGTACATATTCGATATCGGCACTAAGTGCGGCGTTCAACGCATCACTTTCGACCGAAAGCACCCATTCATTGCCAGCAGAGCGGTCGATGACTGCGCGGCCGTCCAGTGGCGTCGGCACGCGCTGTTCGGCCCATGCAAAGTCTGCGCGTGTCGCATTGTTCGGGACAGATGTGTCTGCGACCGGAACAGGCAGAAAGACCTGCGCTTCTTCCGGGATGCAGATATCCATACAGATCAGATATTGCGCCATGCCGGTCAGCAGAACTTCACCGCTGGCATCCTCTGGAACCTGAATTTCAAACGGCAAGACCAGTTTGTCAGAATAGCCGTAATTCATCAGGCCTTCGAGGGGCTGCGGGTGCGGCGCAGGCCAGAGGAATTCACCGGTCTGCACATTGGTTGCCTCATCCCAGATCAGCTCAGGCGGGAGACCGGAATCGCCAGGATTCTTCCAATAAACGTGCCATTGGTCATCGATCAGGAGCGTAAGCGCTCCGCGAAAGGTTGAGCCTGGCGCAACCGCTTCATGGTCGGCGATCAGGTCAACAACAGCTCGACCAGCGTCACGCGGCAAAGCCTGCGCCATCGGCCAGGCCGATGCGAGCAGAAGCATTATTGCAGCAAGAAGCTTACTCAAGCGTCCGGACATTCTCTCACTCTTTCGAGCCGGCCTCTAAACCAGCAGGGAAAATACAATCGACTGCATATAGAAGAGGGCGACCATAACGCGAACCCGCCTCGCACAAATGTGACATTAGGTCAGCACAGAGTGATGAACATGTCACAAATGAAAGGGGCGCACCTGCATTCACAGTGCGCCCCCAAATCGAGTCAGCTCTTGGCTGATTATGCATTGCCTTGCGGCTGTGGTGCATTCATGCGCATGCCACGCTGAATGACGCCAGGCCAGTTCAGAAGCGATACGAAGTGGGCGTAGATCGCACCCAGCGCGCCATTGTCGCGAAGCTCAACGAACTTGTCAGCAGGCAGCGCGTTCAGCTTCTCTTCGGAGATTGCGAAATAATCGGCGATCTTCTGCTGAGGACCTTCATTGCCGTTCTGATCGCGCGGCGTGAAAGCGACTGTCTTCTCTTCAAACAGATCGTACTGGCTGATCAGCTTGATGAATTCCTGAGTTGCGCGACGCTGGCGTTCAAATTCTTTACAGAACTCAATCGCGTCCTGCGTAAACTTAGAAGGCTGGTTGCCATCGAAGAATGCGATTTCAGGGCTGTCGCTGACCATTGGGGCTTCACGATCGACGCAAAGCAGTAGACGGTCATTCTGCTCGTCAGACGCAAAAACGAACGGATAACGACGTGCAAACGCCGGAATGTAGGTTTCTGGTTCTGGCAAACCATTCGGTTGAATGTAGAGGTTCTGGTTTTGACGAATCCCCATGGCAGCGACTGGCGTCTTGTCCGCGCCGACGAAGATGATCGGATAAGAACCGGCGCACTGGCCAAACTCGCTGACCGTCACCGGTACAGCGTGGGCCGACCGCAGGAACGAAAACGCATCATCAATACGCTTCACACCCAGTTTGCCGTGAGCTTCGAACGAAAGCGGCTCTGGCTTTTTGTAAAAAAGCACATTGCCTGTGAGTTGCGGGCCTTGTCCGGCCGGTGTGGATTCCATAGGGCTCTCCTATCTTGATGCAGAGGCGTCCTTATCGGAAAACAAAATCTGCGACAACCGACCAGTTCACCTCAAATGGATCATTATTCCTGATGCGCTCAACAGATCATCTGACAATCACTGGTAAACCTTTGTTTTCACGCATGGCCTGCGCTGCTTCACCGCTCGTACTCGCCATCGCGATTTCTGCTTGCGGAAATGGTGGCCAGCGTGCTGCCCAACAAAACAGCGTCGTTGAACGTCAGACACTCTATCGCGAACTGAACACACTTGAACAGTCGCAGACAGCGCCTTCATCATCTGGCAGTGACGCTTTCCCGCCAAGCTTTCAGGAACAGATCCGAAATCAACAGCTTGAGACCCCCGCCACCTTCGAAATGTTGCGCAACCGCCGGATTCTGGCATTCGAGCGCCTGACCGACATGTATCCGCCGGAAGAATCCGCATACGACTTCTCGGCTTTCTGGGAGCTGCATCATGCCTATCGATTTCTGGTGCAGACCAGCCGTTTTGGCTATGGCGAGATCAGCCTTGAATACTCCCGCCCCTACCCGGTTGATCATCTGAGTTTCGCGCTGTCCGATGTGCTCAATTATGTTGATGCCGTTGCTCAGCTTGAAACAGAGTCAGCGCTGCCTCCGCGTCCCGATATCAGTTCAGATCTGTTTGCTGAAGTTGATCGCGAAATTCGCCGGATGGATATGGATCTGGCGGCGGGGATCGCGCCGCCCCTGGAAAGTGTACGACGCATGATCGATCAGATTGATCAAAGCGCCATTCTCAACGAAACAGCCCGCACGGCCCTGCGAGATGCACGGCTGCTCGCCTATGAAGCAGAAAATGGCCGCGTTGCCTGGGGAGAGCGAGCGACCTTTCAGCCGCCTTTCATGCGCTTCTTCACGCCTGAACTGCGAGAAAATGTCGGAAACTTCCGTGCCGCACTCGATCGCATTGAAGCAGCATGGATGAGCAGCACACCACCGCACGCTTTCACATCCGAGTACTATGAAGCTCTGATCGCTCAGGTCACAAGCGGCGAACTCACGGCGACCGATTGCGCAGCGCTGGCGCAACGCGAAGCTGTTGTTGCCGAGGGCATGCTCGATGCGCTCATGCGGCCAAAGGTCGAGGTTAGTAATATAGAAGCCGAACTCGAGTCCCGGCTTCCACTGCAAGACGAAGACTCAGGCACGCCGCCAGGTGAGCCGTCACCGGAAACAACAGAAGCAGAAGCAACCGAATTGGACGTACCGGAAATTGATCCGGACCTTCCGCTGAGTGAACGGCTGCGCCTTTGGCTGGCCAATCAGCCAGCCCCGTTCACGCGCGAGCCTGATGAGGGCGCAGACATTCAGCCAGAAGAGCCCGTCGCCGAAACTGACACAGTGGCGGAAGGGCCGGTTTATTCGGAGCGCTTCGAGAAGATTACACACGCATTGGATGAGCTTGAGAATTTTGCCGGCGCTCTGCTGGATCGGCCTATGCCGATCGTGCCCCTGGTCGAAATTGGCACACCTGAGCCTCAGCCAGCCTGGGCCCAGCCGGACCAAATTCCGGAATCATCGCTTCAGCCGCCAACCTTTACAGAGGCATCTCCGAATATCGCTCTGGATTATGGCGACATTGCAAGGCGCCCGATCGCGGTGACGATTGTCGACGCAATGCTGCAGTTTTATCCCGGCGCCGCGCTTCTGCCTCTGATGCAGGAAAACCGCGAAGATCTGCCTCAGCTCTCACGGCACCTTAACAACGCAGCATTCGACCTTGGCTGGCCGCATTACGCTCTACGGGTCATGGATTTCCGAGAGAGTTTTGACAACGCCGAGAGTGTGAATGCAATCCGACTTTATCGCTGGTTTGAAGCGCTCACCGAAGCAGATATCGAAACCAACCTGTTTGCCGGTGCGATGACGCCAGCGGAAGGAAAGCAGACACTGATTGATCGACTGGGATGGACCGAGACGCAAGCGAACGACGCCCTTGATCGCATGTCTGTCGAACCCGGCCTTGCCTGCGCCGCCATTCAGGGGGCAACGCGGTTTGAGGATCTACGCATCCGCGCGGAAGCCATTCTCGGCCCGCGTTTCAATATTCGTGAATTTCACAGCGTCATTCTGGCACCGGGATCTCGCCCGCTCATGCTCGTTGAACGGGACGTCGACGCATGGATTGCCCAGCAAATGCCAGCCAGTAGTGCCGCTGAAGCACCCGAGTAATGCCACAACTACAAGACAAATCGCCACAAAGATGACATGACTGAAAGGAAACTGGACTGGAATTTCAGGAGGGACGCATGAATTCCAAGTTGAAGCTGGCAATGCTCGCCGCAGGCTCAATTTTAGTTTTAAACGCATGTTCATCGAAACAGCCCGGAGAAACGACGGTTGAGAATGTGGTGCCACCACCGCCGCCGCCGCCGCCGCCTGCTCCGCCACCGCCACCACCGCCGAAAGCAAGCGGGGTTATGGACATGCAGCGCGCAGTCTCGCCAAGCCAAGCCTATTCGCCGACACCCATGCCAATCATGGAGCCACCGCCGGTGGATCGCGAGCGCTATGAGGATGTGGATGACAATCCGGTCAAACGCGTTGCAGACGAGCCCGTCTCGACCTTCTCCGTCGACGTCGACACAGCATCATATGCCCGGACGCGGCGCTTCCTGACGGATGGAACTTTGCCACCGAAGGATGCGGTACGTGTCGAGGAGCTGATCAATTATTTCGATTATTCCTACCCGCTTCCGGAAGCCGCTGACCCACCATTCTCGACCAATGTGAGCGTAGTGCCATCACCCTGGAAATCAGGGAATGAACTGATCCAGATCGGACTTCAGGGGTACAATATCGAGGCTGACGAACGCCCGGCCATGAACCTGACGCTCTTGGTCGATGTGTCTGGCTCGATGAGCTCGCCTGACAAGCTTCCATTAGCGAAGAAAGCGCTTGGTATGCTTGTCGACAATATGTCTGAGAAGGACACCATCTCGGTCGCCGTTTATGCAGGCGCTGCCGGAATGGTTCTGGAACCAACGCCGGGCAATGAAAAGTCAAAGATTATGGCTGCACTGGAAGGCATGGCTGCTGGCGGTTCAACAGCTGGCGGCGAAGGGTTGCGGCTTGCCTATAGCCTCGCAGAACAGAATTTTGACGAAGATTCCGTCAACCGTGTCATGCTGCTGACCGATGGCGACTTCAATGTCGGCGTGACAAGCGATGAGCGTCTTGAAGACTTCGTCTCAAGAAAGCGCGACAGCGGAGTCTTCCTGTCTGTGATGGGCTTTGGGCGCGGCAATTATAATGACGCCATGATGCAAAAGATTGCTCAGGCCGGAAATGGCATGGCCGCCTATGTAGACACCGTCAATGAAGCCCGGAAACTTCTCAATGATGACCTGTCCGGCTCGCTTTTCACCATTGCAAAGGACGTGAAGATCCAGGTGGAGTTCAACCCTGCCAAAGTCTCCGAATATCGTCTGATCGGATATGAAACGCGGATGCTTGAAGAGGCCGACTTCAACAATGACAAGGTCGATGCCGGGGAAATTGGTGCTGGCCATACCGTCACGGCGTTATATGAGGTTACCCCTGTCGATGCCGACAGCGCCCTGACCGGCGAGCGCCGATATGAAGGTAACAAATCGGGCGAAACCAACGCTGACCCATCAGCTGAATACGGCTTCCTGAAACTTCGTTACAAACTGCCGGACGAAGACACGTCCAAACTGATCGAAGTGCCAATCACGAATGATCTGGCGTTCGAAACGCTTGACGAGGCTCCGCTTTATACGCGCTTTGCAACAGCGGTTGCAGGTTTTGGTCAGCTACTGAAAGGGTCGAGCTTCATCTCGGATGATTTCGACTATGACTCCGTCATTGAGCTGGCGCTCGATGCGCGCGGTGAAGATGCCTTCGGCTATCGCTCAGAGTTCGTTCAACTTGCACGCTCTGCAAAAACTGCCGCAGCGCAGGAAACCCTCGAACAAAAAAACAGAGGCGGCGACTGATCGCACACCTCTGTTTTCAGAGAACGTGAGAAAAGGCCGGGCGGGCAACCCGGCCTTTTCTTTGTCTGCGAACATCAAACCTCAGGCGGCGACCCCGGTCTGACGTGCTTCACAGACAGGGGTGAGCCCGTCGCGCAGATCAGCAATACTCGTCTTGCGATCCAGAATGCGTTGATTTTGTGCGAAGAACACGGCCCGCGCACCATAGCGCTGTGCGTCACGGAAAGCCCAGATAGGCTGAATATTGTCCGGGCGACCATCCAGTTCAACAATGCGGATCACCCGCCAGCCAAAGGCACCAGACGCAGCGAAGATAGCGATGCCTTCGCGATTGGCCCAGTTTTCATCTACGCCGATGCGTTCGAAAGAATATGAGCGACCAGACTGTCCGTTGAAATTTACCAAGCGCATGTTCTTACTCCGTTCCCATGCCCTTTTGTATTCTTCGTTTGTTCTCATTGCAAGATAAAATGAGAACAAAACAAGATCATTATTTGCCTGAACGTTAAGTCTAAATTTACATTTTTCTGAAAACTGCGCGCGCTTTCAGAGCTGGACTTGAACCGAGCATCAGTGTGCCCTGAAGAAAGCAAACACGATAAGAAGACTTCAGAATTCGGACATCAACACTTTGGTCGCCGCCCACATCTTCATTCAATGGCTCCAGATCAACTGTTACCAGTTTGCTCTCTGGCACGACTTCGTGTGCGGCGGCTTCAAGCGCCTGCATCAGTATTTCGGTCTGGGCAATAAAGCGTTCCATATCCTGCTGATACGGTAAGCCGCAATAGGCAGCAAGCGATGAGTTTCACACAAAAAAAGAGAGCTGCTCATTGAGCAGCTCTTCAAGGCCTTGCGTGTGAACTTTTAAAATCAGGCGACAGCATCTGCAGTATCAACCTCGGTACGCGGCTCGCTGAGGAGGTCGCCAAGGTGAGCGAAGCCTTTGAGACCGAAACGCGCCTCGCAATAATTCGAAATCGAAGGAAACAGCCCAGCAATCTGGTTGTGACCCAGGCCCGCCTTCTGAAGGTTACGGATCATGGAGGTCGCAACAGACATCCGCCCGCCAGGTGTCTGCTCAATCAAACGAGCGATCACGCCTGTTGCAGCACCAAGTTCTTCGCCTGCTTTCGCTGACAGTTCACCTGCCTCCGGCATGATTTTGAAAAGGCGTAGGGAGAATGCCGATCCCTGGCGCTCTGATGCATTCAGTACAATCCCGAGCGCTGTTTCAGCCTGTTGCCGCGACATGTCACTGTCGCTCGCGATATGTGCAATGAGGTCTTTCAGCATAGAACAGGCTCCGTTCTGGTGTTTCCCCTATAACCTCACGGAGTGCTTTCCGGATGGTTAAGCAAACCCTGCACCGCACCCCGAAAATTGGAAAAAGATGTTAACATCGGGCCGGATTCCACACGCCCTCATCTACATTACCACTCAGTTTCCCGCTCCAGCAGCACCAAACTGATGAGCCAATCGCGTCCTCACGCGTTAAGAATTGACGCACAGAAGAAAGCAGCGGACCATGATTTCAGGGCTGAGACGGTAATCCCAAGGGGCTGACAATGACGTTCGATAAAACTCTGATCGGAATTTTTCTGGGCGGCGCAGCGCTGGCTGCCTGCTCAACATCACCGCCTGCAGCGCCTCCGCCGCTCGCGCCGCAAGCTGAAGATATGGTCGCCGGCCCGCCCTGCCATGAAGAAAACTTTCAGGTTTACTTTGCATCTGGCCAGACAACCCTCGACGAGACCGCACGTAAAGTGATCGGCAAGATTGTCGAAAGCGAAGCGACCTGTGAACTATCTGCCATCGAAATTGAAGGCCATTCAGATGCCAGCGGCGCGTCCGACGTCAATCTCGCGGTATCACGCAAACGCGCACAGGCCGTTCAGAAAGCACTTCAGGACGCAGACCTGCGCGTCAAAGTGATTGAGATCATTGCGATGGGCGAAACAGATGCGCTGACAAGTGATGGCCTTGCGACCCCGATGAATCGCATGGTGGAAGTTCGCTTTCGCAAATAAAAGTCCCGGGCGCTAACCCGCTTCTTCCTGAACGATACGACGGCGCGCGAGCAACTCATGGCGGACTCGCAGCACGCGCGTTGCAATCGAGACCTCGATCAGGAAGCTGATGAGCCCAATGCTTAGCGATGCCATGGCACCTGCAAACAGGACCACAACGATCAAAGCCGCAGCGGGCAGCCCCAGCAAATCCAACAGAAAGATCAGGATCACCAAAAGGCATATCAGTACGGCAGAAATGGTGGAGAACAGAACCGCGCGATTTCCAAAGCGCATGCGCTTGTCGAGCACATTGAGTTCCATCACATGGCGCTCTTCCAGCACGGCATCCTCACCTGCTTCAACGGCCTGCTCCAGTATTCTTGCGCGATCAATGATGCGGCCCAGCCGGGTGGTCACAACGTTCAAAAGGGATCCAGTACCGACCAGCAGGAAAATCGGCGCGATGGCCAGCTGAATAGATACCGTGATGTCGCCCAGTGACAGACCGATCATGCCCTCATCCCCAACTGCTTCATTATGACTGACGCTTCAGCCTCACCATAGAGGAGGAATCGGCGAAGCAAATGTTTGTTTTCGCCACAAAGCGATTTCGCACTTGCGTTTTTTTTATTGTGCACAATATTATTGCTCACATTACGATTATCTCACACATGGAGCTTTGACATGAAAATTTACGAAACTTCTGCGCGCGCGACTGGCGGACGCAACGGGACCTCCGAAACACTCGACGGCGCCTTCAAAACCGACCTGTCGATCCCGAAAGCGATGGGCGGCTCTGGCAATGGTGTGAACCCTGAACAATTGTTCGCTGCCGGTTACGCAGCCTGCTTTGACAGCGCGCTCAATCATGTTGCTCAAGGCAAGAAAATTCCCCTGGAGGGATCAGCGATCACCGTTGGCGTCTCACTGAATGCCAACAAATCCGGTGGCTTTGACCTTGGCGTGACAATTGAAGCTGAGTTGGAAGGCCTTGATCAGGATGCGGCCGAAAAGTTGGTTGCAGATGCGCATGCGGTTTGCCCATACTCAAATGCCATCAAAGGCAATATTGAAGTGAAACCGGTCGTAAGGGTGAAATGACGCAACAGAAAGACTCAGACCCGCAAGACCTGACGATCGAGAACACGCTACAACTGGATCGTCAGCTCTGCTTTGCCCTTTATACAGCCGCAAACCGTATGACTCGGCTGTATCGCCCTTTCCTGGATAAGCTCGGCATTACCTATTCTCAGTATCTCACACTGCTTGTCCTGTGGGAGAATGACGATTTGCAGGTCGGCGAGATCGGCTCCGCACTCGGGCTCGATTCGGGAACGCTGACACCGCTTCTGAAGCGCCTTGAGACCGCAGGCATCGTGATGCGCCGCCGCGATCCACAGGATGAGCGACGTGTTCGCGTATCACTGACTGATCAGGGAAAGGCTTTGCGCAGCGATATCGAAGACATACCGGTTCAGGTCGCCTGCCAGCTCGCACTGCCTCTGGAAGAGCTGATGCAGCTTCATACGCTCGTGCGTAAATTCAATGCGAGCTTTAAAGAGTCCTAGGTTTTCGTCCGATACCAACCCGTACAGGAAATCCGTGCACGCGGCGCAAAATTCGCGACCTGCGTCACATGATGCAAGATCGGCACTTCGAAAATCGACAGCGTGTTGAATTTCGGCACGAAGCTCTCCAGCACATCGCCCTGTTCGGTCAGAAACTGAAGCTGACCACCCCAGACCGCCGACCAATCCCGCGTCATGCCGAGAACGTAAGCGAACTTTCGGTTCTTCCCAGCCACCGCATCATCATGTGGCGTCAGCATGTGACCCGGCCCGTACTTGGTTCCCTGCATGTCGCAAAAGTCGATATCGAGCCCCGTTATGGTACGCAGAGCCGCGATAACCTCGCCTGAATTCATCAACTCGTATGCCGCCTTCAGAACATCATCATTCAAACGTCCGGACTGCACCGCATCCGCGATCGGGATGTTCTCATAAACGTACTGGAATTCAGAGGCCGCCCGCCCCTGTGCCTGCTTGATCGCAGCCTGCATGCGCGACAATCCGATTTTCGCAAATTCCGACTTTGGAAGATCAATATGACGCTCTCTGTCGTTCAGGACCAGATTCCACTCACGTTTCTCCAGCGCGGCCTTTAGGGCCTCAGCCGATTCCCTGGTCAAAAAATCCGAAATCTGGAGGCGGCGCTTTTCAGAAAATTTCGCCTGAAGTTCCGTCACAGGCAATTCCGGATTTAATGCGAGCAAAGGCATAGTCGAACCGTTGAGGTAATCACAAAAGAGGTCACAACCCGAAAAGGTCAGCGAAGCTATACGAGGTCCCGCCTCGGCTCACAACAGCTTGCAATTCGACAGCCCGTGCCCACAAATATCAGGAAAATGACACATGTCATGAATCTGAAACAAATCCGTCATTCGACTGAATCAAATCAGGCGTAATGCCGCGCTACTTTGTTTCCCACGTTGGTTCCCCAGACCAACCTCCATGTAGCGACCTCAGTTTCGGCTGAGGTCGTTTTGCACTTTATTAGGAAAATAGGCGTTCTGATCGGGCAAGGAAGGATTGCACGACATGCCGGTTCAACTCGTCTATCGCAAAGCGCATACACGCAGACTCCAGTCTGGTGATGTGGTGCACGTCGCAGCCAGCTGGATCCTTCGGGAACTCGGTGATCGCACGCAATACAAATCGCGGCACGAGCACAACTGTCCGGCTTGCGGCGCAAAAGTGAGATCGGTCAAAATGCCAAATGGTGGCTGGGTCCACTACGAAGTTGCAGGTGGCCTGCATTCGGTGAAGCACCCGTGCTTTTATCTCGGCGACGGCATTGGGCGCCAGAGGGACAGTGAGACACTCGACCTCTTTGACGATCTCGTCACCGACCATTAAAAGCCGCTGATGACGCGCACCCTCCTGTTCAACAAACCATTCAATGTGCTCTCACAGTTCACAGATTCCGGCACCAGCGGGTCTGACCGGGAAACTCTGTCCAATTACATTGATGTTCCAGGCGTCTATCCAGCTGGTCGACTGGATCGCGACAGTGAAGGCCTGATGGTCCTGACGAGCGATGGTCGCCTTCAGAACCGGATCGCCAGCCCAAAATTCAAGACGGAAAAGACCTATCTCGCGCAGATTGAAGGTGACATCACGGATGAGGCGCTGGACGCGCTTCAGACCGGCATAGATCTCAAGGATGGCCGGACCAGGCCCGCCAAGGCCAGACGCATCGCCGAACCCAATTGGCTTTGGCCACGCGATCCGCCGGTTAGATATCGCAAATCCGTTCCGGATGGCTGGATCGAACTACGCATTACCGAAGGAAAGAACCGGCAGGTAAGACGCATGACAGCCGCTGTTGGTTTCCCAACGCTTCGGCTGATCCGCTATGCGATTGGTGACTGGTCTTTGGACGGCCTGCCTTCAGGCCGTTGGCGCGACCTTTAGGGCCGCCTCTTAGGCAAACAGGCTCGTAGCTCCGCCACCACCGCCTGCAGACAGACGCTGCAGACCAGCTTGCAGATTGGAAATCTGCGCTGTCAGATAGGCCGGAACAGCGCCACTCGTATTGCCGTTCGAATTATTGTTCTGAAGCGATGTCAAAGTCGGATCATCAATTGCCCAACGATAGGCCGTGCGCAGTGCACGCAGCGCGGTGTCGAGCATATCAACCGTATCCTGAATGCTCTCCTGCGTTTCCAAAGACACTTTGTTGGTCAGCCCCATCGTCACGATCTCAGGACCGTCATTCTGTTCGTCATCGCCTGTCCGAACTGGTTTTTCCATGACGAACCCTTCGGTCAGACCGAGCGCGGCAAGCGCGTCATTGCCCTCAGAACCGGAAATCAGTTCGATCTTGGAGCCCTCTGCTGGCGTGATTTTCAGGCTCTGACCATCAGAACCACGACGGACGGCTGCGGTCCCGTCCAGAACCAGTGCAGCATTGATCTTGAAGGTCAGGGAACGCAGGTTATCACCTTGTTCAATCGTGACTTTTTTCTCTGACCCGCCATCGACCGCGACATAGAAATGGTCACCAGCACGAAGGGCAAGCCGGTCTGTCAGCGAAGCTGTATCAGAGACGACCATTTCGCCATCCGGCAAGCCAAAGGCATCCAGCGTGGATGAGTAATTCGTATTGAGGACAACATCAGATGCCGTCGCCGCTCCGCCGCGTCCGGTTATGCTGTGTGTCCAGTCCTGCGCGCCTGTCGTCTGCGCCAGCGACGTCATGTAAGCGGACTGATCTTTGTCGGATGAGCCGGTACCGAAAACAGCCTCACCTGTTCCAACGGCGATCACTTCATCCCCGCTCAGCGCAATGCCTTCAACAGATTGATAGCCTTCACCGCCAAGGCGCTGAATCCAGTTCAGATTCGCGGAATTGCCTGTCAGGTTCAGCTTGGCCACAAAGCCATCGCGGTCACTTTGCGAGGTTGCTGTAAAGCCGGTGGCATTTTCGCCTGCCGCGCGTGTGACGCCGCCCATGAAAACAGAGCCATCCGCAGCGATTTTAACGTCATTGATCTGACCGCCATAAAGATTGCCGAGCGAAACAGACCAGTCGTTTGGCGTATCCACGTCGCTTTCAAAGCGGCGGACCACACCTTCACCATCTTCGGTGCCTGCGACAATGATGGAGCCATCATCGGCAACCGCAACAGAGGTAACGCTGTCATTGCCGCTTGTCCCAAACTGGCGGATCCAGACCTGATTGCCCTGCGCATCCAGCTTTTCGACAAAGGAATCTGAACCACCGGCCAGCGCATCATTCGTCATGGATGATGCGGTTGTACCGCCAACAAAGATCGAACCATCAGACGCGAACGCAATTGACGTACCCCGGTCATCATATGAAGCAGCCCGCTGACGCGTCCACTGCTCAATGCCGTCTGCATCGTAGAGCGTGACAAACGTATCTTCCTGACCACCAACTGAGCCTGATGTCAGCTTGTCTGTCGTGACGCCGGTGATTGCGATCTGACCAGTCGATGACACGGCAATGTCCAGACCCTCGGCATTTTCTGCTGCGCCCAGGCTGCGGGACCAGACCATTTTTCCCTGGCTATCATAGCGCGCCAGAAAAGCGTCCTGCTCGCCCTTAGTCTCACCGTTTCCAACGACGCCCGTTGTCGTGCCGACGACGACATAACCGCCATCCGGATGCACAGCCGTTGCCGTAAACTCTGTGTCGTTTTCATCTTCGCCCAGCCTGGAGGCTGTCGCGCGCTCAACCGTGTCGGTGTCGATGCCCGTCCAGACGGAAAATTGACCACCGCTATTGCCTGCACCGCCGGACTGACCAACCATGACAGCTGCTGTCTGCGTATCCGTTGACGAGAACGACAATTGTTCGGTGGAAACACCTTCGATCTTGAAGCCGAACTGATTGCCTTCAATCACGCCATCTTCGTTTTCGGTGCCAACCTTTACACGCTCAAACCGTGTTCGAATTCCGGCTTCTTCGAGCTTACCGTTGATGAAGTCTGCAACATTATCGAGGTTTCGAACCGTCCCGCCCATTTCGGCGAGATCGATATTGACGGTTTGTGTGGAGTTGATCTTGTCGACCTGAATGCTGAATGTCTTGCTACCCTGAAAAGCAGCAACTTCCGCGTCATAGTCGCCTTCGTGCAGCACTTTCGTATTGTACTCATACGTTGAGCGCGCAATCGCGACTTCACTCTGAGCGACGGAAACGCGCTCACCCGTGATCAGGATCGATTTCTTGATGTCGACGCTGTCTAGAAATCCGGACACATCATTGATCGCCTCAAGGATGCGTTTCTGAGCACGCCCCTCCTGCCCAACCGGGAGATCACCTTCCAACGCGGCGTCTGCGATGACTTTGGCTTGCGCCAGGGCTTCATATGCGAGCAGAATTTTTGTAACATCGCTGCTATCCCCGCGCGCTTCGCGCGCAGCACTGTCCGAGATGAAAGCACCCGCCCCCATCGCAGAGATAAGCGCTTTCTTGGCATCGACTTCCTGGCGCCATGGCAGTTCGCTATCTGCGACAGCGTTTGAGTTCGGAGTGGCAGACGCAGCCTGGCTCGCAGCTGAGGTCTGAGACGCCAGCCGATAATTGATCTTCGCATTATAGTATCCCGACAAAGCCGAGAAATCGAAGGGAACCAGATCCACCATAGGAGTGCCACCAAACATCCCAGACCAGCCTACTGCTGGCAGGGTTTGGCTCTGATTATCCACAATTCAGATAACGGAGTTCTTAACGAAGCACGTCAAAATACGCGAAGTGACACGAAATTTCCGGGGCAAACCCGTTAATGGGACGGCGCTCAAAAGCCCACCCGTAAGAACATGCTCACGCTGTTCCAACCACCTGCAAGCTGTTCAGAGAGACCGACGGCTCCTCGTGAGTCACCTGCTGCCCAGGCGCATTTATAGGATAACCAATCACACGAAACAGGCCGCCAACACGTTCACAGATATAGCTCACACGTTGATCGGCGTCTCCGGCCATTAGCCAGGAAAGGTGCGCATCTCTCAGATCGACATCCCCATCCTGGGCGGCGCAGATCGCAGCCAGCAATGACGCCTCATCGTGGGTGACATGCATACAGCCAGGTTTCGCCAGCTTGATACGGCGTCCCCCGACACGGCCCAGCAAAGCACTCAAATCAGAAATGTCGTTTAGTACGTCGTTACTGAGCGCATCAAACAAAACATTGTAGCCTCGCTTCAGGCACCCACATTGATGGCGCCCAAACGCGAACGCCCGAAATCCCCAGAGGAAATACCCCGCGCCATGACCAAGTTCCGACAAGGTAACATCCCGGTGAAAAGCTGAATCTGGCATAATGGACCCCAAAAAGGAGGCCGCAACGGGGCCGGTTCCGAAGGAGGTGCTTCCAGAACCGGACATGGCTCGTGACTGCTAGGACCCGTTGCGGCCAGTTGGATTTCAAGCGTGTTGAACGGGAGGACACGTCTTGGGGAGGAGCGATGCGCCGGGGCCGACAAACTGCCAAACCATTTGCAAATCCAAACCGCGCCACGTGACTGCACAACGCCGTCTGAACTTCGGAATAACGCAACCGACAGACAGAAGAGCCGAGTTGCCGACATCCCGATACATCGCCCCTACAGGCCGTGTCCCTTTCAACGAGACTAGCTTATTCATAACTGAGAATGATTATCAATAGCAAAACTATGAAAAATCTTTAAGCCTTGATAATACGAGCTTTATGTTTCGAAGTCGCGGGCTAGGAGTCCATAAAACAGGCTATCGACCCACCCACCCTCGGTGAAGTGAGTCTCGCGATGGACGCCCTCTCTGGCAAAACCAAGCTCATAGAAAAGACGCTGCTTGGCATCGTCTATGGAATAAATTTCTGCCCACACCTTATGCAGGTGCAATTCCTCAAACCCATACTTCAGCAACACACGCCCGGCATCCGGGGCCAACTCATCATCAATGTAGAGATCGTCCGCACCGATATAGATCGAAAAGTCAGCATTCCGGTTGATGAAATCGATATAGCAAAGACCCGCGGCACCGATGAGCTGCTCAGTTCCGCGTTCCACGATCGCAAACATGCGCGTCGCAGGGTCGCCCAAGACCTTGCTTTCATACCAGGCGCGTTGGTTCGCCATAGACAGTTCGCGATACTCCCGGAAATAGCGACGCATGGCGGGATCGTTGCGCCAGACAAGCAATTGCTCGAGGTCATCCTCTTCAATGGCACGCAGGCCCGTATATTCACCCAACAGCATCAGCCAACATGCTCCCACATCAGGGCGTCACCCTTTTTCAGGGCTGCCCGAACTGGCCGACCGATCACAAGTTCAAGCTCGAACGGCTCCACAGATCCTTCCGGCCTTGGACGCAGGGCTTCCAGGCAATCTTCGCTGAGAATGTCTCCTTCAGACACCGGCTTTGCGAGACGCATACAGCGACGCTGCACCACAGAGCTGTCGATCTCATTCGCCTCAATCCGTTTCACTCCGTCACCAAGCGCGAGTTGGAGCTCTCGCGTGCGATCGACCATATCCCGCCAGCTTTGCGGATTCATGGAGAACGGGTGATCAGGACCGTCGCGGTCATTGTCATCGGTAAAGTGCTTTTCGACAGCACATGCGCCCAGTGTCACAGCGCCGAGCACAGCTGAATGGCCGGGCGTATGATCTGACAATCCCAGAGGCATACCCGGGTATTTCAGCGCGAAACTCCTCAGAACATTGAGGTTCACATTTGCGAAATTCTCGAGACTGCCTGTGTAGTTGGTATTGCACTGCATCAGGCAAAGCTCACGCGTCTTGCCAAGTGCCGCCTCAACCGAGCGCTCGACATCATCCATATCTGCTGCGCCGGTCGCCAGAAAAACGGGCTTCCCACGATCGCATACAGCCTCAATGAATTGCGACCAGCCGATATCGCCCGAGCCAATCTTGAAGGCTTTCAGAAACGGGTCCACCAACTCAATCGCCGCCATGTCATATGGCGTGGTCATGAAGTCGATTTCAGCCTTTTTGCACTCCGCAACGAGTTCATTCGTCCAGTCACGCGGTGTCTGGTACTTTTCAAAGATATCATAGACCGATTGTTTCCAGTCAGATTGGTGCGCCATCTGACCACCAAGCGCCTGAAAACCTTCATCCGACACGATGTCACGGGCCAGAAAATGCTGAAACTTGGCGCTGTCCGCGCCCGCTTCCTTGGCCAGCCAGATCAACTCTTTCGCACGGGACAATTCACCGTCGTGTGAGGAGGCAATGTCCGCAATGAAGTAAGTCGGTTCGTTGAGGCCTATACGGCGATTGCCGATTTTAAATTCGTGAGCGTAACGCATCTGGCATCCTCCGCGATAAGCGCGCGTACTGTGTCTTTGAGATCTGGCAAGTGACGACCGAGCGCCTGTTCAGCGCGACTGACATCAAGTCCGCAGGAAAGTGCGCGCTCCGGCGCCATGCCTGCCGCTGATTTGGTAACTGCCCAGTCAAGTGTAATACCGAGCTCGCTCGCCATGGCGTGAACGAATTGCGCCTTCGAAGACACTTCCCGGGACGCAAGATTCATCAATCCGGTCTGCTTGCTGAGCATCAGATCAACGATCGCCTGCGCGCAGGCACCGACATGCATGGTCGAAGTGAAGTAGTCGTTGAAAAGAGAGATCGGATTTTCATTCAACAGGCCATCCAGAGCCCATTTTCCGAACCCTTTCTCTGCGCCGCAAATATTTGTGCGCAGAACGAGGCTCAAAGGCGATTTCAGAGCCATCGTTTCTGCACCAAATTTCGATGCCGCATACACGTTCTTCAGCTTCACGGTCGCTTGTTCGTCATGCTGTACCGGCAGAGACCCTTCGAAGTAATTATCGGTCGAAATCTGGATGAAGCGATTATCGGTCTGCAGACTCCAGGCTGCAAGCACACCAACCGGAGCGCCATTCACCTTGTATGCCATTTCAGGATCAGCTTCGCATTCCGCCAGATTGATATTGGCGGCGCAGTTGATCACCGTCTGACAGTCGACCCGACAGAGCAGTCGAAACAGAGCCATTCGGTTGGAAATATCCACCGCGAGATCTGTTCCTGAGCGGGCCGCCCCGAGTGCCCGAATACCTCGAGCCTTCAGCTCTTTCATAACCGCACGGCCAAGAAGACCAGTTGCACCAAGAACCAGAACCGTCATCAGGCCGCTCCTCGCAGAGAGACCATCTCGCTCGTCAGGTCGGCCCGCAAAGTCGCCGCGAGCCGCGCCGGATCGTGACGCATCTCATTGATCGCAGGGATATCAGGCCTGCGAAGACACATTGAGAGATATTCGCTGGCGCTGGCCATCGGTGCGCAATCTCCTAACGCAGCGTAAAGCGCGCGAAACATTTCGACGTCTTCCGGATAGTCGAGCGTCCACCGTAAGGTTTCGATACCACCTCCCGGCCCCTGAATTGTCGACCGTTTCAAGGATGGATGGCTGCGGATCCATGGCGTGACATGTTCGCGTTCATATGGATCGGTTGCCAGTTCTTCTGCTGCAAAGAGTGCATCTGCATCGAAGACCTCACAATCCAGCCCATGCGGAAAGCCTGGTGGCATGTTGTTGCAGCCATAATCCGCTCCGCTCGTCTGCCAGTAACGAATGGTCTCTCCGCAGATCTCCGGATCAATCAAAGGACAATCGGATGTGACCCGCATGATTGCATCGGCCTGGACTTCCCGAGCCGCCTTTGCGTATCGCGCCAGGACGTCCGTCTCGGAACCACGCACAACCGCGTATCCCCAGCTTGCGGCAGCGTTAGCCACTGGATCATCATGCGCGTTGTCGGGTACGGCGCATACGACGAGGTCGGCCCCCGGAATGCGATCACATCGGTCCAGACAGCGTTTTAGAAACGGCGCTCCACCGAGATCCATCATCACTTTACCAGGGCAGCGCGATGACCCCATCCGAGCTTGTACAACCACAGCAAGGGTCATGTGACATCTCCTGTTTCAGTCTTGGGCGATGGCGATGAAAACAGATTTGAGATCGTTTTCCTGATGACGATCCCAAGCCGGATGCCACCACACACCCAGAAATAAATCGCAGCGCGAGGTTTGCCCATCGCGACCGCCTTGATCGGTCTCCAGATCGGATAACGAACGAACAGATGAAACAGCATGGAATGAGCGCGGTCCGGATGCGTTCGAATGAATTCTGCATCGCGGCGGCCATACCAGCGAAACTTTCCGACATATTCCGAAAAATCAGAGTGATGCTCTTGCGGGACAACTGTACGTCCGACGCCAAACGTGTAGAGTCCAGTGTCGACGATCCGCTTGAACAGGTCCGCATCGTCGGACTGGTCTTTGTTGACCTCATCAAAGCGAACAGCCTGTAGCACTTCACGGCGATACAGCGTCGGTGCGACACCAATCATTTGGCTGCGCGGCCCTGGCTTATGCTGAAAGACGACCATGGCGTCATGCTCTGCGCGGTTCCAGAAGCCGTTGTTTTCTATACCGACACCTGCCTGAACCACGTCGAGCCCAAACTCTTCCATGTCCCGGCGCAAGCCGTTGATTGCATCTGGCGTCGGCCGATGGTCCGCATCGATATAGGCGACCAGGTCACAAGTTGCGTGATCGGCACCCAATTGACGGTCAGGCGCAAGCCCTTTGCCGCCGGACCGGATAACGCGTGCTCCCAGACGTTCAGCAATAGCAACAGTGTCGTCCGTTGAACCACCATCGACCACAATCAGCTCGTCTGGCTGACACGCCTGAATGGCCCGGATCGACTTTTCAATCCGATCAGCTTCATTGCGTGCGCACAGCACAACAGAAACAGGCGTGTTCTTCATAGCTCTCAAATTAACGTTAGGGACGCTAAGGATTGGTAAAGCAAAAGCGGGATATGTTTAACGGGATCGAAGAATTTGAGCCAAAACGAGAGGGTTCAGACCATGAGTTTCGCGCAAGAGTCAGAAGATTTCCTGTCTGGAATCACTCGCGATTTTGAAAGTCCGTTTCCGGATCTGAATGGCAAATCCATTCTGATCACTGGTGGTACCGGCTCGTTTGGCAAAAAACTGGTCAAGATCATTTCAGAAAACTGGACGCCGCGTCGCCTGGTCGTTTTCTCTCGTGATGAGCTGAAACAATATGAAATGGCTCAGGAGTTTCCGACGCAGAAGCATGACTTTCTGCGCTATTTTATTGGCGATGTTCGCGATCAAGCCCGCCTTGAAATGGCGATGCGCGATATCGACTACGTTATTCATGCCGCTGCTCTCAAGCATGTGCCTATCGCTGAATACAATCCGATGGAATGCGTAAAGACAAACATTATGGGTGCAGAGAACGTGGTTAATGCGTGCATCCGTTCTGGCGTCAAACGCGTCATTGCCCTGTCCACCGACAAGGCGGCAAGCCCGATCAACCTTTATGGCGCGACCAAGCTTGCATCCGACAAGATTTTTTGCGCCGCGAACAATTTGTCCGGTCGCGACGGCTGTCGCTTTTCGGTGGTGCGCTATGGCAATGTTGTTGGCTCACGCGGCTCTGTCGTGCCGTTCTTCAAGAAGCTTATTGCTGAGGGCGCAGACCATCTGCCGATCACAGACGAGCGTATGACCCGCTTCTGGATCACACTCGATCAGGGCGTGAACTTCGTTCTTTCCAGCCTGGAACTGATGAAGGGCGGCGAGATCTTTGTCCCCAAGATCCCATCGACGACTGTCGTCGATCTGGCAAAATCCATTGCCCCTTCCCTGCCGCACAAGATCATTGGCATCCGCCCGGGTGAGAAGCTGCACGAGACCATGGTTGCCGAGGATGACGGTCGCTCAACGATCGAGATCAGGGACCGCTACGCCATTCTGCCGGCTCTCGACCAGAAGCTTCTGAATACTTGGCTCGACCTTGGCGCAAGCACAGTCGAAGAAGGCTTCTACTACGCATCGAACCGCAATCCGGAACGTCTCGATGCTCGCGGCCTGATGGGAATGCTCAAGCTCGCCTACCCGGACCTTGCACCAGCAACAACTGACAAGCCGGGCGATGCGGCACGAAAATCCGCGTAACCGATTGAGTAGATAAAACAGGCTAAGCCATCACCTGCGCTGGCTTAGCCGAGATTGAACGCGCCTTTAATGCCGTCAATCAGCAGCTGGATCGACAATGCGGCGAGGATAACGCCCAGAATACGCGTCAGCGCACCGGCGACACTGTCACCCATGAAACGGATTAGCGGCCCTGCAATCAAGAACACGATCAACACAATCACCATGTTGATGCCGAGCGCCGAAAGCACCACAATCTGCTCCATCACATCGCCTTCGGCATTACCCATATAGAGCATGGCCGTCGCGATGGTGCCCGGTCCCGCCAACATTGGAATACCGAGTGGGAAAACCGAAATATCGTCTTCCGGAACATGGTGATCTGACATGTGTTCTTCAGCACGGTTTTCGCGGCGCTCTGTCCGTTTCTCGAAAACCATATCGAGCGCGATCAGAAAGAGCAGCGCCCCGCCTGCCGCACGAAAGGCATCAATCGAGATGTGCATCTGATCCAGAAGCCATGCGCCACCGAAAGCAAAGGCGAACACGATAATCGTCGCCACGATGACGGATTTGATCGCCATGCGCCGCGCATATTTCGCCCCGCCTGGTGCCGTCATGGACGCAAACACCGGAGCAACGCCCAGACAGTCGATCAGGACGAAGAACGTAACAAACGTTGCGGAAAACAGATTTAGAAGCTCAGTGGACATGGCGCTCGCTCTGACGTGTTATCGATCAAAAAGCAACCCGGAAATCGCGATCACAAGCTGAATATCACAACTCTGTCTTAATCCTCAGAGCTTGTCGCAAGCAGTTCCCGCAAATGGTGGCTATTTTCCAGCATCAGCTTCCAACTTTCTGACAAAACTTTACCCTTAAACGCTGACAGACTTGTTCATTTCCCGCTAGGTTTCGAACAAGGGAACAGGGCGAATTTCAAATGGCAACACATGGCGAAGACATTCTGATCAAAGACACATTGGTGTTTCTGTTCGCGGCCGGCGTCGCCGTACCCGTCTTTCGCTTCCTCAAATTGCCCGCCGTCGTCGGCTTTATGGTCTCGGGTATCATTCTCGGCCCCTATGCGCTCGGCGCACTGACAGAACGTTGGCCCGTCCTCGAATTTATTTCCATATCCGAACCGGAGGGAGCGGCGCCGTTTGCGGAATTAGGCGTGTTGTTCCTACTCTTCCTGTTAGGGCTGGAGTTTTCGTTTGAAAAACTGTGGGGACTGCGGCGAACCGTCTTCGGAATCGGCGGATTACAGGCCGCACTCAGCGCCGTTGCGATCTCACTGGTGGTCGGCGCGCTGGGTGTCGACATCAAGATTGCAATGGTCGTAGGCCTTGCCCTCGCTCTTTCATCAACTGCGATCGTGATGCAGCTCCTTGTCGAGAACCGTGAAGCCGCAAAGCCCGTTGGTCGAACCTCATTTGGCGTCCTTCTGTTTCAGGATGTGCTGGTCGCCCCCATTCTGATCTTTGTCGGCCTCGTTAATCTGAACGCCGATGAGAAGATCTCGACCGTCCTTCTCGAAGCCTCTGTTCAGGGCCTGATCGCCATCGCGATCATCTTTCTGATTGGCAAATTCGTGCTGCGTCGGCTGTTTCAGATGGTTGCCTCATCAGGCGGGCGCGATTTTCTGATGGCACTCACGCTGCTGACCGTGGTGGGCGCAGCGGCTATCACGGCAACAGCCGGCCTATCATTGGCGCTCGGCGCTTTCCTTGCCGGCATTCTACTGGGCGAGACAGAGTTCAAACACCAGACCGAAGTGGATCTCGAACCATTTAAAGGCATTCTGCTCGGCCTGTTCTTCATGACGGTCGGCATGGGACTCGATATTCCGGGCATTCTTGGCAATCCGGGACTGATCATAGCGGGCCTGCTCGGCCTTTTGGCCCTGAAGCTGATTGCCGCCTTCCTGGCCGTTTATATTTTTGAGCGTGATGCGCGCCTGTCCATAGAGACCGCCTTCTTTCTGGCGCCGGCTGGGGAATTCGCTTTTGTGGTTCTGGCGACCGCGACCGCGTCCGGACTGATGCCATCGGATATCGGGGCGCCCCTGGCCGCCGTTGCAGGCCTGTCCATGCTAGGAATTCCTCCCCTTTCAAGACTCGGAAAATGGCTGGCCGGACTGAACCGAAAGACTGAAGAAGAGGTGACCGACAATTCGGACTTCTCTGATGAGCGCGGCCACGTGATCGTGGCGGGTTTCGGACGTGTCGGACAGGTCATCGCCCGTGTACTGACCCACGAAGAAGCCGAAATCGTTGCCATTGAGCGCAGCCCAAAACTGGCTGCTGCGGCCCGGGATTCTGGCTGGAAAGCCTATATCGGTGATGCCTCACGACCTGAAATGCTGCATTCGGTAGGAATAGATGGCGCTGCCCTTTTCATCGCGACAATTGACGACGCGCGCGGCGTTGAAGCAATGACTCGCGCAGTACGCGCCATGCGCCCGGACATTCCGATCATTGCGCGGGCGCATGATCATGAACACGCAGTCCTTCTGAAAAAAGCGGGCGCAAATCACGTCGTGCCGGAAGTCGTTGAAGCAGGCCTGCAAATGGCAGGCGAAGCCCTGCACCAGTACGGCTATGACAGCGAGACCGTGCGCAGTAAGATTGCGATGGACCGCGACGAGGAATATCAGCGCGACGCACGGGAAAACACAGAAGCGGCCTAGAGCCGGTCTCCAGATACAAAAAGGACCCGGAGGAATGCGCCTCCGGGCCTTCAAGTAAGCGACTAGGGAAGACCAGATCCTTAATCGCCGAACTGGTTTTTCTTCTACCCCTGGAACAGGGACAGAATGGTTTGCGGGTTCTGGTTCGCAATGGACAGCGCCTGAACGCCCAGCTGCTGTTTGACCTGAAGCGCTTGTAATCGTGCACTTTCTTTAGACAAATCAGCGTCCACAAGGAAGCCAATACCGGCATCAAGACTGTCGGTCAGCTTGCTGACGAAGTTCAGGTGCGCATCAATCTGATTGGCACTGGAGCCCAGACGAGACAGCGCTGCGTTAACATTGTTCAGGCTGGCATTGACCGCTGTTACGGCTGCAGATGCCAGCGCAACAGTGCCAAGACTATCGGTTGTCCCGAACGTCAGAATAGCGCCTGAAAATGAGAAATCCTCGGAAGACACGGACAGTGTTTCGACTGCCTGCGCATCCGCAAGGAAGGCAATACCGTTCGTGAGTGAGTTGTCGAGAAGGTTAGCACCATCGAACTCAGCCGTTCTGATGATCTTGCCAATCTGGTCAATC
Source organism: Ponticaulis profundi (assembly GCF_042659465.1). Lineage (NCBI taxonomy): Bacteria > Pseudomonadati > Pseudomonadota > Alphaproteobacteria > Hyphomonadales > Hyphomonadaceae > Ponticaulis > Ponticaulis profundi. Next base: position 89,787 of record NZ_JBHSSW010000002.1, on the reverse strand, counting down.
AGCGCCTTGAAGTCGTTGTTATACGCTTCACGCGCGATGGAATCGATGGACGGGTCCTTGGCAGAAACCGCCTTTTCACGCATTTCAATCAGCAGGTCCGAGATTGCCTCGCCTGCCGCGATTGCGACATCTGTAATGGAGTTGGCACGATCAAGGCTCGCACTGACCGAGGTCAGCGCCGCCACATCGCCACGCATGTTCTGCGCGACTGCGTAAACCGCAGAGTTATCTCTGGATCCAGCTACCTTATAACCGCTGGACACGCGATTCTGAGCCGTTTCGAGCTCCGAATTGGTGCCTGCCAGCGTCTGCAACGCACTCATGGCGGCAGAATTGGTGTGAATACTCGAGACCATTTTCTCTCTCCTGGCAGGAATCAATTAACTTTCCTGCTTCGGATAGAAGTTTTGGGCCCTTAACGTTAATGATTAGTTGGCGTGTTCAAAAAAATCCGAACTTTTCTGCCGCAGTCAGACATTACGGTCGATCAGAAGTCCATACGCCTCACCCATCAACTTAGCCATTTCGAGAAATTCTTCCTCAGGCCATTGCTCGAGCACTTCCCCGTTATTCGGGTCTATAATTTTCTGGATAAACCGCCCCGTTTCCTCGTCCTGTTCAATGACGAGTTTCCCCTTGGTCGAGATATTCTCAACTGCGAGCGCCGTTTCCAGCGCCTTTCGCCTTTGCCCGGAAACATCGGGCGACTCAAAATCTGCATCCGACCATTTCGGCTGCGTTTGCGTATTCGGATTTGAAAGCTCTCTGACACCCTCAACGGATAGCGGTGCTGCAATCCTACTAAGATCAAGATCTCCGGCCATTGCCTGAACCTTTCCTTATGCGGCAAGCGACGGAGCACCCTCAAAGAGTGCTCCGTCCAGATTGCCACTAGCGGAAGAAGGACAATGCGATTCCGGCTGAAGAGTTTGCGATAGAAAGCGCCTGCACACCGAGCTGTTGCTTGGTTTGAAGTGCTTGCAATTTCGCAGATTCCTTGGCCAGGTCAGCATCGACCAAATTACCAATACCTGCCTCTGTCACGTCACTCAGTTTCGTCACAAAATCGGAGTGCACTGAGAGCGCTTTTGAACCTGTGCCCAGACGCGCAAGGGCCTGGTTGAGGTTTTCAAGCGAAGTTTCAATCGTTGAAACGGCTGCAGACGCGACACCCGCAGAACTGAGGGAAGCCGTAGCCGCAAGCGTAACGATCGAACCACCAAGAGAGAGGTTTTCATCAACTGTGGTGATCACGGAAGTACCATCAGCATCTGCGAGCGCATTGATGCCGTTGGTTGACCCGTTGATCAGGTTCACACCGTTGAATTCAGCATTGGAAACGATGGTGGTGATCTGATCACGCAGTGCTTTGAAGTCTTCATTGAAGGCCGAGCGCTGCGTAGCGGTCAGAGACTCATCAGACGCAGACAGTGCTTTCTCTTTCATGTCGATGAGCAGGTCACTGATGGCTTCGCCAGCAGCAACAGCGACATCAACTGTCGAGCTTGCACGATCGAGAGACTCTTTCACCACGCCAAAACCGGCGACGTCAGAACGCATGCCCTGAGCAATAGCGTAGATCGCGCCATTGTCTTTCGCAGACGAAACTTTCAGCCCGGTGTTAATGCGGGATTGAACTGTCTCAAGGTCTTTGTTTGTTGAGTTCAGTTGTTGCAGGGCAACCATTGCCCCATAGTTTGTGTTCACGCTTGCCATTTTGGCTTTCCTTTCTGGTCTTTGAGGTTCCATCTCGGGAACTCTCTGAGCATTTTGCTCTCCGGGATTCTTCCCGTGACCTCACATCGCAAAAGGAGTGCCACCGGCATGGTTAAGGTTGAAAACGCCCCAACTGCGCGCCTACGGCATTGTATTGGTTAACAAAAACATGAGTAGCGTTAACGGCCATTTACGCTTCGGAACTGAATTGCCGATCGGCACATTTTGCCAGGTAATTTTTGCCGCCGGACGATTTTCAATGGTCGGCACAAAATAAAAAGCCGGGCCAATTGGCCCGGCAGTGAAAGGGTATAACCCTGATTTTTTGAATTTTTTATGTAGTACTGGTCTTCCCTTAGCGGAAGAAGGACAGCGCCAGGCTGCTTGATTGGTTGGCGATAGAAAGCGCCTGAACACCAAGCTGTTGCTTCGTTTGAAGCGCCTGAAGTTTCGCAGATTCCTTAGCCAGGTCCGCATCGACCAGGTTACCAATACCAGCTTCCGTTACATCGCTCAGTTTGGTGACAAACTCAGAGTGAACTGAGAGCGCCTTGGAACCTGTACCGAGGCGAGCGAGAGCCTGGCTGAGGTTGTCGATAGACGTTTCGATCGTGCCAACAGCGCCAGAAGCCAGCGTAGCTGTGCCGATTGTCGCTGTTGCAGCAAGCGTAACAATGCCACCGCCGAGCGACAGGTTCTCGTCAGCTGTCGTGATGACAGACGTGCCGTCTGCATCCGCCAGAGCGTTGATACCAGCTGTCGTGTTGTTGATCAGGTTGACGCCATTGAACTCGGCATTTGAAACAACCGTTGTGATCTGGTCGCGAAGGGCTTTGAAGTCCTCGTTGAACGCAGCGCGCTGAGTTGTTGTCAGAGACTCGTCAGAAGCAGAAAGAGCTTTCTCTTTCATGTCGACCAGCAGGTCACTGATGGCTTCGCCAGCAGCAATCGCAACGTCAACAGTCGAGCTTGCACGGTCCAGAGATTCCTGAACAACACCGAAGCCAGCAACGTCTGCGCGCATGCCTTGAGCAATAGCGTAGATCGCGCCGTTATCTTTAGCAGAAGAAACCTTCATGCCTGTGTTGATGCGGGATTGAACAGTCTCGAGGTCTGAATTGGTCGAGTTCAGTTGTTGCAGAGCAACCATTGCTCCGTAATTGGTATTCACGCTCGCCATTTTAGCGATCTCCATTTTCTTATTTATTCACCGAACCTTTTGCTCGGCTGGACTTTTTGTCCGAAAAGGGCATCGCAAATGCCGGACCAAACTGAAGATTAATGGAAAATCGCGTCTCGCCCGGTTTATCGGGTAAAAGCCTTAACGTGATCAGGAAGACTACTTAAACTTTTTCCGATCTCCGGCAGGTTTTGCCGGGTCGGCAAAAAGGGACCGGCAAAAATTTCCTTGCTGATTTTTCCGTAAACGTTTTCGATATAATTTTTTTCAAATTTATTTCTAACTTACTGAAAAATTTGACTATTTTTATGCGCCCCTGAGGGTTGTCTTTGCGAAATTTTAAAACAAAAAAAAACGGGCCAATTGGCCCGGTAGTGTTTCGAAGGGCTGCCACCCTTTCTATTGTCTGGTGCGCGAAGCGCGCCGTCCTTCTTACTGGAAGAAGGAGAGCGAAATGCTGCTCGCCTGGTTGGCGATAGAGAGTGCCTGAACACCCAGCTGCTGCTTCGTCTGAAGCGCTTGCAGTTTGGCCGATTCCTTGGCCAGATCCGCGTCGACGAGATTGCCGATACCGGCTTCTGTCACATCGCTGAGCTTGGCAACAAAGGTCGAGTGCACTTCGAGAGATTTGGACGCCGTACCGAGGCGTGCGAGCGCCTGGTTGATGTTGTCGAGTGACGTTTCAATGGTCGTGACAGCAGCAGATGCAACGCTTGAAGAGTTGAGGGAAGCCGTTGCCGCAAGAGTCACGATGGCTCCACCAAGAGACAGGTTCTCATCGAGAACCGTGATCACGGATGTGCCGTCTGCATCAGCAAATGCTTCCATAGACGCCGTGGAGTTGTTGATGAGGTTTACACCGTTGAATTCAGCGTTGGAAACGATGGTTGCGATCTGATCACGCAGCGCCTTGAAGTCTTCGTTAAAGGCAGCACGTTGCGCGGTGGTAAGAGACTCGTCAGATGCAGAAAGTGCTTTCTCTTTCATCTCGATCAGAAGGTCGCTGATGGATTCGCCTGCAGCGATCGCGACATCAACGGTCGACTTCGTACGGTCCAGAGAGTCAGAGACAACACCATAGCCAACCACGTCAGCGCGCATGCCCTGAGCGATTGCGTAAATAGCGCCGTTGTCTTTTGCGGAAGAAACCTTGAGGCCTGTATTGATACGGCTCTGAGTCGTTTCAAGGTCACGATTGGTTGCGTTCAGCTGCTGCAGGGCAACCATAGCACCATAATTGGTATTCACACTCGCCATTTTAGCGATCTCCATTCTGGTTATGTCTTGCGAGCATTTTGCTCACACAGGCCTTTTGCCTCGCAGACAAGGACTGCAAGGGTTGGGCCAAACGCGATTAGTTAATGGAAAAAGCGTGGAAGTACGGGATTGCTGCGCCAAAAGTTTACGCGCTTAGATGCAATTTTCCCGTTCCGGCGGAAGTGCCGGGCAATACTTACCTACCCCGGCAAAACCTGCCTGCCGGGTCAAGAAAAAACCGCCGGGGGATAACCCACCGGCGGCTGCCTGTTGCTTCTGTTTTCGCATAAATATGCGGGCTCCAATCAGGTTGCGAGCAAGTGGAGGCCGGGTATGAAAACCCGACCTCCGTCTGCTCCCGGATGGTCTACTGGAACAGCTGAGTGATGATTTGCGGCGCCTGGTTCGCAATGGACAGCGCCTGAACGCCAAGCTGCTGCTTTGTCTGCAGAGCCTGGAGTTTCGCACTCTCCCGAGCCATGTCCGCGTCGACAAGATTGCCGACCCCGGCCTCGAGCGTATCACGCAGACTGGTCACAAACGTTGTGTGCACCTCAAGCGACTTGGACGCAGTGCCAAGACGCGCGAGCGCCTGGTTCAGGTTGTTGATCGATGTCTCGATCGTGGAAACCATCCCCGAAGCGTTTGTTGCCGTATCCAGTGATGCGGTGGCGCCGATTGTGACGATGCCACCACCCAGAGACAGGTTTTCATCCAGCACTGTGATGCTATTTGAACCATTCGCATCAGCAAACGCGGAAATCTCGTTGGTTGAACCGTTGATCAGGTTGACGCCATTAAACTCGGCATTGCCGACAATGGTGGAAATCTGATCACGGAGCGCCTTGAAGTCCTCGCTGAACGCAGCTCGTTGCGACGCCGTCAGAGTTTCGTCCGATGCAGCCAGTGCTTTCTCTTTCATATCGATCAAAAGATCGGAGATAGCAGCGCCAGCAGCAAGCGCGACGTCTGTCGTTGACGAGACGCGATCCAGGCTATCCAGAACGACACCAAAACCCTTCAGGTCCGCGCGCATGCCCTGAGCAATGGCGTAAACGGCGCCATTGTCTTTCGCAGACGCGACCTTCAGGCCGGTATTGATGCGCTCTTGAGTGCTGGAAAGAGCCATGTTCGTGCTGTTCAGTTGTTGCAGGGCGACCATCGCCCCATAATTGGTGTTTACAGAAAGGGCAGCCATTTTGATTTCCTTCCATTCTGGATAGGCTTTGTGCCAGCCATTTTAGCTGGATGGACATTTTGTCCTGCCGAAGAAACCGCAATCCGCGTGCCGCATTGGTGAATCAGATGTAAACGCCTAGTGCGCTATTTTTATTGAAATTTATTTCATCCCTACACACGCTTTTTCTGGCTGGGAAAAGCATGCCGGGAACAAGGAGACCGAAGGCGGCAGGACTTGCCGCATGTTGCTCAGTGCGTGGCGAGCCAGTCGGCAATATCGTCAACGACCTGAACGGTGCCCGGCTCATCAACGATCCAGTGCGCATGGTCTGCATATTCGATGAAATCGGTTGGCACAGGCGCACCGGCATACTTGTCAGTCATCTTGCGAACAGACTTCGCCGGCGTTGCGCGGTCCTTGCCGGCGGCGATGGTCAGTGTCGGCACCGTAAATGTCGCTTCATCAACCTCCACGCCATCTGCGATGTCGCGGTAAACCTGGCCAGAGTCATATCGCGCAAGTGCATAGAGCTCATCATGACGGGATTTGTCGACACAGTTCAGAACGCCATAGCGAAAGCCGAATTTCCAGATCTTGTGCCCCTTCTTCACGTCACCGGAGAGGACAACATTGGCGAAGGTAATCAGGATAGACAGGCCCGGCGCACTACACCCCTTGGGCTGGGCCGGCGTCAGAAAGACAGCTTTGCTGACCTTGCCCGCTTCCACGAGTTTCTGTGCGATCAGGCCACCCATCGAATGACCGATGACCGCAGGTTTCTCGCCGGTCGCCTGAAAGATACGGTCACAGCGGCGCGCCATGTCATCGACATAGTCCTGGAAGCTGAGCTGAGCGATGCTCTCCGGCGGCGTCTCGATCGTTCGCAAATCCGGAAAAAGTGTTGGCGCTTCGCAGGTCCAACCTGCCGCCGCAAAGCCCGGCCGCATCACGTCCCAGACTTCGCCACCACAGCCAATGCCGTGGATCATCAGAAGCGTACCACTCATATCAAATTCCCCCATATCGTTATGAGGGGACGTTAGAATGAAGCTGCTATTTCAAAAAGAAAAAACTGGCTGACGGGCGAGATCAGGATTCGCCCGACAGACCCTGCATGATCAGACGATTGATGTCGATCAGATCCTGGATGTCTTCACCTTCACGCATGATTGCAGAGGTGTGCTTGCCGACAAAGATCGACAGAGAAATGATGCTCGCACGCAATTGTGCTGGCAGACTGTTGTCCGGGTTTGCGCAATCCATTGCGAAAGCGGACCAGACGCGACGATTCCAATCCAAAGCATCAATCTTTGCGCGGATCTCGGTTTTGTCTGCTTTCTGTGCGTCTACGAGCGCGGCTGTCACCTGCGAAAACAGCCGATATTCTATATCACGCGGATTCTCTGTCCGCCTCGCCGTCTGCTGATAAGCCTTGATTGACATGCTCGAAGCACTCCTCTTCATAGGCCATTATAGTTCTACAGCGGCTCAACGCTTTATAGTATTGGCCCGCCATCACATCCTTCGAACAAGCTATACACTCTTTAAGTATAACGGGGTTCTTAATAACGGACATAAATTCCGTCATTCTCATCACAAATTCCTCATAAGGTTGCGAAATATCTGAAGGATCCAGATACATCATCATTACGGGAAAATAGATGCGCCGTGCAGGAGAGGTAACCTCGTCCGGTTGCATGATGTCTTTTTCACGCAGAACCGATGCTTTGTTCTGCAACAAAAGCACGCCCCGGCGATCGCCATTCTGAATGACTGCACCATTTACAACGAATTTTTCGCCTGGCTTCAGGGACAATTTGAGCGGCATGGTTTCCTCCAGCCAAGTTTGGGTGTCAATTACTCCATACGTCATTCAGGTTAATGCTTGATTGCATTCAGGGCAGATCGGTTAGCCGTTTCTTAAAACCATCATGGCAATTGCTTAGGAGAACAATTGCGGAGAGCCCCATGACGAACGCCGTGCAGCGCAGCTCTATCGAACAAGCCCTGTCATTCAGCGGCAACGCCATTCCCCTGCCCGTCGACTCAGCCGGTGACGCAGGCAAGAGTAAAGCCCTACAGACCGTTCTGCGTTTCAAATCGAGCAAAGCAGACGGCAAGCTTCGCAAAGCCATTCCCGTTCTCAAACGCGCTGTCCGCAAGATCAGCGAACAGTCTTATCGTGAGGCGGCGATCCTTGGCCTCGAAGCGCTTGCCATCGATGAGAACATTGCGCTCGCCAACCACGTCACAGCCATCGCGCTCGATAAACTGGGTGTCGCTAGCCTGGCGCTGGAGATGTATGAGCGCGCCCATCGCCTCGATCCGACAGAACCTGAGATTTATCAGAACCTCGGTCTTCTGGCCTGGCGCATGGAACTTTATGATGTGGCCGAGCAATTCTTCCGCATTTTCTGCCGCATGTCCCCGGAAATGGTGGAAGGCCCGAACAATCTGGCCTGCGTTCTGAGGGACAAAGGCCAGTTTGACGACGCAATCGAAGTCCTTCGCACCTCGATTTATACCAATCAGGGCTCGTCCTTGCTTTGGAACTCGCTCGGCACCGTCATGATGGAGCAGACGGATTTCGATAAAGCCGTCCTGTTCTACAATCAGGCGCTCGATATCGACCCTGGCCTTGCGCGCGCCTATCACAATATTGGCTATTGCCGCGCCACACAGGGCCAGCACCATGAAGCGCTACAGCAATTCGATCGAGCGCTCGAGATGGGCGTTCTGCCAGACAATGAAGAAGCCGAGTGCAAACACGCGCAGGCGATTTCCCTGATCGGTACCGGCCAGCTGGATCGCGCCTGGGACGCTTATGAGTGCCGCAACAATCCGCGATACTCCAAGGCGACATCTTTCTCGATCCCGTGCCAGCAATGGGATGGTGAAGACCTTGAGGGCAAATCCTTCTTGCTCGTAGGCGAACAGGGTCTGGGCGATGAAGTTCTGTTCCTGAACGCGGCACATGACCTGACGGAGCGGCTCGGCCCTGATGGACAATTGACCATTGCGGTTGCGCCCCGCCTCGTTCAGCTGATGGAACGATCTTTCCCGAAAGCGAAGATCGTCAAGCATGCCACGATCCGAAGCAACGGCATTCCGGTTCGGGGTTGCCCAACCATCACCAACTGGAAATCCTTTGACTTCTGGGCGCCCATGGCAAGTGTGCTACGCGCACTTAGGACCTCAATCGACGCCTTCCCGAAAGAAGGTGGCTTCCTGACGCCTGACCCAAAGCGTGTGGATCACTGGCGACGCGAACTTGCCGCGCTTGGCCCGGGCCTTAAAGTCGGCTTCCTCTGGAAGTCGATGCTGATGACCGCGAAACGTTCCAAATACTATTCTCCCTTCGAACAGTGGAAAGCACCGCTGCGAACCGAAGGTACGGTCTGGATCAACCTGCAATATGGCGAATGTCAGGAAGATATTGAGCGTGCCGAAAAAGAGTTCGGCGTTAAAATCCACCAGCTTGAAGGCATCGACCTGAAAAACGATCTTGATGATCTGGCTGCGCTTTGCTGCGCAATGGATCTGGTGGTTGGTCCCATGAACGCAACGACCAATATTTCGGCCGCCTCCGGTGCACGTACCGCGATCATCGGTTCACCCAACGCCTGGCCATTCCTTGGAACCGGACAATTGCCCTGGTATCCAACAGCAATCGTCTTCTCACCGGACACAATTTCCAACTGGAAATCAGCGCTGGAACCGTTCACAGGCTATGTAGCGGATCTGGCGTCTGAACAGGCATCTAAGTCTGACACGAACGCGGCCTGAAGCTCGCCTTTAGCGAAAAACTTTTGACGCCCGCTCGCCTTTCCGAGCGGGCGTATTAGTTTGGGGAAAGCGATGAAGGGAAACCAGATGAAGCTTGCCGTGATCGGTGCCGGAATTGCAGGTCTGACCTGTGCAAAAGAAGCGATGTCAGCCGGGCATGAGGTAACATTGTTCGACAAGGGACGTGGCCCAGGCGGACGATGCTCAACGCGCCGCATGCCAGGCAAAGACGGAGAAATCCGCTTTGATCATGGTGCCATTGGTTTTCGCCCTCAATCGAGCGAATTTGCTGAGCTAACGGAAACCTGGGTTGAAGCCGGTTTGGTGAAGCCCTGGCAGGCACGTATTGGACAGCTGAACTCTGCCGGCCGTATTGAGGCCGCAGATGACGCTGAAGCCCTTTATTATGTCGGCCTCCCGGGGATGAACGGTCTCATCAAAGGCCTCGCTTCTGAACTCGATTGTCACTTCGGCATCCGCATTCATGAAGTACGCCAGAATGGCGATAGCTGGGTTCTGACGTTCGAAGACGATATGCCCGATTTCGCGTGTGATGGCGTGATCTGTTCCGCACCAGCCGAGCAAACAGCGATCCTGCTGGATGGCATCGCACCCGAATTGGCAAAACAGGCTCAACATGTGGAGTCCTCGCCTTGCTGGACTGCCATGCTATCCTTTTCAGCCCCTGTGCCGGTTGATTTCGATCTGATCCATATGGACGGACGTCCCTTTTCGAGGCTTGTGCGCAATAGCGCGAAACCGGAGCGCGGATGTGCTGAAGCCTGGGTGCTGCAGGCAAGCTCTGAATGGAGCGAAGATCATGTCGACTGGTCAGCCGATGATGTGCTGACGGAACTGGTAAGCGCATTTGCCGCCGCAACAGACTGCTCCGAAACGCCAGATATCGCCACCGCCCATCGCTGGCTCTATGCCACGCCGAAGTCCGGTGTCGGCGTTCCGGCAAGCTGGGAGCCCGACCTCAAAATTGGCACATGTGGTGACTGGCATATTGGTGGAACGATTGAGAATGCCTGGCTAAGCGGACGGGTTCTGGGCGAACGCCTGAAAACCGTCTCGTCAGGCTGAGGCCGACCGGAGCGGGCGCTCCTCCACCTGAACACCCGCTTCCTCACCACAGCAACAAACCATGTCTTTCCCGATTGGCAGAGCTATGGTGACTTCCGTCCACTGCCCTTCTTCGCTGTCGATGTGAAAGCAACCATTGTGAAGCTTCACCAGGCTGCTGACGAGGTTGAGGCCAATGCCTGTTCCTGAAAATCCTTTCGAGGTCGACGCGCGGAAAAACCGATCGGCAACATGATGAAGTTCTGATTTCGGAATGCCGACACCATGGTCTCGTATTTTCAGTGTGACCTTGTCATCAGCCCCGATCAGCGACACCCGAATGACCGGATTGCCCTTTGAATATTTGATCGCATTAGACAACAGATTGCTCATGATCTGATCCAACAGACGTGGATCACCGAGCATGTGCTCTGGAACATCCTCTATATGAAGCTGGATATCATGGTCGGTCGCGATTTCACGATGACGCCCGACCACATCGCGCAGCAAATTGGCAAGCGACACATCTTCCGGAACAAAGGCGAGTTGACCGCTGGCGATGCGCGAAGCATCCAGCGTTCGCTCAACCATGCTGGAGAGCCGTCCAACCGATTTTCGGATCTGGTTCATACGCTCGCGGACATCGTCGTGAGACATGGCATCAATGCGTCGCTCAACGCGGTGTGCACTGGCATCAATGACCGTCAAAGGCGTCCTGAACTCATGACTGACCATCGCCACGAAATGATTTTGCATGTCCGTGAGTTCACGTTCCGCTTCGAGCGCTTTTTCCAGCTTTTCTGTCTGGCTTCGGAGTGCCGCCGTTTGGTGGGCGACCTCTTTTTTCAGATTATCGCGGTGATAGGTCAGCTCCGCATTGAGCTTCTTCATCTCGTGATTGGCATGCTCCAGCGCTTCATGCGCGCGGACCTGTTTCACAAAACCTTTCTGGAAGGCATGCACCAGGGCCAGCACCATAACCAGGATGACCGCAAGATTGACCGCGATGATCATCTGAGAGGTATCACCTGAGACGAAGGCGGACGTGACCAGGCAGCTGCCGCTCACCAATATCGCCAATGTTGGCGCCGGCGCGAAATGGACCAGCGCAAAGACAGTGCCCACCAGTGTAAAGGCTATGAAAAAGCTCGCATGCGCCTGCTGTGCGGACGACCCCATGGACGCCAGCATCCATCCCCAGGCGGTGATCGAAACGGAGAGAAAACCAACCGCCCAGAACACCACTTTCAATTTCCGAACGACGACATTGATTGGCAAGTCATCAACCTGCCCCTGGTTTTTGTACCAGGCGAAAACGCGCGCGCCGAATATGAGTGTAATGATCCCCGGAAAAATCAGGACAGCTTCATTCGAGGCCGTGCCGTAATAATCCATTGCCAGACCAACGGCACCGACCCAGACCATAATGTAGAGGAGCGGCACCTGACGATCGAGCGCCGTCAACTGCGCTCGCAGCAGGACCTCATCGTCCCGGCGGATCGAAAGAAGATTTTTCAGGCCTGACCAGTCAAACATAATGCTACCCATTTGATTGGCCGAACGTAAAATCGAACGGTTAATTAAACGGGTTCATAGTCAGTAAAAATGCGCCGTCTTTTTGACGCATGACACGCTTTATTTGAACTGTTGAAAACAGAAGATCTTAATTATTGAGCAGGAAGTGCGCCTGAAGTGTCGCAACTGGTTTCTCACGTTCTGACTGCCATGCTTCTGCACGAACGTTTGCAATCCGGCGCCCCTGTTTGGTGACGCTTGCACGCGCGAAGAGATCTTCGGCACGGCCCTGGCGCAGATAGTCGATTGTCAGATTGACCGGCTTTGGCAGCGCATTCACTTCAGACAACAGGAACAATTGTGCCATCGCAGTCAGCTCGAGAAAGGCCCCGATAGCGCCGCCATGCAGCGCCTGAATTGTGGTATTGCCAATCAGCTTGCTCTGAAATGGCAGAATGGCCGTCATCTCATCGCCCATGATTTCACAGCGAAGCCCCAGAAAATTGGCAAAGGGTGTGTGATCGAGAAAGCCTTGCAGCTTGCTCTGACGCGCAAGAATTTCACCGCTCATTTCAGGGCACCTTCCGGAATCTGACCACCGAAATTCTGAATGTCGTTAAGCGCAAAGGAACCGGCAGCCGTGGCAATCACATGATCCTTGCTCTCGTGATAGGCCCAGGCCCGCGTGAAGGCGACATTCCGCGTGAGGTGATAGCATTCCGCCTCAGCGATAACATCACGTCCGACTTCAGCCGGGCGCATATAGTCGATGCGCAGATCCAGCGTCGCCGTGGATTTGAGTTCTTTCAGAGAGGCAATCACCGCCACGCCTGAAACGTTATCAAGCAGCGCTGTGACGACGCCGCCATGGATGACCCCGGTCGCCGGATCACCAATCATTTCCGTGCTATAGCCAGCGCGCGCAATCGCACGTCCAGGCTCCAGATCGATCAGCTCGAACCCCAGCTTCTGAGCATAGGGGACATTGTTGATCACGTTCGGTGCATACTGGCGCACCAGATCGAAAAAATCAGGGTCAGTTGTCATGGCGTAATGATCTACACCGATTGACCGGGGCGTTGAAAGCCATTTTTCGAAGCGATGGGATATTCAAACCTTCCGCTACGGCAGGCATTTTTGACTAAGCCGAACGCTTTAATTTTCATTCTGCCCCATTGACGTCCACGTTAAGTATCATAGCATTCAACCCAAGATCAGACAGGAAATACCTGCAAGTTTGGGAGGATATACCATCATGGCTTTTGATGGCGAAAAGCGTTTGCCGAAGGCATGCATAGTCGGCGCGGGACCATCGGGTTTCACCACAGCGAAGCGTCTGAAGGATTACGGCATTCCGTATGACTGTTTTGAAGTGTCAGACGATATCGGTGGCAACTGGTATTTCAACAATCCAAACGGCATGTCGTCCTGCTATGAGAGCCTGCATATCGACACATCCAAATGGCGTCTCGCCTTCGAGGATTATCCGATCCCGTCGCACTACCCGGACTTCCCGCACCACGCACAATTGCTGGAATACTTCCACAATTACGTCGATCATTTCGGGCTGCGGGAAACGATCACTTTCAATACCGGCGTCGAACATGCCGAACGCCGCGACGACGGCCTTTGGAGCGTGCGTCTCTCCAATGGCGAGACCCGCGTCTATGACGTGCTGATTGTCTGCAATGGTCACCACTGGGACCCACGCATTCCGACCGAATATCCTGGCGAATTCAATGGCTATCAAGTTCACAGCCACAACTATCGCGACCCGTTCGAACCTTTCGACTTCCGGGACAAGAATGTGATGGTCGTGGGCGGCGGCAATTCCGCAATGGATATTTCCTCAGAACTGTCTCAGAAGCCGATCGCCAAGAATCTCTACATCTCACTGCGCCGTGGTATCTGGGTGATGCCGAAATACATGAACGGACAGCCCGCGGACAAAGCGGTTCTGCCACGCTGGATCCCGACAAGCATTGGCCGCAAGCTGGCCCGCAAGGCGGTGAAGAAAGCCATCGGCAATATGGAAGACTATGGCTTGCCGAAGCCGGATCATGAACCTCTGGACGGTCACCCATCCGTTTCGGGTGAGTTTCTGACGCGAGTTGGCTGCGGCGACATCAAGATCAAGGGTGCTATTGAGCGCCTTGATGGCGATGGCGTCATCTATAAGGATGGCAGCCGCGAGCAGCTGGACGCAATCGTCTGGGCGACGGGATACAATATCAGCTTCCCATTCTTCACTGACCCAGCGCTGACCCCTGATAAAGACAACCGCTTCGATCTGTTCAAGCGGATGGTGCGCCCCGGCTTCGACAATCTGTTCTTCATGGGGCTGGCTCAGCCTCTGCCAACGCTGGTGAATTTCGCAGAACAACAGTCAAAACTCGTCGGCGCATATCTCGCAGGCGAATACGCCCTGCCACCAGCAGACCAGATCGACGACATCATTCAGGCCGACAACGAATTTCACACCGGCCATTTCTACAACTCACCGCGGCATACCATTCAGGTCGACTTTCACGCTTATTGTGCTGACCTGAAGAAGGAGTTGAAACGCGGCGCAGCCCGCGCCGATAAACACGGCAATGTCATACCTGTTGAAGCCCGGGCGGAGGCGACTGTCTGAGCGCGCGGCATGTGATGCCACTGATTGGGCAAAGTGGCCGGGCATGGCACCGGGGACTTTGCCCAATCGCTTTAGGTTTTGACAGATTCCCATTACCATGATTGCCATCTGCCGATTATCCTGAAGTACAGACAGAAGTAGCGCGTAACCTTGAGCAAGACTTTCATCGCCGCAAAGCCGGAAACGGGAAAACGAGAACGCGCAAAAGCCGCCAATCGGGACGCCATTCTGGTCGCCGCCAGACATGTGTTTGCCGAACTCGGCTTTGAAGCGACCACGGTACGCGACATCATCCGCGGGACCGACCTCGCATCGGGCACATTCTATAATTACTTCAAATCAAAGGAAGAAGTCTTTGAGGCGCTCGCGCGCCAGTCCGTCACGCAGTTTCGGCCCCGCTTGCAGGATGTCCGCAAAACGGCGACGAGTTTTGAAGATTATATCAGTGGTGCCATCCGGGCGTATTTCCAGTTCCTGATGGATTCCAAGCGGACAAACCAGGCTGACGATCTGCACCACATCCCGCTAGTCGGCGTTCGTGTCGACACACCTGAAATGCAGGCCGTCTTTCAGGAAATTCGCAATGATATCGAAGACTTCCTCGCTCGTCAGGGCGCTGGCGATGTGGATACCGAATACCTGACTGCGGCAGCAATTGGCGTTGCTCGCGAACTCGGAGACTGCATGGTGTCCCGAAAGACCGGAGACGAGGGACAGATCATCGATCAGGTTACTGCCTTCGCCACCAATATGATTTTGAATGGTGTGCGCGATCTCATAAAAGACATAAAAACCGAGTAAACAGAACAAGACATCTCAGGGGGAGACAAATGAGTTTTCAGGCAACGCTTGTCAGACTGATGCTGAAACTGCCACCCGGCATTCTGGTCAAAATTGCAGGAGGGCGGCCCGTTCAGCTCGGCGGACGTACACTCGACCCACATTTCCAGTTTCTCGCCAATGGTGCGGCGAGCCAGCCGCCCATGTCATCCCTGTCTGCACAGGATGCTCGCGCAGGATCAGCCGCCGGTCTCGCCATGTTCGCAACATCGCTCCCAGACGGCGTGACATCCGAAGACAGCGAGATTGTGCTGGAAGACCGTACAATCCCGACGCGCGTCTACAAACCCGCCGATCAGGACCCAAATATGCCGCTCATGGTGTTTTACCATTTCGGCGGCGGTGTCATTGGCGACCTTGATACATCACATGCGTTTTGCGGCATGATGGCGAAGATCTGTCGTCTTCCAATCGTCTCGGTCGACTATCGACTGGCTCCTGAGCACAAATGGCCTGCAGGCCTGGATGACGCTGTCGCCGCTTACGAGTGGGCGCTGCTAAATGCCGATTCCTTTGGCGCCCTTCCCGGTCAGGCGATGGTCGCTGGCGATTCCATGGGGGGAAATTTTGCCGCCATCGTCGCTCAGGAAATGAAGCGCGAGCACAAGCCGCAGCCGGTCTTTCAGCTCCTCATTTATCCTGCAACAGACGTTGCTTCAGATACACCAAGCATGCACCTGTTCGGCGACAGCTATCCGCTCACGCGGGACACGATGGAATGGTTCATGCAGCATTACATGCCCGATGATGCTGACCCGGAAGATCCGCGCCTGTCGCCAATCCATGAGATGCAGCTGGATGGCCTCGCGCCCGCCATTGTCGCCACCGCCGGCTTTGATCCGCTCGTAGATCAGGGCAAAGCCTATGCTGACCGCCTGAGTGATGCAGGGGTGGATGTTGATTATCGCTGCTATGACAGCCTTGCGCATGGCTTTACGGCATTTGTCGGCGTTGCGCCTGCTGCCAAAAAAGCCTGCGAAGAAATCTGTATGCTTTTGAAAGACAAGCTCAAAGAGCTTCACTGATCAATCAGCCAGCTCACCTGGCAGATCGAGCAGAAATCTTGCACCGCCGGAGGCTGACGTCTCCGGCGAAAGGTGCAACTCACCGCCCTGCACCTCTGCAAGGCGGCGCGCCATCGGCAGCCCCGCACCCACACCCTGGCGATCGCTTTCTGTTGAAAGCTTCTGAAAAAGACGAAAAGCGGAATCCTCTGAGAGGCGCAGTCCGGGGCCATTGTCGTCAATGATCACGCGCACTCGTTCGCCTTCCATCTTGCGGAAGGATACCGACAGCTGAACGGACGCTTTGTCAGAATGCAGCGCAGCGTTTTCAAACAGATGAAACAGCAATGCGTGGGTCCGCGCTGGATTTGCGTCGATCAAAGCGTTACCGACCAGCTCCAGCGTAATATCCCGTTCCGGCCACAAATCCTTCAACCGCCCGACGGCCAGCTGTGCAATCTCTGAGACTGAGAACACCTCACGGGCCGGGCGCTTCTGGTGCTCACGTCCGAAGGCGACAAGCTCATCGACCATGTCTGCCGTTTCCTCAAGGCTTTCTTTCACGATCTCCAGATGTTCACGTGCCTCATCACTGAGCGGCTCCTTCAAGGAGCGCTCGAAGAAATCGAGGAAATGCTTCATATGTCGAAGCGGCGTGCGGATATCGTGCGAAAGCGCAGAAGAAACCTGCTCCAATACATGTTCTGTATTTAGATTGCTGGCATGACTGACCGACGAAGCACGCCCCTGTTCCGCCCCAGCTGGTAACGACTCGTCTGTTTCGCTCTTGCTAATTGCAGGCCTCCCCGGTGTGACGATGTTCACCCCGACAACGATCCACTATGACTGCAATGAATCGGTAAAGACCGACAAGTCACTTTTAAACAAAACCAGCAAGTAGGGAGGCAATCGTTTTCAACAGAACAAAAATTAACAGGACAAATTACCTGTTTAATAGAGTCTGTGGATGAGTGCTAAGTATATATTGCACTAAAGAATCAATGCTCGTATTATGTTCTGAACAAAAGCAGGGCCTTACATGCGAATTCACTATGTAGAGGACAATGACAAAGATGCGCAAATTGTCTCCGACATGGTGCAGTCTGACCTCGAGCTGAAGATCGACATTTCAAAGCGCATTGACGACTTTGAACAAAGTGGTGAGACAGCCTCCACTGACTTCATCATGCTTGATGTCCGCCGCCCTGACGCTGTTTCCATTGAAGACGACATCCGACGTATTCGTACTTTTACTGATGCGCCGATCGTTCTGGTGACCTCTGATGGATCTGATCTTATCCGCCGCGAAGCGTTTGCTGGTGGCGCGGAAGCCGTTCTTGATAAACGCGATCTCAGCTCTGAATTGCTTCGTCAGATCGCGATCAACACAACGCTGCGTCACAAGCTGAAAGCTGAGAAATCCCGATCATCGAGAGAACAGACGCCACACGCACAGCCCTATTCTCTCAAAGCGCCGCTCGAAACACTGAGCGGCACTTTTTCATATCTTGAAATCAGCCTTCAGACCCTGCACGAAGCCATGATTGACGCCGGACGTCAGGCAACAGCGGAATATGTCGCCCATTTGCTGGAAACCGTTCGGGCCATTCGCGCTTATGCGCAGGACGATCTCAGCCAGGCAACGCGAACGCCGATCCACGAACTGCTTCTGGACACGGCAGAACGGGTCAGCCGGGATGCGCGCAAGATGGGGATCGACCTCGTCATGGAGACGGAAACCTCCTGGTTCACACAGATTGGGTCTCGTCCACTTGCCGCGCTGGGCATTCAGCATCTGATTGGCGGCATCCTGCGCGCCTGCGCCAAGGGAGACCGGATTTCGGTTCGCTCGGAACGCGTCGACGAAGGCATCGCACTGAACCTATTCGTCAGTCGTGCCATCATCGACTCCCGCAAAACACTGTTCAATCTGGCTGACAACTGCCCAGGCATGGGCGGAGACGCAAAAGCGTCAATTCAGCTCGGCCTGACCCTGCTGTCTGTGCCTAAAGAGCAAGTGGACGTGCATGTCCACAAGAACAATCTGTTCATTCGGGTACAGATCTAGGCTTAGTTCCGACCAAACATCTGTGAGCTGCGCTCATCGAAAGCGGATTGCTCTGTTTGCAAATCTTCCAGACGTTTGGCTTCTTTCTGCCGGGCAATCAACATTTCCAGCTTTTTGACTTCAGCAAAAGCACGACTTAATTCGCGCTGCGCCGCTTCATGCTGGGCTTCAACATCCTGAAGCTCTTCGTCGAACTGGCGAAGACGCTGCTTCTGAAGATCGAGATAAGCTGCAAAGCCCATGCTGGCGAGCGGCGAGCCATCTATCATGGCAGCTTCCGCGGTTGTTGCTGCCTCGCATGTGGCGCGCCGCGTGATCAGATCATTCCGATGCGCAACCACCTGATTGGCCTTGATGGCCAGCTCTTCCATTTGCCGGTTGGCGCGCTTGAGCAGGATTTCCAGCGTTCGCATCAGGCCGCCTCAGCATAGAGTTCTTTCAACGCCTGCAGGACAGCCTCAGGCGGCGTCGGGTCGCCCACATTCTGAGTCAGGAAGGTATTGAGTTTTTCATTCAGCCGCACAGCGCGATCAACATCCGGATCTGAACCCGGTGCATAAGCGCCAATCCGAATGAGCTCTTCCATATCGGTGTAAGTCGATACCAGTCGGCGTACATTTCGGATCAGTTCCGCCTCTTCTGGTCCCTGCAAGGCGCTCGACAAGCGCGAAAGGGATTTCAGCAAATCAACAGCTGGATAGCGGCCACGCTCTGCGATATGGCGCGACATGACAATGTGACCATCCAGAATACCGCGCACGGCATCAGCGACCGGCTCGTTATGATCATCCCCGTCGACAAGGACTGTGAACAGCCCGGTGATGGCACCCGTGCCATGCACACCCGGCCCGGCGCGTTCCAGCAGTTTTGGCAATTCAGCAAATACGGATGGCGTGTAACCGCGCGTTGTTGGCGGCTCACCTGCCGCAAGCCCGATTTCACGCTGCGCCATGGCAAAGCGCGTGACACTGTCGAGCAGACACAGGACCTGCTTTCCCTGGTCACGGAAATATTCAGCCACGGTCATCGCCGCATAGGCTGCGCGTCGACGCGCCGGCGCTGGTGCATCAGACGTCGCTGTCACGATGACGGAGCGCGCCAGCCCTGATGCGCCCAGCGCGTCCTCGACAAACTCACGCACCTCACGTCCCCGCTCACCGATCAGACCGATGACAATCACATCTGCATCCGCGCCCTGGGCGAGCATGCCCATCAGGGTGGACTTACCGACGCCGGAACCCGCGAACAGACCCAGACGCTGGCCGCGCCCGCATGGCGTGAAAAGATCCATCACGCGCACACCCAGATGAAGCCGCTCATCGACTCGTGTGCGACCATGCGCAGGCGGCGGCGGGACTTCGATCGGTTTGGCGTAAGGCCCCTTCGGCAGAATTTCGCGGCCGTCCATTGGATTGCCGAACGGATCAACAATGCGGCCGAGCCAGGCTGAGCTTGGATATAGATAGCTGACACCGGCCTCATAGAAGACCGCAATGCCGGGATAGATTTCCTGACTTGTCTCACACAGAAGCAGAATGGCCCGCTCGCCCTTGAACCCGACGATTTCTGCGCGCGCGCCATCAATCGTGCCAATGCGGGCAATCGCACCAATGCGGAGTGAGGACCTTGGCCCCGTGGCTTCCAGCCGTAGTCCTTCAAGCGCCACGATTTCGCCTTCGGCGGTGACCGTTGGCGCGCGTTTGATCTGCCGGATCATTTCCTGAAGCATTGAACTATCTGGCCTGACTGAAGTTGTGTTTTCCATCAGATTGCCGTGCGCCGACTAATCAGTCGTTAACGAACACAAATCGTGCATTTCGAAATTTTCTGCTTTTCTTCGGAACAGTTCGGGTTCGTTTTCTTTATGTTTACAATGAATCACGCAAGTTTTCACCAGGACTGCAAAGTCCGGCGACAGAAACCGTGCTAAGAGGGACGAGATGCACGTAATATTGATCGCACAATCAAGAGATGTGACGCGCACGCTTCAGGAGACGCTTCTCTCTCACGGTCACTCGGCCGAATGTACCGAACACGGCGAGAGCGGCATTCAACTGCTCAAGTTCCGAAGCTTCGATGCCATTCTGGTTGATGATGAGCTGCCCGATATTTCCGGCCTTGATGTTGTGAAACAAATCCGCGCCATGCGGATCGATACACCGGTTTTATTTGTTTCCGAACTTCGAGCGCATTCGTTAACGGACGAAGCGCGGGCCTGCGGTCGGGTGGATTTTTGCCAGAAGCCACTGCAATCACACGATATGATCCGTCGGCTATCACGGCTCATCCCATCACCGCACATCGCAAGCCAACCGAGCGCTTAACCGCTACAAACTTGTTTATAAAGTAAGTTTACGGGCCTTCGCAATGACGGCGCACCAGGCTTTGACTCGTCTGACGAATCGATTTCTGAAAATAGCGTACGCGAATGACTAACGGCTTGTGATCACGTCTCCCGAAACGTGGTGCAATCTTCGTTAAAATAGCCGACGCAAAAATGATATTGCGTTAACCTTTTGTTTCCCTTCGCGCGTTTACCTATACATGAAGACCGCCAACGCGTTAAACTGTAAGTGATTCGGGAGACGACTTGATGCGCGTACTATTGATTGAAGACGACAACGCAGTCGCTCGAAGCATCGAGTTGATGCTCAAGGCCGCAGGTTTCAACATTTACCAAACTGATCTTGGTGAAGAAGGCGTCGACCTCGGCAAAGTTTATGAGTATGACATCATCATTCTCGATCTTTCCTTGCCGGATATTTCAGGTTTTGACGTTCTGAAGCAACTTCGCATGAGCCGTGTGAACACACCGGTCCTCATCCTCTCCGGGAACCCGGACATTGAGGCGAAGGTTAAAACGCTTGGTTATGGCGCTGATGACTACCTCACAAAGCCTTTCAACAAAGACGAACTGATTGCCCGTATCACAGCCATCGTTCGCCGCTCGAAAGGTCATGCTGAGAGCGTGATCCGCACCGGTGACATCATTGTGAACCTCGACGCAAAAACAGTCGAAGTTGGCGGCAACCGCGTTCACCTCACGGGCAAAGAATACCAGATGTTCGAGCTGCTCTCCCTGCGCAAGGGCACGACGCTCACCAAGGAAATGTTCCTCAACCACCTTTATGGCGGCATGGACGAGCCAGAACTGAAGATTATTGACGTCTTCATCTGTAAGCTTCGCAAGAAGCTCGCTCAGGCGACCAAGGGGCAACACTACATTGAGACAGTCTGGGGACGTGGCTATGTCCTGCGTGACCCTTCTCCGAACGCAGCAGGCATGCGTGGCGAAGAAGCAGCGTAAGCCGTCTTCAAATGGAAACATCGAAACCGGCGTTCAGGCGCCGGTTTTTTTGTGTCCGCAATTCAAGCATTCATGACACAGAGCAAAACAATCCATCGCTGAACATGATAATGAGATTGACTCGCAAGATCTAACTTCATAGTCCCCTTTTGATAATGATTTTCATTATAATCTAGAATTTGGGGAAATTTCAGATGTCACCTCGCCTAAACTACGGCGTGAGCTTGCTTGCATTCGCGGGTGTACTTGCGTTCGCGCCCGCCTCTTTTGCTCAGAACACCGCTGACGATGAGTCCGAGAGCCGTCAGGAGATGGTTATTGTAACCGGACAGATCGGATCCTTCAGCGCCACAAAGTCTGACACACCAATTACCGAAACAGCGCGCTCGGTCACCGTCGAAACGGCCGAGATGTTTATCGACAAGGGCGCATTGAACCTGTCGCAGACTCTCACCTACGCATCTGGCGTGACGGGCGAGACATATGGCTTTGCAACGCGTGTGGACTCTGTCTCGTCGCGTGGTCTGTCCATTCCACGTTACCGGGATTCCATTCAGGAACTCTTTGGCAGCTACAACACCACACGCGCAGAAACCTATTCCATGGAACAGGTCGAAGTCCTCAAGGGACCAGCATCTGTGCTTTATGGTCAGGGCTCTCCCGGCGGGCTGATGAACATTGTCTCCAAGACGCCGAAAGAAGACTTTCGTGGTGAGATTGTTGGCGAAGTCGGCAATTTCGATCGCTACCAGATTGCCGGCGACGTGACCGGCCCGGTGTCCGGCACAGATGGGAAACTGCTTTATCGCCTAGTTGGCCTTTATCGGGATACCGGCACGCAGGTCGATTATGTTGACGACCAGACCGCCATGTTAATGCCCTCCCTGACCTGGCTTGCGTCACCGGACACACGCTTCACGCTGATTGGCCTGCATCAGGAAACCGACAGTGACACCGGCGCGCAATTCATTCCAATCGAAGGCACGCTTTATCCGGTCGAAGCAACAGGTGAGTATATCGACCCGGATGTCTACGCAGGTGAGCCTGATTTCAACCGGTTCGATACAGAATCTACCCAGGTCACATTGCTCGCAGAGCATCAGATCAATGACATCTGGAAACTCGAAGGCACAGCGCTCTGGCGCTCCGGCGAGGCAGACTATCATCAGGCGTGGCCAGCCTTCACTGGCGCAGGTCAAAGTCGCTATATCAACGCTTATCTGGGCCTGCCGTCTTCTATCACAGGCCTCACCGACACGACCGTTGCACGCACCTTTTATCAAGGTGACAACACTTCAGAGCAATACGCGCTGGATGTTCGTGCGAAAGCAGACTTCACGACCGGCGTACTTGATCACAGCCTGCTCATGGGCGTGCAATATCAGGATGTAGAAACCGACAGTAACAGCGCTTACTTTGCTGGCGGCGGTGCCCTGCAGGGTGACTTCCGATATGTTCTGGATCTCGCAAATCCTGTTTATGGCAATGTGCCAGATCAAGCCGTGCTGGATGCGATGTATGTCGACAGTCCGACGCAGACCGTCGAGGACCTTGGTTTCTATCTGTCTGATCAGATTTCATACGATAAATGGCGCTTCACACTCGGCGTGCGCGCAGACCAAGTCGAAAATGACACCGGAACAGCCCAGCAGGATGACGACGCCGTCTCAACAAGCGTTGGTGTACTCTACCGCTTCGACAACGGCATTTCACCTTATGCGAGCTATGCGGAAAGCTTTGAACCAGTGCTCGGAACAGACCTGCAGGGTAATCAGCTGGAACCACAAGAGGCCCGTCAGTATGAAGTCGGCGTCAAATATGAGCCAGACTTCGTGCCGGGGCTCGTTACCCTCTCCTATTACGACATCGAGATTTCCAATCTGCCGAATCCGAACAGCCTTCCGGGAGATGCCGCCCAACAGCAAGGTGTCTCCAACCTGAAAGGCTTCGAATTCGAAGCGCACCTCCAGCTCGACGAGTTTTACATTCAGGCCGCTGCGTCCACGATAGACGCAGAAGACCCGAATGGCTTTGAACTGTCAGCACAGCCAGACAGTGCAGCCTCACTGTGGACGACCTGGGAACCTGAAGGCCGACTTTCCGGCTTCAAGGCAGGTGCAGGTATTCGCTATGTCGGTGCAAGCGTCTCAGAGACTGAGACCATTCGCTACGACACACCAAGCTACACGCTGGGTGACCTGATGATCGGTTATGAATGGGATCGCTGGGATTTCCAGATCAACGCCCGTAACATTACTGATGAAGAATATCTCACTTCCTGCCTGACCCGCGGCGATTGCTTCCCGGGTGTACGCCGGACCGTCGTCGCACGGCTTGGATATAACTTCTAGGATCATCCCATGACAGGAATCGCTTTCACTTTATTCCTGATTGCAACAGCCAGCTCCCTTGTGGGGCTGGCTTCGCTGTACCTTGCCTGGAAGACGCGTCAGCGTCCCGCGCTGATCCTGATAGGATGGGCATGCCTAACGGCATCTGCCATCCTCTTTACCTTCGCAAACGGGGACCGGGGGCTTGCTCAGGGCGGCGTCATCCTGATGAGCCTTGCCTGCCTGCTGATCCTGGCGCCCCTGCTGAAGGGTGTAGACGGCATGCACGCCTATGTTCGCAAGGCGCGTAGTGAGACCTCCGAAGAGGCGCCCCTGACGGCCATGCGGGTGCTTCAGAATATCTGGACCTTTCTTGTGTCCGGCCCGATCGCAGGCATTGCGGCTTTGCTTGCCTCCGCCGCCATGTTTCGATTGCTCAAACCGGAAACAGGCAATCCGGCAACCGTTGGCGTCAGTGCTATCATTCTGGCCATCCTGCTGTGGGCGCTGTTCAGTGTCCTGATGCTGATGGAAGCACGCCCGATCCGTCGAACAATCTACGCAGCAGGGCTCTGCACCGTGTCCGCGCTCGGCGCTTTCCTCTAAACTCCCGGAGCAAGACCAATGAAAAGCAGCATCTGGCCTAAGTCCTCCAACACGCGCGTCGACAGATCACTGGCAGCGCACTCCGTTATGGCACTCGCGATCAGTGCATTGCTCTTTATTGTCTGCCTGAGCGGCACACTCGCCGTTTTTGAAGATGAACTCGGTTGGTGGGAATACCCGGCAACACCCTCTGTCAGCAGCGTAACGCCTGAAGCGGCACAGTCTGCGATGGAAGCGGGCCTAGCGATAGAGCCGGATTCCTCACACCTTTATCTCTATCTGCCGCGAGATAACTGGCCACGTTTTGTCGTGGCGACCGACAATTCAGTACAGACCGCAAATGCGGATGGCGAACTCGTTGGTCCGTACGAATCCGCCTGGAATGATTTTCTCATTCACATGCATTACTATCTGCATTTGCCAGAATCCTTCGGCATGATCTTCGTAGCTATTCTCGGGGTTATGCTGGTGGCTATGTCGATTTCCGGTTTCCTGGCGCACCCGCGAATCTTCCGCGACGCCTTCAGACTGAAACGTTCGGGCCAGCCAAGATTGATCCAGGCCGATTTGCATAACAGGCTGAGTGTCTGGACGGCGCCATTTCATATTCTTGTTGCTGCCACCGGCGCCGTGATCGGCCTGTTTGTTGTTGTGGCCTATCTGCTCGCTGTGACGAGCTATAACGGCGATACACAGGCGCTGAGCAATGCAATTTTCGGAGCAGAGGCAGCGCCCGACGAAACGCCATCGGATATGCCTGATCTGGCCATGGCCATGCAGAACATGGCCATCGAGACACCAGATACGCCGCCCTTCCTCGTTGTGGTTCACGACCCCGGCACAGTTGGGCAGCATATCGGCATTTATGGTGAGCACACAGATCGCCTGATCTATGGCGAAACCTATGAGTTCGACGCATCTGGGACCTTCCTAGGTGTGGAAGGCTCATCCAATGGCGCGCTGGGACAACAAATCGCCTCGTCTGTCTACCGCCTGCACTTCGGTGACTTTGGCGGTCTGATCATGAAGGTCGCTTATTTCATTCTGGGCGCGCTGCTTTGCATCATCGTCGCGTCCGGCATGAACATCTACTTCCTCAAAGCGAAAGAAAAAGGTCGCGCGAAACCACGTCTTGAAGCGGCATGGGCGGGCTTTGTCTGGGGCAGTTCTGCTCTGTTTGCCTTCACATTAATCGCAGCACTGCTGGGCGCACCAAGCATTGCTCTGACATATGTCTTCTGGGTTGGTGCAATTGTTCTGAGCGCACTTTCGGCCTGGAAAGGCCAGAACGGAACGGCTGGCCGGATACTTCGGGCCGTTCTGGGTCTCAGCATGGTTGTTTCAGCTATTCTGCACGCGGCCCTTCACGCAGATACCTACGCCAATGTCTATATCGCCCTGACGAGTCTTGCGCTTCTTCTGGGCGGGCTCGGCTTTCTCGTAGAGCCCGGTGCCCGCTTGTTCGGACAAAAAGAAAAAACCCGCCTCCAGCATAGCTGAGGCGGGTCCTGATTTCTGGCAAGTCCAGCCAATCAGGCTGCGCGGATACCGGACCGGCGTCCGTCGCCACCTTTTTCGTAGAGACCGCGATTATCCTTGCTCGCAGCGAACGCATCGCAAACACCGACAACCGTTTCTGCTGCACCGAGCAAGAGATAGCTCTTGTCATTCATCTGCTTCGACAGGCGATTGAGAATGTCGCGCTTGGTCTGCAGATCGAAGTAGATCAGCACATTACGGCAAAGCACAACATCGAAGCTGCCGAGAGCATTCATCGGCTCCAGAAGGTTCATCTTGCGGAAACTGACCTTTGACTTGATCGAGTCAGAAAGCTTCCAGAGATCACCCTGCTGGGTGAAATAGCTCATCAGATAGCGGATCGGCAAACCACGCTGAACCTCGAACTGGCTGTAGAGGCCGGCTTTCGCTTTCTCGAGCACGCGATCAGAAATGTCCGCCGCAACAATCTCAACCTGAGCGCCACCAACCAGCTTCGGGTTCTGGTCCAGCATCATCGCAATCGAGTAAGGCTCCTGCCCGGTTGAACACGCAGCGCAAAGAATGCGGATACGCTGTCCCGGACGCGCTTTTGACAGCTCCGGAAAGACAACCTTTTCGAGGTGATCAAACGGCGTCTTGTCACGAAAGAAAAATGTCTCGTTCGTAGTCATCGCATCAACGATCTGCGCCATCAGACGCTCGTCCCGACGAGTACGTACAACGCTGATCAGTTCTTCAATCGATGCGAGCCCCTCTTTGCGGGCCAGCGGAGACAGCCGGCTGTCGAGCAGGTAGAGCTTGTCTTTCCCGATGACGATACCCGAGCGTCGTTTCAACTCAGACGTCACAAAATCGAAATCTGCCGGGTTCATTACCTGCCTCCTCGCAAGAATTTTTCGACCGCCGGAGCGACCTCACCGAGTGGGTGAACGGAATGAGCAAAACCTGCGTTAAACACAGAGCCCGGCATTCCCCAGACGACACTTGATTCCTGATCCTGAATGAAAGACCGCCCACCCTTTTCGAGGATAGCGCCAACGCCTTTACATCCGTCAGATCCCATACCTGTCAGCACGACCGCAGCGAGCGATCCACCCCAGACATCCGCAGCGCCCTTGAACAGGACGTCTGCAGCAGGACGACAGAAATTCACCTGTGGGTCCTGATTGAGTTCAATGATCGGGCGACCCGCCTGACGTTTGACCGTCATGTGATAGCCACCCGGTGCAATATAAGTATGCCCAGCCAGAACCGGTTGTCCATGCTTGGCTTCACACACTGTGTGCGCACAGACATCGTTCAGATGGTCCGCCAGAATCTCCGTAAAGGTCGGTGGCATATGCTGAACGACCAGGATCGGTAATTGCGTGGATTTGCACAGCGCCGGCAGAACCGCCTGCAGAGCCTGTGGACCGCCTGTCGAGCTCGCAACCACAATCGCTTCAGGCTGCATGCGTGTCAGCGGCAATGGACGCAGGCCAGGCTGGCCTGGTGCATGATTGGTTGGCTGAGCCGTGATCGGCGCTTTGCCAGCGACCGGGCGCGGTGCTAATGGCTGCAATGGTTTGGCCGGCAGAGCTGGCGCACGGGCCAGATCGGGCGAGCCGATAATACGGATCTTGTCGATCAGACTATCGCGATACGCCTCAGCGCCGCCAATCTGGTTCGCCTCAGGCTTCGGCAGATAATCCGAAGCACCAAGTGACAGAGCCTGAATTGTGGTTCTGGCGCCTTTGTGCGTCAGCGTCGACGCCATCAGAATTTTCGCCTTAGGCGCAGCACGGCGCAGGTGCGGCAGCGCTTCCAGCCCGTCCATGCGCGGCATTTCCACGTCCAGGATGATCACATCCGGACGATGGGTCGCGGCATCTGCGACCCCCTGTGCACCGTCAACACTGACGGCGACAATTTCAATGTCATCCAGTCCAGTCAGCCAGCGACGTGTCAGCCCGCGAACGACGGCAGAGTCGTCGACCAGCTGAACCCGAATGCGCTGACCAGGAGCCTGTCTGGTTTGAACGCCACTCAACATGTGTTTTCCGCCTGTTAGACCAGGCCGACTTCAGCGAATTTAGATTCAATGATCTCGCTGTCGAACGGCTTCATGATGTACTCATTCGCACCAGAGCGAATGGCTTCCGCAATGTGGTTCATGTCATTCTCTGTCGTGCAGAAAACAACAATCGGTGCGTCACCGCCCGGCTCACGTCGAAGCGCTCGCAGGAAGTCGATGCCGTTCATCACAGGCATGTTCCAGTCCAGCAGGACGGCATCCGGCATGTGATTGCGGCAAGCTTCCAGAGCCTCAGAGCCGTCTGCAGCTTCTTCCGTCGTGAAGTCCAGATCTTCGACGATACGTCGCGCCACCTTACGAACGACGCGAGAGTCATCAACAATCAAGCAGCGCTTCATATCACTCTCCTTGCTTCTTAGGCCGCAGCCCGATCAGCTTCATTATCTGTCGCAAATGACAGGATTTTTCCGATCTGCAAGATGACCAGAAGTTCCTTTTCCAAACGGTAAACACCGGATGCAATTTGTGCCCAGACAGGGTCCAAATTTGTGGGAACTTCCTCGCGCTCGTCATCCTTCAGACGCATCACTTCTCCGACCTCATCAATGAGCAGGCCGAAAGATTCGTTACCGAGCTCAATGCCAATCGCCATAACTGAAGCTTCCGGGTCGCGCGCTGGCAGACCGAGACGCGCACGGCTGTCCACCGCTGTCACGATACGACCACGCAGATTGAGCACGCCCGCAACTTCCGGAGGCCCCAGAGGAACCGGTGTGATCGACGTAGGTGCGAACACATCATGGATATCAGACACGGCAGCACCGAAAAGCTGGCCACCGATCTTCAGTGTAATGTACTCAGTCGAGCTCATGCTGCTTTACCTTTCAGGTTTGCTGCCTGGTCAAGAATGGCCAGCAGACCGTGACGATCAGATTTGCGAACACAACCGGTGAAGTCTGTTCCCGGCGTGGTGTCGCGGTTCGACAGTGCAATGCGCGGCACTTCCGTCCATTCAGAGTCGGTCGAGAGTTGCTCGAAGAAGCGAGACGCTTCCGCATTCTCATCAATATCCGCCAGAACGATGTCGAATTGCTCCGGCATCAGGCGCAGATTGAGGGCCTCTTCAGCCGAACCGACCGCTGTTACGCGATAGCCAGATGCTTTGAGGAGCGGTGCCAGCATATTGCGGAAGAATGGGTTGCTTTCGAAGAGCAGAACCGATTGAGGCTCCTGCTTGGACTCTTCGAGCGCTTCGGCCCAGTCATGATCAGCCATGGAGAGGAAGTGACCAATGTCGATAACTTCCGTCGCCTTGCCGTCGATGACTGCTGTACCCAGAATGCCTGGTGCTTCGTCGGCAATCTTGAAGTCCAGAACATCTTCGGTGATGTCGAGAACCTGATCGACGCCGAGACCGACAACCTGTTTGCCCTGAGAGATAACCAGAACAGGCTGGCGTCCCTCTGAAGCAATGGACATGTGTCCGGACAGGTGAACCACTGGCATGAGCTGTCCACGATACTGAACAACCGGACCACGGTTTGTCATTTCGAACTTCGACACTTCGATCTCTTCGAGACGCGTGACGAGAGACAATGGGCAAGCTTTTGGCTCGGAACCACCGGCAGAGAAGACCAGGAGGCTCGTGCGTTCCAGCGCCTGCTCGGCACTCTTCGCAGCCACAGCAGCCTTTGTCTGAGCCTGGTTTTTCGCGTTCGTCGTGTCGAAAGCTGCGAGGCGTGCAATACCCATCGGGTCGAGGATCATGATCACCGAACCATCGCCAAGGATGGTGGAACCAGAATACTCCGATACGCTGCGCAGAACGGTCGAAAGCGGCTTAACAACGATTTCTTCGGTATCGAAGACTTCGTCGACGACCAGACCAAAGGTTTGATTGGCGACCTGCATTACGATGACGAAGTGATTTTCGTTCTCGTTCCAGTTTTGCTCAAGATTGAGCGCACCGGAAAGCGGCAGAACCGGCAGAAGGCGATCGCGCAGACGCAGAACCTTCGTACCATTGATCGACTCAATCTGGTGATCGCTGTGTGAACCGGTGCGAACCAGCTCGACGACAGAGAGTTGTGGAACCGCAAAGCGCTGTCCTTCAACACCCACGATCAGAGCGGACACAATTGCCAGCGTCAGCGGGATCTTGATCACGAAGACCGTGCCCTCGCCTTCCATCGATGTCAGATCGACGGCGCCACCGATGAGTTCGATATTGGTGCGGACCACGTCCATACCAACACCGCGACCGGAAAGATTGGTGACTTTTTCTGCTGTCGAGAAGCCAGGCGCAAAGATCAGATTGTTGATCTGCTTGTCGCTCATGGACTCAGCTTCGTCCGGCGTGATCACGCCTTTCTCGATGGCTTTCTGACGGATACGGCTTGTCTTGAGACCAGCACCGTCATCGCGCAGTTCAATGTGGATGTGACCACCTTCATGATACGCGCGCAGCGTGATTGTACCGGATTCCGGTTTTCCGACAGCCATACGATCCGACGGCAGCTCGATACCATGGTCGCAAGAGTTGCGGATCATGTGAGTCAGCGGATCGCGAATGAGTTCAAGAACCTGACGGTCGAGTTCCGTCTGATCACCTTCCATGACCAGCTTGATCTTCTTGCCAAGGTCATTTGAGGCGTCGCGGACAATACGCGGAATTTTCTTCCAGGCATTACCGATTGGCTGCATGCGGGTCTTCATGACCGCATCCTGAAGCTCGCCAGTGACGTTCGACAGACGCTGCAGCGGTGTTTTGAATTCGGAATCGTCCATTGCGCGAACCATCTGAAGCAGCTGGTTACGGGTCAGAACGAGTTCGGAAACCATGTTCATCAAGTGCTCAAGTACATCCACGTTTACACGGATGCTCTGATTGGCACGTGGTGAGGAGTCAGAACGACCGGTATGGTCTTCGTCATGCTTGGAAATCAGATCGATCGCCGCAGCGGCTTCCGCAGCGGTCTCAACCTTGACGGTTTTGACTTCCGGAACGTCTGGGGCAGCAGCTTCTTCAGCGACGTCCACAACAGGCTCTTCAGCGGTGATGTCTTCCACATCAGCAGAAGCAAAAGCCGCTTCGAGTTCTGCAAGAGACACTTCGCCAGGGCGAAGTTCACGGCCGAGATCCGGGTCCCAACGCGCGCCTTCCGGCAGGTTGTCCGGCGCAGGCTTCTTCTCTTCTTCCGCGACGGCCTCAACGACCGGTGCAGGAGCTGGCGCATGCGCTTCAGCGGCGGGTGCCGTATCTTCAGAGAGACCACCCTCCGACGCATGCTCAAGGCGACCAATCAACTCGGCATCGTCACCGGCAGGTTCTGCCTGCTCGTCTTCAAGGTGCGACATTAAGTCTTTAATCTGGTCAATTGATTCCAGAACCAATGTCACAGCGGCTGGTGTGACTGGCACTGTTCCATCACGGAACCGGCCAAGAAGGGTTTCTGATGCGTGGGCTACAGCCTCAAGCCGTGGCAGGCCCAGAAAGCCGCACGTGCCTTTGATCGTATGAACAAGGCGAAAGATGTTATTGAGAATGCCTTGATCGTTCGGCTCTGCCTCGAAACGCACGAGCTCCGCATCAATCACATCCAGAGCTTCTGCTGTTTCAGTGATAAATTCACTTAGTAGGTCGTCCATGTGCCCACCTGAATAGTTATATTCCGACTAGTGGGCACACACTGGCGCATCTATATTAAGAAATTGCTTTCTTGCGGTGATATTATTCAATGAATTCCCGAATTCATTAGAATTCAAAAAATTTCACTTAATGCAGTTACAATCCAGTAACCAAGAACTTCACTTCTTCTTCACCTGTTTCGAATGAGAACTTACCACCAACTTCTTCAATAATCGAGATGGTAAAATAAGGCTGGATGGTTCGAGGGTCCCAGCCATCTTCCGGTTCAGCGCCGGTCAGAGCAGCACGCACATCCGGTGCCATCTTGGCGCGACGCCCGCTTGCTCTCAAAGCGATCTCGACACCATTGCCGTTATATATGGAAATTTCGAGGTCGCCGTCGCGTGAAAGACACGCCAGCCCCAGCATGACAATGTTCATCATCACACGCAGCTGCGAATAGCTGAGGCTTTCCGTTGTGCGGATATCCCAGATGACATTACCTTTGTGTGTGTCGACATAACCTTCGACGATTGATTTGGCCTCGTGCAGGTCTGCCCCGCCATGCGACATTCCCATTGAGCCAAAGGCATAACGCAGGAACTGAAGCCGATTGAGTGTCCGGTTCGTGCTCGACACCAGCAATTGCTCAGCCTGTTCGCGCATATCTGCCGCAGATGCATCCGCCATAAAGTCCAGCGCTGACGCAGCAGCCCCCACAGGCGAAACGAGATCGTGACAAATTTTCGAAGCCAGATAGGCCGCCAATCGGTTTGGTTCGAGCTTCATTTCCCGTTCCGTCCTTTGAGTTTGCAAACAGCGCATACGCTGCAGGTTACGTTACATAAAGCCGATAAACAGCCGTCCTTGTCAGACAGACACCATCAAGCTTCTCAGATTGCAAGCTACCCGATTCGAGACCGAAATGCCGGATTTCTCTGTTCGCCAACGCAAGACGCGAGCATACGCGCGTCTGCATTCATTTGTTCAGATCATTGATATCGTCATGGCCTGAGCGGGCGCTGAAAAAAATCAATGCGAACAGGCCGACCGAAACAAGAATGGACAGGCATGCCGCAAGGCCAAATGCAAACCATCCATGACCGGAAATATGAGACGGCTCAAAGACGCCTGAAAATTCAATAAAAAGGACGCCGGCAAAAAAGATCAGAATGCCGACGCCCGCCATGATACCGTATTTAAGCATTATGGGATTTTCACCCAGCTCCCAGTGTCATCATAGACATAGCGCCCGGAAGATTCGCCCTCGACGAGCTTCTTCCCCGAGATCTGAGCAATCGTCGAGAGAGATTGACCCTGCTCGGATGCAACTTGCGTATAGAGTTCACGACGGCGCGTGTTGATCTCATCCATTTTCCGCTTCAGCGCAGCATCCAGAGACGTTACAGCGCCGAGATAGCCATCGGCTTGCTCACCTATAAGACCCTGGTCTTTGGCAGCATCAATCATCGGGTCGCCAGCATGGGCCGCCATGACGCTGGCAGAGAAAGCCAGCATCAGCGCCGCAAAACCGGCAAGCATCAGGTTTCTGATCGCGATCATCATAATACTCCTATCAGAACAGATCCGGGTTGTTTGTAATCAGATCCTCGACTTCCTTGTCGAGTTTCACTCGGACTTCCTGATCAATCTTTACGTTCAGATTGATGGTAATCGGTTCTGTCGGTGTCGCAACACGCACCGTCGGTGTGCATGCCGCAGCGAACAGCACCGGGCATATCAAAAAAAGCAGTCGCAAGGGTCTCTCCTCATATTGAAGTGACTTTGTGCCCAGTTTTAACCTCGGTCAATTCTTCTCAGCAGCTTGTTTTTGTTTAACGAGTTCAACCAGCGCGTCGCTTGTTGCCTGCCCTGAGGCGGACATCACGGCGGACTGGATCAACTCTGCGAGTTTTGACTGCAGAGAGATATTCAAATTGAAGACCTGACCTTCCAATAGATTTGGATTGTGGCCAGAGAGTGCCAAATCCACGACAATCTCATCTGTCAGATTGCCATCCGCACCTACAGCCAGAACTTCATATTCAAAGTTCCGCAAAGCATCGAAAGCCATCTTTGCGTACTGATCCGCGGTTGAAGCCTGCTCCCCAAGGGCGCCCTGATAACGGATCAATCCATCTTCAACCGAGCTTAGCTGAGCGTTTCTGAGAAAGACATTCGCACCGGAAATCTCTATTGGAAACTCGCCAGACACCCGCCCCTGCACATCGAGATCCTTGATATCGAACAGATTGATCAACCGGCTGAGTTCCCACTCTTCGGCACTGACAGACAGGTTCTGGACAGGCTCATCAAAAATCCAGCGCGTTGGCTCAATACGCAGTTCGCCGCCGACGAATGGCCAGCGAGCCGATTCAAGCTGAAAGCCCTGCGTTCCCAGAAGCTCCAGAGAAATTCGTCCGTTCTCCAGCCCGAAGGCAGGCGTTATCTGCAATCGTTCCACCGTGAACACCTGTCCCGGCGGCGTCTTGAAATTAATGAAGTCATTGAAGTTGAGGGCACCACTCAAATTGATAACCTGACCAAGACGGAAGGTGGAAAAGGAAACAGACTGAAGTTCAATCTGACCAGCAGCTTTAACGTCAGATGACGTCCAACTCGCCGAAACCGTTGGAATGACCTGCCCCGTCGCATTGACAGCCAGACCACGCAAACGCTCTGACAAATCCTCAAACTGCAGACCATCCGGCTCAAAACGAAGCCCATCGCCGCGAAGGCTCGCTTCACCGCTCGCCGTATCGAAGCGATGTGTAACGTCAATCTGACCGATTTCCACTGTGGAGCGTGCGGCAAGCAGACCTCCAGAATATGTAATTTCCTCGGCCGTCATTCGTCCCTGACCGCTGGTGAGGAGCGGGGCGAACAGCGCGTTCTCAGGCGGATTAATCGCATCTTCGATCCGGATTCGATCTGCCCGCCAGCTCAGATTAGCACCCGCATCGGTGATCGGCCCGCTCAAGGATAGCGCATCAATACCCGCTTTGACCGGAGCATCCTTCATCTCGAACTGGTTCTTGGAGAGATTTGCCGTGACGCGAATCCCCTGATCCGTCGTGACGAGTCCCGCTTTCAGGCTCTGGGAGGAAAATCTGCCGGACAGCTGATTGCCCTTCTCATCCGGAGCCATCTCAAATGGTGCCTGAACCTCCGAAGCGGAAAGCGCCAGCTTGAAGGCATCCGCCAACGTCCAGTCAATGACAGTCGATGACAGGATCACCGGTGCATCTGTTCCAGCGAGCGTTACCGGCAGGCGGAGCTTTGGAGTCGAGAGGCTACCTTTGAGGACATCGCGCCCATCAACCTGCTCGCGCGAATACAGGCGACCACCTGGCGCACAGAATTCACCGGCACTAGGACCGATCTCCGTGTCCGCGATCTGGACATCTGAAAAAGCAAGGTCAAAGCAATCCTTACCGGCAAACCGGATATTCCAGACATTGTCTGTCGCCAGTCCCTGAAGCGCCGCATCGATTGTCACATCATCCAGTTCGAGACCGAATGCAGGACCGGAATAACCGATCTTCCCGACGGCCATGACGCTAGAGTCTGCATTCGTCTGTCGATAGGCAAGCTCCGATAAGGCAAGGCTCAGTGTACGGCCTTCCACTTGCCACGGATCGATCACCACGCCTGCGCCTGAGACCTGAAGCTGACCCGTTTTGAAGTTTTGCTGGACGTTGAGTTCTGAGGCTTTCGCCTCAAGGCCGCGCGCACCATCCGAATAGCGCATTCGCCCTGCCAACAGGAAATTGTCGCGATCAATCTCCAGCCAATGCTCGCTGACTGGCTGCACGGAAAGCGCAAGCTGCCCCGAGGGACTACGGACAACAGCTGGTCTCGAAACGGTTGCATCAAAGCGCATTTCCGCCAGATCAAAGCGCCCTGCCGCCTCCACGCCAGCATTAAATGCCGACAAAAGCTCTGAAAGGCTTCCTGCGAAGGCATCTGAATGCGCATCAACTGGTTCTGGCAGGGACAGACTTCCGGTCGCGGTTTGTGCCAATTCCGTCGCAAGTGTCGCCCCTCGCACGGACGCTGTCGCATCGAGGCGACCAGCAGGCAGCTCGAGGCGGTCTGACGCAAGAGCAAGATCACCCGTCAGCACGAAGCTTTCCGCAAATAGTAAGCGATCAATACTGGCATCTTCTGCTTCAATGGAAAAATTTCCCTGAACGCCCTCTGCCTCAAGCGCGCTAAGATCGAGCGTTGCCTTGCTCGTGCCCGCTGAATGCTCGAGATACCGTCCCGCTGCGACCGTGATGTCCGAAAGCACGGAACGAATGAGTGCCGTTTCCGGCGCAGACAAGTCTTCCAGCAGGATCTCGGCAATGCCGTTCCACTGCAGATCCGAGACATCACCCTCGTCCAGAGAGATATGGCCTGCAGCAGCTGTCCATTCCGCGCGATAGGTATGATCTGCAGGCGTCTCAATGGTGCCGGACAGTACCAGCTCCTGACCAGAGACACGCTTGAGCCTCACCTCGCCGAGCGAGACATTCCAGCTACCGTGCACGCGGTCCTGCGCAATGACGAGATCTGCCTCCGCAGACCTCAGCTGCAGTATCTGCTCACCCAGTTTCAGGTTGGCGGGTTGCAGGCGGAATTGCGTCTGCAATTCTCTCTGTAGCGAACCGGAGCTGTTGACGACTCCCTTAACGCGTCCAGCATCCGTCAGGATCGAGACCTTACCGTCGCGGATCAGAAAAGGTGGAACATCCGGCATGCCAGACGACCCATTGCCGCCTTCAGAAAGAAACGGCTTCAGCGCGCCAATCGTGACCTTGCCATCGCGTGCATCAATCTCGACCGATGGCGCGTTTGCTTCCACGGATGTGACAACAGGTGAAAACAGCTGCGGCCAGCGAAGAGAAATGTCGATCGAATCGATGGAGAGCGGGGTTTCACTGGCGTTTTGAATATTGATCCCGCCCGCCTCAAGGCGATCAAAATCGAGCGCTTTCAACTCGAGATCGCACCGCACATCATGAGACCGGCAGTACTGCCGTGCGACAAATTCTCCGACCTCCAGACGCCCCAGCCAAATTCCGGTCGGCAAAATCAGAAAAACGGCAATTATTCCAGCAATTAGCCAGAATCGCTGCTTTTTTGACTTCATCTGGTTGGAATTTTGCGATGTCATGCTGGAGAACGTAATAATCTAAAAAAATTGTCACTATAGATATTGGCATAGATCGTGAATTTGTTGTGTGCTTGTTAACGATTTAAGTTAATTTTCTTGTGAAGGTGTGTTGGAAAAGCACAGAACATGGAGGTCCTCAGTGGTCGGCGTATTTGATCCGAAGACACAATCCAGCCGTGGCGGCATCAATCTGAAACATCCCGTTTCCATTGGAGCAGTCGCCGCACTCGTTGGATGCATCGGTTTAGTCAGTGCAAATTTTCTCGTTCGTCCCGCAGCCACAGATACCGCAGAATTAACGTCTGCACCGTTGGCAAGCATGGTTGACGAACAAATCTCAACAGAAGCTCCCATCATTTTAACATCCTTCCAGGACCTGCAGCCGATCGCCGAACCGAGTGTTCGCCGCGAGACCCTTCAGTCCAAGGATACGCTGACAGCCCTCCTCGACCGACTGGGTATTGAGCGCAGTGAAGCAAACGCCGCTTTGTATGCGCTGTATGATCAGGAACTCATTGATCCGCGAAAAGTTCGCCCGGGTCTTGAACTTGCTGCATATGTCGAACCTTCACCGAGTGCAGACAACGCTGAAGCTGTGCGCCTGATCGGCCTGTCGCTGAAGAACGCCACCGAATCTTCTCTCGTCGTTTCCCGCACCATGGAAGGTGGCTTTACAGCACGCGAACTTCACACGCGCCTTGAACCGCAGCTCCGCCGCGTCAGCGGATCTGTCGACACAAGCTTTTATCAAGCCGCTCTGGATGCTGGCGCAAAAGACGCACACGTCTATGATTTTGCTCAGATTTTCGCGTATGACGTCGACTTCCAGCGTGAAATGCGCCAGGGCGATGAATTCGAAATGGTCTTTGAAGTCTATACAGACGAACGTGGCCAGTATGTCCGCACAGGTGATGTGCTTTACGCGTCTCTGGACGGCCACGCAGCCGACCGCCGCTTTTATCGCTTCACACCAGAAGATGACGGTGTAACGGATTATTTCGACCAGGACGGCAAAAGCGCTCGCAAGTTTCTGATGAAAACGCCGATTAACGGTGCGCGCCTTTCATCAAACTTCGGTTATCGCCGCCACCCAATTCTGGGTTACAACAAGCTCCACACCGGCACAGACTTCGCCGCGCCATCCGGCACGCCGATTTATGCTGCAGGCAACGGCGTTATCGAACGCGCGTCCTGGTTTGGTGGTTATGGCAATTACGTGAAAATTCAGCACCCGAATGGGTATGAGACCGCTTACGCCCACATGCTTCGCTATGGACCGGGCATCAAATCTGGCGTCCGCGTCAAGCAGGGCCAGGTTATTGGTTATGTCGGCACCACTGGTCGCTCCACCGGCCCTCACCTTCATTACGAAGTCGCGAAAGACGGCAAACGCGTCAATCCGATGGGCCTGAAGCTGCCAACAGGCCGTACGCTTGAAGGTAAAGCCCTGGAAGACTTCAACCGTGTGCGTGCAGAGATCGACGCCGTGAAAGAAGAGCAAGAAACTGCGCCATATGCTTCTTACGTTTCTCTCGACTCAGAGATCGAACTCGCCAAGGCCGACATCTCTCTGACAAAGTAACAACTGTTAACGCGTCATTAAGTTCCAAAGCCCCGCAATTTTTTTTGCGGGGCTTTTTCTATGTCAGATCTGATCAATTGACGGGGTGATATTTCGCCAGAAACTCAAGGCTCTCTTTGAGCACAGTCTGCCGTGCAGACGTCGATGCAAGATAATGGTCCTCGCTTTCCATCGTCACGAATTTCACATCATCCCGGTGCTCGAGTAATCGAGCGAGATATTGCGACTGTCCGTATTTGACAGTGGTGTCTTGCCTGCCATGGATTAGCAGGATTGGCGTGCGAAGCTTGTCGATCTGCTTTTCCGGGGTGATTTCTGCGAGAGCGGCGTCATCAGAAAAGCGCGTGACACCCATATAGTCTTTCCAGTAAGCAAACCCCGTTCCCTGTGAGGAATAATCCCCGATCAGAGTAATCGGATTGCTGACGCCGTTGACGGAAATGGCGCAATTCATCTCATCGCTCGCAAGCACAGCACTTTGTAGCGCGGCATATCCACCATAGCTCCCACCGATGACACAGAACCCATCCGTGGTGGCGATGCCTTCACTCTGTGCCCAGCGGCCACCGTCCAGTGTATCCGTGATCATCTTGCCACCGAACTCGCCATATCCACGATTTCGAAATTCCTGTCCGTAACCAGTTGAACCGCGGAAATTAGGCTGCAAAACAGCATACCCTGCTGCGGCATACGCCTGAGACCACCAGTCAAAACCCGCTGTGTCACGGGCTTCAGGTCCGCCATGCGGCAACAGGATAAGCGGGAAAGGACCATCTGCTTGCGTTTTGCCCGGTGGCAGCGTCAGATAGGCTGGAATGGTGAGGCCATCTTCTGCCTGATAGCTCACAGCCTCGACGCTCCCTAGAACCGTGTTCTGAAGATGCGGCATCTGATTTCCGATTGGCGAAACCGACGGCACTTTCGTGTCATACAGATAATAATCTGTCGGTTTGCCGGCAGACCTCACGGCCAAGGTCATCAGATCATAGTTCTGGGTCCAGGACGTGATGACGACCGTCTGATCCGGAAACACCGTCTTCAGTTCGTCATGAGCCGCCTTGAAACGCTCATCCACGAAAGTCTGCTCATAAAGATCGTCCGTGTAGTCCATACCGATCAAGACGTTTGTGAAATAGTCGACGACGGCGCCTGCATCCCCGACCGGTTCATCATTCAGCGTGACATCACGAACGCTGCCATCTGTCAGCGAGATCTCTTTCAGACCATAGTCCGCATCGGTGTCGGTATACGCCAGAAGCGCGCTCTTATCTGCGTTGAAGCCCCAGACGTGATACGGCAGGTCGTCCTTGTTGAGTGTTTCAACAAGAATGTCGTAGTCCGCATCACGCAGACGAAATAGCCCACTATCTCGATCCCAATAGGTGGTCGCGACCATATCGCCATCGACGGTAAAGAAGGCGCCGATGGCGTCTGAGCGGATATCATCTTTTCGACGCCCCTCACCTGTCTTCAGATCAACTTCATAGAGATTGTTCGCGTACCAGATCGTCAGAACTTTATCAGGCTGATCCGGCAAGATCGCCACGACGCCAGGCGCGCCGGTATTATAGCGCGCTTCGCGCTTCATGACGAAATTGCTTTGCCCGGTGTTCACGTCATACGACAGCGTTCGGTCGAACCGGTATTCCTTTAGGCCACTGCTCGTGCCGATCGTGTCAAAGATATTCAGTGAAATGAGCAGGTGCCCCGGCCCATACCATCCGAATCCTGTCAGACGCGCCTGATCCGGCACCTGAAACAGTTTCGGATTCTCATTCGTTGTCAGACTATAGATACAGATCGCCGGTTCCTGCATCGGAGAACACTCAGCCGCAAGATACTTGCCATCGAATGAAACTTCTGGTGATGCCAGCCCACTCGGCTGACCAAAGGTCTCTACAATTTGCGTGGTATCGGCCACAGCAGCCTGACTCAGCAAAAAAACTGAAGCACTCAAATAAAATAGCTTTTTCATAATAACGCCCCTACTTCCACTTTAACGTGTCTAAGTGGCGTCTTAGGGAAGCGCAATATGAGAAGCTTATTTCGCTGTTAGCCTAATGTTCCGATCAGGCGGTCCAGCTCGTCGCGATGCGCACTTAGTCTTTCCAGCATGACATCGTCTGCTGTCTCGACCAGACGATCCATCCAGAATGACATGACGCAAGCCTGACTTTCCAACCAGTCTTTAAGGCGTTCTGTTTCCGCCAGATCACCACGGGCATTCCAATCGCATTCCATGACCGTTCCTTTCTCTGTCACTGCCCCAAAGCAAAGTTGAGAATAGTTCTCAATTGCAGTCAAGCCCCTGAGGTGCGTGTGGGTTTGTATAATTGGATAATGCGTAAAAATGCCGCGCAGCGCGAAATGCCGACAAACTTCACGCCGTCTCAGCATCCGTTGTCGGCTGGCAAAACCGTCATTCTCAGCGGGTTGCGCTGCGGCAAGACTTGACGCGTGGGTAAATCCGCTCTCTTTCTGCCCGCAAACAAGGTGAGAGGCTTATCCATGGCAGACGATTCCCTTTTCCCCTTCAGCGCAGCGTTTCCTAACGCCAGCGAAGAAGATTGGCGTGCGCTCGTAGAGAAAGCGCTCAAAGGGAAAGGGCCAGAAACTCTGGCTCGCAAAACCCGTGACGGGATTACCATTCAACCCTTATACCGCGAGACAGATTATCCGTCGGCAACGGATCCTGCTGGCGTACCGGGTACAGCCCCCTTCATCCGCGGCGCGAATGAAGAAAATGACGCCTACCTGCCGTGGGATATCCGCCAGGTTGTTGCGCATCCTCAAATCGACGCAGCCCATGCCGATCTGATGCTGGATCTCGAGCGCGGCGTCAGTTCCATTGAGCTTCGTCTGGACGCAAGCGGCCAAAACGGCATCGCGGTTCAGACCGTCGATGACCTGACCAAACTGCTCGACGGCGTCATGACAGATCTCGCAGGCGTCGCGCTGACCAATTCCGCGCTTGAAGGTTTTGGCATTGAGGGCGCAGCACTGCTCGCAGCCTGGTGTGAGAAAACCGGCAAGGACCCGGCCAAGCAGAAGATCGATTTCAATGTCGCACCGATTGCAGAGCTTGCGCGTTCCGGTTCGTTGGCGATGACACTCGACGACGCCATGGCGGAGACCGTCGCCTTCGTCAAAGAAGCCGCACCGAAATTCACCAGCTCGACCTTTATCCGTGTGGATGGCCGCCCGGCACACTGCGCAGGTGGCAGCGAAGCGCAGGAACTTGCAATGGCGCTCGCTTCTGGCGTCGCTTATCTGCGCGCGCTTCTGGATGCTGGTCTTTCACTCGAAGAGGCAAACAAGGCACTTCTGTTCACGCTGGCCGTCGGCCCGGACTACACCTTCGAAATCGCGAAGCTTCGCGCCATGCGCCGCCTCTGGGCACAGGTGACAACAAGCTTTGGCGCCGAAGGCGGTCTGCCGATGAAGCTCCAGGCGGTCACCTCCCGCCGCATGCTGACCAAGCGCGATCCATGGGTGAACCTGCTTCGCAACACAGCCGCCTGCTTTGCAGCCGGTGTTGGCGGCGCAGATGTCGTCACCGTGCGCCCCTTCACAGACGCCATTGGACTGGCAGGCAAACTCGCACGCCGTACGGCCCGCAACACGCAGATCATGGCGCAGGAAGAAAGCTCGCTCGGCAAAGTGGTTGATCCATCTGCCGGCACCTGGTCGGTTGGCAAAATCGGCGATGATCTGGCTCAGAAGGCCTGGGAACTCTTCCAGACCATCGAGAACGAAGGCGGCATTGGCGCAAGTCTGCAATCAGGCGGCTTCCAGTCCCGCGTCTCCGAGACACGCAATCAGGCCCGCAAGGATATTGCAAAACGCAAACAGCCAATCACGGGTGTTTCCGAATTTGCCCTGATCGATGAGGAAAAGCCTGACGTCGTAGACGTTTCTGGTCTGGCACCGACGGCGCCTGCCTCTGAAGGCGACACACCTGCCTCTCGCGCGTTTGGTGACCTCGTCAAAGCTGCGAAAGCTGGCAGCACACTCTTCCGCCTGCTTCCAGAAGACGCTGAGCCGCACGCGCATGCCGATCCGCTCTTCCCGGTCCGCTGGGCTGAACCATTCGAGCAATTGCGCGACCATGCCGATGCGATGAAAGACAAAACAGGCAAGCAGCCTGAAGTATTCCTCGCTTGCATCGGTCCGATCGCCAAACACAATGCGCGCGCAAGCTTTGCCGCCAACTTCTTCGCAGCCGGTGGCATTGCCGCTAAGATCGGCGATGTACCTTATGAGAGCACCGAAGCTCTGGTTGCTGATTTCAAGCAGAGCGGCGCTGTCCTGTGCTGTCTTTGCGGCTCTGATGACCAATACGAGGAGCAGGCTGCCGATATCGCCAAAGCGCTTCGCGACGCTAAGGAAGATGCGCGCATCTATCTGGCAGGCAAGCCGGGCGAAGCTGAAGCGGGCTATCGTGATGCCGGTATTGACGACTTCGTTTTCGTCGGCGTCGATCTGGTGCAGAAACTTGAAATTGCCCATGCCGAACTCGGCCTGGTCAGCGCGTAAGTTTTGAGAGGAGAACGACAGATGGCACATCCTGATTTTACAAAAATCGATCTGGCTCCTCTGAGTGGCAAGGCTGCTCCTCAACAGAGCTTTTCGCAGAACCAGACCTGGACGACCCCGGAAGAGATCGAGGTCAAGCCGGTCTACACGGCGGCTGATACAGCTGGCCTGGACTTCCTGGATGACTATCCGGGGCTGGCGCCTTTCGCACGCGGCCCCTACCCGACCATGTACCCTCAGCGCCCTTGGACAATCCGCCAGTATGCAGGCTTTTCCACGGCTGAAGATTCCAACGCCTTCTACCGTCGCAACCTCGCAGCCGGTCAGAAAGGCCTCTCGGTGGCCTTCGACCTAGCGACACACCGCGGTTACGACTCAGACCACCCGCGCGTGATGGGTGATGTCGGCATGGCCGGTGTGGCGATCGACTCCATTTATGACATGCGTACGTTGTTCGCGGGGATTCCTCTGGACGAGATGTCCGTCTCCATGACGATGAATGGGGCGGTTCTCCCGGTTCTGGCGCTTTACATCGTCGCCGCAGAGGAACAGGGCGTGGACCAGTCGAAGCTGTCCGGAACCATTCAGAATGACATTCTGAAAGAGTTCATGGTCCGCAACACCTACATCTATCCGCCACGTCCAAGCATGCGGATCATCTCCGACATTTTCGGTTATACTTCGCAGCATATGCCGCGTTACAACTCGATCTCGATTTCCGGCTATCACATGCAGGAAGCAGGCGCTTCGGCTGACCTGGAGCTCGCCTATACGATTGCCGACGGTATCGAATACATCCGCGCCGGTGTCGCTGCAGGTCTCGATGTCGACAAGTTCGCGCCGCGTCTGTCTTTCTTCTGGGCGATCGGCATGAACACCTTCATGGAAGTCGCCAAGATGCGCGCGGCGCGTCTTCTCTGGGCAAATCTGGTCTCGAAAGAGTTCAGCCCCAAGAACGACAAGTCGATTTCCCTGCGGACGCACTCACAGACATCCGGCTGGTCACTCACGGCGCAGGACGTCTACAACAACGTCATTCGGACCTGTCTGGAAGCGATGGCAGCCGCAGGTGGTCAGACGCAGTCCCTGCACACCAACGCGTTTGACGAAGCACTGGCCCTGCCAACTGACTTCTCAGCGCGCATCGCCCGCAACACGCAGCTCTTCCTGCAACAGGAAGGCGGCGCAGCAAATCTGATCGACCCGTGGGGTGGCTCTTACTACGTGGAACGCCTGACGCACGATCTGGCGCGTCGCGCGATGGAGCACATCGAAGAAGTCGAGAGCATGGGCGGTATGGCGAAAGCCATCGAGGAAGGTCTGCCGAAACTTCGCATCGAGGAATCCGCAGCGAAAACGCAGGCTCGTATCGATAGCGGCGTTCAGACAGTGGTGGGCGTGAACAAGTTCCGTCTCGACGAGCCGGAAGATGTGCCGGTTCTGAAGGTCGACAATGCAAACGTACGTCGTATGCAGATCGACAAGCTGAAGCGTCTGCGCGCGGACCGCGATCAAACCGAAGTTGATCAGGCCCTCCACGCGATCACGCGTGCAACAGAAAGCGGTGAAGGCAATCTGCTGGACCTCGCGATCAAAGCCGCACGCGTTAAGGCGACCGTTGGTGAGATCTCCGAAGCCGTCGAAAAAGTCACCGGTCGCCACCAGGCCGTTATCAAATCCATTCAGGGCGTGTATGCTTCCGGTATGAGCGCTAAATCTGATCGCGTCGAAAAGGCGCGCGAACTCGCAGACGCATTTGAAGCCGCTGAAGGGCGTCGTCCACGTATCCTGATCGCAAAGATGGGACAGGATGGACACGACCGCGGCCAGAAGGTTGTCGCATCCGGTATGGCTGAC
The DNA here is from genome assembly GCF_042659465.1 of Ponticaulis profundi. Lineage (NCBI taxonomy): Bacteria > Pseudomonadati > Pseudomonadota > Alphaproteobacteria > Hyphomonadales > Hyphomonadaceae > Ponticaulis > Ponticaulis profundi. Next base: position 45,020 of record NZ_JBHSSW010000002.1, on the reverse strand, counting down.
CTCGGCTGGGACGTGGACATTGGTCCGCTCTTCCAGACACCGGAAGAGGCTGCAAAACAAGCCGTCGAAAACGATGTTCACATCGTCGCTGCTTCGTCACTGGCAGCGGGTCACCTGACACTGGTACCAGAACTCAAGAAAGCTCTGGCAGACCAGGGCGCACCGGAAGTCATGATCATTGTTGGCGGCGTTGTGCCACCACAGGACTATGACGAGCTTTATGCCGCCGGTGCCACAGCGATCTTCGCACCGGGCACCGTCATTGCCGATGCCGCGATTGACCTGCTTGAAAAGCTCGGTCCGACACTGGGACACAAGACAGCAGCAGAATAATCCGGACTGACTGGAAACAAGATAAAGGCAGCCCCCAGGGCTGCCTTTTTTATTGCGGTATCGCTCAGGCTTTCGCGAGCTCATCCCAACATGCCAGAGCATGCCCGGCATACATCAGGCCAGGCCCGCCACTCATCTGAACGGCCATAGCCAGAACATCACCCAGCTCCTCTCGCGTGCCGCCTGCTTTCATCAGGGCTTCGACGTGAAAGTTGATGCAGGGTTCGCAGCGTTGGACCAGCGCCATACCCAGTGCGATGAATTCCTTTTCCCTGGTGCTGAGAACGCCATTGTCCTTGACGGCTTTGGAAAGTGCTCCAAACCCGGAAGTCGCTTCAGGGATGGCTTTGTTAAGCTCGCGCAGTTCACTGCGCATGTCTTTAATGTCGTTAATATAGCTCATATCACCGCGCCTTATGTTCGAACTTTATACAATTCAAACATAAGAGAATTGGGGAATGACGGACATTCCTCACAATGCCGCAGCCAGCAGCCGTTAGTGGCAGGGATACCTGTTCTCTTGCATCCAATAGGCATTTACGCGTTCGGCAAATCGGGAATACCCGCCTGCATCGCCCGGCTTTACAACGTAGGAATTGGCAAAACGATTATAGGCTTCGCGCAGATCCGCATCATCAGACGACGTCGAGAACACGATCGTTGGAATCGTCTTCAACTGATCGCTCCGTTTGATACGTGAAAGAAGCTCCATCCCACCAATACCTGGCATGTTCAGGTCGGTTACGATGAGGGTCGGGCGGTTGCCATTTTCGAGCGTTTCCCAGGCAGACTCCGCATCATGAGCGAAATCGAATTCGACGCTCGTATCGAGTTTTTTGAATGCATGCTCAATCAAAAAGCGATCAAGCTTATCATCCTCGACGATCAGTACCCACTGTTTACGCATGTTACGATCCAAAAGCCTTGGTTTGATGTATGGTAGGAGAGGTCAAACCTGTATTGCAATCAATATATATTAAAAATTCATCGCAATCATTTTGTCCTCCTGAGGTTGTGGAACTGATAATTAACGTGTTCAGATTTTCATGGTAAAAAGATAAAAGAATCTGGGAGGAACAGGTGCGAAATCGTTTCAAGATTGCTTTGATCGCGATACCCGCCCTCACACTGCTCGTATACCTTGCCCTGGGTATCTGGCAGGTTCGCAGCCTCGGAGATCTGCGAAAAGACGTAAGGGCGACGGTCGATAAGACACTGCAACTTGAAAATGCTATTGGCTTTGGCGGCCTGATCCACAATTTCAAGAATGCACTCATTCGCCCGGATGAGCCGGCTTATGCGCAAGCTACACGCAAAAACGCTGAGCAAGCGCGCGACCTGATCTCAGATCTGGAAGCCCTCGCGGAGAAGTCAGGTCTGGCCATTCGTCTTCCGGAAACCCGACAAATGGTTGGAGAGTACGAAAAACGACTGGATATCATTCAGGAAAAACGAATCGATGCTGGCTTATCAGCCAGTGATGTCGACGAACTGGTGCGATATGACGACAATCCGGCACTCAATGAAATTCTATCATTTCAGGTGCAGGTCCGAAATGATCTTGTCGAATCCATTGAACAGATCGAGTTCATCATTCTGATCATGGGCATCTGTGTCGGACTGATCGCTATGGGCGGATGTTTCATCATCTTTCTTCTCTACGAAGCTGAACAGAAGAAAGTGCATCGTGAACGGTTCGCAGCTCAGCAAAAGGTGCTCGACCGGGAACGTCAGCACAACGCCGACCTGTTACGTGTGAACACGGCGCTTCGCCAATTCGCTGGTATAGCAGCGCATGATTTGAAAGCGCCTACCCGGCAGGTACGCACATTTGCAGAACTTGCGGCTGATCACTCGCTTGGCGTAGATCAGCGGGAGACGTTTCTTAGTGCGATCATGGAAAGCGCGGACCGCATGAAGCGTCTTGTTGAATCGCTTCTGGAGTTTGCGAAGAAAGGGTTTCAAAATCCGGAGCAGCAGCATTTCAACAGCGCTCAACTCGTTGAACAGATTATCAGCGCCCTTCCAGACGATCTGCCAAAAGACACCGTCATCAAATACGGAAATCTACCGGACATCTATGCCGACCCTGCCTTGATGGAACGGGTGTTCACCAACCTGATCAGCAATGCTCTCAAATATAAACGCGAGGGAGAACCCGCTGAAATCGTCATTCGCAGCTGGTATGAGACGAATCGTGTGATGTTTTCGGTAACAGACAACGGTCGCGGCGTAGACCCGTCACATGCAGAGCTTATTTTCCAACCGCTGAAACGCGTTGGAATGGACACAGCTGATGGCGAGGGAATTGGACTGTCTGTCGTGCAGTCCATCATCTCGGCGCATGGCGGCAAGGTCTATCTGGACACCAGTTATAAGGATGGTGCGCGTTTTGTGTTCTCTCTACCTCTTCCCCTGGAAACCGAAGACACAACCCGACTATCCGCATAGACAGGAATTTTTCCTGTGATGCCGGCCCGCGCTCCATCGTCCAGGCATTTGAGCCCAGCACTCCGGATCGCAACAGGTCTCCAAATCCTGCGATGTGGACTTTGCCCCTTCGTGTCGAAGACGCTTACCGCTGCGGATCGCCCTCCACTTGATGGCCTTCCGGCATCAAGCCCGGTCCGAAAACAAGGGTTTCTCCTTGATGCACGCGGCGCACTGCAGATCCTGCGCCAAAATGCAGACCTGTTCTGTTCTGAAGCGCACACCAGGCCATTCCTGGCAAACTGTCGCTCCCTGCTGAAATACCGCGACCTCTGGGCCCACCAGCAGCCATTATCCCATACTGAAGCAGATGGCTTTCTGTCTGACGCTGCAACGCTGTTAGGGACACTCGAGCGTCACGTCGAAGCACGCGCCATCATGGATTTCATGCACCCAAGTGAGGATCTACAGACTGAGCTGGACTGGATCTTCGATCAGCCCGATGCGGAAAGCACCATGCCCCTCACAGAGCTTTGCGAGGCGCTCACGCTTGATGATTTCCCAGAGGACCTGAACCGTCTGCGTAAAGCTTTGACGCAACAGGCAGCGCAAGCGCTGCCCTTCGGCTCGCTTCCCTATGCACTTCGAATTCTGTCTGCTGAAACACCGATTTCGACGTCAAGACATCAGCCGCTTCCCGGCCAAGCCTTCTGGTGGTGCCTGGGCCTTCCCCATGATGCAGCGAACGAAGATGTGAAATCGGCCTGGCAAAGCGCCATGCTTGCGCTTGATGGTGAGCCATAACCGAATTAGGGATCGGATATGGAATTTGATTTGTCTACCCGACGTGGCCTTGCCCGTGCCATTACACGCGTCGAAAGTCGCCGCACCGATCACCAGATCGAAGCGCGCGATTTTCTGACATCGGTAATGGAAAAAACCGGAAAAACGCAGCGCATTGGCATTACCGGTGTGCCGGGTGTCGGGAAATCCACCTTCATTGATGCCTTTGGCACCATGCTGACCGACATGGGGTTCAAGGTCGCGGTGCTTGCTGTCGACCCGACCTCTCAGCGTTCGCGCGGTTCGATTCTCGGTGACAAGACACGCATGGCGCGCCTGTCCGTTGATGAGAATGCTTTTGTACGCCCATCACCCGCAGGTGAAACGCTGGGCGGGGTTGCCCGAAAGACGCGCGAGTCGCTCCTCTTCTGCGAAGCTGCCGGCTATGACATCATTCTTGTCGAAACCGTAGGCGTGGGTCAGTCAGAAACCGTTGTTGCCGACATGGTCGACTTCTTTCTGGTTCTGATGCTTCCGAATGCAGGAGACGATCTGCAAGGCATCAAGAAAGGCGTCCTTGAAGTCGCCGATCTGATCGCCGTCAACAAAGCTGATATCGACCCGAAAGCAGCATCCAGAGCGCAACGTCACTACCAGAACGCCCTGCATATTCTTGAACCTGCGGATGAAGCATGGTCACCGCCAGTGCTCACCTGTTCGGGTGCAACGGCAGAAGGCCTTCCAGAGCTTTGGGAAACCATTGAGCTCCACCGCAAAAAGACGACCGAGAGTGGATCAAGGGCGAAGCGCCGCGCCGATCAGCAGATCAAGTGGATGAATGAGCTGATACAGGACGGCCTCATGACCGCTTTCCGCGCACATTCAGCTATTCAGTCGGAACTACCCATGTTGCGTCAAAAGGTCGGCAATGGGGAAATTCCGGCTTCAGCCGCGGCTGACGATTTGCTGACGTTATTTTTGAATAATAACAATTGAGAGCCTGTTAGGACGATCCCGCGCTTTTGAAACTTTAAGGAAGAAACGATGGTGGGCGAAGATAGAAAGAAAATCTACAACAGTCCGACCAAAATTAGGAACACAAAGGTCGAAGTTCTAAAATCTGCACAGCCTTGTCCGGTCTCGATCCGGCCAACTGTTTTGTCTTCCAATCCCTTCTATGCGCGATACCTTAACAAGGATCAGACGTTCAAGTTTCCAGCCATCACGCATGTGACGGTCAAGAACCCGATCCTGCTCATGCCCGAGCATATCATTGTCATCGATGATACACCGTATTTCGACCTCAGCTTGCTGAAACATAAAGACATCACTCGATTTCTCGATCTGCCTCCTGTCGAATTGAATATGAAGGCGCGACTGATTTCGAACAACAATAGTGGCAACTATGCGCATTGGAGCATGGAGATACTACCTGCTGCGGTCGAATTTCTGCGCCGCTCCCAGAGGAATAAATCGGCTCTGAAAAACCGGCCCTATATCTTGCCTCCAATAAATCCCAACTGGCAGCATAAGGCCGGTCATGCACTAGGCTTGGTCAGCTGGCATCACCCACAAATCGCACGCGGCGTAATCCGCACCGAAGAGCTGGAGTTTCTCTCTATTTCGGATCACTCACGTGATCACGATACACTTTATCCTGAAGCGCTGACCTGGGTTGCGGAGAAGATCGGAAGCGTGGCGGTCCGTCAAAACCATGACCGACAGTTTCCAGAGAAAATCTTTTTGGCAAGACGTGATAGCAACAGGCGAGTCTGTCGGAACACGGACGCACTCTCTTCCGCCCTGGAGGAACTCGGCTTTACAGAAATCAACACTACGGATCTCGATATCTACGAGCAGGTCATGCTGTTTCGAAGCGCAGAGCAGGTCGTCGCGCTTCACGGCGCAGGACTTGCGAACATCATGTACTGCCGCCCCGGAACAAAAGTCGTTGAAATTCAGTCGCCATCCTTGAGGACGACAACGTTCTCAAGGCTTGCCATTCAATTCCAGCTCGACCTCGCAATCGTGCAAGAGTTTAATGGAGATGAGGCCAACAAGAACCTCCATCAAACTGATTGGTCCATCGGAAATTTGCCGGGCATGATCAGTGATATCAAAGATTTTCTTGGCTAAAACTACAGTCCAAGCACTACCACAGCGGTCGTCGACCTATTCAGCCACATGCGATTTAGACAACAAGAGTTGCAAATGGCTCATCATCATATCAAGTGCCATTTCGCGCGTACGCCCTTCCGGGCGTCCCATCAATTCACCCACCGTCGAACCGAAAAGACCAACGCCGAGAGCCAGCGCGACACAAACCATCGTGAAATCCACCACCTTGTCGCGCTCTGCGCCTTCTGCCTGAACGCGCTTCTCGATCACCGCTTCGACAGCTTCTCGAACACTCGTCATACGTCGAGCCTCATCGGCAAGTTCCAGCCAGGCCGCGAGCCGGGCCGCGCCTCGTTGCTCAAAGGCATCGAACAACATGCGCAAATCATGCCCATGCGCTGAAAAAGGGCTTTCACTCGGCGGATCAATATCGAGAATCCGGTTTGCAAGCTGTTGGATCATTCGCTCCATGAGCGCCGCCTGAACACCCTGTATTGTTCCGAAATGATGCAGCACCGTTGCGTTCGCGACCTTTGCTGTCTTCGCAACGTCCGTCAGCTTTAACGTCTGAGGACCGTGCTCCACTAACAGCGTTTCAGCTGCATTGAGAATGTTCTCACGTGACGCCTCTGGAGAGCGCCGAACACGTGTAGACTTTTTATCTATCGACATTTTTAACAGTCATCAATTAACTACTCACAGATCAGGATGCCTCTGTGTCGCGTAGCTAAACTAAATCAGGAGTGTGCGATGACGAGTAAACGAACACCTGAAAATGTTACCATTCGACCGCGAAATCTTCATTTTCATCTCGATTCTGCTGATAATCCTCACTGGCTGAACGGCGATTCGGTCGCAACAGCGGTTCTCAACACACTCTCATTGACCTTCCCGGATGGCGAGCGCCTGTTTATGGACGCGGTCCGTGCCCACAGCACGCAGGTCAACGGAAAGCTCGCCCAGGATGTGAAAGACTTCATCGCGCAGGAAGCCATCCATTCGCGTGAGCATCATATGCTCAATCAGCTGATCGACCGGGATAAGTACCCGGTCGAAAAAATTGAGGCACGCGTTCGCGAGAATATTGCTCTATCCAGAGATTTCGGGCCAATGCGTATGCTGATGGCAACGATATGTCTGGAACACTTCACCGCCATGCTCGCAGATATGATGGTGACCCATGATGATCTGTTCAGCAAAACGGATCCGGAAATCGAACGCCTCTGGCGCTGGCACGCCCTGGAGGAAACAGAACACAAGGCGGTTGCGTATGACGTGTTTCTGGATGCTACAAAGAACTGGTCCGGCCTGAAACGCTATGTTCGACGGTCCCTGGCCATGCTGATCATCAGCCGCCAGTTCACAAACAATATCGCTGAATACGCCGCATGGATGCTCGAAGCCGAGGGATATGAGCCCCGGGATGCACGGAAACGTGTGAAACGCTTCTTATGGAAAGAGCCAGGCTTTTTCAGGCGCGGTGGTTCGATCTGGGCAAGCTGGTTCAAACCCGGCTTCCATCCCTGGGATCACGACAACCGCGCGCTCATGGACGAATGGCGCGCCGAGTTTGATCTCGCCCAGGCCACCTAACCCGCTCTTTTCTGTTCGCGGGCCCGGTCGAGTTCCTCGCGCTCCATACGGCGGACCATTTCCTGCAGGCTCGCCACCTGCTCGCTGGTCGAAATCGTGCGTTGAATGTGTGACGGCGCAATTTCCAGAATGTTTTCCAGCGGTTCTGCCGCGCCCACAAGGAAGCCCTGAATTTCATCACAACCACATGCGATCAGCGTCGCAAACGCCGATTGCGTCTCAACGCCTTCTGCCACGATATTCATGTTCAGCGCGCGGCCCAGACGCACAATCGTATCAATGATCTCCAGGCCGCTGCCGCCATGATCGAGTCCCTGAACGAAAGAGCGATCAATCTTGATCGAATCAAACGGGAAACGGCTCAGATAACTCAGCGATGAATACCCTGTCCCGAAATCATCCAGGGCGATCTTCACGCCAAGGCGCTTGAGGGCATTGAAAATGCTCAGGGCGCGCTGGTCGTCGTCGATGAGCACATTCTCAGTGATCTCGATCTCGAGACGAGACGGCTCCAGACCGGAATCCTCCAGTGCACGTCGAACCGTTTCGATGAAATTCTTGTCGCGCACCTGGAACGGGCTCGCATTCACGCTCACACGACCCGATTTCATGTCACGCGCGGCCGCCAGACATGCCGTCCGCAGGACCCATTCGCCGATCTTGATGATCTGTCCGCAGCCCTCTGCAACGGGAATGAATTCTGCCGGGCTTACCATACCACGGGTTGGGTGATGCCAGCGGATCAGTGCCTCATAGCTTGCGATCTTACCGGTGCGCGTATTCAGACGCGGCTGATAGTGGACCTTGAATTGTCCATCTTCGAGCGCATTCTTCAGGTCCAGCTCAATCAGCTGGCGACGACGCACATGCTCATCCATGCCATTCTCAAAGATCGCATACCGGTTACGCCCCATACTCTTGGAATGGTAGAGCGCGGTGTCGGCACGTGAAATCAGACTAACACCGTCAATCCCGTCTCTCGGGCAAATCGCGATGCCGATAGACGCCCCGACATGGACACGATTGCCATCCGTAAGTGTGATCGGGCGATTGAGTTCCTGCAAGAGTCTCAGAGCGAGGTCGGCCGACTGGTTGGTGAAATTGATGTCGATCTGCAGGATCGCAAATTCATCCCCGCCCAGGCGCGCAACGGAATCCCGCTTGCTAACATGCATTTTCAGCCGCTCGCTCGTCTCTTTCAGAACCTCATCGCCTGCACCATGTCCATAAAGGTCGTTAATGTCTTTGAACCGGTCGAGGTCGATCAGGATCACCGCCGACAACACGCCTTGCTTCATGGTCCGCTCAATCATCTCATGGAGACGCTCATTGAACAGCGCGCGGTTCGGAAGATTGGTCAGCGGGTCGTGCTGAGCCAGATAGCGAATACGTGCTTCAGCCTTCTTGCGCTCGCGGATATCAACGATTGCCAGAACGCGCGTTTTTCGGTTCCGCAGGGAAATATCCCGTCCACGCACCTCGACAGGAATAGCCTCGCCGAGCTCGTTCAGCACCGTCAATTCGCGCGCAGCGGACTGACGTGTTGCCACCAGTTCTTCAACATCGCGTACATGTTGTTCCGGAAGAAAGTCACTGAGCTTGCGTCCGCGGACATCGTTCATTTCGAGACCAAGCAATCTGCCAAGTGCTGCATTGCCGTCAATGATGACGCCATCAACCGACAGGCAAAGCGCTTCAAAGGTCGCATCTGCGAGCGCGGTCAACCGTTCAGCCTCTTCCACCGACCGCTGGTTTTCGACCGCATCGAAACGAACCTTTTCCTGCTCCTGCAGATTATCAAGCAGTGCATTGAAGGTCAGAACAAGGCGCTCAGCCTCATCTCCTGCTTCGACCGGCAAGCGCGCATTGAGGTCTGCGGTCCCCCGAACGAGATGGTCCATCGCTTCTTCAACGTGACCAATGCCGAGGCGCGTTCCGTGTTCACTCTCATTCAGTCCGCAGTCTTCGGCCGTATCGGCAACGCGAATGCCCATCAGAGCCTTCATGGCAGAGAAGAACAGTATACCGAGCCCAAACGCCCAGATGAAATTGAGGCCAGATCCCAGCAACTGAACGATCAACTGATCCCACCTAGACGCTGTCGGTAGATTTGCCTCAGCGGCGAAAAGAGCGAGCCCAATCGTGCCAACAACACCGGCAACAGCGTGTGCACCAATCGCACCCACGGCGTCGTCAATCCGAAAATATCGCTCGAGCAATTCATTGCTCGCATTCGTCGCCAACGCCCCAAGTGCCCCGATCGCCAGAGCACCCGGCACATTCAGAACGGCGCACCCCGCCGTCACCGCGACCAGGCCACCAATCATGCCACAGAGAACCTTTTCCGGAAGAACGGTCCGGTCCCGCGCCATTGTCCAGAGATAGCCGACAAGCGTACCCACAGACCCTGCCAGTACCGTATTGACGATAATCAGACCGAGCGATGTATTCGCTTCCAGTGTGGACCCGCCATTAAAGCCGATCCAGCCAATATAGAGAAGAAATGCCCCGGTCGCAGCGAGAACGGTACTATGCCCGGAAAACCGGATGGGTTTACCTTCGCGATCAAAGCGGCCCTTGCGCGCGCCCAGCACAATGCAAGCTGCCAGTGCAAGCCAGCCACCTGTCGCGTGCACGACCGTCGAACCTGCAAAGTCAACAAATCCAAGATTGGCCAGGAAGGCGCCGCCATTGTTCCCAAGCGCATTTCCCCAGGCCCAATGCGCAAAAACCGGGTAGATAATGGCGCCGATGACCAGCGCACCGATTGTATAGCTCGACAGCCGCATACGTTCTGCAACACCACCCGAAACAATCGTTGCCGCCGTGCCGCAAAACATCACCTGAAAGATGAAGAAGACCAAAACGCCGGAGTCCAGCTCGTTCAGCGCAAGCATATCCAGATCAAGGCCAAACGGCAGGATACTGGAACCGCCAAAAGCAATCATGAAGCCGATGAGCGCAAAGGCGAGCGCTGACACCGTGAAGTCCATGACGTTTTTCATCGCCACATTGATGGAGTTTTTCGACCGGACCATGCCAGCTTCAAGCAGCAGGAAGCCGACCTGCATCATCATGACCAGCGCGGCAGCAATAAGCACCCAGACTGAGTTCAGAATGCTTCCGATATCCTCGTTGGCAATATCGAGAGATGACTGAGCTGCATGTGCCTGTGGCAGAAACACATTCAGCATTGCGAGACTTAGCAGAACCTGAACCGAGCGCTTCAATATGATCTCCCGACGTCCATCGAAATCTAAAACCCAAGGAGGTAACCCTGCACGTCTAAGGTTAATTTTTGGGCGAAGATGACGTAGAAAATTCTGTCTTTACACGTTTAACTTCTGATTATTAATGGAAATTCTAAGTAAATATCAGGAGTTTCCGATATATATTCGATCCAATATTGTATATTCTTGAACCCTGATCCCATCCTGACTCAGCAACCTGTTCCATAGATCGACAACAGCTCAAAAAACTGGAACTCTTTCGAAAACAGAATGTTGGGGGGAGTTCGCAATGAACGAATATACCGAGCTGGATGCGATGGGTCTGGCCGCACTGGTACGCAGCAAAGAAATCAGTGCGAATGAGCTATTGGACGAAGCCCTTTCGCGGGCACACGCTGCCCAGGATACGCTCAATTGTTTCACCACTCTCTTTCCTGAGATCGGTCGAAAGCAGATCGATGATGGCCTTCCTGATAGCCCGCTTTCGGGCGTGCCGTTTGCAACCAAAGATCTGGCCATCGAGGTTCAGGGCGCACCTTTGACCAATGGTTCCCGCCTCTTTGATGGGAATATCGCCCAGCGGGACTCCGTCATCGTAGAACGTTATCGAAAAGCCGGTCTTGTACTGTTTGGTCAGACAACCAGTCCCGAATACGGCCTTACAACATCGACAGAGAGCGCGCTCTATGGCCAGACACGCAACCCCTGGGACCTCGGTCGGACATCCGGTGGCTCGTCCGGCGGAGCGTCGGCGGCGGTTGCAAGTGGCGTCCTCCCCATGGCTCAGGCCAGTGATGGCGGCGGTTCGATCCGCATTCCAGCCGCATGCACCGGTCTTTTTGGCATGAAGCCCTCAAGAGGGCGGATACCAATGGGCCCTGACAGGACGGAAAACTGGAACGGATTGTCGACCGTCCATGCTGTGTCCCGCTCTGTTCGGGATAATGCCGTTCTGATGGATCTCACGATGGGGCGCGAGACGGGTTCGCGATATGAAGCACCACCGCCGCAGTCGAGCATGTGGTCCGCAAGCCAGATGGGTCTGCCAGCGCTGAAAGTCGGCTATTGGCCAGTCGCGCCAAATGGAACCCAACCCGACAGTGATGCCAGGGCCGGTCTCGCCGAAACCATGACCTTGCTGGAAAGCCTGGGACACATCGTGGAGGAAAGCGATCCTCAGATTGATGGCGCGGCGATTGGTAAAGCCATGCTGATGGTAATTTCGGCCAATATCGCTGCCATGGTGGATGATCGCGTCGCCGCTTTGGGGCGCGAGCTTCAGGATGATGATCTGGAGCCAATCACACACAGCATGGCCGCGCTGGGCCGAACTGTACCGATGGCAGAAATGGCGCGGGCAGACCTGGCCTTTCAGCGTGCGGCCATTCGTTTCGAGACCTGGATGGATGAAGGCGGATATGACGTCTGCCTGATGCCAACACTGTCGCGCGCCCCTGCTCCGCTGGGTGAGCTTAGCCTCTCACCGGCTGATCCGGATGCCTATGCCGAAAACGTCGCCAGCTTTGCGCCTCATTGCGCCGTTTTCAATCATATGGGCTGTCCAGCCATGTCTGTCCCCTTGTACTGGACAAAAGATGGTTTACCGCTGGGCATGATGTTCGGTGCCCGCTATGGGCAGGAGTATCTTCTGTATCAACTGGCCCGCCAGCTGGAACAGGCCAAACCCTGGTTTCACAAGACCCCGCAGGTCTTTTTCGGAGGCTAATGCATGTCGGAGCAATCGATGAAATGGCACGCGGGTGGCTGTCACTGCAGGGCCGTACGCTTCGAAGTGCTATTGCCCGACCGCATTGAAGTCGAGGACTGTAATTGCTCGGTCTGTCTCAAGACGCAGAATGCGCACATCATCGTCCCGGCCAATCGTTTTCGCATGTTGTGTGGCGAAGATGCTCTGACCAACTACTCGTTCAACACCGGTGTTGCGCAACATAAATTCTGCTCGAAATGCGGTGTGAAGAGCTTCTACATTCCACGATCCAATCCGGATGGTGTCGCTGTGACCTGGCGATGTCTGGACGATCCCTACGGCTTTGAATCTGTCGAAATCAACGCGTTCGACGGGGTTAACTGGGATGCAAATGCTGCTGCGCTGGCAAACAAGTCAAAGGATCAGGCCTCCGAAGCGCCGTAGACAAGCCCCCAGACATCACCGCAAGTGATAATGGCATTGATGAGCGCATGCGCGATGATCGGTACCCATAATCCTCCGGAATACCATCGCAGCAGCCCCAGCAGGCACCCTGAAAAGAACACAACAATCACACCAATTGGCTGATATTGCACGTGAGAGAGGGCGAACAGTGCTGCGCTGAACAGGATGGCCGGCGCCGGTTTCCATCCGCGAGCGAACAGGACGCCCATCAGCACACCGCGAAAGAGAAACTCCTCGCTGATCGGCGCCGCGACAACGCCAAGAAACAGATCTGACGGCAAGAGCGACCAGGTGAGCTCATACTCATAACCGGGCCTGTAGATATCGGCATCAGTCTGCCCGGTGATCCAGTAGAAGAAATTCGCCAGACCGAAGCTGCCAACATAATCGAAGAGCACGACCAGCAAAATGACGACCAACATCTTCGGGTCCGTCCGCCCTGGGTTTGCGACCAGATAGGTCAGTCGGAACTGCCGGATGAACCAGTAAGCCAGCGCGGCTGTCGCCAGCATGACCAGCCCCCAGAACACGTCACTGATCGCGGACGCCTCAAACAAGGCTGACAGCAGGGCACCGATCGCATCATTGCCCGTGGCCCAGTGTAAAAGGTTGAGGGTCTGAAAGATCAGCTCATAGACAATGTCCGTGCCGAAAAGCGCGAAGAGGATGGCGAGGCCGATAAACTTCGAGAGCCTTTCCTCATCCTGCATCAAAACCCCCAATAAAAAAGCAGTCCGGGGACTGCTTTTCAAATTCCGATATTTAAGCAGGCTCTGACCTAGCTGCTGGCATTCGAGCTTCCAAGATCACGGGCCTGTTCGACCCAGTCTTCCTGTTGCACGCGCCCCTGAAATCTCAGGTAATTATCAATCCATTGCGTTTCACCCTTGGACCAATTCGCAATCTGATCGAAGTGAAAAATGCCCAATTCGTGCAAAATGCCTTCGATTTTCGGACCGATACCACCGATCTTTTTCAAATCATCCGGCTTCCCACCACGCGGCGTATCAAGCGATGGCGGACGAACTTCCTCGCTGTCATCGACAAAGGCGTCCTGCTCGAACACACCTTCTTCTTCAGGAATGTCATCAGCCGGTTCGCCGTCCTCAACGATCGTGACGGGGGTCGCGCTGGCCTCAGCTGGCAAAACAGAATCATCTGCTTCGCTCTCTTCATCCAGAGCAGCCGCCTCGAGATATTTGACCCGTCCTTCCAGATAGCGATTGCGCCAGCGTAGCTTGGTCAGCTCCTGCTCCGTAGAACCATCTGCCGCAGCCATACGCGCCAGCTCTGCCTTCAGTTCGGCAAGCTCATTATTGGCAACCGGAAGCGGAGCCGGTTGTTTTGGAACGGGCAAAGCGGCTTCCGTCTCAACAGATGACGCATTCGCCTCAAGATGGGTAATACGTGCCTGCAGATATCGGTTCTGCCATTTCAGACGACCAAGCTGCGGTGTCTCTGATGTCGCTGGCTGAGCGTGCTCTTTTGCTTTCAGCGCGTCATTGATCGAATGGGCGCGCTCCAGCTCATCATGGAGGCGCTCGATCTTGTTCACCAGATCCGGCACTTCTTTCAAAACCGGTTCCACTTCGGCGAGGCGTGCCTTGGCGGTTTCAAGTTCCTGCACAAGCACGGGATCAGCAATTGGTTCTGCAACCGGCACAACCATTGGCTCTGGTGCCGACATTGGCTCTGCTTCAGGCTTGGCCATGTCAGACGATTCAGCGTCTTCTTTCGCGGCCTTCAGCTGATCTTCGAGAAAATAGACACGCGCCTTCAGGTATTTCTCACGCCATTCAAGCGCTGGATCATTCGTGAAGGTCACCGCCTCATCGTCATTCTCCGACTGATCGTCCTCAAACAGGGTCTGGGCATCGGTGTCATCAGCTTCTGAAGCAGACTCTGCGCTCGCTGGCGCTGACTGACTTGCCGCGTTCAACTGAGCTTCCAGCTCATCAATCACAAATTTCGCCTGATTGATTTCCGCCTGCAATTGCGCATCACGCTCTGCAGTTTCTTTCAACCGGGCTTCCAGATCCGCAACAGCCGCATCCGCTCTTTCCGCTCGTTCGAGAGCCTGCTTCTGATCGTCGCTCAGCTCTGTGTCGCGCGGTTCACGAACCGGAACTTCAACATTGATTGATTTTGGCCGTGGCAAAAACGCGCCACGAAATGCCCACCCCAGAATGAGACCTATCGCGCCGGCGCCAGCCAGATAGATCCACATGGTGGACAACAACTCTACCATTGGTCACTCCCTCAACCGAACACGGATCTGGCGGTTTAATTCATCCCCAAGCCGCCATTCCGGCGCTGCCTGATCGGCCATAACCGGTTCCACGTCAATCTGGTTTAACGGAACTCCACGAGCAATGAAATAGTCGACAAAGCTTTGCTGTCTCGCTTCGGTGAGCTTTTGGGTGGCAATCGCACGCCCGTTCGACTGTTGATATGCTGAAATTTCAAACACTTGGTCGTCGCAACGGCGCATAACTGTGAGGATCGCATCCATCACCAGGGCGCTCTCACGTCCGAGCATGTCATCGCGTTCTTCGAAAATGAGTGGTCCATTGGATTCAGCTTCCTGAAGTGCAGCCTGACAGGTCGCGCGATCCGGACGTTCATCCAGTCGAAGCGTCGCAAAGGCATCCAGCGGCACAGAAGCAGGCTGCGCCTCGATCCGGAAATTGACCAGGGCTTCGGCACGCAATGTGTCCTCGCGCAGATAATCCAGTACGGATTCGGTTGCCTCGCCCTCAATCAGCAAGTCGTCACCGTAATAAGTGATGTATCCCGACTGAAAGTTCACGAAATTCGGCAGAACGGATTGCACACCCAGGACCCAGCTTCTGCTCTCCATGGGCTTGATGCCCATATCATTGATGATTTCGCCGGCAAAAAAGCGCTCGGCAAGTTCCGCAATCTGCGTCCGGTCGGCAGCGTCCGGCACGGCACCTGAAAAGCGAAGCTGATCGCCTTCGAGCACGGCTGACCAGACCATACGCCCCTGCAACATGCCATCTGCAGCGTATCCGGACGGTGGACGTGTGAGTTTATGCAGAATGGATGCGCGAATTTCTGGTGTTGGCGCCTGTCCAATGAGTGTAAGGCGCTTGTTCGCAAGGATCATCTCACCGTCCGGAATGCGCAAAATCTGCGTCAGACCCAGCTCAGCCGTTCCGAGCCAGTCGCCATCAGGGACACCTTCTGCAAAACGGGTTTCATCCCGGATATGACGCTCCGTCCTGCCAAGAGCATTGAGTGTTTGCATAATGCGGTCACGCGCGGCCAGTGACGGCAAAAAGCCTGTCAGCGTGAGCTGATTGTTCTGATGTTCGGCGCGAAAAACGTAATCATCCTGAGCTGGCAAAAGCTGTATCGCATTCTCGACGCGGGTGATCCCGCCCCAGAAGAAGCCGCCCTGTCCGGACGCCTGTTTCACGCGCCGAATGGCACGCGCTTCCAGTTCCCGCAAAGGCGCTTCACCGGAAATAATGGCTTTCTGACCGGTGACTTCGACATTGGCCCAGGCAAAGTCCGGATGATCGAGTGCAGCGTGTGCTTTTTCACTCAATTCGGCTTCAATCTTGTCAGCCCGGTGCGGTCCAGCATATATCGCGAACCAACACAGCCAAGCCATTGCGATCAGACCAACCGGTATCAGGATCAGATCCAGTATCGTTCGTCTGTGCCATGTCATGGTCGGTGTTGTTATCCCCAATGTATGCGCAGGCGAATCGTGATCGCCTTGCGTCTGCTGGTCCGGACTCGCAGTGAAAGCAGGCAAACTTATGACACATTCGTCAAGACCGCCACAGTCTCAGGATCTGGTTGCGATCACAAGCGCGTCCAATCCACAGGTTAAAGCGCTCAAGAGTCTGGAGCGCAAGAAAGGCCGACGCGAACAGAATGCGTTTCTGGCGGAAGGTGCGCGCCTTATCAGTGAAGCCCTGGCTCATGAGTGGGAACCGGTCACCGTTATCTTCGGACCGGATGGACAATCAAGACCGGCCAGCCAGGAGCTGATCCACCAGGCTGAGAACAAGGGCGCTCGACCGCTCCTCGTCAATGATCGCCTTCTGGGTTCCATCGCGCGCAAGGAAAACCCGCAGACGCTGCTGGCAACCTTCCGTCCAAAATATCGCCCGCTTTCCGAACTCACAAAACAGGACGTGGCTTCGGGAACATTTGTCGGCCTCTACCAGATCCGTGATCCGGGCAATCTGGGTACAATCCTGCGCACCTCTGACTTCGCAGGCGTTCAGGGTGTCATTCTGATCGGCGACTGTTGCGATCTTTACAGTCTGGAAGCGGTACGTGCGAGCATGGGCTCTCTCTTCGCCATGCCGATCTATTTCGCCAGCGAAGACGAATTTCTGAGCTGGAAACAGGACACCGGCATTCCGATGATTGCCGCGAGCATGAACGGAACCGTCGCTCATCATGAAGCCGATTATGGAGACGCAACGCTGATCCTGATGGGAAATGAACAGAGCGGACTTCCGCCACATGTTGAAGCCGCCTGCGATACGCTTTCACGCATTCCAATGCGCGAGGGCGCCGATTCCCTCAATGTTGGCATTGCGACCGCACTTATGATTTATGCCGCCCTGCAAAAGCGAGGCTATGATTTCACATGACGGGTACACCGCAGATTTCGAACCCCACTCTGCTCAAGGCGGATGACTGGACCGATTACCAGCTGCTCGACTCCGGCAATGGCCGAAAACTCGAGCGGTTTGGCAGCCAAACGGTTGACCGGCCGGACCCGCAAGCCTTCTGGATGCCGGCATCACCGATCGAAAACTGGAATGCAGATGCTGTGTTTTCTGCATCCGGCGATGATGAGCGCGGCAAATGGCAATTGAAAAGCCAGAGCCTGCCGGACGTCTGGCGCATGAGCTGGCGGGATTTGCAATTTGACGTTCGCCGCACCGCGTTCCGTCATATGGGTGTGTTTCAGGAACACTCGGTTCACTGGCGCCACGCCATGGAAAAAATCCAGACTGCTGGTCGCCCGATCAAGCTGCTCAACCTGTTTGGATATACGGGCATGATGAGCCTCGCAGCGGCAGCGGCCGGCGCGGAAGTCACGCATCTCGACGCATCCCCGAAATCCATCGGTTATGGCCGGGACAATCAGGTACTTTCTGGGCTTTCTGACAAACCGATCCGATGGATCAGTGATGACGCCATGAAGTTCATGCGGCGCGAGGTGCGACGTGGCAACAAGTATGATGCCATTGTGCTCGACCCGCCAAAATTCGGTCGTGGGCCAAAGAATGAGACCTGGCGACTGGAAGAAAATCTGCCGGAGTTGTTGGAGCTCTGCCGCGAAACGCTTTCCGATGAGCCGCTTTTCATTACCTCGACGGTGTATGCCGTTCGGCTTTCCTATCTCGCACTGGCCCAATCTCTGCGTGATCACCTTGATGGGCTCGGCGGTGTTATCACAGCCGGTGAAATGGTCATTCCCGAGGCCGGGCGAGATGTGAATCTGCCAACGGCGATCTTTGCACGCTGGGATTGCTAAAATCCGATCTTATGCCCTATGATTTACATCGAAGTTTATACCCGATGGAATGATTGGTATGGAATCACATCAAGAGACTAGCGTACTGTACCAAAGAGCTAAGCGTTACCTCTTGGCAAACAGCGGGATTTTATTACTTTTTCTTGTCGTAGGAATCGACTCGACATCTTCTGCTTTCGGCATATCAATAAAAAATACCGATTTCCTTGATGTAATATTCTTTTTCATTTCTTTTTATTATTTGATACAGATACAAATATTTTGGACACTCCAAATATCTACAGTAAGAAACACCATATCTTTCAAAATAGATCATCTTTTGAGCTCTTTAATTTCGCTATGTTTTATGCTGGCGTTTTTAATTACGTCCAACAATACAAAGTTCTTAAGAAACTTTCTAGGCGAGATGGCACCCAAGTCTGCCACAACATTAATAATAATAATATTTTTCTTATTTCTGTCGTTACTAGGAGCAGTAGCAATATTCGGATCAATTTCAGCGGCAAACGAAATGAAACGAAAGAAACGATCAAAAATATTTAATTCAATAACATCAAAAGAATACTTTTTTGTTTTTTCTCCAGAGCAATATCTAAAATCAAAGGGGAGACACGGATTCACAAAGATGCAATTTCTTGAAGACGGTACAATAAAAAAAGAATCTCGAAACGGAGTTAACGAAGTAAGCTGGGTTCAAGCAGGAAATATTATTGAGATTTTTAATGAGAGAGGTGACGTGTACAGTCGATTTGAAACACAAGACGAAGAAGCAAACACCCTTTTAAATACGAACGACGAAGATACTCTCTCCTTTCGTGATCAAGTAATCTCCACAGAACAAGGCACGGCGCTATCAGTTCTACAAAAGCTTTTTCGCGTACAAGCGTAAACTAATCTGCATTATAAGCTCTGCCCAATCGATATACGCCTTTGAAGTCGGTCGGATCGACAGGCTTGCCTTTGCGATAAATGGCAATTTCCCCGGCTTGCGCCATGCGGATGGCTTCAGCTTTCACATCCTTCAGCAGTTTGTGCCAATGCTGGGCCGAAACTGCACGCGCGGCGTCCTCAGGGCTGATCGTACGTCCGTCCTTGGCATCGCGCTGCGCAATCTGCTCGAGAATGGCTTCCCGAAACGGGTTCTTTGAAGTCGGTTCGTCTTTTTCACTCATTTCCGCTCTCTTGCTCTTTACACAGGGTGCTTGTCCAGCCCAAAGCAGGCTTGTGAGAGGAGACTATCATGACTGATCTTCCTGAAGGCGTCGGAGCTGTCGATTTCGAAACCGCCTTTATGCGACCGATCACGCCTGAGCCAGAAGATTTTGATGTTCTGGGACACGTTAACAATTCCGTCTATGTGCGCTGGGTTGAGTATATTTCCGTCGCACACTGGGATGTTGTTGCTCCTGATCAGCTGCACAACAAATACGTCTTCGTCATGCTGCGCCACGAAATCGACTATCGTGATGCGGTCTGGCCGGGTGAAACGGTCGAAGCCCGTACCTGGCTCGGCCGGGCGCGCGGCCCGCGCTTCGAACGCTTCGTCGACATTCGCAAGCCGGGAGCAAAGAAATTCTCTTCCTTCTCGCGAATTGACTGGTGTCAGGTAGATGCGGAAACCAAAAAGCCGGTCCGCGTGGGTCCGGATGTATTGGAGACGTTCAAAGTTCCGGGCTGATTGGCGCGCGTTAGAACTTGATCCCTGCCCCGTCGCCTGTCACAGACAAGCGCGACTCAGGGAGGAAACTGATGTTCGAACTTGCGCCGCCTCGCGCCACGGAACAAAATCTGGTCGAGGCCCCAGGACTTGAGAAGCTGCCTGCGCTGGCCAACGCTCTGGCGCAATCTCCCTATCTGTCGCGTCTGTGCCGGACGCGCCCGGACGCCATTGAATGCCTTGCATCTTCTGACGGCGAAGACTGCGTGCGAAATGCCATAAAGGCGGCGAGCGTCCCGTATGATACGCCGGAAGCAGACGGCCTGAAAGCACTGCGCCTGGCCAAATCCGACATTCACCTCGCGCTCGCGAATCTGGACCTTGGATGCAAGTGGGACTGGGCACCCGTAACCAGGTCGTTCTCGGAATTTGCAGACGCAGCCATTGAATCGGCGCTGCGAATGGCCTGCTGGAAGGCGGCGCAGTCTGGCTGGATCAGCTGGGACGATCCGCAAGCGCCCCTGCCCGGCCTGTTCGTTCTGGCACTTGGCAAGCTTGGTGCACACGAACTGAATTATTCCAGCGATGTCGACCTGGTGGCGATGTTTGACCCGGATCTGTTCCCTGCGGCCTCCCGGACGGCGGGCGATGCAGCGCGACGGATCATTCAGCACATGTCGCAATTGCTCGAGCAACAGACCGAGCATGGCTATGTGTTGCGGGTGGATCTGCGTTTGCGTCCGGATCCGCGATCAACCCCGGTTGCGATTTCGACGAGCTCCGCTGAACTCTATTACGAAAATTCCGGCCAGAACTGGGAGCGCATGGCCTATATCAAGGCGCGCCCCTGTGCGGGCGATCCGGATGCGGCCAATGCCTTTCTCGATACGCTGGAGCCTTTCGTCTGGCGCCGCCATCTCGATTTCTGGGCGATTGAAGACATTCGTGCGATCAAACAGCAAATCCACTCCCATGGCGGCCATCAGGGGCTCGACAATCCTGCCTTTGACGTAAAGCTCGGCCGCGGCGGCATACGGGAAATCGAGTTTTTTGCCCAAACGCAGCAACTCATCCATGGCGGACGGACGCCGGAACTGCGCGGCAAGCGTACGGTCGATGTGCTGCAACAGCTCGCCGAGGCTGGCCATACCGACCAGAAAACGGCTGATGACCTGTGCGCGATCTATGCGCGTCTGCGCGGGATCGAGCACCGCATTCAGATGCTGAATGATGAACATACGCACACGCTGAAAGAGCAGGACGAGTATCGCGACCGCGTCGCAGCTCTTTGCGGTTTTGATACGCTGAAGGATTTTGACGCAGAGGTGCGCGCGCTACGCATTTGCGTGCACGACTATTTCTCCGAGCTGTTCAAGGAGACCAAGCAATTGTCCGGCGTTGAGGGCAATCTGGTCTTTACAGGCGTCGATGAAGACCCGGAAACGGTGGAAACACTGAAAGGGCTCGGCTTCTCCAACCCATCGCAGATCATTTCAGACTTTCAGGTCTGGCACCGGGGCGGCATACGCGCGACGCGTTCGACACGCTCGCGCCAGCTCCTGACGGCTGTGGAGCGGCGCCTGTTCAAGCTGATGGCAGAAACCGGCAATCCGGACACCGCATTTGAAGGCCTTCGCACATTTCTAGGCGGACTTTCATCCGGTATTCAGTCGCTGTCGTTGCTGGCTGCGAACCCTGCGATTCTGACCGATCTGATCGAGATCTTTTCGGTCGCCCCACGTCTGGCACGTGATCTCGCCAATCGCCCGGAACTCCTCGAAGCCCTACTCGATGGCGGGTTTGCTGCCCCCATTCTCGAAGACTCTTGCGGTCATATCGAAGCTATTCGCGAGGTTCGCACAGACCTGATCGATGACTTCGAAGGCGCGATGAATGAAGTGCGCCGCAATTTTCACGACGCCCATTTCCGCGTGAAGTTCAAAATGCTTCAGGAGCCGCGCTACGCCAACCAGGCAGGCCTCGCCTTTACCAGACTGGCTGACACCTGCATTCAGGCTCTGACGCCGGTCACACTCCGCTATGTGGAACAGGGCCTCGGCCCGGCACCTGGCCGATGGGCCATTTGCGGTCTCGGCAAGCTCGGCAGTCAGGATCTGACCTCGAACTCTGATCTTGATCTGATGGTGATCTTCAAACCGGATGACGGTCAGTCAGCCACACAATTCTTCACACGGGCCACGCAGCGCCTGATCACGGCCCTGTCTGCGCAAACCGAAGAAGGCCTGCTCTATGAGGCAGACATGCAGCTGCGTCCGTCCGGGCGCGCTGGCCCGGTCGCCGTACGCTTTCCTGCCTTTGCCGAGTATTATCGCAAGGACGCCTGGACGTGGGAGCATATGGCGCTGACCCGTTTGCGTCCCGTTGCAGGCGACCCGGAGCTGATGAACGAAATCGCCACCGAGAAAGAAGCGCTTCTGTCTCTGGAACGCGACATTTCGATGGTCTGCAAGGATGGCTGGGAGATGCGTGAGCGGTTGCTGAAGGATCGCCCGGCCAAACACGACTTCGACCTCAAGCTGATCAAAGGCGGAATGATCGATATCGAATTTCTGGCACAGATTGCCCAGCTTATTCGCCCGAATGAAAACTGGGGGCAACGTGATGTTGCAGGCGTATTGAGCCATGCCAGCAAGATCGGGCTTTTCACCGGAGACGAAGCTGAGCTGCTGAAGAAAACCTATCACGACATGCAGGTCACGCTCTCCTTGCAGCGGGTCGCCTTTGACGGTCCTGCAAAACCCGAAGACTGGCCTGTTGTTCTGAAAGGACGGGCTGCGCGCGCGCTTTCCTACGAGAATTTCGACGCGTTGTGCGCCGCCATCGGGCAGGCAAAAAATGACGTCTGGGACATTTTCTGTAAAAAAATACAGCCTGGCGCGACGGAGTGGGGCTGATCGTACGTTCTAAGGTCAACAAGGGCTGGAAACCTTAGAACTTTCGACAGGAGTTACCCCGATGAAAAAGACACTGATGACAATGACGCTGATGACCAGCGCACTTGCTGTTGGTTTCGGCGCAGTTGCCGTTGCTCAGGACGCCCCGATGAAGCGTGAGCGAGGTGGTTTCGACCGCGGCCATGGTCCCTTCCCAATGATGATGGACAAGCTCGACCTGAACTCGGACGGCGAGATCACGGCTGAAGAAATCGAAGCACATGACGCTGCCATGTTTGCTGAAATGGATGCAGACGGCGATGGTGTCGTGACTGGCGCTGAAATGACCGCGCACCATGATGCAAAACGCGAAGAAATGCGTCGCAAGATGGAAGAACGTCGTCAGGCAAAAATGATCGAGCATCTCGATCAGGATGGCGACGGCGTTATTTCTGCTGATGAATTCGCCAGCCGCCCGAAGCGTGGCTTCGACATGGCCGACACCAATGGTGATGGCGTGATCGATGCCGACGAAATTCAGGCTGCGAAAGAAAAAATGGGCAAGCACAAACGCGGCGACTGGAAAGGCAAGAAGCACTCCAGGAAGTGGGATGACCGTCCCGACGAACAGGAATAGCTTCCAGCTGTGAAGTCCCTGCGGCGGACTGAATGGTTCGCCGCAGATTCACCAGAAGACGTGAAAGGACCGTCATGGAGCTCGCCGATGAGGCATTACTCAAGCGGAGCGCAAAAGGGGATCGTCAGGCATCAGCCCTGCTGATCAACCGACACTCGTCCCGCGTTCTGTCTCTCGCGCAACGCATGCTCGGTTCGCGTGAAGACGCGGAAGATGTTTCTCAAGAGGTTTTTCTGAAGGTGTTTCAGCAAGCTGATAAATGGGTGCAAAAGGATGCCAAGTTCTCGACCTGGCTGCACCGCGTCACGCTGAATCAATGTTACGACCGCCTGCGCAAAAAGCGTGAAATGGGCATGGCAGAACCACCCGACCGCGAAGATGACAGTCCAGGACCGCCCGAACAGATGCTCGCACGCCAGCGACAGGTTCGCCTTCAGGCCGCGATTGCTGAGCTTCCCGAAAGGCAGCGCGCGGCCCTTTTGCTGAGCCACTATGAAGAGATGAACAATATCGAAGCCGCTGAAGTACTGGAAATCTCTGTGGAAGCCGTCGAAAGCCTGCTCTCCCGGGCGCGTCGCAGTCTTCGACAGGCACTGAGCGCAGAACGTTCGGTTCTGATGGGACAAGTGGAGTGAGATGATGACTTTGAATGAATTCGAAACCTGTCTCGACCTCTACGGTTCGAAACCGGACCTCTGGCCAGCCGAAAAGAGCAAAGCCGCTCAGGCATTGCTCGCCACATCGTCAGACGCTCGTTTGCTGTTGGCCGATGCCGCCCTGCTGGACAATGCGCTGTCAGAATACACTGTCGAGGAACCAGACGCTGCGTTTGAAGCCAGCCTGCTCGATCTGGCACCCAAACCCGCGAAACAGACATCACCTCGCTTTCGTTTGTCCGATATTTTCAATCTGCGTGTTCTGACCATGGCTGGCGCCAGTTTTGCCTGCGCAACTTTCGGATTGGTGATCGGCTATCAATCGGTCGCTTCGCTTCAGACCGAAGCGGACGCCGACGCCTTTCTGGTCGCGTCTGCATCCTACTCCATGGATGAAACCTTCTGGGCGGGCGAATAGGAATGACTGAAATGAAAAAATCTCTACCGATTTTCCTGATCGCTTCACTGTGCCTGAACGCTGCGCTGATTGGCGGTATCGCAGCAGGTGTGTGGAAACTCGCCTCAGATCAACGCGACATGCCGCGCCGTGAGGCACATGGCGAGCGTCCACATGGCCCGATTGAAGAGCGGATTGCACGTACTGCCATGCGCGAACTGTCTCGCGAAGAACGCATGGAATTGCGGCAACGCTTTGCCGAAGAGTGGCGCAACACGCGAGGTGAACGCGAGGAAATCGAAACCACGCGTCAGACCCTGCTTGAGCTGATTTCTGCCGAAACATTTGATCGTTCAGCGGTTGAGGCGGCTTTCGACGACATTCGCGCCCTAGAAGGCGGGTTCAGGGACCGCATGCACAGCGGCCTGATCGACCTTCTCGAAGAGATGCCGGTGGAGAAACGCCGTCGACTGATCGAGACGGTACGCCAGCAACAGGAAGAATGGAAACGGGAACGTCGGTCAAAATCTGACAGAGCCGGTCCAGGAGAAGGTCGTGATGGACCTCCACCACCTCCTCCAGAGGAAGACGGGCCGCAACCTGAATAAGCGTTCCGGTCAGCAGCAGCCAGACACAAGCGGCGTCGAAGACGGCTCACCAACAGGCGCAAACACGTCGGGGGCGTAACATCCCGGGAAAGCCCCCATATGGGTTTCCCCTTCGCCGTAGACCTCAAAGTACTGAGCAAAGCGTGTTTGGGTAATCATGGCGAGTGTGTTGCTGCATACCGGCTCGACTTTTCCCACTTCAAACACGTGCTCAACATCGAGTTTGAAAAGTCGCTCCATTCCCTCAACGCCGCCTTTGTACATGACGGCCTGACCATAATCTTCACAAGCAGGCTCCAGCCCTTCCAGCTTCATCAGACGAGCTGTCACGGAGGCAAACCGAATAGGGGCCAGCCGGGCTTTCAGTTCCGGGTCCAGAATACCCAATGGCCGATGCTCCACGATACGCGGATCGTCAAAACCTGAGGCTTTCGCAATCGCCTGATAGTCGCCCCAATAGAGCGCGCCCGACAGGCACTCTCCATACAGGATTGGATCGTCGACCAGGTCCTGCGGCACGCGCCGGTCTGCATAGACATCAGCGAAGTAAAGCTCACCACCCGGCTTGAGCAAGCGATGCGCAGCGCGGAAAACCGCTGGTTTGTCGGTACAGAGATTGATGACGCAATTCGAAATAATGACATCTAAACTTTCTGGCTTCAGATCGAGCTCATCAAGCTTTTCAAGATAGCCCTGGACGAACCGGGTATTCGGCTTGGCAAAGCCAAATCGTTCAGCATGCCAAGCCTCGTGCTCGCGCGCGATCTTCAGCTGTTCATCTGTCATGTCGACACCGGTAACCTGCCCGGTCTCGCCGACAAGCTTTGCCAGAGCGTAGACATCTCTCCCTGCCCCGCATCCAAGGTCCAGAACGGAAAGACCTTCCAGCTCTGCCGGAATGGCAAGACCGCATCCGTAATAACGGGCTGCAACGTCGTCATGCACAGCAGCAATCGCATTGCGCACATAAGGCAAGGGGGCGGCCAGCGTGCTGCAGGCGTCAGTCCGCAGATCGCAGCTCCCTGCCAGAGTGGAGCCATAATAGTCTTTAACGAGATCGTGTTTCATCGAAATAACTCAATAATTATGCAGAACAGGAACCACCACCGAGAACACAGAAGCTCGCACAGTAGGGATGATTAAGGGAGACCGGCTCGCTGGCCTCTGCCAGCGTATCACCGAGTTCGAACGCGGTGTCATATGGCAGGAGTGTACAGGCCAGAACGGTCGGTTTGCCTGCGCCTTTCCGCTTCACCACCATGCGCTGACTGGCGCACATGATATCCGACGGATCCTTGTTCAGAATCCCCCAGCAATCTGTGGTGATTTCAGGCGGATCTTTTGACGGGTCCATTTCCGGAAACAGGACCAGTTCTGTCGGTGAATTGACATTGAGCGACAATCCCAGTCGCTGACACAGGTCAGCATACCCTTGCCGGGCCGTCGCCTCAGCCTCATCCCAGACGGTTCGGCCGGCAATTGCGACGCGTGCGTTCTGCTCCGCCAGCCACTCAAGACCTGCGCAGGTCAGTTTATAACTTCCTGCGCCGCGCTCTTCATCATGCAGCGCTTCGCTATGGTGATCGAGACTGACGCGAAGCACGAGCTTATCACGATAAAGCTCGATCAGGCGTGCGAGCCCTTCCTTTACCCGGGGCCGCATCATGGGTTGCATGGCGTTGGTCAGCACCAGAACATCATGTCCGCGCTGCAGCGTCTCTTCCAGAATGTTGAGAATGTCCGGCGCCATGAACGGCTCACCGCCGGTAAAGCCAACCTCGATCGGAACTTCCCAACGCGCCTCAAGTTCATCAAGAAATGGCACGACGTCCGCATGAGTCAGATAGACCAGCCGGTCATTCGTTGGGGAGCTTTCGATATAGCAGTTCACGCACTCGATATTGCACAGTGTTCCGGTGTTGAACCAAAGCGTCTTCATGCTGCGAAAATCAACGCTCGCGCGTTGTTCGCCTTTGGCCGTGATGTCCGGATGGGAAAATTTTTGCGCGGGGCGCGAATTCAGCAGTGTTGTCATGAAATCGACTCTATCAAAGCTTTGAAAACTGAGAAGACACAACTGCGTAACAAAGATGAGAGCGTCAAATTCAGGATTTTCAAAATAAAAACTGGAAGTTGGACGACAGACTTCCCACCTGCGAAAAACGGCTAAGGAGGATTTGATGGGGCAGACCAGACGGGTCCAGTTCACAGGACATGATGGCGACCTTCTCGATGCGCGCCTGGAACTGCCGGATACGAAACCAAGGGCCTTCGCGTTGTTCGCGCACTGCTTTTCCTGCTCCAAGGAAAGTCTGGCGGCATCACGAATTTCAAGACGTCTGACTGATCACGGTATCGCTGTCCTGCGGTTCGACTTTACGGGCCTTGGGGCCTCGGAAGGTGATTTCGCGAATACCAATTTTTCTTCGAATGTTGACGACCTCCTGGCGGCCGCGAACTGGCTGAAATCAGAACACGGACGCGTTGATATACTTGTCGGACACAGTCTTGGCGGCGCGGCGGTCGTGGTCGCAGGCAGCCGAATGTCCGACCTCAAGGCCGTCGCCACGCTTGGCGCACCATCTGACGCCGACCATGTGCTGCAGCAATTTGCGCCTCAGCTCGCAACGATCGAGCAAGAAGGCATGGCCCGTGTCGAACTCGACGAGCGCCCCTTCACCATCAAGCGGCAATTTGTTGAGGATGTTCGCTCGGCCCGCGTTCAGGAGGCTGCAAGGGCTCTGCGCTGCCCACTGCTCGTTATGCATGCCCCACACGATGCTGTGGTCGGACTGGACAATGCAACCGAGCTGTTTGTTGCTGCGCGGCACCCGAAAAGCTTTGTCTGTCTGGATGGCGCCAACCACCTGCTTTCGCGGCGCGAGGACGCTGAATATGCCGCTGACATGATCGCGGCATGGCTGACCAAATATATCGGCCCTGAAGACGATACCCCGCAAATTGAATTGCCTCGCGGCATTGTCCGTGTCGCAGAAACGGGCGCAGGAGGATACGCCAATCAGGTTCAGGCCCGACATCATGTGACCCGGTCAGACGAACCGAGCGAACTTGGCGGGCTTGATACCGGCCCGACCCCGACAGAATATCTGAGTGCGGCGCTTGGCGCCTGCACCACCATCACACTTCGCATGTATGCCAACAGAAAGAAGTGGAATGTTGATGGCATTTCGGTCGACGTCTCTCACAAGAAGGCCGAAACCGCAGACGATACAGGCTGGAACCAGGACATATTCACACGGGAGCTGTCGGTTTCCGGCGCGCTGGAAGAGGAGCAAACTTCGCGACTTGTCGAAATTGCAGAAAAATGCCCTGTCCACCGGATGCTGACACATGCTTCCATGGTAGAAACGAAGCTGAAGGAGCCCTCTTGACGGAAGCCGTTTCCGCCCCAACCCTCTTAACGTAAATCGATAACCCCGGACGTTACGGTAAATGACTGAGTTTTAATCCGCCGGTCATTTCCAGTTAAGCTGAACACTGGTTTAGACTGTCTCGTCTCTCTCAAATTGGAGTTTAGACTCATATGATGCGAATTATCCGGACCAAAACCATGGGCTTTGCGACCGCTCTGCTGGCGGGCACAGTGCTTGGAGGGGCTGTTCTGTCCCCGGCATTTGTGAACACCGCTGACGCTCGTCCGATAGTCGTTTCTCCGCCGCAAGGCGCCCCGGTCAGCTTTGCAGAGCTGGTTGAGCAGGTCAGCCCGGCTGTTGTCAGTGTGAATGTGATATCCGAGCAGGAAATTGCTGCTGTGCCTCCCGGCATGGAAGAGTTCTTCGAATTTTTCCGCAATCGTCCGGGATTTGAAGACTATTTCGGCAACAACAATGATCCTGACGGTGAAAACGAAGAAGAAGACGAGGCGCCACCAACACGTGAAAGCCGCTCTCTGGGTTCTGGCTTTTTCATTTCCGAAGACGGTCTGATCGTCACGAACAACCACGTGATCCGCGATGCGACGGAAATCGAAGTCGTTCTGGAAGATGGCCGCGAACTCGAAGCCGAGCTGGTTGGCTCTGATGAACGCACAGACATTGCTGTTCTGCGCGTAACCGAGCCTGGCACCTTCCCTTATGTGGAATTTGAAACCGAGACAGAATTGCGCCGCGGTGACTGGGTCGTTGCACTTGGTAACCCGTTCGGCTTCGGTGGCACGGCAACGGCAGGCATCGTATCTGCTGATGGCCGTCAGCTGCGCGGCGGCGGACCATACACCGACTATCTCCAGATCGACGCTGCGATTAACCGCGGCAACTCCGGTGGCCCGACCTTCGACCTTTATGGCCGTGTGGTTGGCGTGAACACTGCGATCGTTTCACCTTCAGGCGGATCGGTCGGCATTGGCTTTGCGATCCCGGCAGAACTGGTCAAGCAGATCACCGAAAAGCTGATTCAGGATGGTAAGGTTTCCCGTGGCTGGCTGGGCGTTTCCATTCAGAGCTTCTCTGAAGAGATGGCCGCAGCCATTGGTCAGGAAGGCAAAACCGGCGCCCTCGTCCGCGAAGTCGTTGTCGGTAGCCCGGCGCGCAAGGCCGGCCTCCGTATCAATGATGTCATCACCGCCATTGATGGCAAAGAGATGGAAGACTCCACGCAGGTTACGCGGACCGTCGCGAACCTGATCGCAGGCACGACGCATGAGTTCACCATTCTGCGGAACGGTGAAGTTCAGACGCTTGAAGTCACAGTCGACGAACTTCCAGAGAACGTGACGGATCTGCCAACCGATGAAGGTGACGAAGTCGTTCCTGAAGTCTCTAACTCTGTGCAGACCGTAGAAATGCTCGGCATGAAACTGCGTCCTGTTCAGGATGCAGACCGCCGCCAACTGAGCCTCGACGCAGACACAACAGGCCTTGTGATCACATCGGTCGACAAGAGCTCAGCCGCAGGCCGTCTGGGCTTCAGCAAAGGCATGGTGATCGTCGAAGCCAACTTCAAAGCGCTGAGCACGCCTGCTGAACTCGAAGCCATTGTCGAAGAAGCCAGGGAAGCCGGACGTCCGAGTATTCTCGTCTCTGTACGCGAAGACCGTCAGACGGCCGTGATTCCTTTGTCGATTGAAGAAAAGGACTAATCCAGAGCATGCGAATTCTGGTCATTGAAGATGATGTCGAAATGGCAGACTTCGTTCAGCGAGTGCTGAACGAAGTCGGTCATACCGTCGATACTGTGCATGATGGTGAATCCGGCCTCGCGCTGGCACGGTCGATGGAAATTGACCTGCTGATTGTTGACCGGATGTTGCCCAAAAAGAACGGACTGGATCTCGTCCGGGAATTCCGTGACAGCGGCGGGAGTGCTCCCGCCCTGTTCCTCTCAGCACTCGGCGATGTCGACCACCGTGTGGAAGGTCTGAAAGCCGGCGGTGATGATTATCTCACCAAGCCGTTTGCGCCGAGCGAGCTTGTCGCCCGTGTCGATGCACTGGGTCGTCGCGGCGGCAGTGAAGCACCGGTTACCACGCTGAAAGTCGGTGATCTGGAGATGAATCTGCTCTCCCGCATGGTAACGCGGGACAACGAAAAGATTGATCTTCAACCACGCGAGTTTCGCCTGCTCGAATTTCTAATGCGCAATGCCGGTCAGGTTGTGACCCGCACCATGTTGCTCGAAAAAGTCTGGGACTATCACTTTGATCCTCAGACGAACGTCATCGACGTTCACATCTCACGCCTGCGCGGCAAGATCGACAAAGACTTTGATCGCCCGCTCTTGCACACGGTCCGCGGTGCCGGGTATCGCCTGCAGGCATGAAGCTATCTGTGCCGAACTTTGTCAGGACCACCACCTTTCGATTGGCGGTGGTCCACGCGGTTATGTTCACCGTGTTCACGCTCGGCCTGCTTGTCTATGTCTATCACTCAACGGCGGGCTATCTGCGCCGCCAATCGATTGCGGAACTGGATGGCGAAGTTCAGGCACTCGCTGCGGCTTTCAACTCCGGCGGCATGGCTCGTCTGAACCAGTCCGTTATTGAACGCTCCTCCGTTCCTGGGCCATTCTTCTACGTGCTGCTGGACGCTGAGGGCGAAAAAATCTCCGGCGATTTTGCCGCCATTCCCGACAACATACCCGTACAGGGCTCAGTCGAGACGAACTTCGACTACCAGACCATCGACCGGTTTGGCGAACCACAATTGCGCGCAGCGAACGGGATCATCATTCGCCTCCCCAATCAGGCAAGTCTGATGGTCGCTTACGACCTTGGCACGCGCACCGATATTGCAGACCGTGTCACACGGACCATATGGACTGCCCTTCCGATTGGCCTTGCCATGTCACTCATTGGTGGTCTGATCATTTCAAGATCAGCTGCGAGGCGTGCCGAACAGCTCACTCGCACGACAGAAGGCGTTATGTCCGGCGATCTCACACGGCGCGCGCCTGTGGTCGGTTCGGGAGACGAATTCGACCGACTCTCCGAACGCCTGAACGCCATGCTGGACCGGCTCGAGCACCTCATGCTGACAGCGCGCCATGCCGGCGATGCCATTGCGCATGACCTTCGCTCCCCTCTGACACGACTGCGCAATCGGCTGGAAGCCGGCCTTCGCGACAGTGAAGAGAATGAGCAGACCGCCACCGTCGAAAAAGCGATTGATGAAGTCGATAATATTCTGCGGACCTTCAATGCCATTATGAACCTGTCGAAGATTCAGGCAGGCAATGCCTCCCGCTTCGAACACATTGATGTCACAGGCCTGCTTGAAGAGCTTGCCGAACTTTTTGAACCAGCTGCAGAATTCGAGGGTCTGGCCTTTTCAAGCGAGATTGAAACAGACCTGTCTCTGGAAGGAGACCGAACGCTGATCGCTCAGGCGATTTCCAACCTCATGGATAACGCGTTGAAATATACGCAGGAGGGCGGCGCCCTCACCCTGCGCGGACGTATGACGCGCAAGGGCGATCTCGAAATCTCGGTAACAGACACCGGCCCAGGCATTCCAGCGGAAGACCGCGAACGCGCGACCAAACGTTTTGTCCGTCTTGAAGCGAGCCGCACACAAGCTGGCAACGGACTGGGCCTCGCAATGGTGACGGCCATTGCGGCATTGCACAATGGCCAGCTTGTTCTGGGCGATGGGCCAGGCGAACAGCCGAATCCCGGTCTGCGAGCCGCCCTCGTTTTCTCAATATAGTTATAACGCGTTACGCAAAGTAACTCGAAGTTGTTCAAGAATTTTTTTCTTGAATAGGGAGTATACACGCACCAATATACCGTAATTCCGCGGCGTAAGGCGGAAACGTGTTGCAAGAAAAACACACGATCGAACTTATATGTAGGAACATCTTTCCATATAGTCGAATATATCCTACTTCATCGAAGTATAAGGCGAGGACCAACCTCGCCAGCAAACCAAAAAAATAGACTAACCTTTCAGGTCTAGGGAGACATTGATGAACTATCGGCACCTGCTTGCCAGCGGGATATCCGCTGCTGCGCTTGCGTTCTCTTTCCAAGCATTCGCTCAAGACACAACAGAAGAAGACACCTCAGCAGAACGCGAAAGC
Organism: Ponticaulis profundi; assembly: GCF_042659465.1. Classification (NCBI taxonomy): domain Bacteria; kingdom Pseudomonadati; phylum Pseudomonadota; class Alphaproteobacteria; order Hyphomonadales; family Hyphomonadaceae; genus Ponticaulis; species Ponticaulis profundi. Next base: position 12,442 of record NZ_JBHSSW010000002.1, on the reverse strand, counting down.
GCTGTTGCAAAGGTCCTCAATCGTGTGACGGTTTCCGCCACGAAGAAGGCAGACGTTGAAGACGTCCAGACCGTTCCTGTTTCTGTCACAGCGTTTAACGGCGATACGCTGGAAGCGTTGAAAGTACGCGACCTCGAATCACTTTCCTATTCTTCGCCAAACGTGTCGCTTGACGATGTCGGCACCTCACGCGGCTCAGCGAACTTCGCGATCCGTGGCCTTGGCGTGAACTCTTCCATTCCATCCATCGACCCTGCCGTTGGTGTCTTCGTTGACGGTGTTTACATCGGTGTGAACTCTGGCGTCGTGATGGATCTGTTCGATCTCGACAGCATCGAAGTCCTGCGTGGCCCGCAAGGCCTGCTCTTCGGACGCAACACAACTGGTGGCGCGGTCCTCATCAACACGGGCAATCCGACAGATGAGTTCCAGGCGAAAGCCCGCATTGCTGTTGAAGGTCCGATCGATGATGATCGCGGCGGCATCAACACCTACATCCAGGGCACGGTTTCCGGCCCAATCATTGAAGACAAGCTGAACGGCAAGATCGGCGTCTACTTCAACGGTGACGAAGGCTACTTCAAAAACCAGTATAACGGCGACAATCAGGGCGAAGCTCAGACTTACCTTGTTCGCGGTGCTCTGGAATGGCTGGCAGCAGACAATGTGACCTTCCTCGGTAAAGTCGAATATTCTGACAGCCGCAGCGATGGCCCTGCCGGTCAGAACCGTGGTCTGTTCGAGCGCGACACGTTTGATTTCTCAATCAACAATCCAGGCTTTGCTGAGTCTGAAACCCTGTTCGGATCGCTCCGTACAGATATCGACGTTGATTTCGGCAATGGTACGATCACCAACATCATTGGTTATCGCGACCTCGACTCAGCGACCTCAAGCGACATCGACGCAACGCCGCTGACGCTGTTCCACTCTCTGTCAGAGTTCACCCAAGAGCAGTTCTCTGAAGAACTTCGCTATGCGGGCACATTCGGCGATCTCGACTTCACGACAGGTGTGTTCTTCTTCGAACAGGAACTGCGTTACACTGAGATCCGCTCGATCCCACCATCGTCTCCTCTGGGTTTCTATGGCGGCGGCGCGCAGGACCACAAGGTTCTCGGTGCTTTCGCACAGGTCGACTACAACTTCACAGACAAGTTCGTGGGTATCTTTGGCCTTCGCTGGTCAAAAGAAGACAAGGACGCGGACGTCACATACATCCGTCCACGCCCGGAATGTTCTGTTGTTGAAGGCTCCTGCCCAGTGACCGGCACGAACCCGTACATCCCTGGCGAGCCAAACGGCTTCAGCGATGACGACAGCTGGACAAACTGGACACCGAAACTTGGCTTCCAGTACTTCTACAATGACAACACGCAGTTCTTCGGTAACTATACGAAGGGCTTCCGTTCCGGTGGCTATAACTTCCGGATCACCGACTATAACGTGTTCTCTGACATCGTCGCACAAACCGGCTCGCCTGGTTTCGACGAAGAAGAAGTCGACAGCTATGAAATCGGCGTGAAATACGAGACGGATGACCTGAAAGGTCTGGTCAACGCCTCGATTTTCTACACGGAAATCGCTGACATGCAGCGTGAAGTGAACGCATCGTCTCCAACGGCTGGCGTCGTTCAGAACATCATCAACACGGCTGACGCTGAAATCCTCGGTGCAGAAGTCGAAGGTCGTTACGCCTTCACGGACAGCTTCCTGATGACGGCGAATATCGGCGTGATTGATGCTGAATACACTGATGTCAAATACGATATCTCAGGTGACCTCGTTGCTGATGGTGAAGACCTCGCGCTTTCCATCCCACGCGTTCCGGAACTGACTTACGGTTTTGGCTTCGTCCATGATCTGGACCTTGGCGACAAGGGCAGCGTCACGACGACAGCAAACTACCAGTTCAAAGACAAGTTCGCCTACACAGACAGCAATGTCGGCTGGGTTCAGGAATATGATGCCCTGTCAGCGAACGTCACCTGGAACACACCTTATAGCGGCCTGGCCCTGTCACTCTATGGCGACAACCTGCTGGACGAAGTGTCTGTTGGTAACGACACTCAGGTTCCATTTGGAGGCAATGTCTCTCCGCTGGTTCCAGGCTCTTCAAACCTTTCTACGGGAATGAACGTTCCATTCGGTGCCTACCCGGCAGCCGGTACGTTCTCTCCGCTGAAAAAAGGTCGCGTTATCGGTATAGAGCTCACTTACGAGTACTAAACAGATACGCGTTTCCTCCCGAACTAAGCAGGGTGGTCTTCGGACCACCCTATTTTTTTGGAATACTTTCAGAACACACGCACAAGTAATCAGTGTATACACATCTTTACTATCGAATTTGATAGTGTGGCGAGAATACTATACCTATTACTTGTCACAGTTGTTTCAGTATAAACGTCAACATAAGTCTCCCTAAACTTTCGTGAAAACGACAATCAAACACTGAAAGTCCGCAATAGGGAGCGACATTTCATGGGTTATAAGGACCTGATCACGAGCTGCGCGAGCGCGGCTCTGTTGGCTATTTCATTCAACGCAACAGCTCAGGAAACGGATGCCGAGGCACCTGCTGAACGCGAGAGCGCCGTCGCACGCGTGCTGAACAAGGTCACGGTATCGGCGACCAAGAAAGCGGATGTCGAAGATGTGCAGACGGTTCCCGTCTCCGTCACAGCTTTCAACGAAGACACACTTGAAGCGCTGAAAGTACGCGACCTGCAGTCGCTCAGCTATTCGAGCCCGAACGTTTCGCTGGATGACCTCGGCACGTCACGCGGCACCCAGAACTTCTCTATTCGCGGACTGGGCATCAACTCCTCTATTCCGTCCATCGATCCGGCAGTCGGCGTCTTCGTCGATGGCATCTATCTCGGTGTGAATAACGGACTGGTCATGGACCTGTTCGATCTGGAGAGCGTGGAAATCCTGCGTGGCCCGCAAGGCCTGCTCTTTGGTCGCAATACCACCGGCGGCGCTGTGCTCGTGAACACCGGCAATCCAACCGATGAGTTCCGCGCGAAAGCGCGAGTTGCCGTTGATGGTCCGGTAGACAGCGGTCGCGGCGGTCCGAACACCTATGTTCAGGGGCTCGTGTCCGGACCTATCGTCGAAGGCAAGCTGAACGGTAAGATCGGCGCCTATTACAATGGCGATGAGGGCTATTTCAAAAACCTCTTTAACGGCGACAATCAAGGCGAGGCTCAGACCTATATTGTGCGTGGCGCGCTGGAATGGTTCGCGTCAGACACGGTCACTTTCCTCGCCAAGGCAGAGCATTTCCAGTCCCGCGGCGATGGTGCGGCAACGAAAAACCGCGGCGTGTTCGAACGTGACAACTTCGACTTCGCGATTGATGCACCGGGCGAGTATGACAGCGAAACAACTTTCGCGACGCTGCGCACGGACATTGATGTCGATTTCGGCAATGGTACGATCACCAACATTCTGGGATATCGCAGCTTTGAGGGTACAACGCTTGGCGATATCGACGCGCTGCCGGCTTTCCTCTTCCATTCGAACACCGAAATGGAACAGGAGCAGATTTCAAACGAGCTGCGCTATGCGGGCACGTTTGGCAAAGCAGAAGTCACCACCGGTCTCTTCTACTTCGATCAGGAAGTCACTTATACGGAAGTCCGCGATCTGCCGCCGCGATCACCTCTGACCTTCTATGGTGGTGGTCGCCAGGATCACCAGGTGCTCGGCATCTTTGGTCAGGTCGACTATAACTTCACACCAGACTTCGTCGGTATTCTCGGACTGCGCTATTCCAAGGAAACCAAGGACGCAGGCATCACCTATATCCGCCCACGCCCAGCCTGCTCTGTTGTCGATGGCACCTGCCCAACCGATGGTACAAACGGCTTCATTCCGGGCGAAAGCAATGGCTTTGAGGATGATGACAGCTGGTCGAACTGGACGCCGCGTCTTGGCTTCCAATACTTCTACAACGACGCAACACAATTCTATGGCAGCTATACGAAGGGCTATCGCTCGGGCGGCTATAACTTCCGGATCACAAACCCGGCTGCGTTTGAAGAGCTTTTCCCGGCAGACGCATCACGCGCCTTTGACGAAGAAGAAGTCGACAGCTTCGAACTTGGCGTGAAATACGAAACAGATGATGGTCGTGGTCAGCTGAACACCTCTGTCTTCCTGAACAAAATCAAGAATATGCAGCGTGAGGTGAACCTCTCATCTCCAACGCTCGGTATTGTTCAGAACATCGTCAACACGGCTGATGCGGACATTCTTGGGCTTGAAGTTGAAGGCCGCTACGCCTTCACCGACAACTTCCTGATGACTGCAAATATCGGTCTGATCGACGCTGAATATCAGGATGTGGACGCAGATATTTCAGGCGACGGCGCGGTTGATGGCGAAGATCTCGCACTGGCCATCCCACGCGTTCCGGAAGCCACTTACGGCATCGGCTTCATCTATGATCTGGATCTCGGTGCGTACGGCTCACTCGTCAGCCGCGCCAACTTCCAGCACAAAGATGAATTTGCCTACACCGATACCAATTTCGGCTGGATTCCTGAGCATGACGAGCTGTCTGCGAACATTACGTGGAACACGGCTTACAACGGGCTGTCGCTCTCACTTTACGGCAACAATCTGCTCGATGAAGTGACCGCAGGTGGCGACACCCAGATCCCGTTTGGCGGAGACCTGTCCAATGGGGTGGACAGACCATTCGATGAGTATCCATCGGCGGGTACATTCTATCCGCTGAAAAAAGGTCGCGTTGTCGGACTGGAGCTCGTTTACGAGTACTAGGAAGCAGCGTGCATCCTCCCGACCTGCAAAGGGTGGCCTTCGGGCCACCCTCTTTTTTTATGCGTGCTGGAGGCGTTCCAGAATATCAGCCGCGAACTCCGACAACGTGTCATCACGAGCACCCATGATCACGATACGATCACCGGCCTGCGCAAACTCGAGCAGCTTTTCACCACAGTCAGCGCGCGTCTCAAACGTCCTGGCATAAAAGCCTGCCGCTTCGATCTCACGTGTGAGATCTTCGCTGGTGACAGAGCGATCGACGGTCCCGCCGAAATAGACCGGCTGCGGCATGAGCAGAACATCGCCCTCTTTCAAGCCTTCAACGAAGCACTCGACAAATTCGGACTTCATCTTGCGAAGCGGCCCAAAACCATGTGGCTGGAACATGATCAGCAGACGGCCGCTGAAATCATGCAGGGTTTTCAATGTTGCTGCGATCTTGTCCGGATTGTGCCCGAAGTCGTCAATGACCGTGATATTGTCCGGCGTGGTCCCGACAATGTCAAAGCGTCTGCGAATACCGGTAAATCTGTCGAGCGATGCGCATGCATCTTCCAGAGAAACACCCAGGCGGGTGACCGTTGCAATGGCTGCGAGGGCATTGGACACATTGTGCAGACCGGGCGTTTTCAGATGAACCCGCACCGTGTTTCCGCTCGCAGCTTCAAACACATCAAACTCGATACTCGTTGGTCCAGGCAGAATGTCCTTCGCAACGAAGTCAGCGAGATTGTCCTGAACGCTGTATGTGACCGCCTCAGAGAATTGCCGGGTGAGCAGCCGCGTCTCTTCATTGTCGAGATTGAGCACGACATGCTTTGCGCGCGCTGCAAATCCGCTGAACAGAGCGCGCAACTCGTCCATGGTTTTGTGGTCGAGCGAGATATTGTTGATCACGGCGATGTGCGGGGTATAGCCTGCGATGGATCCGTCGCTTTCATCCACTTCACTGACAAAAATATCGCCTGCGCCAACTCTCGCGCTCGCGAAAAGCGCGTCCGGCGCGACGAAGTTCTTCATCACAGCACCATTCATAATCGTCGGATCTTGCCCACAATCTGCAAGCACCCAGCCGATCATCCCGGTGGTCGTCGACTTCCCGGACGTTCCGGCCACGCCAATACTCCTACCCGCAGCATTGAAAAGCGACGACAGAAGTTCAGCGCGTGAGAGCCGGACAGCTCCATTTGCCAGAGCAGCCGCGACATCCGGCACGCTGTCTTCAACAGCAGCAGATGCGACAAGCGCCTGATCTGCGCCATCCGGACCGGAACCATCTTGTGGGAACAGCCGGAAACCCTGTGATTCGAGATAGGCAAACTTGTCTTCGGAACGGCCCTGATCGCGCGCACGATCCGAGCCGGAGACGTCCGCGCCCTGCCCTTTGACGATCATCGCGAGCGGTAACATGCCACTTCCGCCAATTCCGCAGAAGAAATATCGTTTAGACATTGAGGTCGGTCCGGTTCCGGTCATAATCGTTTCGTTCGGTTTCTAGATTTCAAGAGGTGTATATGGGCTCCTCCCGCTTGACGATAGGTGTCGTAGCTCCTGCCAAGGGGATCGACCGCGAAACAGCTGACAAGGTTTCGCGATTTGTCTCCGAATTCTACAGCGAAGATCTGGAGATCGTATTTCATCCACAGTGCTTCCTTCAGCATGGCCATTTCGCCGGCACGGATGAAGCGCGCAGCCTGGCTTTTCTCGAATACGCCAACTCTCCTGACATTGACGTTATCTGGGCCGCACGCGGCGGCTATGGCTGCATGCGCCTGCAGGAGAGCATGTTCGAACGCCTGAATGATCATGCACGCGCCAAAGCCTATATTGGATACAGTGATGTGGGCGCTTTGTTGGCACGTCTGTATAAAATGCAGATTGGTCGACCAATTCATGGCCCGGTCGCTGTTGAAATCCGCCGGGATGGCGGCGAAGCCTGCATTCGTCGCGTGCTGGACTATGTATCGGGGCGTAGCCTGGACGGGATCGAATCCAGCATCCGCACCCCTCACCCTCGCATTGCGATCAACCTGACCATCATTGAGCATCTCGTCGGCACCCCCTGGATGCCGGATCTCTCGGGGCATGTTCTGATGGTCGAAGATGTCGGCGAGTATGAATACGCGATCGACCGAAAAATGTTCACGCTCTGCAAGAATGAAAATTTGAAAAAGCTTGCCGGTATCGCGCTGGGACGCTGCTCAGATATCCCTGAAAACGAAATCGCCTTTGGCATGACCTATGAGGAAAGCGTGCAGGACTGGTGTCACCGCGAGGGCATACCCTATCTCGGGCGTGCGGACATCGGTCATGACGTCAACAACAAGCTTGTCGTCTGGGGTAAAGGCTAGGCGTCAATCGACGTCAATGTTCATGACCATAAACAGTGGTGAACGGCTCACGGTGGTCATGCACGTCGCCATGCGGCAGATGTCCTGATGCAATGATCAGGGCAAGCACCACGCCAAAGGCAAGCGCCGGAAGTGCACGCGCAGGCCGCTCTTCACGCATATGCGCCATGAGCGGGCCTGTGGAGACGAACAGCAACAAGCCAGCCGACATGGCGAACAGCAGGGACAGCATGTCCTCACTCGCCGTTGACGTGATCGGAATGGCTGCGACCGTGCCGAGCGGCGTTGTGAGCGCCGCAGCGATGAATGCCAGAATAAAGGAATTGCGATTGCTGAGACCCGCGCCGCGCAGAAGCGCGAAGGTGATGATCCCTTCCGGGAACTCATGGATGACAAGCCCCAGCGTCGCAAACAACCCTGTGTCAAAACCCTGAGAGAAGGTGACCGTATAAATCATCCCGTCGAGGAATGAGTGCATGCCAATGGCAATCAAAGGCGTCAGTCCGGCAGCAAGACTTCGCGGATCGGCAACCGGCAACACCATACGCAATACGTCGTGCAGCAACAGCCCAAGGAAAAAGCCGCCCAGCATATAGAGTGGCGCATCCTCATGTCCGCGCAAAGCCTCTGGCGCCAGATGCCCAATGACCATGGTCAGAAGCAAGCCACTCGCCGCGACCGCAAACAAATGCGAGTATTTCCGGCTCCAGTCGCTGCGCACAGCCACAATGACGAGACCGACGGTCGCGACAAATGCTGCCGTTAAGGAAAGAAACAGCGGCGGAAGCAGCGGATTGCTGAAAAAAATGGGCTTTTACTCCGAAAGTCAGACGCGCTACGTCTTACAAAATTTTATAGGTCTGCGCCCCTATCGCGGCGGCTGGATGTTATAGTATAATATTTTCGGATGAAAAGCCTTCTATTGGAGTCGATGTGTTGAAAATTCGAAACCTTGCTCTTGTTACCAGTGGTATCGTCGGTCTGTCCGGAGCGTTCTCGGCGTCCGTTCTGGCTCATGAGCCCGTTCGTTCGGCCAGCGCACATGTTCACGGCACAGGTGACGCCTTTATCAATCTGAGCGGAAACGAACTGTTCATCCAGCTGTCCGGGCCAAAAGCGAATTTTGCACTTCCTGGCGGCGAATATGATCTCTCCAGCCAGGAACTCGAAGACTTCGTCACGCTGCCTTCAAGCGCGAAGTGCACGCTGGAAGGCGTGGAACTGGAACTCACCGGCGAGTTCGATGTCGAAGAGCATCACGATCACGACGATGATGATCATGAGCACGGCGACGATCACGCGCACAATGACGATGACCATGGTGATGATCATGGCGACGACCACGCCCATGATGATCACGACAGTCATGAGGGGCATGCCGATATTCTGCTCAGCCTGACCGCCGACTGCGCGAAGCCAGACAAGATCAAATCGATCACGCTGTCACTTTTCGACACGTTTGAAGGCTTTGAAACCGTGAACGTCGTGTTCAACACCGACAGCGGTGCCGAAGCCAAAACCGTCTCAAGTGCATCAGACAAGATTTCACGCCCATAAGCGATGACGGAAACCAATACGCCTTTAATCGACATTCGGGACCTGCATTTTAACTGGCCGAATGAACCGGATCTGATCGACATTCCCGCATTCCAGATGAACCGGCGCGACCGCGTTTTTCTGGAGGGCGAAAGTGGATCAGGAAAAAGTACGCTTCTCGGCCTGATCGCAGGCGTGCTTCAACCGAGCTCCGGAACCATTCGTTTCTCAGGCTCGGAATTGAATAAACTGAGCTCCGGAAAGCGCGACCGTCTGCGCGCAGATCGCATGGGCGTCATCTTTCAGCTCTTCAATCTGCTGCCTTATCTCAGTGTCATTGAAAATGTTGTTTTGCCCTGCCGGTTTTCGAAACGCCGGAAGGAAAATGCTCTTCAACGTTCCAACACAATAGACGCCGAAGCCAGGCGCCTGCTGCAAAGGCTCGGCCTGTCGGATGAGCGACTGATCCATCGCAAGGTCTCCGACTTGTCCGTGGGCCAGCAGCAACGTGTTGCGGCTGCGCGTGCCCTGATCGGCAGTCCGGATCTGATCATCGCGGATGAACCGACATCCGCCCTGGACACCAGCAATCGGGATCAGTTTCTTGCCTTACTGATGGAAGAAGCGGACGCCGCAGAAGCGGGCCTGCTCTTCGTTAGCCACGACCCATCACTCGGCGCACGGTTTGACCGCCGGATTGCACTTTCCACGCTCAATGAAGCCTTCTCAAAGCAGCACGAGCCGACCTCATGAATTTGCGCTCCATCATCGCCCTCGCCTTTTCGAGCCTGATGAGCCGCAAAGGTTCAGCCATTCTGACCATTCTCGCGGTTGCCGTATCCGTCATGCTGTTCCTGAGTGTCGACAAACTCCGGACTGCAGCTCGAACGAGTTTTGAGAACACAATATCGGGAACGCATCTGATCGTTGGTGCCCGCACCAGCCCGGAAAGTCTGGTGCTGTTCTCCGTATTTCACATTGGCAATCCGTCGGCCAATATGACCTGGGAGAGCTTCGAATGGCTGCAGGGCCGGGAAGATGTCGACTGGGCTGTGCCGATCTCTCTGGGAGACTCGCACAAAGGTCACCGGGTTGTCGGCACCACCACTGATTTCTTCGCACGATACAAATACCGTAATGAAACACCGCTGACATTCTCAGAGGGTGAAGCCTTCGCAGATCTGTTTGATGTCGTCATCGGTGCGCGCGTCGCCGAAGAACAAGGCTACAAACTGGGCGATGGCATCATTCTCACGCACGGTCTGGGCGATGTCAGCTTTTCAGGACACGACAATCTGCCTTTCAGGATTGTTGGCATTCTGGAACCTACGGGCACCCCCGTTGATCAGTCTGTTTTCGTATCACTGGAAGCCATCTCCGCCATCCATGTCGGCTGGGAAAGCGGCGCAAAATCACCGATTGCCAACATGATGACGCCAGATCGCGTCAGAGGCATGGACCTTGAAACGCATTCGATTTCCGCCGCACTTGTCGGGCTGACAGACAATAAGCGTTTATTCCTCGCGAAACGATCAATCGACACCTATCCGCAGGAAGCCCTGCTCGCGGCCATTCCAAGTCAGGCCATTGCAAGCATCTGGAAGCTGATCGGCGTTGCAGAACGCGCCCTGCTGGCTGTGTCCGGCTTTGTCATTCTGGTTGGCCTTGTCTCCATCCTGACGGCCATCATGACGAGCCTGCGAGAACGGCGCCGGGAAATGGCCGTGTTGCGCGCGACCGGTGCAGGCCCACACCATGTGATGTTTCTTCTGATCAGTGAATCGGCCCTGCTCGCGGCGCTGGGCAGCCTGTTCGGCATCGTCCTCACGGCGATCGGACTTTATGTGCTGGCGCCAATTCTTGAAACACGGTTCGGACTGGCCCTGTCTGACTTCGGACCGGGTGTTTTTGATCTGCAAGTCTTCCTTGCTGTCACCATAATCGCCGCCATATTAGGAATTGTTCCGGGATGGCAGGCACTCCGTAACTCACTTGCAGATGGACTCTCCATCAAACTCTAGAGGTTCCGAATTATGACCTTTCTGAAAACGTTTCAGACCGCAGGTTTCGTCGCAATGGCAAGTCTGGCGATGATTGCGCCGGCCCAGGCCGAAGAAACTCATGCTTATGAGGAACTTGCCTGGGAAGACCTGATGCCGGAAGGCGAAGAGGAGCGCCTGCTTGAGATGTATGCTCAGCAACAGCAATCTCTTTATGCCATGGGCAATGTGGCGGAAGGTTCCGCCGCTGACAAAGCCGTTCAGTTTGGCACGTTCAATGTGGTTGATGATCTCAACGACACGAAGATCAAACTGCCCGGCTACACGGTCCCGTTCGAATACGGCCCGAATGCTGAAATCAATGAGTTTCTGCTCGTGCCATATTTCGGCGCATGCCTGCACGCCCCGCCACCACCGCCGAACCAGACCGTTTATGTGATTTCCGAAAAGCCGATCAAAATCGGCGACCTGGCTCAGGCCGTCTGGGTCGAAGGCACGCTGAAAACGCAAACGCAGAATTCCGAGCTGGCTGATACTGCCTACACGCTCATTCTCGATAACATCGAAGAGTATCAGTACTAATCAAAGCACAACACACAGTCCCGCTGTCATCTGACGCCGGGACTGCGTGGGATGCCTACAGAACGGCATCCAGCGTGTTCTCTATCGCGCTCGCACTCAGCGCCTGTTTCGAGAGAAACGCATCCAACCCATCCGGCAAATCATCGCAACCCAGCTCTGAAAGCTCAGACCCGGTCGTCAAAACAATCGGCGCATCCGTTTTCTGTCTGAGCTGGCGCAGCGGATCACGGAAGTCATCATAAGGTGGCAGATAATTATCCAGAAAAATGACTGCTGGCTTGAGCGCCGCGATATCAGACAACGCCTTATCCAATGTCATGGAAAAGCAGAATGGATGTGCGCCATAACGCGTCTGAGCAAAGAATAGCTCAAACAATCGGCCGAAGGCCTGACGATCATCAATCAACAAAACTGGCGCTTGCACACATGCCCCCCGGCTCACGTCACGACTGCTGTTCAGGCCGTGATCCTGAATCATCTCCGGAACCTACAGCCAGAAGATGAATGAGTTCAAAAGCCGTATCAGAAACGTCCATCGAATTCGAACGAAAAAGGGCCAAAAATCGGCTTCCCCTCCTTCAATCTGACAGACTTTGCGCGTTTCCAAAGCAGTAGAGCAACTCATCATGTTTATATCGAAAAACATGGCTTTATACTTCCGCCTGTGCGGTCAAATTACTTAGACACAGGCTTTGTGGATAACAACAATCGGAACTTGTCTGCAAAGCTCATCATATCTGTTTGCTGAACTGAGGAATATAAGGCATAATGGTGAACGGCAGGGCTGCAGTCTGCGGTATCCCGGCCACACGTAGCAACGTCGCAGATGATAGTGCGAAGCCAGGGAAAACAGATATCCGCTTCGCGAGAGAGGACAGCAATCAGACATGAGTTTTGACGACGACGAACCACGCCGCGGGCGTGACGGTGGTCGTGGGCGCCGCCCAAAGCGGGGCGGTCGCAGAGAATTTGGCAACGACTATGATTTTGGCGGTTCTCCTTCAGATCATTATGCAGACCCCACGGGCGGAAGCGACTTCGGCCAGGGTGGCTACGACAAGAGTTCAAGAGACGATCGTGATGGCGGTGGTTATCGCGGCGGTGGCGGCGGTGGATACCGCGGCGGCGGTGGCGGCGGCTATCGCGGTGGTGATCGCGACGGCGGCGGCGGTGGATACC
>NZ_JBHSSW010000001.1:0-174791 GCF_042659465.1 Ponticaulis profundi | reverse complement strand
GGGGGAGACGCGAGGCTGTCATCCAGACACGCCGGGTGAGCGTCAACGCACCAGCCACCAGACCGGTAAGCCGGGGCCCGCCGGGCCGTGCCTCCCCTCCATGGCCGCCGCCAGGCTCGATTGACGTGCGCTGCCGCGCCGCCTGACCACTCCCGAAAACACCTGAAACCTCATATCAAACCCACGCGCGACAGAGCCCTGCTCTGTGGCGATAAACGTGCTGGTTTTTTTTCTGTTGCCCGGCAGGGCGGCGTTAAACGCCCTGCCCGGCCCGCAGCTCTCGCTTGCGCAGGACATATCCGACTAGACCGCACGTCAGAATGCCGACATTGCCGGCGAAATCGATCAGCATCCAGTCTGTGAACATGCGGGCGGAGAACACGAAATACCAGTTGAACACAAAGAAGGGCAGCGAGCCGACCAGTCCGAAAATCAGGAAGGTGCGCGGCGAGAAAGTCGATAACGCAATCACCAGTCCGCCAAGAACGGCCTGCGCGCCGAAACAGCCCAGCAGCAGCGCGGATGTCTCTGACAGATGCTGATATTCCGGCCTCAGCGTGAGCCGCTCGACCGAATGCGGGCTGATCAGGCACCAGCCGCCCAGGCCGATGAAAATGGCTGCGAGGAGGAACTGAATATGCTGCGCTTTCATTGCGAGGGCCTTCCCGTGAACAACCTGGAGTATAGAGCGATCGGGCGGGCCTGTCTCGCTGTGCGGGCGCGCTGCGGCAATATTGGCCATGAATAGCTCTCATGACTGCAATGGGGATCGCGCCTCTGTTCTCCCGATGAGACGCAGCCTATGTCATCGCGACGCTTCGCACATGAAGCCGCAACGCCATCGCGCAACATCCTCTGCGTGACGCTTCCGACCACAGAGATTTCATGACGTCCGACTACGCATCACCCGTCAGCACACCGACGGACACAGCCGCCAATTGGGGCGCAGTCATTGCCCTTTCGCTCGGGGCATTTGCCCTGGTTGCCTCCGAATTCATGCCGGTCAGCATTCTGACGCCCATCGCGGCGGATCTGGCGATCACCGAAGGCCAGGCCGGACAGGCGCTCGCCGTTTCAGGCGCCTTTGCCGTGATCACCAGCCTGAGCCTGACCGCGCTGACGCGCAATCTGGATCGCAAGCCGGTTCTGCTGGCACTCGTCGCGCTGATGCTCGCGTCTGGCACACTGGCGGCGCTGGCACCGAATTATGCGATGTTTCTGACAGGCCGCGCGCTGATCGGCGTGGCGATTGGCGGCTTCTGGTCCATGTCTGCGGCCATCGCCATGCGGCTGGTGCCGGAAGCATTGGTGCCCCGCGCCCTGGCGATCTTCAATGGCGGCAATGCGCTGGCCACGGTGATCGCAGCGCCAATGGGAAGCCTGCTCGGCGGCCTGTTCGGCTGGCGCGCCGCCTTTCTGTGCCTGATACCGGTCGCAGCGATTGCATGTCTCTGGCTCTGGGCCAGCCTGCCGCGTATGGCTCCGATCCGGCGCGACGGGAAAGGCAGGCTGTTCAGCTTGCTGAAATCACCGGCTGTCAGCCTGGGCATGCTGGCGACGGCGCTCTTCTTTATGGGGCAGTTCGCGTTGTTCACCTATTTGCGCCCGTTTCTGGAGAACGTCACTGGCGTTGCGGTGTCTGATCTGACGGCCATGCTGCTCCTGCTCGGGGTTGCCGGTTTTGCTGGCACGGCTGTCATCGGCAAACCGCTGGAACGGGGGCTCTACCCGGTGCTGATCATCTGGCCGATCCTGCTCGGCTGTATCGGTGTCGGACTGATCTTTTTCGGCCATAGCCTGTTTGGCACAGGCGCGCTGATGATGGGCTGGGGCTTTTTCGCCACCTCCGCGCCGGTCGGATACTGGACCTGGCTGGCAAGCACTCTGCCCGATGACGCCGAAGCCGGCGGCGGTCTGATGGTGGCCATCATCCAGCTCTCCATCACGCTTGGAGCGACCCTCGGCGGCATTCTGTATGACTTTGGCGGACACGTTTTTGCCTTTGGTTCCGGAGTGCTGTTGCTGGTCTTGTCGGGCAGCGCTGCGGCACTCGCACAACGCGCTCGCTCAGCCTCCAGCCGATGATCGGCAGCCGGTGGGACGCTGTGCGGGCGCCATTTCAGCTAAAATGCAAACTCCGTTTGCTATTGGGGTCACAAAAGCGTACAATAGAGAAATCGATGTTCGGCTGACGATTTTGGCGACCCACGTTTCATTCGCGTGCTCCAGCTGAAGGCTTCTTCTTAATCTCGAATTCTACAGACCTCGCGAGCCCGGATAGCGGATGACGCTTTTGCTCGCACAAACTTTCAGGACTACCCCTACATGGCTAACGGCACCGTAAAATGGTTCAACCCAACTAAGGGTTACGGCTTCATTCAACCAGAAGACGGCGGCAATGACGTTTTCGTTCACATCAGTGCAGTTGAGCAATCTCCGCTCGGCACGATTGATGAAGGCGACCGCGTTGGATACGACATCGTAAAAGACAAGCGCTCTGGCAAATCTTCTGCCGGCAATCTGCGCCCGGCTGACGCGTAAGCGTTCTGCCTCTGGCAAGACAGGAAACGGCGGGAGCTTCTCCCGTCGTTTTTTTGTGCCCGGATTTCAGTGACACGTTTTGTGTCAGACATGCTTTCCCTGCCCCTGTCGCGGCGGCATACTTCGTCTCAGATGAAGAGCCGCAAAAGCGGTCAGAGGAGGAAACATGTCCCAGATGACGATCACGCCTTGCGAAGGTGCGGGCGCAGAAATTCACGGTGTCGACCTGACAGCATTGAGCGCAGAGGATGACCGCACCATTCGCCAGGCCTTTGCCGACTATGGTGTGCTGTTCTTTCGCGACCAGCAGATGAGCGAAATTGCGCATATCGCCTTTGCCGAGTCCTTTGGTGAAATCAATATCAATCGCTTCTTCACCGGCCATCCGGACTATCCGCAGATTGCGGTGGTCTCCAAGGATGTCGAGGACAAGGAGAATATTGGCGGCGGATGGCATACGGACCACTCCTATGATGCAGAGCCTGCGCTGGGCTCGGTCCTGGTCGCGCGCGAGCTGCCGCCAAAAGGCGGCGATACACGCTTTGCCGATATGTATCGCGCTTATGAGACCCTGCCGGACGATCTGAAAGCGGCCATTCAGGGCAAGCGCGCCATTCACTCGGCCCGGCATATTTTCGGCACGAGCGAAGACAGCATTTATAATCAGATCGAGAGCGACAACACGCGCGCGCTGGGCAACTCGCAGGCCGCAGATCTGCTCTCAGATGTGCATCATCCGATCGCCCTCACCCATCCGCTGAGCGGCAAGACCGCACTCTATGTCAATCCGGCCTTCACCATTGGTATTGAAGGCATGGCCGATGCCGAGGCCAAGGCGCTGCTGGACAAGCTCTACGCCCATGCCATTTCGGCCAGCAATGTGCACCAGTTCCGCTGGGAGCCGGGCTCCATCGCGTTCTGGGATAACCGGGCAACATGGCACTGGGCGCTGAATGACTATCATGGCCATCGCCGCGTCATGCATCGGATCACGATTGAGGGCTGTACCCTGAACTGAGCGCACAGAAACGCAGTGTAATATGCGCACAAGAATAACCGGTTCTGACTTTCCGGGCCGGTCATCTGATCTATCTTCTCTATCTCCTAGAGGAGATATGGGATGGTATTGCCGTATTCTGCTGAAATGCTGCGGAGGCTGACGGGTCTCCTAGCCTGCGATAATTCGCCCCATTCTGAAATAATAAACGCATAAACGATTTGCTGAATAAGTTTTTTTACAATTCGATGACAGAAGCGACCCTGAGCTCACAAAGCGGATAGTCCTATGCGTTTCTTTATCAAACTTCATATGCCCGAGAGCACCTGGATTGAGAAAGAGATCATCCGGGACGTCGTGCAGTGGAAAAAGGACATGCGAAGCGCTGGGCATTATGTGTTCGGAAATCCTCTGAAGCCGCCCGGCATGACCAGCAGCATCGTTCGAAACGAGGCGGGCGATCTGGAGGTTGTCGAGGCCCCTGTCGAAGAAAAATCCATCATTTTCTATGCCTTTGAAATTCTGGAATGCGAGTCGATGGAAGAAGCTGTCGAACTGGCCAAACGACATCCTGCGCTGAAGTTCGATCAGGCCAGCATGGAAGTCCGGGAGATCTGGGACAGTCTCGACCTGGACGTCCTCGGCCAAGAGCACCCGGATCATAGCTGACATTCCGCCATCCATGAGATTTATGCTGATCATTCACCACAGCGAAGCTGCCTGGGTTACGCCGTCTCTTGTCAGAGACATTGAAGACTGGGTCGACGCGCTGAAACAGGATGGCCGCTATATCACAGGCGGCGCTATGGAACCGGCAGGGCTCGCCAACACGATAACGCGAAATGAGAAAAACGAGATCGTCCGGCATGAAGGCCCGCTACATGATCATCCAATCGTCTTCGCAGCCTTTGAACTGATCTCCTGCAAATCTGCTCAGGAGGCCGAAGACATTGCCAGAACCCATCCCGCTTTCATCTATGATGACACTGTAATCGAGGTGCGCCGGATGTGGGATGAAATGCACGGCGAAATGCTCAGAAAACCAAGTTCCGATTGAACAAAGCTGTCATCTTATGGGAACCGTTCTCCAAAACCGGCGTTCTGAAGTCATCTTTCAGGTGGATGGAGAGGATGGACGCATGAAAAAGTCGATCTTTTTGCTTATGGCAATGTTGATGGGTGGCATGTCGCTGAGCGGCTGTGTCGCTGCTGCAATTGGTGGCGCTTACGTCATCGGCGAAGAACTCAATGAAGACGACGGCGATTTTGACCCGTTGGACGAGGTTGTTGACGGCTAACTGTCGGCAACAGGGACCTGCGCTCCGACAGGGAAGACCAGAAAGCACGTCAGTGATCCCAGCATTTGACGCGCTTTGAGCGCAGGCCTCCTGCCGTCCTTACGACAGGAGGCAGATGGCAAATCCTCCCCTGTTCAGGCGATTGGTGCCAATGACTGGGCGTGCATAATTCGCTTCTGACAATGAGGCGATCCCATGCATAATTTTCTAGCCAAAACATGCGCTCTGACCGGTATAATCCTGATGCTTGGATTGCCCGCGCCGGCTTTTCCGGATGCGTATAAAGATGGCATTCAATGCGTCAGCGCGATCCAGACGGTCACGAATGCCTGGCCCGCTGATAATCCCGGAAAAATCAAGGCTGATGAGACGGCAGCGCTATGGCGCGCATATAGCCAGACATTGAGCGAAGCGAGCGACGAGACGATTGCGGCAGATGTCGACACTGGCAAGGCCGATCTGACCGCGGCCATCATATCCTTCAAGGGCGACCAGGCCGCCATGACGGGCTATATGAATGCGATCATGCAGCGCTGCTCCATGGCCCCGCCCGTTGTTGAAGCGCCAAGCACCTGCATTGCCGTTGCAGGCGCCGAACAGAAGTCAGCTGATTTTGCCCTGAATTTGCACCAGTATAATCTATCCTTGCAGTCCGGCGCCGAGGCCCTCGCCACGCGCGCAGAAATGGCCAAAGATGAGAAAAAGATGGCGGACGCACAACGCATTCTGGACCGTTATGCCGGCGCGCAGGACGCGCCGACAGAGAAGCTGCTCGAGCTCATGCAAATAGAAGCTGAAGGACGTATGGCGATTTTCAATCGCTGCCTCTCCCAGATCGAAGAGTAAAACACGCATCGATCAGGACAGTGTTTCCAGGGCGAATTCGAGTGCGAATTTTGCAAACAGGCGCATGTTTTCAACCCGGTCTGTCAGCCCGGTTTCCAGCGTGCGGGAAATGTTGACGCCATCGCCGACCATCGCAACGCAGACATGACCTGCCGCGTCACCATAACCATTGCCTGATGGCCCGGCAGCGCCGGTCTCGCACAATCCCCAGACGCCGCGGGTCTTCGCCCGGATCGTGCCTGCAATCATGCGCGCATAAGGCTCGGTCGCCGAGCGCATGCCTTCAATATCTTCACGGGTGAGGCCGAGCAGTCCTTTATAGGCCTGCGGCGTATAAATGACGCCGCCGCCCCGATAAAAGGTCGATGCCCCGGCTTGCGCCAGCAGGGATGCGGATATCAGCCCGCCAGCGGAGGATTCAGAAACCGCGAGATTTTCACCGCGGGCTTTCAGCCGTTCGCCCACGGCTTCGGCAAGAGGAAGAAGTGTCTGCATGGGTCCATCATGACAAGCCCGCTCCGAAGCGCAAGAAAAAGCGTGACGCTTCGTTTGACGCCCCCTCATGATGTATCTACAAATCTCGCACGGAGGGCATATTGAATGCGATATTATGAAGACCTGGTCGTGGGTGAAGTGTCTCACTCTTCGCGCAGCTATGACGTTACCCGTGAAGAGGTGATCGAATTTGCGGGGAAATACGACCCTCAGCCATTTCACCTGGACGATGAGGCTGCCGCGAAGACGTTTTTCGGGCGTCTGTCAGCGTCTGGCTGGCATACGGCAGCCATGACCATGCGAATGATGGTCGAGACCTGGAAAGACGGGGAACCGACGGCAAGCCTTGGCTCACCCGGCGTTGATGAACTGAAATGGATCAAGCCGGTTTATCCGGGCGATACGCTTCGCGTGGTCATGACCCTGATCACCAAGCGCCGCATGAACAGCCGCCCGGAAATGGGGCTGATGAAATCCAAGCAGGAAGTCTTCAACCAGAATGATGAACTGGTCATGAGCATGGTCAGCAATGGCCTGATCAAGGTGCGCAATCCCGACGTTTTCGAAGACGAAACCGCCTAGCCCCGCACGCACCAAAGACCGGTGCACACACCGAATATCAGCTGGGTGGCCAGATCGAGCAGGCCGCCCAGCAGTAGAATTGGCAATCCAATCCAGACAAACGCCAGCCAGATGGCCGTCAGCGTCACGCGCGGTTCTGGCAAGCGATGACCAGAGATGGTCTGCACTTTTCCTTTGCTCATGATCGCCTCCTCAGACATGTTTGACTGATCTTATGGTTAACTGACCGTCGAGAAAGCATTAACCGAAACTGGCTAATGCTTCGTTTCATGAGCGAGACCTGGCATATCCGTTTTGATGATCTGAGCCGCCCGCAATGGGATGGCGCGCTCGCTGGCACGCCTGCGCCCTACCAGCAGGACTGGGCCTATGGCGTTGTGATGGCCGAAAATGGTGCCAGGCTGAAGCGCATAGCGATTTATGATCAGGATGATGTGCTGGTCGGCCTCGCACAGATGCTGCTGAGGCCATTCGCACTGATCGCGACCTTCGGATTGTGCAGTTACGGTCCGGTCTGGCTGAAAGATCTCGACGAAGCGGAGAAGACGGCAGCTCTGGTCGCGCTGCGCAAGGCAATCAAGCTTCGCTGGCCGCGCCTTGTTGCGTTCACACTGGATGAGACCTTTGCGCCGAAAGGGTTTCGGCGTGTGATGACGGGCGATGCGACCATCCGGCTGGACCTTACCCAGGATGAAGACGCATTGCGCAAAGCGCTGGATGGCAAATGGCGCAACCGGCTCGTCGCCGCTGAAAAATCCGATTTGCGCTTTACGAGCGCGGGGACCAAGCCCGGACAGTATCAATGGCTGCTGGATGAAGAGATCAAGCAACGCAAATCGAAAGGCTATCGCGGCCTGCCGGTCGGCCTGACGCATCACTGGCAGAGCGAGAAATCGCGCGCCAGGGGCGCAGACAAGCGCGGCGGCGTTTATGTCTATCGCGCTGATCTCGGCAAGGAAGCCGCCGGTGCCATGCTGTTTCTCACGCATGGCGCCATGGCGACCTATCATATCGGGTGGAGTTCCGATGACGGACGCAAGACCGGCGCACACAATCTGGTGCTCTGGAACGCCATGCTGGCCCTGAAGGAAAAAGGCATTCGCGTGCTGGATCTTGGCGGCGTGAACACGCAGTCCGGCGCAGGCATTGCCCGCTTCAAGATCGGCACGGGCGGCGCCCTGCATCAACGCAGCGGAACATTTGTATAAGGCACCAACAACGCCTAACTAAAAGCCATACTGCCCTGATCGAGATAGTTCCGTGTTTGCCTTGTTCCTTTTGCCCATCCTTATTGTTCTGTTTTTCGGCTATCAGGCCATGCGCAAAAACCGGCTGAAGAAGCAACGCGCGCGCGACTATCCGGACCGGGATGATTTCAAACCCGGCGATTTCGGCTAGCGGCCATTCACGAAGCCGTGAACAACCCTCTCCCCGCGTCATGGATTGCTGTTTCACACGCAGACGCGACACTGCTTGCGAGCATTTAACGCCAGGGAGCACGCCATGATTACCATTCACCATCTGGGCATTTCGCAGTCGGAGCGGATCATCTGGCTGTGCGAGGAATACGCCATTCCCTATGAGGTGAAGCGTTATGAACGCAATGAGCACAATCGCCTTGCGCCGGATGACTATAAAGCGCTGCATCCCATCGGCACGGCACCTGTGATCACCGATGGCGATGTCACACTCGCCGAAACCGCCGCGATCTTTGATTATCTCCTGGGAAAATACGCGCCAGGTAAGGGGCATTTGGCGCCGGACGATCCGAACTTCGCCAATTATCTGTTCTGGTATCACTACACCAATGGCAGCTTCACGCCTGCCGCGATGGTGCGGATGACGGCTGCGGCTCTGGGCGATGCTCTGCCGGAAGCGGCGCGAGAGGGCCTGAGCGGCCGATTTACGCGCGGCATGGATATGCTGGAAAAGCAGCTCGCCGACAACGACTGGCTGGCCGGTCCGGCCTTCACGCCGGCTGACATCATGATCGCATTCTGTTTCACGACCATGCAGCATTTCGTGCCGATGGATTTATCCAGCTTCCCGGCGATCACCGCTTATGTCGAACGTGTGAAAAAGCGCGAGAGTTATCAGCGCGCTATGAAAGCCGCGGAACCGGACTTTGCTTCATAAATGTCTGAAAGAAGCGACGTCGAACTGACATGAAACCCTGCTAGCGTTTTTCACTCCTAAGGCGAATCAGGCCTACGAAAACAGGAGGGAACGCTGGCATGAGAGAGTTCGACGCGGAAAGCCAGAGCCTGCTCAGGCAGATCGCGCGCAATACGGCGCGGCAGATCGCTGAGCTTGGGTCCATCGCCTATATGACCGGTCTGTTTCTGTCACTCGGGATGAATCTGGCTCTGGATGACGGTAATATTCTCTGGTGTTTCTTTTCCTGGGTGAATGTGGGTCACATCCTCACCAACCTTTTGGGTGGATGATCAGATCCCGGCACCAAAGAAGACAAAGAGCAGACCAACAACGAGCGCGGCCGCAATGGTTGAGACCGCCAGGACTGTTGGCATACCTGATTTGCGTTCGCCTTGGCGTGCTTGTTCAGTATCCAGATTTGGGTGACTCATGCTTTTTTCTCCTTCGCCAAATCAACGCAGGCGCCGGAGGAAAAGTTCCGATTTTTCAGAAATGATCAGGGGGTGTGATAGTCACGAACCTGATCAAGCTTGGTGATCAGATCGACGGCCCGAACCGGCTTGGCGATATGATCGTCGAAACCATCGGCCAGGTATTGTTCGACCTGGTGCTTCATCGCATGTGCCGTCAGAGCAATGACCGGGACCCGGCGTTTATCAGTCTCCGCCTCGATCTCACGAATGGCTTTTAGGGCGCTCACGCCGTCCATAATGGGCATCTGAATGTCCATGATGATGAGCTGAACCTTGTTCGTCTGATACATGCGGACCGCTTCTTCGCCATTCACGGCAAAGATCAGCTCCGGGTTCAGAGGCTCCAGCATAAGCTCCAGCATGCGACGGTTCTGCGGATGATCCTCGGCAACCAGAATGGTGAAGCTCTCTTCAAGGTCCGGCGCCATCACGGGCTGAGTTTTATGTTCGGTCACTGGCCGACAGGTTCGACCGTCCGCGCATTCTTCGGTCGCGACCGGAAGCACGCATGAAAAGCGGAAGGTTGATCCCTTGCCGAGCTCGCTCTGAACCGAAAGCTTGCCGCCCATTTGCTGCGCGAACTGATTGGCGATGGAGAGCCCGAGCCCCGTGCCGCCATGAATGCGGCTGAGTTCGACATCGCCCTGCATGAAGGGCAGAAAAATCCTGGTTTGCTCATACTCGCTGATGCCGGGGCCCGTATCGATGACATCAAAGGCCGTGTGAACGGTCTGCGCGTCTTCATCAAGCTGCGTGGAAACGCGCAGCGTGATCGTACCCGTTTCCGTGAACTTGATGGCGTTCGACACAAGATTGCTGACAATCTGGCGAATGCGGATCTCGTCACCCATGAGACACAGCGCCTGCGCCGCATCGACGTCCCTGACGAACAGTAACTGCTTCTCCAGCGCGCGCACTTCTGCGGTCGCGCTGATCGTATTGATCAGGTCTTCCAGATTGAACGCCTTGATTTCCAGATTGATCTGGCCCGCTTCGATCTTGGAGAGATCAAGCACGTCATCAATGACCCGGATCAGCGTATCGCCGGAGGCCTGAATGATATCGACCATTTCTTTCTGGCGTGGTGACAGCACGGTCTCATCGAGCAGTGCAGCCATGCCCAGAACACCGTTCATGGGGGTGCGGATTTCATGGCTCATATTGGCCAGAAACGCACTTTTCGACTTGTTGGCAGACGCCGCTTCAATGATCGCCCGGCGCAGCTCAGCCTGCTTGCGGATGAACTTGTTGGTCGTCGTGACCGCATAATAAAAAAGGGTCGCAAAACAGGTTGCGACCACAATCTTGTAGGTAACGTCTGCCTCGCCGAAGACCACCATGGTCGGCAGGACCAAAAGGCCTGTCGCCAGCGGCAGCATGGAGCAAAAAGCCCCCTTCCACCAATCGGAATAATTGAACGCGACATGGAGTGTCCCGCCAATAATGATCGCGATGGCAAAGAGGTTTTCAGCCGTATTCCAGGACGTCCAGAGATAGATGGCAAGGCCAGACCACATCGAACCGCCGCAGACCCAGTTGAGCAGATGGGCATACAGAATACGGGGACGAAAGGCCGGGTTTTTCAGGAGTGCGCGATTGAGATTGACCTCAATGATTTCGTTCACGCTGATCAGGGTCATCCAGATAATCGCTTCGGGAATGCGTCCCAGAAGCGCGAGCAGGATGGCTGCGATGACGGCCGGGGCAAAGCGTCGCCAAAGGTCTGCCTGCAGGACAGCGACCATAACGCGCGCATCTCTGTCGTCATCAAGACCGATTTTCAGAAAGTCAAATCGGTGCCAGCCCCGCCCCGACATGACTACTTACCCCAAACCAATATGCACACCCTCCCAAGGCGTCGTTCGACACTTGTACGGGTTTACTTTACGCGTTCAAGTAAATTTTAAAAATTCACGCAATCTGAAAGCGCGCACCGCAAAGCCCCACCGCGCAGTACTCATTCAAATACCCACTCAGGAGTACACACGCGTAAACTGTGCCGAATTGGCACTTTTCCTTGCGTAGGGTCAAGCCTTTATTGAACAGCGCCCTTGAAGACACCCTGCTCTTTCAATTTGTCTTCAAGTTCTTTCGGCATGTAGGATTCATCATGCTTGGCGAGCAGTTCATCGGCGCGGAAAGACCAGGCTTCGGTAAACTGACCGTTTGCAACCACGCCCTGCCCTTCCCGGAAAAGATCCGGCACGAAGCCGTTATAGCTGACGATAATCTCACCCGAGCCGTCTTCGACAACGAAGCGGATGTCACCACTGTCGAGCTGTTCAAGCGTGCCTTCCTTGACCAGTCCACCGATGCGGGCGCGTTCACCAATCTGGCCACCGCCTTGGGCCACCAGATCAGCAGGCGTATAGAAAAGTGCCACCTGATTGCGCAGCGCAAACAGGGTCAGACTGACCGCGCTGATCAGAATCGCTCCGGATACAATGACAAGCCAAAGTCGGCGGGTGCGGGCACGCATACGTCTACTCCATAAATCGTCGGCTCTATCTGGATCAGGCCGCCGGGAGCTTCAATGTGGCACGAAGTCCCCCCCAGGGACTTTCACTGAGCTCGAAGCGCCCTGAATACATTTCAGCCAGGTCTTTGACAATGGAAAGCCCCAGTCCGGTGCCGGGCGCGGTTTCATCGAGACGCACACCGCGTTCGACAGCCTGTTTGCGTTCGTCTTCCGTCAGTCCCGGACCGTCATCATCCACATGAATGAGCAGCAGGCCGTCTTCGTCATCCCTCATGGCGGAAACGCGCACTTTGGTTTTGGCCCATTTGCAGGCGTTCTCCAGGAGATTCCCCAGCATCTCTTCCAAATCCTGACGTTCGCCTCTGAAACTCAGTTCGTCCACCCGGCCCGGCGCGACGCTCAGCCCCTTTTCCGTGAACAAGCGCTGCAACAACCGCGTCAGATCGTCGATTGGGCCAGCAATCGGCGTTCGCGCCCCAAGCGTTTGCGCGCGGGCAGCGGCTTGTGCGCGCTTGAGATAATGATTGACGTTGGAGGACATGTTTTCGGTCTGACGGCGGACCAGAACAGCGAGCGGATCATCGCCCCGCGCTTCATTCATCAGCACAGCAATCGGTGTTTTCAGCGCATGCGCCAGATTGCCGACATGGGTCCGCGCCCGCTCCACAACCTTGCGATTGTGTTCGATCAGCTTGTTGAGCTCGACAGCAAGCGGCGCGATCTCCTGCGGATAATCTTCGCTCAGCTTCTCGCGAGACCCTGCGCGGATTTCCGAAAGATGCTTCTCAATCCGTCCAAGCGGCTTCAGGCCAATACGCACCTGAATGAGCATTGCGATGATCAGGCCGACGGCCAGAACAATCATGGCGAGCGTCAGCGTGATCAGGAATTGCTGTGTGATCCGGTCGGTTGGGCTGCGATCAGCCGCCGCAATCAGCAGAACGGGAATATCCTGCCCCAGCAGCACGGATTTTGCCGCGTAATGCAGGCGTTCGCGGTCCGGGCCCAACGTATCGCCATAATAAATCTGGCCGGGATTTTCGCTCGCTTCCGTCAGCTGCAGGTTTGACCAGGGCACGCTCCAGTCCCAGACAGAGTTGGAGTTCTGATAGCTGGCCACCTGTCCGTTCTCATTGAGACGCGCAACCAGCCAGTACCGGCCAGAAAGTGGCCGTGTGAAACGCTCATCCGTCGGCGCGAAATTGCGAAAGAGCGTGACCTCGCCGCTTTCCGACACATCTGCCGCACGCGTCAGCGTCGTCAGGGTGGCATCAAGCTCGGCCTGTAACAGCCGGACCGTCTGAGACTGATTGAGAACGGTCAGAATGGAGCCCGTCACGATCAGCATGATCAGGCTCCAGACAGCGGCGCCAACGAACAGGCGCCGGGCAAGCGACCAGTTACGCCCCATCAGGCGTTATCGGCGCTGGCGTCTTCTGATGTCGGGTCGATCAGGCGATAACCGAGGCCGCGCTCCGTCTGGATATAGTCAGACCCGATCTTCTTGCGCAGACGACCGATAAAGACCTCAATCGTGTTGGAGTCGCGGTCAAAGTCCTGATCGTAAATGTGTTCAACCAGTTCGGTACGCGGCACGACGCGGCCCTGATGGTGCATCATATAGCTCAGGACGCGGTATTCATGCGCCGTCAGCTTGATCGGCTGACCTTTGATCGTCGCGCGGGCTGCGCGCGTATCGACCCGAAGGTCCCCCAGTTCCAGATGCGCACTTGCATGACCGGATGCCCGGCGCAGCAGAGCCCGCAGACGTGCCAGCAGTTCTTCGGTGTAGAATGGCTTGGTCAGATAATCATCTGCGCCGGCATCAAAGCCCGCCACTTTTTCTGACCAGCGATCACGGGCTGTCAGGATGAGGACCGGAAACAGTTTGCCATCTTCGCGCCAGCGCTCGAGAACGGAAACGCCATCGAGAATCGGCAGACCAAGATCCAGGATCACCGCATCATAAGGCTCGGTATCACCCAGGAAATGCCCCTCTTCACCATCGGCAGCCTGATCGACTGCATATCCTGATTGGGTCAGCGCATCCGTCAGCTGTCGGCGCAGATCCGGGTCATCTTCAACGACTAGAATTCTCATAGGACTCCCCTCTCTCGACTATCCAGCCCCGCGTTCGCTCATCACCCGGCCCGTGCGCGCATCGACCTCAAGGTCCAGAACGCGACCGCCGCCGGTTTCCCAACGAATCTGATAGGTATCACCGTTTCGCAATTGCGCGTCCAGCGCCTTGCCACCATAACGCTTGCGAAGGCCGGAATAGATGTCGGACAGGCTTTTGATATCGCCTTTCTTGACGGCATCACGCGCCTGAGACGGCGACCAGTTGTTCTGGCTCCACTGAGCCTGAGCAACAGGGACGGTCAGGCCGCCAAGAAGAAGTGCAATTACGACAGATTTCATAGTCACAGGCTCTACGCTTGAATCCCTGAACGGTGTCTGAACAAACCGTTTGGGTTGCATTGGCCACCTTTGCGTCTTGCCGCTTTCCAGGTCCAGCCCCGCACTGGAACTTTTCACATCTCCTGGAATTAAGCCCCGTATGAGCAAACCGCAGGCAAAGGCAGAATCATCTGCCAAACTCGAACGCTCGATGGGACTAACCGGGCTCATCTTCTATGGTTCAGGGACCATTCTGGGTGCCGGCATCTTCGTGGTCATTGGTGAGGTCGTTGGTGAGGCAGGTGCCTTGTCGCCCCTCGCTTATTTGCTCGCAGGACTGGTCGCTGTCACGACGGCGCTGTCCTTTTCAGAAATCGGTGCGCGCGTACCGACAGCCGCCGGTCCAATCGACTATCTGCAGCAAGCCTTTCACAGCAGACACCTTGGCACGATCACAGGATGGGCGCTCATCCTTGCCAATATCGTTAGTGGAGCGACCATCACAACTGGCTTCGTCAGTTACCTATCGACGATTTTCGCCATGCCCGACTGGGTCGCGACGCTGGGGCTGATTGTGCTGCTTGGTATCATCTCTATCGCTGGCATGAGGGCCAGCGCCGTCTTCATGACGATCACCACGGTCGTCGGCATTCTCACACTGCTCTTCGTTCTGTTTGTGACGCGTGAATCCCTCGCCGCAGCGCCAGAACGCTTGATGGCTGACCTCAATGCGTTCGATCGCACGGCAATGAGCGGTCTTTTCGCCGGAGCATTTCTCGCCATCTATTCCTTCATCGGCTTCGGAGATATGGCGCAAACCGCGGAAGAGGTAAAAGACGTCAAGAAGAACCTGCCTCGCGCGATTATCATTGCCATCTTCATCGTCTTCTTTTTCTACCTTGCGGTCTCGGCAGCCCTGATCGGGCGCGAAGACACCGCCGCCATCACAGACGCTGAAGCCCCCCTGGTCCAGGCCGTCGTTCGTGAAGGCTGGCCGGGCCTACCGGTCGCGCTTGCCAGCCTGTTCGTGATTGTGAATGGCGCCCTGACCCAGATCATCGCCGCGGCGCGACTGCTAATGGATCTCGGTCGGGACAATCGCATGGCGCCGAGCATTCTGGGCAAGGTCAATCGCAAAACCAACACGCCTGTTGTCGCGACCTCGCTGACACTCGCGGTCGTGCTCGTTCTGGCGCTGTTCATTCCGCTGAAGGAACTTGCGAGCGTGACCAGCCTGACCATTCTGATCATTTTCACGGCCGTGAATGCTGCATTGTGGCGGATGAAACAGGAAAGTCAGCCAGACTCTGTGCCGAATATCTGGCGCATCATCCCGGCCCTTGGTGTCCTGTTCTGTCTGACGGCCATTCTTGGTCAGGTCTGGATCTGGGTCGTCGGTTAAGGTCGGCGCGCGTGATTTGAAACCGTGGCACAAAGCAAGAAAGGGCACCATCGGGCGCCCTTTTCAGTATCATTATCGCTTCGGCGTTTCGTCTCGCTGGTCCCAGTCTTTCAGGAACTTCTTGAAGTCTGATGATGGCTTCTCGGGCAGCATGATCTGCAGCTCAATATAGAGATCACCGGGCTTGTCCTTCACCTGAACACCAAGTCCGCGCATGCGCAGAACGCCGCCGGAATTCGCGCCGGATGGCACGGATAGAGACTTGCGCCCCATCGGCGTTTCGACCTGCACTTTGGCACCTTCGACCGCTTCGACGATGGAGATCGGCAGTTTTGTCCGCAGGTCATTGCCATCGCGTGTGAATTTCGGGTGCTTCTTGATCCGCACTTCCAGAAGCGCATCGCCGGGAGGTGCACCGCCAACGCCTGGATGGCCCTGACTGCGCAGGCGCAGTTTCTGTCCGGTTTCGACACCTGCCGGAATGTTCACATCCAGCACTTTGCCATCGGTCATGGCAAGGCGGCGCTTTGCGCCGGTGACCGCATCCATAAAGTCGACATCGACAACATATTTCGCATCCTGACCGCGCGCGGACTGCCGACGTCGCTGACCACCAGCGGCGCCGCCTCCGAACAGGCCGGAAAACAGGTCTTCAAACCCGTCAACGCCCGGCTCGCCGCGTCCCTGACCAAAGCCATGATGGCCGCTGCGAAAGCCGCCACCACCGCCGCCGAACGGGTTGCCGCCACCACCTCCAAAAGGATTTCCGTGGAACTGTGCCCGTTCCTGACCTTCTTCGTCGATTTCGCCGCGATCATATCGCGCTTTCTTGTCCGGATCAGACAGCAGATTGAACGCAGCCGTCGCACGCTTGAAGGTCTCCTCTGCTTCAGGATCGTTCGGGCGTACGTCGGGATGGTTTTCCTTGGCCAGCTTGCGATAGGCCTTTTTGATAGCGGCAGCATCTGCGCCTTTCGAGAGGCCAAGCGCCGCGTAGGGGTCCCAACTCACTAGTATGATATCCTTAGTTTTTACTCAGGGTATTTCTCTTACATCACAAGTAGGTGAGGTCTATCGCTATTTCAAATACACGAACGTGTTGAATCAGCCTTGTTCACGCCTTTATTTGCAAGTATTGACCGATCCCATTCGTGTTGCCGCGGCTGCTGAACCCGACAGCACGAAAGGAATGGGCCATGCCCTTCACAAAAAGAGACCGCGCCTGGAGACGGGCGCAGAAGCAGCGCCATGATGATCATCATGGTCCGAGAACCCGTGGCTTTCGCTATGGCGATCCCTGTCCGAAGCGTTGGTATGAGGTGTATTACCGACGCAACAAGCTTGCGCGCGCCCGTCAGATCGGGCTGATCTGGCCATATGCAGAATGGAAAGCCCTCATGACGGACACAACGACGCTGAACCTGTTGTTCATCTGCTCGCACAATAAGTGGCGCAGTCCGACCGCCGAAAAGCTGTTTGCCGATCTGGAGGGCGTGTTCACCCGATCTGCCGGAACGGCGCGATCAGCCCGGCATCAGGTCAGCCTGAACGACATTCGCTGGGCCGACATGATCTTTGTCATGGAAGACAAGCACGCCAATCGGCTGAAAGCGGACTTCCGTCAGGAGGTCGCTTACAAGCCGCTGCATGTTCTGGATATTCCGGATGACTTCGCTTTCATGGATGTGAAACTGATCGAGGAGCTCAAGCTGAGTGTCCTGCCTTTGCTGGACCGTGCCTGAGCAAGGCTTCAATAGTCAGCCTGACTGCCGAGCACCTCGACCGAGTCGGCAATGCGCCGAATGGCCAGCTCATAGGCTGCCTTGCGCAGATGCGTATCTTCCTTCGCAAGGTCGGAAACGGCTTTCGCAGCGATACGCATCTGTTTCTCAAGGCGTGAGGTGACCTCTTCTTCCGGCCAGTAGTCGCCTGCGCGATTCTGCAGCCATTCATACCAGGAGACGATCACCCCGCCAGCATTGGCGAGAACGTCCGGAATGACCACAACGCCCATATCCTCCAGTGCGTCATCGGCTTCCGGCTCGACCGGACCATTGGCGACTTCAAGAATGGCTCGGGCTTTCACTTCGCTGACATTGTCACGCGTGATGACCCCGCCCAGAGCGGCAGGCACGAAGAGATCGGTTTCAAGCGTCACGATGGCATTGCGATCGGTTGTCTCTGCGCCGTCGAAATCCTTCACCGAACCGGTCTTCGATTTGTGTTCGGCGAGCGCATCCGCATCGAGACCTTCAGGATTGCTGACGGTCGCCCTGGAATCCGATGCCGCGACCAGCACCATGCCGCGGTCGCACAAATCCTTTGCGATCTCGGCGCCTGCATTGCCGAAACCCTGTACGGTAAAGCTCGCGCCTTTCAGGCTGAAGGGAAGCCTGTCTTCCAGTGTATCGAGGCAGATGGCTGCGCCTTTGCCGGTTGCCGCATTGCGCCCTTTCGATCCGAAAAAGGCCAGCGGCTTGCCGGTGATGACATCCGGGCGCTGACCATCGATCAGGTGAAAATACTCATCCGCCATCCAGGCGATGGGCTGGCCGCCTGTCGCGACATCCGGCGCTGGAATATCGCGTTCCGGACCGATCATGCCTGAGAATGCACGGATATATCCACGCGAGAGGGCTTCCAGTTCGCGTCGGCTCAGCTCGCTCGCATCAATCTGCGCGCCGCCCTTTGCGCCGCCAAACGGCACATCTGCAATCGCTGTCTTGATGGTCATCCAGAAGCCAAGGGTCATGACTTCATCCATGGTGACGGATTTGTGGAACCGAATACCGCCCTTTGTCGGGCCACGCAGCCGGTTATAGCGGCAGCGCCAGGCTTTCACGAGCAGAAGCGAGCCATCATCACGCCGGACCGGAATGGTCGCCGAAAGTGTTTCGGCCGGATATTTCAGACGCAAATGCGCCTCTTTGAAATTGCCCTGCTCTTCACATACGGTTTCCAGACGCGTCAGCGCATCGCTCAGCATTTGTCCCATGAAATACCTTTCCTTTCTGACAGAATTGAACCCGGCGTGGCTCATCCTGTTCCAGATAGTTCGGTTCACATCCCTGTCAGCTTTTGCGCTTCCTGCCGCGACGTTACCGATTGCGGGAGTGGACTACAGTGAATACCGTCCGGCAAAAATTGAGGGGAGCTCCATGTACTGGGAAAGCAAACGCCGCGCCGACAATCCGAATGTGTTTGACCTTGAACTGACGGAAGAGGCCTGTGTCGGGCCGGCGGACTACCAGTATCTGATGGGCGGGGTCAGCCTTGGCGCTGGCATGTATGCCATGGAGCAGGTCACAGGCCGACCGATGATCTGGGCGAGCGTTCAGTTCGTTTCCAATTCACCTGTGGGCGCAAGCTGCACCGTGACGACAGAAGTTCTCGCCTCTGGCCGACGCGCCATTCAGGCCCGCGCCGTGATTGCGGAAGGTGACCGACCGATCCACTATATCTATGGAGCGCTTGGCACGCGCGAGACAGAAAACCCGCAATCCTATCTCAAAATGCCAGTCGTTCCGGGTCCGGAACAAAGCGAGCCAAAGCCGCTCATGGGTGACAAGCCACGCAATAATCTGCTGTCGCGACTGGAAATGCGCACAGCGCGCGCCGACCACGCCGAAGGCAAGGAATATATCTGGTTTCGTAGCAAGGATGGGCTGACGATGTCGCCGCAATGGCTCGCCATTGTCGCCGATTTCATGCCCGCCGGACACCCGGCCTCCTCCATGAGCCGGAGCCTCGACAACACGCTGCGCCTGCACAAGCTGGTGGAGAGCGAATGGGTGCTTGGCGAGGTCCAGCTCTTTGAAGCCCGCAATGGATATTTCCACGGAGACATTCGCATGTTTGCCGAGGATGGCACCTTGCTCGCGACGGGCGGCCAGACCGGCATTACGCTCGCTTAAGCCGCAGAAAAGGTCGAAAGAGCGGGAATGCCGTCACCAAATACAGGTGATAGCTGACAGACGCGCGCGCGATGAACGGCGGGAGAAAAGCCGTCTGCCGCCTGCATGGCAACGCTATAAACCCACATACTTTCAGAGACTTCTTCTGATCTCACAAGGGTCTCGCCGGAAAGGATCTCCACCCGGAAACGCAGCTCATCTTCCAGCAGCGGGACATCCGGCGTGTCCCAGCGGTCCGCCGAATGACGCGCGCGCCGGGTCCAGCTCAGTGTGAGATCGCCGGACACACCCTCAGTCGCGCGCAGATGACCGGGGCGTAGCGGAGACCGCGCACGGCCTGAAGCAGTCGCCTCAAACACCAGAGGTTCAGCCTCTGCTGTCTGCCCTGCGACATGCCAGTTCAGCACCTGTCCGACTTCATGGTCTGCAAGCTCAGCACGCACGGGTGATGCATCAAGCATGACGATGCGTGCGCCTGTTTCAGCGCCCAGCGCACTCAGATCTTCTGTGCCATAAAGCCCGGTCAGCAAGCCGGAGAGTTCCCATGTATCAGATGTGCACAGCTCAGCCGTCTTGAACGCACCAACCATCCAGCCGCCACTTGTTTCGATTGCGAAATGGTTCGCTCCCGCGAGCATGGAGGCTCCCGTCACCGAGGACAGATCGCCCTGCGGGAAACGCACCAGCAGGCGCGCGCCCGGCCGGAACCGGTCACCGGGACCCGCCGGAAAATCGTCTAGCAAAGACCCCATTTTGGCCGACTTAACGATCTCCGCGCGCGTGGTCCGCATGGTTGCGTCAGCGCCCGCCGCAACGCTCAATGCGCCCGGCCATGGCCTTGCGAACGCCGCGATCACGGGACGGACATCATCTTCTCCGCCCGGCAGGCTCGGCAAGTTGATCAGAACACCGTCCGGCCTTGGGGCGTGTGCGGGAGGCGGATTGCCGGTTGAAACCTCTGAACTTCCGCCAAACACGTCGCGAACTGGCTCCAGCGCGGCGCGAAGGTGATGACCTCGCTCAAGCGCCGCAATTCGAAGCGGCGCTGCCTCACCGTCCAGAAGCAGAAGATCGCCCACTTCAACGGCCTGATATTGCGGCGAAAGGTCAATCTCGCGCGTATGCGCCCCGGTCTGAAGTCGAACCATCAAATGACCGGCAAGGCGCGCAGCACTATCGGCGTCCAGCGCGAAAGGCAGCTGGATATGCGTATCGCGATCGCCTTCCTGCACGCCGATATGCACGCTCGCTGGCTGATAGTCCGCAGACGGGTCGAGCACGCTGAGACGGAGCCCCCGGACGGCATGCTCTGTCACGTTTCGCGTAAAGCGCTGCGCTGAGCTCCTGCTGTCTGCCAGAACGAGGTCCTGTTCAGGAATGGAAATGGCGGCCTGATCTCCGCCATTTGCGAATACCAGCCCGGTTTCACTCTGCCGGCACCGCAGATCAAAGGCATAGACGAGTGGCTCGATTGCCTCTCGCACCGTCTGAATACCGTAAATGGCATACCCCGGCAGGCTGGCGATTGCGGCAGACAAATCGGCAGGCACGTCAGCGGCTGCGAGCAATTCAGCCAACACATCCGACAGACCGGATCGCGCCGTTCGCCCATTCAACCAGTGACCCAGCGTCCAGTTCTCTCCATCCGACCAGACATCGGAGCGCACGGGAAATGCCGGATAGGGACGCGCGTCAAATGCCCAGACGGATAAGCCGTCATCCGGAACCATCGCCCCGCCATAGACCGCCGATACCGGATTTTCGAGCGACGTAACCGACCAGTGCTGGCAGAGCGCGCGCAGCGCTGCTGCCTGTATGTCGTCATCCCGTGTGCCGTCGGAAAAGGGTGGAAAGCCGCTTTCCGCACTTTTCGGATCATGAAAAACATTCGGCGCGTTGGTGCCTTTATCGACAGCTCCGCAGCCGATTTCGATCAGACGAACCGGCTTGGATTGCGGCGTCCACTCCGTCGAAACAGGCTGACGCGTTCCGCCCGGACGTTCATGGTGGGCATTTTGCCACCAGCCGCGAAGATCCTTGACGCGAAACATCCAGTCTTCGCCATGGGCGCTGTCTGTGATCGGCGTTCGTGTTTGCGCCAGCCGGTCGGCATCACTGGCATAATACCAGTCATACCCTTCCCCGCCCGCAACATTGGCGGCCAGATAATTCTGATCATAAATGGACGACCAGAGCGCGCCATCCAGATGGTCCCCATCCCGCCAGTCGGAAAGCGGCGCATACCAGTCAATGCCAACAAAATCGATATTCTGATCGGACCAGAGCGCATCCAGCGGAAAGCGCACATCGCCTGTTCCATCATCTGGATGGTAAGCGCCGTATTCTGTCCAGTCGGCCGCATAGCTGATCTCCGCAGCCGACCCGAGCACAGCGCGCACCTCACCCGCCAGCGCTTTGAGTTCTTCAACGGCCGGAAACGCGCCCGTGTCATCGCGCACCCGTGTCAGGCGCACAAGTTCAGAGCCGAGCAGAAAACGCGCCGCCACGCCGGACGCCTTTGCCAGCATGGCAAGATGCAGAACGAAGCGACGATAACTCCACGCATCTGGTCCCGTATAGGTCACAGCGTCACCGTTCAGGGTAAAATCGCTTGCACTGGCCCTGCCGAAAAAGCTTTCGACCTGGGCCCGCGCCGCCGATGTCTTGTCACCGCTGAGCGCTGGAAAACAGGTGATCCGCCCGCGCCATGGAAAAACCGCCTGCTCGGCCTCTCCATAAGGATCGGGCAGACCATTGCCCGGCGGAATGTCCATCAGAAGGAAAGGCGACACCGTCACTGCAAGGCCGCGCGCTGCCAGTTCACGCATCAGCGCGATGACCGATGCATCGTCCGGTGTCCCGCCATAATAAGGGCGCCCGGCTTCGTCCCGGCTGATCAGATGAGCGCTCTCGCGCGTCTGCCCGCCTGCTTTCCAGTCACGCGGCAGATTGATCTGATCACGGGTCTCCACACCCGGCCGGACCTCGCAATGCCCACATCGAAGATCCGTGCCAAACCAGGCAAGCGTCAGATTTACCGACGATACATGGGGCAATTCTGCCTGTAGCTGATCAAGCGCCTGCACGACATCGACCTTACCGGAGCCGGAATGCCGGTTCAGCGTTTCCTCCCAGCCCGGATATTCAATCCGCCGGACGAGTTCAGGGCTGTAGACCCATTCGCCGCTTGCCGGGATGAGATTGACGCTTTTGATGAGATCGCGAAGTGCTGGCCCTTCGGAGGATTGCACGGGGCGAACCACCTCAAAGGACAATTGCGGCAAGCGCGCGCCATAGGCATCGAGTGGAAAATCCTCGAACACGATATAGGCGAGCCCGCGATAAGCAGGCGCGCTGCCCTCCACGGCTTCGATCAGCGGATCTGACCATTGCGTTTCACTGCCGTGATAGAGCCGGTAATTGAGACCCGCGAGCGAGATCAGCTCACCATTGGCCCAGATGCGATCAATACCGGTGATTTCACCTTCACACAGGCCAACGGCAAAGCTGACCGAATAGCTGTATTCCCTGACGCTCGGGCCGCCTTTCCCGCCGGTCTGGTGCGTCGACTTTCGCTCCTTCAGATGGGTGGCCCAGATGACTTGGCCACCCATGCGCATCCGGCCAAAGACCTGCGCCATGTCAGCCCCTTCCCGGCTTTCCAGAAGGGTCAGACCATCGCGGCGCGAGCCCTGCGCGACCGGGCCAGCAAGCGCCTGATCGACGGCGCGGCCTGCCAGACCGCCAAGCGTCGAACCGATCGAACGCCCGGCCATTTCGAACCCGAGAACGGAAAGGCCCTCAGGCAGAAGCTGCGCCCCAAGGCGCGCGCCGACTTCAGCGAAAACAAGCTGTGCCATTTAATCCTCGTGCGAGATGTCAGGAAATTCGAAAACGGCGGCAATCCGCCTGCGCCACCAGGGCACCAGCCGGGTTTCGCAGACCGATCGCCCCCAATAGGCGTGAATAATGGTGTCTTGCCCGCTCATAATGGCGGCGTGTTTGGCGGGTGTGCCGAGCCCCATTCGAAACAGGATCAGATCGCCCGATCGCGCATCGCCAATTGCCTGCTCGGTCATATGACGCCGGGCGGCCTCCAAAAGCGTGTCCTGACCGAGCGCTTCTGCCCAGTCGGGCGTATAGGGTGGCGGCGCTTCAGGTTCAGCCTGATAGACCGCGCGCCAGATGCCGCGCACCAGCCCCAGACAATCCGTCCCTGCGCCCTTTACGCTCGCCTGGTGGCGATAAGGCGTTCCGATCCAGCTGCGCGCTTCCCTGAGGATCTGTTCCTGCAAGATCATGTCTCAATCCCTCGCGATCCACCGTCCCGGTGATCGCCTGGACCGGAAATCACGGCGTCATTGCCGGGCATGTGCGGGAAGCCTCTGAAATTGGCGCTGTTGGAGAAGACATCGCGGCAGGTCGAGAAGCGCTTGTCGCATGTCGATTGCGGTGCGTTTTCCACATCCACGCCGCAACGTCCGTCGCCAAAACCTGCATCACAGCGTCGCCCGTAAATCCGGCCAATTGTCCGCTCAAGCATGGCTTTGTTCGATGCGAGCCGCACGGAGAATGCGCCGCCCTGCTCTTCAATCTCGCTCAGAAACCCAGACCACAGCCACTGGCCAAAAGCCGGTGCCAGCCAGTCGACCCGAAAGATCGAAACCCGTGCGCCATCCCAAACGCCAGCGCGCAAATCGGCTGCCAGAAGCCCGTCTGCCTGCAAAGCGCCAGACAGGTCCAGAGGTTCAGGCGCCAGGGTCAGCGTCTGGCGCAGAGTTGAGCTTTCAAGCGCGAGGCCCGGCTCATATGTCTCGGAACGATAGACAACCGACCGGTCATGATCGGTTGCACGAACGGTTTTCCCGCCATCCGCCGTGACCAGCTTCCAGCAGGTGCAGAGCGTGGTGACGCCGGTCAGGCGCTCTGCAGGGATCGCGTTCATATCGCCACCTCGCGGATTTCCACCAGTCCCAGCTGAACGAGCTGAAAACCGCCGGGTCCCGGGCGGGCAAGCTCAAGCCGGTCCTGTTCAAAGCGAACGGGCGTGTCATAGGCAAAGCCTGCCGTGATCGCTGCCCCATGACCCGGCGCGGTCTCAAAGGTGACGAGACCGGTTGCATCATCCAGCGTAAAGCCATCTGTTTCCGTGCCCGCGATTGCGACCCGCATGGTGCTGGCCACCGGCCGGGTGATCGGGCGCGGGACATCTGCTCCATCATCGATCACCAGCTGAAACGCGCGGGTCACGCCATCGCCTGTCGCAATGGCCTGATCGAAGGGCGTGATGTCGCTGCCCGGCGTTCCGGTCTGAAAGCCAAAAGGATCACGAAACCGAAAGCCCTGATGTGCACCGCGCCGGGCGTTGAAGAAATGCGTCAGGCTTTGCAATGCCTCGGCCGTCAGAACGACGCCCGCAAGATGCCAGCGCCGAAGCGGACCGGACCAGAGCGCATTTCGCACTTCTGCTCCGCTGGCGAGCGAGACAATCTCGCTCTTCCAGCCTGGCCCGCCGCTTGTCTGAAATCCAATGGGCGGATCAAAACGGAGGTTAACGACCGCGCTCAAGAGAAGCGTCCTCCGGACAACACCGCCTGAGACAGCGCCGCTGCAATCTGCCCCTGAGCGGACACAAGGCTCGCGCCATCACTGCCCTGCGGCACATTCACGTGAACGGCGATGGGCGCGGCCTGGCCGGCAACGCCGGTCAGACCCGAAAAGACCTGATCCAGCACAGCATTCGCGCCGAGCCGGGCAAGGTCTGCCAGCATGGCGGTGATCAGGTTTTCAAAATCGATCTGACCCGTCCGTGTGGCGCGGGAAATCGCGCTCTCGATGCGTTCACTGGCGGCTTCAAAAGCCTCAGCCATGGCATCAGCGGTGCGCGGCACGGTCACGGACGCCAGAAGGTCGAGCTCCTGTTCAAAGTCGAAAACGTCGTCAAACGCCCCTGAAAGGTCAAAGGCGGCGGATGTCTGGTCTCTGTCAGCCATGATCTAATCCTTGTCCGGAAATCGGGAGAGGAGCGCAGAGAGGTCTGCGCGTCCGAACCCGGTGTTTTTTGTTTTCAGCGTGAGCGCCTGCCATTCGCGCAGGCTGAGCTGCCAGAATGCCTGCGGGCTGAGCCCCATGCGCAAGGCTGCCTGCAGCATGAGCGGCCAGGGTGTCCGAGCATCATGTTTCATCGAAGTTTGCGCCTCTGAAACAGGCGAGAATAGCCGCCATGGCATCCTTCGGATGGATGCAATGTGTTTCGATCTCACCTGCGAGATTCCTCTCGCCACCTCCACGCAGGAGGGCTTTGAGAAGCTTCATCAGGTCGCGCGCCGAAACCGACTTCAGACGCAGCGACAGGTCTTTCAGCGTGTCACAGCCAAGCGCAGCCTCGATCTCTGCAAGCGCGCCAAGCGTCAGGCACAGCTTTCTCATCTCGCCATCAATCATGATGGCGGCTTCACCGCGTTGCGGGTTCATATCCTGTCCTTTCCGTTGATCAGAGGTCGGTGACGCTCACTTCGCCTGCGCTTTCCAGTGTGATGGAAAAGGTCGCTTCGCCGTCAAAGTCTCCGCCATAGGTGAGCTGCGAGATCTGAAACGGTCCTGCAAAACGCGCAAAGTCCGGCACGATGAGTTGCCAATCCGCGTGAAGGCGCTGCAGAAACACATCGCGCATACGCTTGTCGCAGGCGTCATCGCGAAACACGCCGGAGCCGGTGACTTTTACCGTTTTCACGCCGGCACCTGAGAGCAATTCCCGCCATCCTCCGGCACTTCCGGTATGCGTGGCGTCGACCAGTCCGGCATTCAGAGAGATGGTTTTCGCACGAATGCCTGCCACAGTCAGAAACGCGCCAGGATTTGCCTCATCTTCGAGCTTGATCAGCACATTTTGGCCTGCTTGCGTTGCCATTTTTTATCCTTACTTTTCAATGCAGTATAAATTAATCAGGTTTTTTGTCGTTTTTTCTGGAACGGCCGGGAACAACCTTTCTGCTCAGGCGTATTGTGAGGGTCCGAAGGATTTTGCCCGAGATCCGGACACACAAAGCGCCGTCGGGGTTCTTTCCCCCCAGCAATCACCCCGACGGTCGCGCCCCCCTCTCTCAGACATTCGAAACCGCTTCGCTGAGCACACGCAGACGCAAGAGCCCGCGAAAGCTCGTCTGATCTGACTGCAGGAAGACATCGCTATAGACGGCGTGGCAAAGCACGACATGCAGCCCTTCCGGGGCCAGCACAGCCGTTCGCAGCGTTTCCTCAACCAGATGCAGCAGACGGATTGCCTCTGCCCGACCGCCCGCACGGGAAAACACCTCCAGTGACAATCGATGCTCAGCCGGGCCGTCATGCGCACGCGCGTCCGCTCGAAACTCATGCCGGATGAAACGCAGGAATGGGATAGCCGAACGCGTCTGATCGGCTGAAACAATCCGCACCGGCGTTCCAAACGCAGACTGGATCGGCTCAGAGCTGGAGAGCACGCGCGAGAGCTCTGTTTCCAGCAGAATTTGTGCGCTCATATCCGCACCTCCCGCCAGGGCTGGAGCCATTCGTCCAGCTCGGTTGTCAGAGCCTCATGAGCGCGCCAGTCCCGGCTGCCCTGATGCTCAACACCGAAAGCAACGATCCGCTTCACCGCATGGACAAGATCCTCTGGAACCGTCTCAGCCGCACCAAAGCCCGCCACCCAGTCGATTTCGATCCACTGATGGACGGAGTGCGGCCATGGCCATGCGAGGCCGGACTGCGGTTTCAGCTGAGGTGAGAGCCCCGGCGTCAGCTGAAACTGATCCGTGATCAACGTCGCTTCCACACCGTCCGTCAGCCGCACCGCCGTAAGGCCTTGCGCCGGACGGCGGGGCAGCCGCATCACGCCCTGCTCCAGAACGCCAATTGGCCAGTCCTGAAGTGTCAGGCGCAGGCTTTGCGTGACCAGAGCGAGGCCGGTTTCGGTTTCCACGCGCGCCCGTGCAGCAGCGATCAGCTGCCCAATCAGCGCGTCATCATGGTCTGACCCGACACGTGCAAATGCCTTCGCGTCGGCAAGACTCAAGGGTTCACCGCTGGGCGGTGTCAGGGTTGTTATGTGCATTTTCTGTTACCCGGATTTTTCAGTTTGCTCGAACGCAGAACCGCGCTCGAGCAGAGCTATGATGCCGAGAATTTCATCAGCTTGATCGCGTCGAAATTCTGAACGCCGCCCCCCACACGCTTGGTCGTGTATAAGAGGACATAGGGCTTGGCAGAGTATGGATCACGCAGCACGCGGGCGCCCTGGCGATCTACGATCAGATAGCCCTTGCGGAAGTCCCCAAACGCAATCGGCGTCGCATTGGCCGCCATGTTGGGCATGTCTTCAATCTCTGTGATCGGGAAACCCAGCAGGCTGGATGCCTCTCCGCCCAGACCCGGCGCAAAGATATAGCGGCCATCGCCATCCTTCACCTTGCGCAGAGCTGCCAGCACGCGGCGGTTCATCACAAAGCGCGCATTGCTGCGGAAACCCGGCTTCAGAGCATAAATCAGATCGAGCAGACGCTCGACATCCTCACCGCTGGCAAAAGCGCCTGCGGCACCGGAAGCGACATACCCGATCTTGTTCCAGAGATGGCTCGGCTCAGCGACCTGATCATAGTCCAGAAAACCACGCGGCTGGCTCGTTCCCGTCCCAGACACAAAGGCGGCATTTTCCTGCGTCGAGAAGGCATCCTGCACCTCGTCCGCCAGCCATTCATCAATGTCGACATACGCGTCGTCCAGAAGGGCCTGCGTTGCAGCGGGCATGGCGTAAAGTTCCGCCGCCGGGAAATCGAGCAATGACAGGGTTGGCGCTGTGGTTTCCGTTCGCGCGCCCTCTTCCGCCGCCCATGCGGCAGACGCACCAAGGCTCACCGGCTTTTTGAACGTACCGGCACTTGTCTGGCGCACGGTTGCGATCTGGCGCATCGGACTTGCTGACAAAAGCCGTGCCTCAATCAGGCGGTCGAGTTGAGGCGGCGCAACATAGCCGCCTTCACTCTCATCGCCCTGATTGAGCGATTTCATGTCGAGCCGGGAAACACCGCGTTCATCACCGGAGCGGAGATACGCACTCCAGCCTTTCGGTGCAGGCTCGGCTTCGTCACCGATAAAAGGCGCGGCTGCCGACATGGTGAGCCGGTCGAGCGCGCTCTTGGTTTCAGACAGGGACGCATCAATCCGGCTGACTTTTTCATCGAGAAGCACGTCAGCTGTTTTCGCTTCAATCGCGGAAAGGCGCGCATCGTTTGCCGCCTTGAAGGCTTCAAACTCGGCAAGGAGTTGTGTTTCCAGTGCGCTTGTTTGCGGGGTTTGTTTGGTCTGCATGTGTGTTCTCCTGCACATTCTCATTTGTTCATTGCGCGCGGCGCGCATGTCTGTGTGTTCTGCTGAAAGGGCGCTGAGGATTTGACGATCTCTGCCATCACGCGGCCCGCTCCACCGTT
Organism: Ponticaulis profundi; assembly: GCF_042659465.1. NCBI lineage: Bacteria > Pseudomonadati > Pseudomonadota > Alphaproteobacteria > Hyphomonadales > Hyphomonadaceae > Ponticaulis > Ponticaulis profundi. The sequence goes on along the minus strand of NZ_JBHSSW010000001.1, from coordinate 145,743 downwards.
TGACCCGTGGCTTGAAATCTCGCGGAGGGCGCCATCGGGTTTGCGACGAGAGAGATCTCGACCAGCTCGACTTCGAGGAGATCGCGCCCGCCATCCGGGCGATAACGCCAACGCCTCGGGTGAAATCCGATGGACAGTCCATCAAGGCCCTGGCGAATGCTGTTTCGGGCGAGCTTTCCATAAGCGGTCGGCGCATCGACGAGACCGCGAACCGCAAGGCCGCGGGCGGTTTCCTGCAAATGCGTCCACTGACCGACAAGACGACCCGGCATGTGTCGCCAGAGCATTGGCACAGGGCCTGATCGTTTCAGGCTTTCGGCAAAGGCACCCGGCCGAACGCGATCACCAGAGCTGTCTGTCTCCAGAAAGACTGAGGCCATTCCTTCAATCAGCATGACGCACCTCGCGTGGGGCAAAGCCCGCAATTTCGCGCTTCTCATCCTCTGAAAGGAAATCTGCCGCAGAAAGCCGGCTCCATAGCGCCTCGCGCTCCGGGCCGAGCGCGGGCACGGCATCCAGATCGGCTTTCAGTCGGACCTCGCCGCGCACCGCGCCGCCCAGCCAGTCTTCCAGACCGCGCACGGTGCGCTGAACAAGCGGCAGGACCGTCAGACGCCAGAAAGCGAGATTGGCTTCGCGATAATTGGCATAGGTGTTGTCGCCAGGAATGCCGAGCAACATGGGCGGTACACCAAAGGCGAGCGCGATTTCGCGGGCCGATTCCCGGCGCGCTGCGATGAAGTCCATGTCCGTCGGCGTGAGGCCCATCGGCTTCCAGTCCAGCCCGCCTTCCAGCAGCAGCGGACGCCCGGCATTGCGCGCGCCAGAATGAGCGTCTTCCAGCTGAGACTTCAGCCGATCGAACTGATCAGGTGTCAGGTGATTGCCGTCGCGCCCATAGATGAGTGCGCCCGAAGGTCTGGCCGCATTGTCCATAAGGGCCTTGGCCCAGCTGGCACCTGCATTGTGGATTTCGACCGCGCGGCCAGCCGCCTGAAGCGGTGACATGGAAAGGCGCTCTGATCCGGGGTCCAGCGTGCGCAGGTGAAAGAGCGCGGACCATCCACGCGCATCGGGGCGAATGATACGGCGACCATTGGCCGTGCGAATGGCATATCCGGCACGCCCTTTCAGCACGTCAATCGCACCGACCGGAATACGCTGTAATCCCACCAGCGCGTCGTCACCGCGCCGGACCAGCTCGAGAAAGGCATTTCCGCTGACCTGCAGGTCTCCATAAATGGCTTCCAGCAAGGAGTGTCCGGTCTCACCGGCACTGGGGTTGGTCAAAAGCCGGATCAGCGTTTTGCCATCAGTGGCGTCATGTTCGCTCACCAGCCGGACGGGCACGCTCGCAGCCGTCTCAGCGATCATGCGGATACAACGATAGCTGATCGGGTTTTGCCGGAAGCCCGCTTCAAACAGGCGGCGCGGCGTGCCCGTCTCCCATTGCGCGTCCCCCAGCCCGGATAGGGCAATCAGGGCCTGCGCGCCGGATTTGGTGTCGTGTCGTTTCCAGAACATCTGTGTCCTCACATCAGCGCGATGCGCGGGTCGCGCGTTTTCAGAAGAAGTTGGGTGACGCCCCAGACGAGCGCATCAAGCCGGTTCGGGCTGGTCTTCGCCTCACCAAAGGCGATCATCTCGTCTTCCAGAGCTTTGAAATGGCCGACATGATGGATGCGACCGGCGCCATAAAGCGCAGCGACAGGACCGGCACGGCGGCGCTTGCTGACCCGTGCATGGATCAGTCGAATGGCACGCCCGGTTCCGGCCGCAGCAATCACGCTTCGCACCATTTCCCCGCCCTGATTGGCTTCGGCGATGATCTCATCTGCGCCCCAGACGTCGGCCAGGTCGGCGATACGCGCCGCCCAGACATCCGGGATCACGCCCTGAACCGTCTCATCAGCGAGCAGATAGGCATCACCGCCCGCACGCCCGACAGCGACAATGCCGCAAGCGTCTGACCTGGCATGCGCCATGGCAGGCGGGTCCACAGCGATGACGACAGCGTCGAGCTCCGGCATGGTCTGCACCCGCGCGGCATCGATCAGCGACAATCGGAACAGCGCATCTTCGCGCTCTTCGACCAGTTCGCCGTCCAGCTCCTGTCTGCCAAGGCTCGAATGCCCGTATTGGCGACGCATCGCCTCCAGAAAGTGGGGCGCGAGATTGGCCGCATTGGCCTCGCTCTTTGCGTGCGTCAGCGTGCAGCCCGGCTCCCGGACAAGACGTCGGATCAGCTTTGTGGTTCGCGGAGTCGTCGTTGCCACCACACGCGGCGTCTTACCAAGGCGAAGCCCGAATTGCAGCATGTTCCAGGTCGCTTCGGCACGGGACCACGCGCCCACTTCATCGACCCATGCGGTGTCGAATTGCGGCCCGCGCAAACGTTCAGGTTCTTCGGCCGAAAAGGCATAACCGACAGCGCCATTTGGCCAGCTCAGCCGCTGCCGGGATGGTTCATAGCTTGGCTGATCACAGGGCAGGCCAAGCGATAGCAGCCCGCTTTCACCGCCAATCATCACTTCTCGCACGTCGTTCATGGTTGCCCCCACAAGTGCGATGCGTCTGGCCCGGCCAGACTGAATTTCAGACAGAAGCCATTCGGCACCGGCGCGCGTCTTGCCCGCGCCCCGCCCGCCCATAAAGAGCCAGCTGCGCCAGTCGCCGGACGGTGGTAATTGATCCTGGCGGGCCCAGAACGCCCATAAATGCTGGAGCACATAGATGGCCGCATCACTCTGCGCCCTCACCCAGGCGGCCTGCACGGATGGTCTTCGAGATCCGACCCAGTCGGCGCAGGAGGTCAGCTCGCGCCGCCTCGATATCTTCTCTGGCAAGGAATACGCCTTCTCGCTGTTCGCTGGTCTGTGACGTTTCGAGCTTCACCTGCGCTTCCAGCGCGCGGATCAGCTGAAGCGTGGCCTTGCCGAGCGCCTCGGCCTCACGCATTCGCCCCTCCGCCAGCATGGTCTGCGCTTCGAGAATGTTATCGCGCAGCTCGGCCGTGAGCTTGCTCAGATCGCCCGCGCCCTGCGGCTCCGGGTGTATGGTTCTGGAAGAAGGTGTGCTCGTCATCATGTCGAGCATTATGCGGTCAGATCACCGAAGTAGGATTACTTTCCTAGATCCACTGCCCTTTGTCCGGCGGTAAAGCCCTGAACACGTTGACAATCACGCGGCGTCGGTGAGTAACTCATGCAATTCGGCGTTGTCGGCGACCGAGTGACAATGCAAAGGACGCCCAGATGCTTCGCCTTCACTTCCTCTTGCCCGGCCTTGCGCCCTTGCTCTTTGCCTGCGCGGCGGAAGACCCACCACAGATCGAAGCATCGCCAGCACCGGACATCAGCGAGGCAGTCGAACCGGAAACAGAAGCGGTCGACACATCAGGCCCGCTCATGACCCGCGCACAGATGGAAGGCCTTCTGCAGACCATCGACGTGCCCGGCATGGCCACAGCGACGATCACCAGCTGTGAGGTCACAGATGTGAGCACGGCGGGTCTCGCCATCGTGGAACCGGCAATGCCGGTCACGCCGGACACAGCGTTTGAAGCGGCGTCCCTATCAAAACCGGTTTTCGCATGGCTGGTCATGTCGCTCGTCGATGACAGCGTGATCGATCTTGATGAGCCTTTTGCGGAAACCTTTGAATATCCGCGCATTACGGATGCCGAAAACTACGCGAAGCTCACGCCGCGACTGGTGCTGACGCATCGCACAGGCTTGCCGAACTGGGTCGATGAAACAACCGATTTCTGGGACCGGACGGCCGAAATCCCTTTCAACACACCGCCTGGCGACGCCTTTTCCTATTCCGGTGAAGGCTTCCAGCTCCTGCAGATTTTCATTGAACAGAAGACCGGCAAACGTCTGCAACAGATCTTCGAAGAACGTCTCGGCGGGGTGATGGCGAACTCAACCTTCGCACAGCCTCTGCCAGACACGGTGATCGCTTCGCGCGGCTATGGCAGCGCCAGCGACGAAGAGAGCGGACGCGATATGGACAATCTGTATCCCCGTGCCGTTTCCGCCGGATCGCTCGTCACAACGCCCGGCGATCTTGGCGCGTTCCTCGCCATGGTCTGCCGCCGGGAGGGACTGAGCGCTGCGAGCTATGAAGATATGCTGACGCCGCAATCGCCTGCGCCTGGCGGGCCGGACATGCCTTCCTCCTCATGGTCGCTTGGCTGGATGAATGCCGATATGGGCGAGGTCACGTTCATTGGCCATAATGGCAATAATGACGAGTACAAATCCTTTGGCGGCTTTCTGAAGGAAACCGGTGACGGTCTGGTCATTCTTACAAATGGCGCGCGCGGTGACGAACTGATTGGCCAGATCATCGGCTACACCTCGCCTGAGTGACGCAAAGCGTGCGTCCTGCAGTTGGCGCACGGAACACTCATCGCTCATCCGGCGTTCCTCCTTCGATACCTCTCTCAGAAGATCGAAGAAGGAGCGATCCGTATGAAAACGTCACAGCTTTTATTCCCGGCGCTGTCTGGCCTGGCCCTGCTCGGTGCCTGCGCTGCAACACCTCCGCCGCCAATGGATTCCGCCTGCATGGCCGGTGGCTCGGTTGTCGATGCCGAAGTGCTCGGCTTTGAAGGAGATTCAGTCATCGTGATGGGCCCGGATGGACCCTACAATGTGTCCATGGCGTATCTGAACGAGATGCCACGTGTCAGTGACAAGCTGCGTATCACGCAGGAATATGTCGACAATACCTGCCAGCCCGTCGTCTATAATCCTGCGGGATATTAGAAGCGGGTAAACATCCGATATTCTCAGATTGCGCGCCGATCCGCCCTCTCATAAAAGACAGTCAGTCCAATGAGGGAGGATAATATGAGTGAAGAACAACAGGGTTTTGACACCCGTCAGATTCACGCAGGCGCGCAACCTGATCCGGCCACCGGCGCCCGTCAGGTGCCGATCTACCAGACCACGGCTTATCAGTTCCGCGATTCCGCACATGCCGCTGCTCTGTTTGGCCTGCAGGAAGTCGGCTTCATCTATTCCCGTCTGACAAACCCGACCATTGCCGCGCTGCAGGATCGCATTGCGCAGCTCGAAGGCGGCGCAGGCGCTGTCTGCTGTTCATCCGGACACGCTGCACAGATCATGGCGCTGTTCCCGCTGATGATGCCAGGCTGCAATATTGTGGCCTCCACGCGCCTTTATGGCGGTACGCTGACCCAGTTCACGCAGACCTTCAAGCGCTTTGGCTGGTCGGCCAAGCTGGTCGATTTCGATGACACCGACGCGGTCAAAGCGGCCATTGATGACAACACGCGCGCCATTTTCTGCGAAACAATCGCCAATCCGGGCGGATACATCACCGACCTTGATGCGATTGCCGCCATCGCAAATGACGCGGGCATTCCGCTGATCGTCGACAATACGACCGCAACGCCATATCTGTGCAATCCGATTGATCACGGCGCCACGCTGGTCGTTCATTCCCTGACAAAATACATGACCGGAAACGGCACGGTGACAGGCGGGGTCGTTGTCGACAGCGGCAAGTTCGACTGGTCTGCGTCCGACAAATTCCCGTCTCTTTCACAGCCAGAGCCTGCCTATCATGGCCTGAACTTCCACGAGACCTTCGGTCCGGCGGCCTTTACCTTCCACGGGATTGCCATTGGTCTTCGTGATCTTGGCATGACGATGAACCCGCAGGGCGCTCACTACACGCTTATGGGCATTGAGACGCTCTCTCTGCGCATGCAGAAACACGTTGCCAATGCGCAGGCGGTTGCCGAATGGGCTGCGAAGGATGACCGGATTTCAGAGGTCACCTATCCTGGGCTCACCGCCTCGCCTTATCATGACCGGATTTCCCGCATCGTGCCAAAAGGCGCAGGGGCCCTCTTCACCATCCGCCTGAAGGGTGGCTATGACGCGTGCGTCGCCAGTGTCTCCAACATGAAACTGTTCAGCCATGTCGCAAACCTTGGTGATGCGCGCTCGCTGGTCATTCACCCGGCTTCCACGACACATAGCCAGCTGACCGAAGACGAGCAGATCAAGTCTGGCGCCGCGCCGGATGTGCTGCGTCTGTCGATCGGCATTGAAGATGCAAAAGACATCATTGCTGACCTGGATCAGGCGTTGATCTGATCAAAGGCCAGATCTGACACAGCTGGCCACACCCTGACCGCCCGGCGCTGAAATATGGACATTTATCAACTGGACATGTTCAGCGCCGAACCGGTAAGGAATTTTAATTGCGATCGCCTAGTCTGACGCTTGCGATATCGCAGTTTCGAGAGATTGCCGCGCGGTTCTGGTCGCGGCCATCAGGGGTTTACGCTGTCAGATCATGACATATCGAGCTGATCTTGAGCATCAAAAATGGCGCCAGCGACGCAACTGGCGCCCGCTCATTCTGTCTGCTCTGCTTGTCATCCTGCTGGCCGGTGCCGGTTTTGGCCTGTTTGGCTGGAACTATCTTTTCAAGGGCATGCCGACCCTGCCGGACAAGGAAACGCTCTGGACGATGGGGCGGAGTTCGGCCATCGAGTTTCGCACCTCAGACAACAAGTTGTTGCTGCGTCGCGGCCCCTTTTATGGTCGCGCCGTCAGCGCACAGACTCTGCCGGACTATGTCGTAAACGCCTTTATCGCAGGCGAAGACAAGCGCTTTTACAAGCATGACGGCGTCGACACGATGGCGATTTTCCGGGCCATGTTTGCAAACTGGGAAGCTGGCTCCACCGTTCAGGGCGGCTCCACCCTCACCCAGCAAATCGTCAAGAACCTGCTGCTGACACCCGAACAGACACTTCGCCGGAAGGCTCAGGAAATGCGTCTGGCGCTGGAGATCGAAAAGCGCCTGTCCAAGGACGAAATCCTCGCCCTCTATCTTAACCGGATTTATCTCGGCAATCGCGCCTATGGCATTGATGGCGCCGCCCTTGCCTATTTCGACAAGCGCGCCACCGAGCTCACCTTGTCCGAGGCAAGCTTTCTCGCGGCCCTCCCCAAAGCACCGACACGGCTGAGCCAGGAAAACGACCTCTCGGCTGCGCGCACGCGCCAGAAATACGTGCTGGATCAGATGGTCAGCGCAGGCTTTGTGAGCGCCGAAGAGGCCGCAACGGCGTTCGAAACCGAGATCAGTTTCGTCGACTACAATCCGGAGGACCCGACACTTGGCTATGTCGCGGATTATGTCTCTGGTCAGCTCAAGACACTTCTGCCCAAAGTCCCGGACGACGCCATTGTCACGATCACGCTTTCGCCGGACCTCCAGAATATGGCGAGCGAAAAGCTGAATGCTGTGCTGGACGAAAAAGGCACCACGCTGAAAGCCCGAAATGGCGCCATCATGATCATCGACAAGTCCGGTCGCATTCGCGCCATGGTCGGTGGCCGTGATTATCAGACCAGCAAGTTCAATCGCGCGGTTCAGGCCATGCGCCAACCGGGCTCAGCCTTCAAAGCCTTTGTCTACGCCGCCGCCATGGAAGCGGGACTGACACCCGGCACGGTTCGCGTCGATGAAAAGACCTGGATCACCAAAGACTGGGCACCGCGGAATTATACAGGCCGCTATTATGGTCCGGTCATGCTGCAGGATGCGTTTGCGCATTCCCTGAATGTCATTGCAGCGAAGCTCACCCAGGAAGTCGGGCAGAACAAGGTGATCAGCACAGCGCACAAGCTGGGTCTTGGAACCGATCTCTTGTCTGTGCCATCCATTGCGCTCGGCTCTGACGAAACAACGCTTCTTGATCTCACCCGCGCCTATGGCGCGTTCGCGCTGAAGGGCAAACGGCTCGACCCGTATATCATCGAAAAGGTCGAGGATAGCCGCGGTGAAATCCACTATCAGCGCAAACCGTATCCGCCTGCGAGCGTCCTGACAGAGCGGGCTGCAGAGAATATGGACTTCCTGCTTCGCCGCGTAGTCTCGAATGGATCTGGCTGGCGTGCTCAGCTGGAAAACCATGTAACGGCCGGAAAGACAGGCACGTCTCAGAACTGGCGTGATGCCTGGTTCATTGGCTATGCAGGCAATTACATTACCGGTGTCTGGGTCGGCAATGATGACAACACCCATATGAACAAGGTGACCGGCGGCTCCCTGCCCGCCGAGATCTGGAAATCGGTCATGACCGAAGCCCTGAAAGACGTGCCCGCCGACACCGAAACGCCGAACACACAGATGGTGGTCGGAGAAATGGCCAGAGCCCGCGCAGATTTCTACAGTGAGCTATCCTCCGCTTTCGATGCCGCACAGCCGCGCCAGATGGCCGTGCTGCCGGGTGGTCGGGCCGCGCAATAGGCCGGCCCTTTGCGGCAGATCAGCCCATCGCCTGAACAAGGCTCGACCTGATTTCTCCAGCGCCATAGAAGAGACGAACGCACCAGCTATGGGAACGTGATATGCGGACTTTCGGAATCATCCTCGTCGTCATTCTCGGCCTGATCGGGCTTACCTTTGTCGCCGGACGCGGCGGACATGAAAGCTATGACTCGAAGACCTTCAAGCCTGGCCCGGTGATCGGCATGGTGAAAGGTCTCAGCGATGATGCGCTGGAAGGTCGCCAGACCGGCACAGAAGGCGCAAAACGCGCCCGTGAGATGATCATTTCGAGACTCCAGGCACTGGAGCTTCTGAAAGTCGGCAATTCCTACGCGCACCCTTATGAACTCGATCTTGAGGGGCAAACGGTTGAAGGGGTAAACCTGATCGGTGTGATCGGTGGCACGGCCAAAAGCCGGGACCGGATTGTCATCACAGCCCATTACGATCATCTGGGCACGAAAGATGGCGAGATTTATAATGGCGCTGATGACAATGCATCGGGCGTCGCCGGCCTTCTGGCGATTGCCGAACATTTCAAACGCCGGAAAAGCCCACCAAAGCACACATTGATGTTTGTGTTTTTTGACAACGAAGACGCCATGAAAGCTGGTTCAAAAGCCTTCATGGCTGAGCCGCCTCTGCCGCAGAAACAGCTCGCCTTCAACCTCAGCCTCGACCAGCTGGCGCGCGCTGAAGATGGAGTTTTCTGGACATCCGGCGCCGCATTGGCACCAACCCTGACACCCGTTATGGAACGCGTCTCAAAGGAGGCCCCGCTCGATCTGAAACAGCTCGCAGCGAACGGCAATGATCTTGCGAATGGTCTCGTTGAGGCAGACCTGCCATATATCGCACTGCGCGCGAGCGGAGCCGAGACAACACCCGACGCAACCGACACGTTCGATAACCTTCATCAGGACACCTTCCTGAAGTCTGTCGAAACCGCTGTTATGGTCGCGCAGGCCATCGACAATCAGTTGGAAGACCTGCTTGGCCTGCCACCGCTGCCCTCTCAGGAGGAATAGACGCTAGCCTTTGGGGTTCAACTCATCCTGTGAGCGGATTGCTTTCATGGCGCTTGCCTGCGCAATCAGTTTTCCGCGTTCATCGGTGTAATAGGCTTCAACAAAGCCGCTGGTCCGCCCCCGATTGATCAGCTTGCCCTCAACATGGATCAGCCCCTGCTGCATCGGTCGAAACATGCGCGTGGTGAGCTCCATTGTGGTGAACCATTCGCCATCATCCAGCGCACTTGCCATGGTGATGGAGACAATGTGATCGGACAAAGCGGCGATCCAGCCGCCAAACACGCGACCATCCCCGATATTGCGCTCTCCGGTATTGGGCCACTCATATCTGACATGGCCATAACTCGCCTCTTTCAGCCAAAGATGCGGCGCAATGCCGAGATTCTTCAGGCCCGGTGGCAGTTCCCAATCCCCTGACTGCAGGTTCGCAATGAATTGCGTCGCCTGAGCCGACATATCTTTTTTTGTCATACGCCAAAGATAGCGGGGTATCGTGAAGTCTGGCTAGCCCTTTCCGCGTCGCTCAGAAACATTTCCGACATGCCCTAAGGAGAGGGCTGATCAGAGGAAAACCACCAGATGCTGGGTCGCCTCATCTGTAAAACTCACGACCTGCGTGCTGCCAACGCCCAGCAGCAGCAAACCAACCTGCATGGAGCAGAAACCGGCAAGATCGACATTATCCGGCTCGATCTGCGTTTCGAACAAACGGCTGACGTCTTGAACCATGCGCCGGTTCGAGGTGATGGCGAGCTTGCTACCATTTTCCGTCCGCTCCAGACGCAGATGGACGTGATCATCAGCCTCCGCCATCATCAGGCATCCGGCAATCAGACGGAACAATCCGGCAGGCGTCAGCATGTCCGACCCGATCTGCGTATGCCAGCTTTCTTCCAGCTGGAGTTCAAAGTCGACGCCGCGGACTTCTGCAAAATTGCGCAGCTTCTGTTCCATACCCAACAGGCAAACCGACAATGGGACCCGGCTGGAACCGGTCAGGTCTGATTGCGCAAAAGATCGCAAATCATCCATCAGGTCATCGACAAAATCGAGCCGGAAGCGATCGTCTTCAGACAGGGAAGACCGAAACGAGCGCAGGGTTTCCTGCACGCATTTCATCGACAGATTCAGCCGGTCGAGATTGTGGTTTGGCAGGATCGAAGCCGGGAATTCGTCATCCGGCTCAAGCGGCGTTTGCAGCAGAGATGCTCGCTCTTCCAGCTCATCGCCCTGCCCCAGATTGTAGAAAATCTGTTTGAGCACTTCCGACGACACCGTCGCTTTCTCGATCAGCGCCTTGGCGCCCGCGCGCAACGCCCGGTTGCGCATATCTTCGGCATCATTTCCGGTAATGAAAACAATGGGTGCGTCTGTCATTTCACGGATGCGGCGAATGTCGTCTTCGAGCGATCTGGCATCAGGCCGGATGACATCCAGAAGCACGCAGTCGACGCCTTTTTCGGCCATTTGCTCACGTAATTCACCAAGAGACCGACTGACCCGAATATCGAGATCCTGAACCACTTTTGCCATCTGGGTCAGCAGGATTGCGTCGAGATTATCGTCCTCGACATAGTGAATATGCATGATTCCATCCCTTTTTGATTGAATCCATACCACACGTAATGCGTCCATTAAACATGATCAGTTCGATCAGAGATTGCCAGACACATCTGATGGAACCGTCAGCCTTTTTGTCGATCGTTGCAGCTTTGGGCAGAACGCCCGGTTTCCTGCTTCATTCAGGGCAAAGAAAAAGGGCTCCCCGAAACGGAGAGCCCTGAGTGGTTCTTAGGTTTTATCGTTGTCTGAGGTCATGACGCCTTTTTCAGGGATGACAGAAAGCTCTCCATCGCCTGGTTGATGTCGTTCAGGCGTGATGACGTTTCCTGCGCTGAACCGGCTGTCTGATTGGCAAGTGCATAGCTCTGATCTGCGATACCAAGCGTCATCTGCGCATTCTCTGCCATTTCGTGGACAGCGGTGCTGGAGTATTCTGCATTCTGTGCGATTTCAGACGATGCCGCTTCCTGCTGCTCAACAGCAGCGGAGATATGCGTGGCGCCTTCGGCAACTTCATTCACGCTGTTTCGAACTTCGCCAAGTGCCTGTGAGATCTGTTCAACGGTTCTCTGCAGGCTTTCGACATTGCCAGAAATGCCTTCCGTGGCATTGGCCGTGTCCTGAGCGAGTTTCTTGACTTCCTGGGCGACAATCGCAAAGCCGCGACCGGCCTCACCGGCACGCGCTGCCTCGATGGTTGCGTTCAGGGCCAGCAGGTTTGTCTGGCTCGCAATGCCATTAATCAGACCGGTGATCTGTGAAATCTGCTTGGTCACTTCCAGCAGCGTGTCATTGGTCGACATGACATTGTCGACATTGCTCGAGATCGCGTCGACATGGGTCTTGTTCTGGTTCATCCGGTCGGAAATGCTGCCAATCGTTGCCGACAATTCCTCTGCAGCGGCCGCAACCGATTCCACATTCGCCTTCACCTGATCCGGCGCCGCGTTGGAACTGGACAGAGCCTTGCGGACCTTTTCGGTCTCATTGCCGAGCTCCTTGGAATTTGCTTCGATGTCGGCGATGGCTGAGCGCATGTCATCAAATGATGTTTTCACCGTCGCCGTGAAATTCTCGGCCAGCGCTTCCCGTTCGCCAGCGGCTTTGTCATTCGCGTCGCGGAAGAAATAATACATGACCACAGCGGCATCGGTGAAGATCGAACGCAGCAGCAGACGCAGATACTGCGAGCGCTGATTGGCCATGTTTTTCGGCATCTGCTCGACAAAGGTATTTACCAGCGCAAAGCAATATTCGTGATAGCCGACCATATAATCGAAGAAGTCGATCTGGCTGGCGACATTCCTGGCGATCTGCTCCTGGCTTTTCAGATACTCGCTGTCGAACTGCCCTTGCAGAATGCGGTCGAATTTGAAGCCTTCCAGCTGTTCAACATCGGCCGGCAGCTTGTCCCAGTCAGCACCGATCGCATTTTTGTAAGTGTGGAGCATCATCGCTTCGAAATGCGGTTTCAGAACCTGCATCGTTGATTTGCCGAGTTCACGTTCCGAACCCGAATACGGCTTCATCTTCTCTTCGATCTTAAATGCCATGCTCATTCTAAACAGCCCTGCATATTGCGGAAATGGAATGGCTCCACTCCTAAGCGAGGATGGTTAATAAAGGGGGCGGGAGACGTAAGGAATTCAACGCTTTTGGCTCATGGAACCATAAGGCGACGCACGCGCTGATCTGACATGAAACTCAATCTGCTTCTCGGCGCGATTTTCGTACTCAGCGCCCTCTTCGCCATCTTTGCGCTCTTCATGTATGGCTCGATGATCGCCCTCGGGCTGATGGGCGTTGCAGCCCTGGCCCTGCTTGCCTGGCTTTTTGTCCGCAGGACACGCCGCGCCGCCGATCACGCCTTCAATGATCTGACATCATCGTCCGACTGACCGCTCATACGGCCCGCCATTTCCTGCTGCATTTGCACAATGCGCCCGCCTGCGTTAGGTTACGCGCGCGCACGAGCACCCACGCACTTCGGTGTGGCCTCGTAAATTCACCTTCAACGCAACAGGATATTTCATGACCGAAGTCACAAGCGGCGATACAGTCAGCATTCACTACACTGGTACGCTGAAAGACGGCACTGTCTTTGACTCCAGCAATGGTCGCGACCCGCTTGAATTCACCGTCGGTTCTGGACAGATCATTCCCGGCCTCGACAAAGCGATCCCAGGCATGACCATCGGCGACAAGAAAACCGTCGAAGTGCCATGTGACGAGGCTTATGGCCCGCATAACCCACAAGCTCAACAAGCTGTGCCACGTGCCGAAATCCCGGCTGATATTCCGCTGGAAATTGGCGGACAGCTTCAGGTTGGTACGCCACAAGGCCCGCTGATCGTTACGGTCGCAGAAGTCACGGACGAACAGGTTGTGCTCGATGCAAACCACCGTCTGGCTGGCGAAGATCTGATCTTCAACATCGAACTGGTTGAAATCAAAGCCGCTGCATAAGCGCTCTGACACACTGAACAAATGAAAAGGGCGGGATGAACTCCCGCCCTTTTTTTTCATGTCTCATCTGCGAAGCAGGCTATCGCCATTCGACCGCGACAATTTCTTTGCAATTGTCATGAGACTGCGCATTGAAAACCTTGCAGGCATTTTGCTCCGTGCCGGCGCGATAGCGAATACTCAGCCGGTCGCCCCCTTCATGCAATTTGTACTGCCCCAGCATCGTCGCGACGGACTGAAAGAAAACCGGATTGTCATCACTGATGACATAGCGTTCCAGATCGATGCCCGGTGACAAATCCTCGCAATCAATCGAAAGCCAGGACACACCAACCGTATATTCGATATCCTTGCAGAGGACCGTGTCCTGACCGGGAATATCCTGTGTTTCCAGCGTGCCGGGCCGCGGATCGGCTGGCACTGGCGTTGCACGTTTCAGCGTCCCCGTCTGGGCCGTCGCCAGAGGCGCCGCAAGCAGAAGCGCTGTCACCGCGCCGCAAAAACCACGATAGAATACTCGATGTGTCATGATGGGCCTCCTCCACCGCTCACCCTGAGGGACAACTTAAGGCAAAACGACAAAGGAGACCACAACCAGGCACAGTTGACGGCTTGTCAGGAAAAACGACGCGACATGGCAAGACGTACCGCCCTTACCAGAAGATACGTCATTGAGACGCCGAACCGGCCAATATCCGCGAAAAACAACGCAGAAACATCTTCCGATATCCGTGACAAAATGCGCGGGAACTCATGCGAAACTGTCGTGTTCCCGTATTTGCTTTTTGTTATTTTTACAAAGCAAAACAAATACTTACGATAGAGGATTTGAAAACAAGTGTCCTTACTTGAGAACAAGGCCGGGTTTGTCACCGGCGCGGCAAACGGCATTGGCAAAGGCATCGCGCTCGAGCTTGCCCGTGAAGGGGCCTATGTCATGGTCAGCGATATAGACGCGGCCTGGGATGATGGCGAAGCCGTCGTCAGGGAAATCCGGGAGATGGGCGGACGGGCCGAATTCATGGTCTGTGATGTCAGCAAACCAGACGACATCAAGGCGCTGGTCAAATGCACAAAGGATCTGACAGGGGAGCTGAACTTTGCCGTCAACAATGCCGGTATCGGCCCGAAAGGCAAATTGGCGGAGAGTGATGATGAGATCTGGGACAAGACAAACGACATCAATCTGAAGTCTGTCTTCATCTCCCTGCGCGAAACGCTGAGCGTCATGCGGGAACAGGACAAAGGCGGCGCCATCGTCAATATTTCATCGGTTGCCGGCATTGCACCGCTTGCTCAGATTGGCATTTACGCCGCAACCAAGCATGGCGTGCTTGGCCTGACAAAGGTGGCAGCCATTGAAAACGGCGATGCGAATATCCGCGTGAACGCCATTCTGCCAAACGGTATCCGCTCCAGACTGATGGACGGCACACCCGATGATGTCCTGAAAACCATTATGGACCCGCAGGCCATCAAACGCCTCGGCGAACCAGAAGAAGTCGGCGCAGCAGTCGCCTTCCTCCTCTCAGACAAGGCTGCCTTCATCACCGGCGCCAGCCTGCCTGTCGATGGCGGCTTTCTCGCCGGGGGCTAACATTCTATCTAGTGGAAAGAGCGCCGCCTAAGGCGCTCTTTCTCACACAGAAAACCCCATGGGATTGAGTTTACTCCGTTGTATTCAGCTCTGGGAAGATATTCTCGATCCTGATTTGGCCGTCCAAGCCAGTTCGATCAGCGAGACCTTTTCCTGAAAGGATATAAACCTCTCCGCCTCGTGACACATCATTAGGGTCTGCCGCAAAAGCACCAATCAGCAAATCCTGCTGACCATCTCCGTCAAAGTCTCCGAAAGATGTGTCTGCTCCAAAAATGTCAAATTCATCCATGCCAACCAGTCGAAGTCCTTCAACTGTCGTACCAACATCCGCAAGACTTAGAATAGAGGGCTGGAGTGATTTACCATAAACTATGTATACTTCGCCAGAGTTTATAAGATCATTGCCATCGGCAAAGCCTGCAGAAATGATGACGTCATTACGCCCATCATCATCCATATCCCCACCGGGAAGTCGCCGAACATCCACATTATCGTAGGGACGTGCACCGTTCATCTGGACACCAAGATCATACAAAACCGCCTGATCGAACAGATAAACACCCTTCGAATTTTCATCATTGAGATCTGGCGAATACCCACTGGCAGCGATTGCTTCCAGATTGTTTCCACCAAAAATTATGAAATGGACGCCAGCATTGTATATCTGGTCGGGGTAAGTCGTGCTGCCGCCACTAATCAGTATGTCATTGTAACCATCTGCGTTCACGTCCCCAATAGCAGCGACATTGCCTCCGGTCGCGGCGCGGCTGCTGAGCGCTACAAACGTCATTCCCTGTTCGTTTGCAGCGAGATCATCATAGAAAATAGTGGTACTGCTCTCACGAGCGGCCGCAATTGCCTGTCCGAAAAGGAGATGTGTTGCGGAGCTCGGACCGACTGGAGCAAACGTCCAGCTAGGGTCAGGCAGCAAAAGGTCATCTATGCTGTCGCCATTGAAATCGCCGGCACCAGCCCCCGATTCACAACCGAAGTTTTGTCCACTTTTTTGACGGATGAGCACGGCCTGATCATTTGAAACCACATCTGAAAGGCTGATGCTGTCACCCGTCACCATCGCTTGAAGAAACGCATCTCCAAACAAAACATAACCCAAAGATGTTCGGTAATCGGGATCGCCTGAATCTGACCATGGTGCACAAATGAGTATTTCTTCCACGCCATCCTGATCAAAGTCACCAACGGCCCGAGTGAGAAGTCCGACACCTCCGTGGATGGCTGGATCACCTAATACTTCAACGGCCATACCGAGGCTGGGCGTATCTCGAAGCTCTATTGCGGCATCACCTCGCGAAAACGCATTGGCTAACTCATTTCCCAGAAGGAGGTAGACTCGCTCATCCCCATTAGCCCCCATTCCGATCGCGAGTTCATCGAACCCGTCACCATCCAGATCTCCCAGCGTATCGACACCTAATCCAACCATATCCATTTCGGCCGAGCCATCGAACCGGAGAACTCCGTCCGGCAAGCCTTCTGCCAGATCAAGATATTTTGCGGTCGTCGTATTCAAAAGCCGGCTACCAAATATGTAGACAGCACCGTCATAGCTAGCCGACGAGCCATCCACCCTTGAAGCCGAAAAGACTACCTCATCTTTTCCATCACCATCGAGATCAGAGATGGCAGCAACTTGAGCGCCCATATCCTTGTTCGTTTGGTTTCCTAAAATAGCAACAGCGCCGAGGTCAGCCAGTCCTTCAACGACATTCGTAACAGAAACGCTGATCGTTACACTTGTGGTCGAACGTCCATCGCTGATGTCCAACTCAACAAGATAGACATTATCTTTATTGGCATCGCTTGGTGTCTCAAAGTCGAAAACACCATTGGATACAATGGTGTTGCTCGCTGCGTTATATTCAAAGAAACCACCATCGCCGCTCGAAGTGATGCTAACTGTCAGATCATCTCCGTCGGGGTCTGAAACGGATATTTCTGTCTCAAATATTTCATTCTCTGCAACAGAGAACTCTGTCCCACTACTGAAAGCCGGGGGTGAATTGGATGGGGGATTCGGCGTTGGCGCAGGATTGCCGCCGGAGCCACTGCCTCCGCCACCTCCGCATGCAGCCAAAATTAGAAAAAGACTCGAAGCTGCTAAAATATTTTTACTCAAATCAACCCCCAAAATACGACTCAAATTCACGTTGCAATTTCACCCACAGGATAAAAAATCGCAATGATGCGCGTTACACAATCGCAGAGCTTATTGACGATGCATGGCTCACTGCCAATTCCGATTGACGAAACCGCCTTTCCGGTGTCCGCTCACACACCATATCCGGGGGGTTTTTGATGCGACTTTTCCTTGCGAGCGCGATCTGCGCTGCGACCATTCCATTTATCAGTATCGCCGAGGCCTGCACCTGCCCGCCTTACCCGGATGCCGCAGCACATGCCGGCCAGTTTGACTTCGTCGCCCTCGGCCATGTCGAAGAGGTCTACACCCTTCAGGATCCCGAACTGGCGGCCCGTTTCGCCTATGAGCTGGCTTATAATGAGGCCCTGACACTTTACATGCTTGATGTTGAGGCGGGCGACGACACCCGGACATTGCGCGAGTTCGAAGAAGACTATCAGGCAGAAAATCCGCCCCGTCCCTTCCAGTTCATGGGCAGCGGGTACAGCACATTGACGCGCATCACGATTTCAAACGTGCTGAAAGGCGAAGAGACCAGCCAGATTTACGTCCATTCTGCCCCACCCGGCTCTCCAAGCTGCGGCATGAACTATCGCCCGGACACCGACATGGTCGTGCTGACGGGTTATCGCTACGGCAAACATGGCGCTTGGATGTGTTCCATCCCGATGTTTTCCAAAGAGGCTTATGAAGCCGCGCTCAGTGAAGCAGAAGCCGCGCCCAGTGAAGAAGAAACCACGCCCAGTGAGGAATAAAAAAGGCGAGCACTTAGCCCGCCTTTTTCCTTTATGGACGCTTAGTTCACTGCCGTTTCACCCTTCACAATGCCCGATGGCATGCCATCGATCACCAGAGAGCCAGCCTCGGCAGAGACTTTGACCGTCTCGCCGTCCTTGATCCGACCTTCCAGAATGAGCCGGGCCAGAGGGTCCTGCACTTCGCGCTGGATCAGACGTTTCAGCGGACGGGCACCGTAAATCGGGTCATAGCCACGATTGGCGAGCCATTTGTGCGCTTCTTCGTCCAGCGAGATCGTGATGTTGCGATCAGAAAGGAGCTTGGACAAACGCTGGATCTGGATGTCGACAATCGTATTGATCTCAGAGCGACCAAGCCGTTTGAAGAACACCGTCTCATCAATCCGGTTGAGGAATTCCGGGCGGAAGTGCGCGCGGATCGCCGCCGAAACGGCGTCACGTGCGGTACCGGAAATTTCATCCTCACTCGGGTCATTCGCCAGCGCATCTGCACCGAGGTTTGACGTCATGATGATCAGCGTATTCTTGAAGTCGACCGTCTTGCCCTGACCGTCAGTCAGACGACCATCATCGAGAACCTGCAACAGCGTGTTGAACAGATCCGGGTGAGCCTTCTCGACCTCATCGAACAGGATGACCTGGTAAGGCCGACGTCGCACAGCTTCGGTCAGCGCACCGCCCTGATCATAGCCGACATAGCCCGGAGGGGCACCGATCAGACGACTGACCGAGTGTTTCTCCATGTATTCCGACATATCGAGACGCAGCACCGCTGTTTCATCATCAAAGAGGAAGCCCGCGAGCGCCTTGGTCAGTTCGGTCTTACCGACACCTGTTGGACCTACGAACAGGAAGGAACCGATCGGACGGTTCGGATCCTGCAGACCCGCGCGAGAGCGGCGAACCGCGTTTGACACAGCCGAAAGCGCTTCTTCCTGACCAACGACGCGCTTGCGCAGTTCGTCTTCCATGCGAAGCAGTTTTTCGCGCTCGCCTTCCATCATCTTATCGACCGGCACGCCGGTCCATTTGGAGACGACCGCCGCGATGTTTTCCGAGCGGACCACCTCAGAGACGAGGCCTTCCTCACGGGTTTCGCCATCACGTGCTTCGGCTTCCTTCACCTGTTGTTCAAGCTGAGGAATTTCACCGTATTTCAGCGCGCTTGCGCGGCCCCAATCCTGACGGCGTTCGGCCTCGGCAAGCTCGGCGCGCAACTGGTCGAGCTTTTTCTTCGCTTCGGTCGATCCGGCGAGCTTTTGCTTCTCGGCCTGCCAGGCTGTCGTCAGCTCCGCGGACTGGGTTTCCAGATCAGAGATTTCATCGCCAATCTTGGCGAGGCGATCCTTCGACGCATCATCGGTTTCTTTCTTCAGCGCTTCGGCTTCAATGCGCAGCTGCATCAGACGACGGTCGATCTCGTCCAGCTCTTCTGGCTTGGAGTCGACCTGCATCCGCAGACGCGAGGCAGCCTCATCCATCAGGTCGATGGCTTTGTCCGGCAGAAAGCGGTCGGTGATGTAACGGTTCGACAGTGTTGCCGCCGCCACAATCGCCCCGTCAGAGATGCGCACACCATGGTGGACCTCATAACGGTCTTTCAGACCACGCAGAATGGAGATCGTGTCTTCCACCGTTGGCTCATCAACAAAGACAGGCTGGAAGCGACGAGCAAGCGCTGCATCCTTCTCAACATATTTGCGGTATTCATCGAGCGTTGTCGCACCCACACAGTGGAGCTCACCGCGCGCGAGCGCCGGCTTGAGGAGGTTCGAAGCATCCATCGCACCATCCGATTTGCCTGCACCAACCAGCGTGTGCATCTCGTCAATGAAGAGCACGATTTCGCCCTGCGCCGCCTGCACTTCATTCAGCACGGCTTTCAGACGTTCCTCGAATTCACCACGGAATTTCGCACCGGCAATCAACGCGCCCATGTCGAGCGCCAGCAGGCGCTTGTTCGTAAGGCTTTCAGGCACATCACCATTGATGATGCGCAGGGCAAGGCCTTCCGCGATGGCCGTCTTACCAACGCCCGGCTCACCGATCAGGACCGGATTGTTCTTGGTCCGTCGTGACAGAACCTGAATGGTCCGGCGAATTTCCTCGTCGCGGCCAATCACCGGATCGAGCTTGCCGGATCGCGCATCTTCGGTCAGATCGCGGGCGTATTTTTTCAGGGCTTCATAGCCTTCTTCCGCGTTCTCGCTGTCGGCTGTGCGCCCCTGACGCAGCTTATCAATCGACGTGCTCAATGCTTCAGGTGTGACCCCGGCGCTACGCAGTACATCGGCTGCTTTGGCGTCTTTGGTTTTCGCGATGGCGAGCAGCAGGCGTTCCACCGTGACGAAGCTGTCGCCAGCGGCTTTGGCCTCTTTCTCTGCGGTCTGGAAGACCTGCGCGGTTTCGCTTGCCATATAGATCTGGCCATTGCCACCGGATACAGCTGGCAGTTTGGTCAGAGCATCTTCAACGCCGGAGCGGACCAGATCGGCCCGTCCACCGGACGCGGTGATCAGATTTGCAGCCAGCTGGTCCTTGTCCTCCAGCATCGCCTGAAGCAAATGCTCCGGCGTAAATTGCTGATGGCGCGCCGCCAGAGCTGACGACTGAGCGGCCTGGAGTATGGCGCGTGCGCGCTCTGTAAAAGTCTCTGGATTCATAGACCTGGCTCTCTTTCGAAATGGATTGGCGCGACATGCGCCTTCGTTCTCAAAAGAGGTAGTGTGCTAAATTTATCACACAAGGAGTGCCCGCATTTTTTCTGCGGGATTCATTGTCGCAGGCTGGAAAATCGGAAGAAAAAATTCAGCCAGCCCCGTAGTGCGGAGACTGGCTGAAGTGAGGAGCAACTATTGTTCTGGCGTTCCGAAATTGACGCCAAGTGCCTGGAACAGCGTGACCTGATTGATGGCCTGATCACGCTGGGCGTTGATCAATTGCTGGCTGGCATCAAACGCGGATTGTTGCGCATCGAGCACGGAGAGATAGTCATCCACACCGACGCGGAAACGTTCCTGAGATAACTCCAGCGTGACAGACGTGTCTTCTTCGAGCTGGGTCAGAGCCGCCAGCCGCTCATCAATGGTTTCCGCCACTGCAAGGGCATCAGCCGTTTCCTGAAAAGCGGTCTGAATGGCTTGCTCATACTGAGCGACGGCCAGATCGCGCTGCGCCTGAGAGGCTTCCAGATTGGCCTGACGCTGACCATTGTCAAAGATCGGCAGGCTGATCGACGGACCAAAGCTCCAACCCGTTCCAGCGTCACCCACAAGGTCACCGAGATCGGTGCTGATGGCACCAATTTCACCGGTCAGGCTGATGCTTGGATAAAAGGCTGCGCGTGCAACGCCAATGTTCGCATTCGCTGCGATCAGGGCATATTCGGCCTGCAGAACGTCCGGACGGTTGATCAGAACATCCGAATTGAGGCTCGACGGCGCCTGCAGCAGAACAGGCTCTGGTGACAGCGTCGCCGCTTCCAGAATTCCCGGTGGCAGGTCTGTTCCGACCACAAAGCGCAGCGCGTTCAGATCCTGACGGATTTGCGCCTTGGACTGGGCGGCCTGAGCCCGCGCGGTTTCCACGCTGGTCGAGGCCCGACGCGTATCGAGCTCCGTTGCAACGCCGGCATTGAGAAGCTCACGCGTCAGATCAAGAGACTCGCCCTGCACGCGAACGGTTTCTTCGGCGAGATCAAGCAAGGCTTTATCGGTTGCGAGCTGCACCCAGAGCTGCGCCACTGTAGAAGCAATGGCGATCTCTGCGCTGCGCTTGCCCTCAATGGTCGCCAGCCAGCTTTGCAGTGCCGCCTCGTTCTGATTGCGAACCCGTGAGAACAGGTCGAGCTCATAAGAGGTCACACCGACATTGGCGCGCGCGCCTTCTGCATAAGTCTGTGACGCAGCCGGTGTGGAGTCAAACGTGTCACCAATGGTGGCGCCGCCTGCGACCGCGACGGATGGCAAGAGCGCTGATCGGCTGATGCCATATTGCGCACGTGCGATCTCGATATTGGCCGCCGCGATCCGCAGATCACGGTTTTCCTGCAGGGCCAGAGCGATCAGCGACTCCAGCTCTTCAGACTGAACCACATCCTGCCATGTCAGAGCCGTGACATTGTCGAGCCGGCTATCGAGTTGCGCCTGAATGACTGGCGGAACCGGCACATCCGGACGCTCATAGATCGGCGCGAGGTTGGTGCAGGCGGTCACGGCGAGTGCCGAGACCGTCAGCATGGACATACGCATCAAAGTCTTCATGCGCCTTGCTCCTGCTTGGAGGAACCGACCGGCTTGAGCGGTTTCGCGCCTGTCAGTTTCCGAACGAATACATAGAATAGCGGTGCAAAGAAGATACCGAACAGCGTGGAGGCGATCACACCACCCAGCACGATCGTGCCAACGGCAATCCGTCCGCCAGACCCTGCCCCGTGGCTCAGCGCCAGCGGGATCACACCGAAGCCGAAGGCGAAGGATGTCATCAGGATCGGACGCAGACGCATACGGACTGATTCAATCGTTGCTTCGAACAGTCCTTTGCCCTGCTCTTCCAGCAATTTGGCGAATTCCACGATCAGAATGGCGTTCTTGGAGGCCAGACCGACCGTTGTCAGAAGACCAACCTGGAAGAACACATTGTTTTCCAGCCCGCGGATATGCGCCGCGGCAACCGCACCCAGAATACCAAGTGGTGCGACCAGGATCACAGCAACCGGAACCGTCCAGCTCTCATAGAGTGCCGCAAGGCACAGGAAGACGAACAATACAGAGATGGCATAAAGCAGTGGTGCCTGGTTGCCAGACTGTTGCTCCTGCTTACTCAGACCCGTCCACTCAAAGGACACACCCTGAGGCAGTTGAGAGACGATCCGCTCCATGGCAGCCATCGCGTCACCGGAACTTGTACCCGGCGAAGGCATGCCCTGAATGTTATAGGACGAGAAGCCGTTATAGCGCTTGAGAAGCGGCGAACCATAGGTCCATTCCACCGTGGAAAGCTCCTCGAGCGGTGTCATTTCACCGGACTCATTGCGTGCATACCAATAGCTGAGATCTTCAGGCTGCATGCGGTATTCCGCATCACCCTGCACATAGACCCGCTTGATACGACCACGATCAAGGAAGTCGTTCACATAGGTACCACCAAATGCCGTCGACAGAACCGACGTTGCAGAAGATGGCGCCACACCAAGAGCCTGTGCTTTTTGGAAATCCAGATCGACATTCAGCTGCGGCGCATCTTCAATACCGTTCGGACGCACAGCCATGAGCGCAGGATCCTGCGACGCCATGCCAAGCAGCTGATTACGGGCGGCAAGGAAGGCTTCAGAACTCAGGCCACCGGTGTTCTGCAGATACATGTCGAAACCGGAGGCGTTACCAAGTTCACGAATGGCTGGCGGAACAACCGCGAAAATACGGGCTTCTGTTGATTGAGAGAAGTGCGCGGACGCACGGTTCACAATCGCAGCCACGCCATTTTCTTCGCCTTCACGTTCTGACCAGTCTGCCAGACTGACGAAGACCGTACCGTTATTCTCGCCCTGACCCATGAAGTTGAAGCCCGCAATGGAGAAGACACCGGTCACATTGTCGGCCTCTTCCTCATTGAGATAGTTCACCGCGTCTTCCAGCACCTCAGAGGTACGTTCCAGACTGGAGTTCTGTGGCAACTGGATCATCGCAAACATGTTGGCCTGGTCTTCTTCCGGCAGGAATGCAGACGGCAGGCGGACAAAGGCAGAGCCCATCAGACCAACAAGCAACAGGAAGACCACCATGAAGATCCAGCGGCGACGGACAATCCGCTCGACGATCGAGGTGTAGCCGTCCTGCATCTTGTCGAAGCCCTTGTTGAACAGGCGTGCAGGCGTACCGAGAATGCCGCCATCGCCATGCTTCGGCTTTAAGAGGGTCGCACACAGCGCTGGTGACAACACGATAGCAACGAGCACTGACAGCAACATGGCCGAAACAATGGTCACAGAGAACTGACGGTAGATGATACCGGTCGAGCCTGGGAAAAACGCCATCGGAACGAAGACCGCAGAAAGCACAACCGCGATACCGACAAGCGCACCCGTGATCTGATCCATGGATTTCCGTGTGGCTTCCAACGGCGGCAAGCCATCTTCTTCCATCACGCGTTCCACGTTCTCGACCACAACAATCGCGTCATCCACCAACAGACCAATCGCCAGCACCATGGCGAACATGGTGAGCGTGTTGATCGACATACCGAACGTCCACAGCACAGCGAATGTGCCAAGCAGGACGACAGGAACGGCAATCATTGGCACGAAGGATGCGCGCAAACTCTGCAGGAAGATCAGAATGACCAGGAAGACGAGGATAATCGCCTCAATCAGGGTTTTCTGAACCTCGTGAATCGACGTTTCGATGAAGGGCGTGGAATCGACCGGGAAGCTGTATTCGACACCTTCAGGAAACGAGGCCGACATCTCCTCAATGACGTCTTTCACGGCCTCGGCCGTGTTCAGCGCGTTGGCACCAGCCGCCAGAGATACCGCGAAACCCGAAGCCGGTTTGTTGTCCTGAGCCGTCTTGAACGCATAGTGCTCCGTGCCCTTTTCGACACGTGCAACGTCACGCAGGCGGACCGAACCACCTTCCGGCGTCGTTTTGATCAGCAGGTTTTCAAACTCTTCAACCGTGTTGAGCAGAGACTGCACCGTGACGGTCACGCTGATGTCCTGGCCTTCGACAGAAGGCGCACCACCGACCGAGCCCGCAGAGATCTGCGTGTTCTGCTCTCTCAGTGCATTGGAGATGTCAGATGGCACCAATCCATATTCGACCAGCTTGTCCGGATTGAGCCAGACACGCATGGCGTATTGAGACCCGAAGACCCGCACATAACCGACCCCATCTGTCCGGGCGATCTGATCATACAGGTTCGCATAGATATAGTCGGCAAGGTCGATCGCTGAATAGTCGCCATTCTCTGAATGGAGCGCCGTGATCAGCAGGAAGCCAGGCGCCGCCTTGTCGACCGTAACACCCTGTTGTTGAACAGGTTCTGGCAGGAGCGGCGTCGCGAGACCCAGCTTGTTCTGCACCTGAACCTGCGCAATATCAGGATCGGTTCCGGCAACGAATGTCACCGTGATTTCACTTGTGCCGCTGGAGCTGGAAGACGACGAGATATAATCAAGTCCGTCCAGACCGGTCATCTGTTGCTCGATGACCTGCGTAACGGAGTCTTCCACGGCCTTGGCCGACGCACCCTGATAGTTTGCGCGGATGGAAATGTTTGGTGGCGCGATGTCAGGATACTGCGCGACAGGCAATGCCCGCACAGCCATGATACCGGCCAGCATGATGATGATCGAGATAACCCAGGCAAAAACCGGGCGATCAATAAAGAAACGTGCCATGACTAAGCCTGACTACTCCGTTGCCGCATTCGCTGGCGCTGATGTCGCCGCCATATTCGGCTGACCTTCGACCACCGCGACCTGCGTCGGACCCTGGATATTCTGGAAACCGCTCGAAATGATCCGGTCACCGTCTTCGAGACCCGAGGTGACGATCCACTGGCCATCTTGCGTGCCATTCACAGACAGAATTTTCTGTGTCGCCATATCGCCTTCACCGACGACATAAACAAAAGGCTCGCCGCGTTGCGTGCGCTGAACCGCTCTCTGAGGCACGAGATAGATGTTCTCCAATGCGCCGGCAGAAAAGCTCGCTTTCACGAACATGCCCGGCAGCAGGAGGCCATCTGTGTTTGGAACGACAGCACGCAGAATGACCGTACCAGCCGCTTCATCCACATTGATCTCTGAAAATTCCAGCGATCCGGTTTCATTGAAGGTTTCACCGTTTTCGAGCTGAACCGTGACCGGAACGCTTTCATTGTCGCCCGTCGTCAGGATCTCGCCGCGCTCAACCTGGCGACGCCATTTCAGGAGCTCGCTGGAAGCAGCCGTCATATCGACATAGACCGGGTCGATATTCAGAACTCGGGCAAGCGCCGTGGACTGGTTCGCTGTAACGAGCGCGCCAGGTGTGACGTTTGAACGACCAATGCGGCCCGAAATCGGTGATCTCACCGTTGTACGGCGCAGATTGATGCGAGCACTTTCAAGCGCCGCTTTCGCAATGCCGATATTGGCTTCAGCGCGCTTGGCGGCAGCAACCGCTTCATCATATTCCTGCTTTGAAACCGCATTGATTTCAGCAAGACGCTTGAAGCGATTTGCAGTTTCGCGGGCTGACGCAGCGTTTGCCTCAGCGCCGGCGAGGTCCGCCGCTGCGCTGTCGACCGCTGCACGGTATTCGCTGCTTTCGATCTGATAGAGGGCTTCACCCTCTTCCACATCCTGTCCTTCCACGAACAGGCGTTTCTGGATCAGACCAGAAACCTGCGGGCGAATTTCCGCTTCCGCATAAGCATGAACGCGACCGCTCAATTCGCGGACGCTCTCTACGGTTGTTGATTGTGCGTTCAGGACGGTGACAGACACAGCACGTTGTTGCTGTCCCTGCATGCCGCCAGGTCCGGCGGCCCCGCCTTCATGCGAGCCTCCGCAAGATGCCAGCACGAACGCAGATGCAATAATGGCCATGGACAGGCGCTTCTGGCGTCCGATCAGGCTGGTCCCCAGTGTCATGAAGAAAAACTCCGACTTGATTTCACCGGAAAGGTGTATATTTCTAGAATGAACATTCGATCTAATGATGCGGCGCAGCAAGTCAAGGTGAAATAGAAATAAAAATGACGAAGGCGGTTCAGACGAAATCACAAAAACGTCAGGAGGCGCGACACGCGCAAATCCTGGATGCCGCTGCGGCATGTTTCGTAAAGGAAGGCTTCCACGGCACAAGTATGTCGAAAGTTGCTGCCGAGGCCAAAATGAGCGTCGGCCACATATACCATTATTTCGCCAGTAAAGAGGAAATCATCCTCGCGCTGGTCGAGCGTGAACAGGAACAGACGCTGGTCAAAGTGAGTGAAGCGCTCACCATTCCTGCAGAAGATCTGGTGGAAGGCTTTACGGAAAGACTGTCAGATTCTTTGTGCAATCATGCCACGCCGTTCCAGTCGATCCTGAATCACGAAATCCTGGCCGAAGCACAGCGAAATCCGAAAGTCGCCGAAAAGGTCTATGAGACAGATGCCATGGTGCGCGAAATCTTCACCAAGATGTTCCGCGAACGTCTCGGCATTGAAGACTGCGAAGCCCGCATCGAAGCCATGAGCGCCATGTTTCACGGCCTGGGATCACGCACACAGCGCAATCCCAATATCGATATTGATGGCCTGCTGCCGATCACGCGCGAATTTCTCCGGCAGATCTTCGGCAAATAAGCGCCAGCCGATTAAATCGGCTGACCGCGTACCAGCTTGTCGTAATCATCAACCATGAGACCCGTCAGCTCTGCGGGCTTGTAGGTATGCTCACCAATCTCTGACACCGGTGTGACCTCAGCGGCAGAGCCCGTGATGAAGCACTCAGAGAAGGTTGGGAGCTCATCCGGCATGATGGCGCGTTCAATGATTTCGATCTGACGGTCCTTGGCCAGACCAATCACAGTCTGACGGGTCAGGCCGTTGAGGAAGCAATCCGGCGTTGGCGTGTGGATGGCACCATCACGAACGAAGAAGATGTTTGCGCCTGTCGCTTCGGCGACCTGTCCGCGATAATCGAGCATCAGCGCATCAGCATAACCATCTTTTTCGGCGGCATGCTTGGAAAGGGTACAGATCATATAGAGACCTGCCGCTTTCGCATTGCATGGCGCCGTGTCAGGTGCCGGACGACGCCATTGCGCATGGGTCATGCGAATGCCCTTCATCTTGTCCTGGAAATAATCGCCCCACGGCCAGACAGCGATTGCAAGGTGAATGGTGTTGTTCTGAGCTGAAACGCCCATCATTTCAGAGCCACGCCAAGCAATGGCACGCACATAAGCGCTATCGAGACCGGTTTTTGCCAGCGTCTCTTTCTTTGCGGCTTCAATCTGCTCAACCGTAAACGGGATGTCGAAACCCATGATCTTGGCAGAGTTATGCAGGCGCTGAGAGTGCTGCAGGGATTTGAAGATCACACCGTTATAGGCGCGCTCGCCTTCGAAGACAGCCGAACCGTAATGCAGCGCGTGCGTCAGCAAGTGCACACGCGTGTCCCGCCACGGCACGAACTCGCCGTCCATCCAGATATAGCCATCACGATCATCATAAGCTTGGGACTGGGACATAGTACTACTGCTTTCAAACCTCGAAAAGTTTACGCCGCGGCGCAAAAACCTAGTGATACTCCCTCACACGCAGTTGGCAATGGAAATCACTCTGGCGGACTTGCGCCTTTCCATGTCAAAATACTGATATGAGTGTCAATCTACCTCCGGGAAAAGCGAGATTTGATCGACCAGATGGTCGACTTTTCTTGACTGACGAGAATCTGGACCGCGGCATGCTCCTTCTGATGGCAGCTTCGCGGCGTCTGGATGTGCGCCTGCGTTCCCTGGTTGCGGATGAAGGCTTGTCGCCGCTTGAGTTCTCCATCCTGATGGAGCTCCTTTACGACCCCGGAATCGATGTCACAGAGCTTCGAACGCGCCTCGGCAGTACCACACCGACCATCGCGCGCGTGATTGCAGGCCTGGAGAAGAAAGATCTGATTCTGCGCCCGAGACAGACAGGCGATGGACGGCGCCGCGCTCTGCAATTGTCGGAGCGCGGTAACACGTTGCTGCTGTCTGCATTTGCCCATTTGCGTAAATCCATGACGCAAGTCTATCGTCAGGCCGGTGAGCCATCCGTGTCCGGTGCGCTGGACCTGCTTGAAGCCGTTGCTGAATTTCCGCCGGAGGACGCCGACCCGTGAACGCAATCCCCAACCACATTCTGGTTGTCGATGATGATGACCGCATTCGCGAATTGCTACGTCGCTATCTGTCCCAACTCGGCTACCGGGTCACCACCTCACCAGATGGCGAGAAAGCCCGCCAACTGCTCGAACAATTGATGTTCGATCTGGTGGTGCTTGATGTGATGATGCCCAAAATGGACGGGTTTGAGCTACTCCAGCACATACGCCAGCGTGACAAGGTCACTCCGGTCATTCTGCTCACGGCGCGCGGCGAAAGCTCCGACCGGATTGAAGGGCTGAAAATTGGCGCAGACGATTACATCGCCAAGCCGTTCGAGCCCGAGGAACTGGCCCTTCGGATTGCGGCGGTCCTGCGCCGGGTCACGATTGATGAGCCGGTCGAGGAAATCGAAATGTCCGGCCTGATCTTCAACATACCACGCGAGGAGCTGAAATCCGGCGATAAGCGCATTCGTCTGACCGATGGCGAATTGCAGCTTCTGAAGATTCTCGCGCAGCATGCCGGTGAACCCGTCAGCCGCGAGGCGCTTGCCTCTGGCAGCAGCGCTGTTGTCGATCGATCCGTCGACGTGCAGATCACACGCCTGCGTCGCAAGATCGAACCGGACCCGAAAGATCCCATTCATATCCAGACCATTCGCGGTGTGGGCTATCGTCTGATGCCGGACGCCTAGCCCATGTCCTGGTTTCGGTTTCGCGATGTCACGCCCAGAGGTTTCTACGCCCGCAGCGTTCTGATGGTGATCCTGCCATTGATCCTGCTTCTCTTCGGCATGACCTATGTGTTCTTCAATTCACATATTGCGCAGGTCAGCCGGAAGCTGTCGCAGAATATTGCCGGCGATGTGGCGCAGGTTCAGGCGATCATTACATCCGAAACAGACACGCGTCCGCTGGATGCACGAATTTCCGAGCTGCAGGATACGCTGCGCATGGATGTCATCGTGACACCAGATGGCCGTTTGCCAGCAGAACGCAATTCCCCCTTCTGGACGGCCAGCCGGGACGCCATTCTCGACCACGAACTGAGCGTAAGCCTTGGCAAGACCCCTTACTGGTTCACCACCAGTGCAGACCGTTCCAAGGTCGATATCCGCATCGCGCCGCGTAACGAAAACAGCGTTATTCAGGTGCTGGTCGATCGAAAGCGCACCTTCGCCACAATGGGACATATCTTCATTGTCTGGGTGATCGTCGTATCTGTGATTGTCTGCGCCATCGCCCTCGCCTTTCTGCGCAACCAGGTTCGCTCCGTCCTGAAACTGGCCACAGCAGCAGAGGCCTGGGGGCGCGGCGAAGACATTGGCGTCTACCGCCCCTCCGGCGCGACTGAGGTGCGACAGGCAGCACGCGCCATCATCCAGATGCGTTCGCGCATTCTCGCCCATGCCGATCAGCGTACCGCCATGCTCGCAGGTGTCAGCCATGACCTGCGCACCCCGCTGACCCGCCTCAAGCTGCAACTCGCACTGCTGCCACCGTCTGATGACCTCAAGGCCGCGCGCAAGGATCTCGACGAAATGTCGGCCATGCTGGACGAATATCTGGCCTTTGCCCGCGGTGAAGAAGGCGAAGCCTATGAAGAACGTGACCTCGCCGCCATTACCCGTGAGACCGCGCTGAACATTCAGGACCGCTGCGATGTCTCCATCACCGCGACGCCTGATACCATGATGCGCCTGCGCCCACTCGCGATCAAACGTGCCCTTGCAAATCTGATCAACAATGCTGCCGATCATGGTCGGACCGTTGCGATCACCGTCACCAAAGGCAAGCGTACCGCCGATGTGATCATTGAGGATGATGGTCCGGGCATTCCGGAAGATCAGTATGAAGAAGCCTTCAAACCTTTCTCGCGGCTGGATGCGTCCCGTAATCAGAACAAGTCAGGCGTTGGCCTTGGCCTCGCTCTTGCCCGCGATGTTGCCCGCAGTCATGGCGGAGATGTCTATCTCTCCAAATCCGGGCTTGGCGGACTGAAAGCCGTGCTGCATCTGCCGCTGGAACGGCGCGCCTCGCTTTAGCGCAATCGCCCGCTGCGCCGTTGAGACATCATGTCGTCTTCAAACGAGAGGAGCCTGTCGATACCGCGACCAAAAGAAAAAGCAGGCCTTTCAGCCTGCTTTTTTGGAAGATGTCTTCATGTTCATCGCCGCCAACGTCCCCTGACTGAAACACAGTCGACGCGGGATCAGGCGACAGGCTCAAGCCTTATTTCACGAACAGTTTCCGGATCAGGAAATAACCACCGAAAATAAAGCCAAAACCGCCAATCAGGGTGAGAAACGGTCCGGCATAGAGCTGGTTTTCATTCACCGGCGTTTCAGAACGGATCAGGCTCAGCCAGTCAATCACGCCCAGAATGGCCATGCCGAGACCGATGAGCGCCAGCAGAGCAAATGGCAGCATCATCAGCCAGCTTTTCTGATCCTCGGCTTCGGCCACTTCCGCCTCATCGAGATCGGACGTCGCTTCATCGAACAGCGGATCAACAATCGTCGCCTTCGGAGCAGTTTTCGTGTCTTCCGGGTCAATGTCTTCGAATTCGGCATCCTGATAGGAAACCGTCTCGTCACGATCCCAGGCCGCAGGGCGACCCATATCCACATCTTCGTCGGAGGCATCGCGAACCGCGATCACTTCAACGTCGTCTGTGGTGTCTGCCTCATTGTCCGCTTTCAGCTCATCGTCGCTGAGTACACCGTCCAGTGAACCCAGCGAGACGAAATCAGTCTTCTCATCGTCAGCGCGCTCTTCGGTTTCGACAACCGGTGCCTCTTCCTCGGTGCTGGCTTCGGCCTCGTCCTCGTCGTCGAACAGGTCTTCCAGATCGACTTCCGTGACGGTCAGGACATCATCGCCTTCTTCGGTTTCTGCTTCCGCTTCCGTTTTCGGCTCGTCTTCCGGCTCATCGATCAGATCGGCAAGCGTTGGGATCTCCGACATGGATTCAACCGGCGAAACCTCATCAGAGGCATCATCCTCTTCCGGGTATGCCGCTTCAACTTCCGCCACAGCCTCGATATCGGCATCGGCGCTGTCATCTGCTTCGTCGTCTTCCTGATCAACCGCCAGGCTCGCAGCCGCCATGGCAGCCGTCAGCTGTTCGTCGGCGAGATCATCCTCATCTTCTTCCGCGTCATCATCAAAAGCGCTCAGCTCGTCATGATCATCGCTGTCCAGATCGCTTGGGTCCCAGATGGAGCCACTGGCTTCATCCTCAAGCTCGGATTCGATTTCTGTCTCCTCGTCCGCGTCGTCGACCGGCAAGTCAGACACGACGGAAGGCGCAATCGCAGCCGCCGCAGCCATGGCCGCCATCGTGCTGTCCTTGTCTGACGCTTCGTTATCCTTTTCCTCAACGGCGTCTTCTGCCGCATCAGACGCTTGCTCAATCGCCTCGTCAGAAACACGCTCTCCGGCTTCGCTCGTATCCACGCTCGCCAGACCAAAGGCAGATGTATCCGTCGCTGGCGCCACCGGGACAGCCTGCTGCGGATCATTCATCCGCGCCTCAATCGACAGAGCACCATCCGACAGCGCCAGAATGGATGCCGCAACATCGAGTTCCGGACGGACGATCAGAGATGGCGCTTCCGGCGGTCCGCTTGGATGGCTCAGAAAGAGATTCTTCTCAGCCGTCCGACGGCGAACCAGTGCGTCGACGACAATCAGGCGTCCGCCAATGCGTGCCTTGCGCCAGGCCGAGAAGCTCTCAGCGGCAGCAAGCATTTCACCAGCATTCACATAATTGACGACGTCACTCTTCAGAAACGCTTCGCGCCCGATATTCCATGCCAGCGAGACCAGCGCATCAAACTCATTCTGATTGAGCGGCGCGTGGATGGCATGCGAAACCAGCTCTTCCACTTCCTGAAGATCATAACGTAAGAGATATTCCGCCTCGCGCTCGGTGACTTCAACACCTTCGCGGGCAGATCTTGTGTGTCCATACCCGACGATCCAGCCGCCATTTGGTAGTGGCGCTGATCTACGACGAAGACCTTCGAACCCCTTAAGGAGTTCCAGCCCGGTCTTCGAGATTCGGTTAACCTGACCCATGAATTGCTTCTTTCTGGCACATGTTGACGCGTTCTGTCGTCAGTCATGCAAGATTAACGCCCTTGCCCGTGCAGGTCACAATAAAAGCAGAGTCGCGAGGCCGAGGAAACTCAGGAAACCGACAATATCCACCGTTGTTAAGAGGAAAACTGAGGATGAAACGGCCGGATCGGCACCTAAACGCTGTAAACCAAGCGGAATCAGGATTCCGGACAGGCCTGCCCAGAGGAAAGTTCCGATCATTGCAATCGCTATCACGAGCGATAATCGGACATCTGCGAACCAGAAGAACGCAATCACCGCCACAGCGGCGGAAAACACAATACCATTGATAATGGCCGTCAGAAGCTCGCGCACAATGGCGCGGCGAGCCGCCGAACCAGACAGTTCACGCTCGGCAATACCGCGCACGGATACGGCGAGCGTTTGCGAGCCCGCATTACCGCCAAGCGCGACCACCACCGGCATCAGAACGGCCAGCGCGACATAACTGTCAATGGTTGCCGAAAACATGGAAATCACACCGGATGCGATAAAGGCTGTGAAGACATTGATCAGCAGCCAGGGCGCCCGCGAACGGAAAGACGACACGACCGTGTCAAATCCACCAGCCGAGCTGACGCCCGAAAGCGCCAGAAGGTCTTCCCGGTTTTCTTCCTGGATAACGTCGACGACGTCATCAATCGTGACCATACCGGTCAGGCGCCCGGATTCATCGACAACCGGCGCAGAGGTCAGGTCATATTTCTGGAAGAGGTAAGCGACCTCTTCCTGGTCCATGTCCGGACCGATCTCAACCTCAATCTCTTCTGCGATCTGACCGAGTGGCACGCTGCGCGGTGTCCGCATGATCTTGTGCAGCGGGACCGCGCCAACCACGCGGAATGCCGGGTCGATAATATAAATCTCGAAAAACACGTCCGGCAGGTCTTCAGCATTGGCCCGGGCATGATCGACCGCCTGCCCCACCGTCCAGAATTCCGGCGCAGCGAGAAAATCACGCTGCATGAGGCGACCGGCAGACTCTTCGTCAAACGCAAGAACCCGTTCCAGCTCCTCGCGGTCGCGGATTTCCATGTTCTCGAGGATCGCGCTCTGACGGTCTTCCGCCAGGTCTTCGAGAATGAGCGCTGCATCATCACTGTCGAGCGAGTTGACGGCTTCGGAAATCGCAGCGTCCGGCAGATTGTCGACAACAATCTCACGATACTCATCGCGCAGCTCAAGCAGGATTTCGGTTGGGAATTGTTCGCCCAGCAGCTCCGCCGTTTCGGACAGAACGCTCCGCGGCAATTGCTCCAGCAGGTCGGCCGCATCGGCCGGGTGATAGGCATCCAGATTTTCAAGAACTTCGCCGGGCTTACCGGTCTCGAAGGCTTCGATCAGCTCAGAAAGCTGTTCGGCTTCAAGCTCTTCTTCGGTGAGTTCCTCTTCCAAGCGGGTATCTGGTTCATGTTCTGCTTCCATGACGCACCCCTCGAAAAACTGGTTTCACTCATGCTCTCTGATCTCAGAGAGCTGGAAGGTGGTCAATGGTGGATTTCGCTCAGACGCTTCGCAAACTGCTGAACGGTCGTAATCGGTAGGGGATTGGGCTGATGCACCGAAAGATGGGCAGCGCGTCTGCTGGTGTTTCTTCGAAGAGAGAGAAAATGGTGCGGTCGAGAAGACTCGAACTTCCACGGGTTGCCCCACAGCGACCTCAACGCTGCGCGTCTACCAATTCCGCCACGACCGCACGCAACAGAGGGGCGCTCATAACCTGAAACATCATCGCTTGTGAAGTGGCTTTTTTCAGATTTTTCGGGAAAAATCATCCGACAAGCGTCGGATCAGTCGATCACATTGAAATCCTGCGCATTTGCAGGCCGTGTCACGACGACAGACATACGCTCGCCTTCGATCTGAATATCGCCCTTTGCGATCGGGTGATCATTCGCCAGAATCCACACCTCGTCGGTGTCTTTTGTATCAAGTGGAATCACCGCACCGCGACCCATTCGGAGCAATTGGTGCATTGGAAGCTTGGAACGGCCCAGAATGACCGCTATTTCGACCTTCACAGCATCAAGTTGACGCGCCATATCCGATATCCATCTGTCAGAAAGTTCGGTCAGTTTTGCGCTGTCCGGTTAGTTTGGAGTTAAGATTTTGAAAAACCCGGCTTCCGAAACCATTGAATGGGCTGTTTCGGATGAGCTTGTCCCATATGATTTCGCGCACGACTATATGCACCAGCGCGTCGCCGATATTGTCGATGGCCGCGCCAGCGAACTTGTATGGTTTCTCCAGCACCCCCCGCTCTACACGGCCGGCACCAGCGCCAATCCGGCAGATCTGCTCGATCCGGAACGCTTCCCGGTATTCGATGTCGGGCGCGGCGGTCAGTACACCTATCACGGCCCCGGTCAGCGCGTCGCCTATGTGATGCTGGATCTGCGCGAACGAGGACGCGATGTGCGCCAGTTCGTACAAACACTCGAACAGGTGGTGATTGACGCTCTGGCCGCTTTCAATGTTGAAGCCGAGCGCCGTGATGGCGACCGGATCGGCGTCTGGGTCGATCGCACGCCAGCCAATGGTGAATTGCGCGAAGACAAGATCGCCGCGCTGGGCATAAGGCTGAAAAAATGGGTGAGCTTTCACGGGCTCAGCCTGAATGTCGAACCGGACCTTTCGCATTTTCAGGGCATCACGCCTTGCGGCGTCTCAGATCCGCGCTTTGGCGTCACAAGTCTTGTCGATCTCGGACGGCCCGTTTCCATGGGCGATGTCGATATTGCCCTGAAAGATGCCTTTGGGGATCATTTCGGCATTCTGAAACGGGTCGAAGCGCCAATCCTGCCGACTGACTGAGCTATCGCAGGGCTCGCGCATAATACGCGACGGCTTTTTCACCCGGCTTGAAGACCTGCTCACCGATGGGCTCAAAACCGCATCGTTTGTGAAAGCGGTGCGAGCCGGGATTGTCCGGTAATGTGTTGACCTCACACGTTATCACATCGCGATCCGAGAATATTCGATAGGCATCCTCATAAAGCATGGGACCAACGCCCTGCCCGCGCGCAGCTTCTGCAAGCGCAATCCGGTCAACATAGATCTGAGTCCGGCCGGTTTTCTCCTGCCAGGCTTCCAGCCAACGCAGATTGTCACTGCCATAAGCCAGAGTTCCGGGCTCAACCAGATTGATGAAACCCATCACTTTACCATCGGCGCCGACCGCCACGCGGCAAATGCCAACAGACAGGATCTGCCGAAGACTTTCCTGGCTTTCCTGGCTGACACCCGGCGTGGACGCTTCGTTGATTGCGAAGACGGCCTCAAAATCACCGGGCGCGTAATCCCGTATGGTCAGCGTGTGCCGGGTCAAAGCCTAGAGAGCGGAGAGAAGGTCGCGCACCGCCTGCAGACCGTCTTCGGCCTTGTCGCCATCCGGACCACCAGCCTGCGCCATGTCCGGGCGACCACCGCCGCCTTTGCCGCCCACAGCACCGGCTGCCGCTTTCACCAGATCGACCGCTGAAACCTTGTCCAGCAGATCTTTCGTGACGCCGGTCGCAACCGCTGCCTTGCCGTCATTCACGGCGATGAAGACCGTGACGCCGGACCCGATGCTCTGCTTGGCTTCATCAATCAGCGTGCGCAGATCTTTCGCCGGAACACCCTGGAGAACACGCGCCATCAGTTTGATGCCATTGATCTCTTCCGGGCCTTGTGCCGGCCCGCTGGCAGGGCCTGCCATTGCAAGCTGGCGCTTGGCTTCAGAGAGTTCTTTTTCAAGGTCCTTGCGCTGATCCAGCAACGCTCCAACACGGTTCGACAGTTCAGACAAAGGTGTCTTCAGACGGTCGGCAGCAGCTTGTCCAAGCGCCATCTGACCACGCAGATACTCAAACGCCGTCCGTCCGGTTGTCGCTTCGATCCGGCGGATACCCGCTGAGACACCGCTTTCGGACAAAATCTTGAAGACCGCGATATCACCTGTCCGGTTCACATGCGTACCGCCGCAGAATTCCATGGAAAAATGCGCTTCGGCATCAACGCTGCGTCCCATGGTGAGAACCCGGACCACATCGCCATACTTTTCGCCGAACAGCGCAAGCGCGCCTTCTTCAATGGCCTGATCGGGCGACATCTCACGGGTTGATACATCTTCATTCTGGCGAATGATCGCATTGACCTGATCTTCGACGGCCTCGATCTCGGCATCGGTCATGGGCTGGCCATGGCTGAAGTCAAACCGCAGTCGATCAGCTTCAACGAGTGAGCCCTTCTGCGTGACGTGCGAGCCGAGCACATTGCGAAGCGCCGCGTGAAGCAGGTGCGTTGCAGAGTGATTAGCCTTGATCGATGTACGGCGCTCAATGTCGATAGACAGTTCGCCCTGATCGCCTGTGCTGATCGTACCCGAGACAAGCTCGCCGACATGGGCATGCAGGCTACCTGCCCGCTTCTGCACATCGGTCACTTTGAACGCCGCGCCGTTCGCAAAAATGATCTCGCCATGGTCGCCCGACTGACCGCCGGATTCCGCATAGAACGGGGTTTCATCCATCAGGATTTCACCCGCACCTTCGCTCAGCGCTTCAACCAGCGCGCCGTTCTGAACAATTGCCAGAACTTCGCCAGACCCCTTGGTGCTGTCATATCCGGTAAAGCGCGTCGGGCCGAGACGACCGACAAGCTCATGCCAGATTTCACCTGTTGAGGCGTCACCAGACCCTTTCCAGTTTGCCTTGCCGGATGCACGCTGTTCCGCCATCGCCGTGTCAAAACCGTCTGTATCGACCGTCAGACCGCGACCACGCAGCACGTCCTGGGTCAGGTCGAGCGGGAAGCCATAGGTGTCATAGAGTTTAAACGCCGTCTCACCTGGAAGCGCTTCGCCTTCTTTCAGAGCGCCCGTTGCATCGTCCAGCAGCGCCAGACCCCGGCCGAGCGTCCGCTGGAAGCGAGCTTCTTCCTGTTCGAGCTGAGCTGTGATCAGCGCTTCAGCGCGTTTCAGTTCCGGGAAGGCCTCACCCATTTCCGTAATAAGGGCTGGAGTCAGCAGGTGCATTTTCGGTTCTTCAGCGCCCAGAAGGTGGGCGTGACGCATGGCGCGGCGCATGATGCGACGCAGCACATAACCGCGTCCTTCGTTCGACGGCATGACCCCGTCTGCCAGAAGGAAAGCTGATGAGCGCAAATGGTCTGCAATCACACGGAATGACGCGAGCTGGTCGCCCGCGGCCTTGCGGCTGAATACATCTTCTTCCGCCGCGATCAGCGATTTGAACAGGTCGATATCGTAATTGTTGTGAACGCCCTGGAGAATGGTGGAAATCCGCTCCAGCCCCATGCCCGTATCAATGCTTGGCTTTGGCAGGTTTTCACGCGTGCCATCTGCAAGCTGGTTGAACTGCATGAAAACGAGGTTCCAGATCTCGATGAACCGGTCACCATCTTCTTCCGGGCTGCCCGGAGGGCCACCCCAGATATCGGGGCCGTGATCATAAAAGATCTCCGAGCATGGACCGCATGGCCCAGTATCGCCCATGGACCAGAAGTTATCAGAGGTCGCGATGCGGATGATCTTGTCATCAGACAGACCGGCAATCTTCTTCCAGAGCGTCGCCGCCTCATCGTCTTCGGCGTAAACCGTGACAAGCAGCTTGTCTTTGGCGAGGCCGAAATCACCCGTTACCAGATCCCAGGCCTGCTTGATCGCCTCTTCCTTGAAATAGTCGCCAAAGGAAAAATTGCCGAGCATTTCAAAGAAGGTGTGGTGACGCGCCGTGTACCCGACATTGTCGAGGTCGTTATGCTTGCCGCCAGCGCGCACACATTTCTGAGACGTCGTCGCACGCGGTGATGTCGGCTTTTCGGCACCTGTGAAGATGTTCTTGAACGGCACCATACCGGCATTGACGAAGAGCAGCGATGGATCATTCTCTGGCACCAGCGGCGCTGAGGGTTTGACCTCGTGACCG
This sequence comes from Ponticaulis profundi, assembly GCF_042659465.1. Classification (NCBI taxonomy): domain Bacteria; kingdom Pseudomonadati; phylum Pseudomonadota; class Alphaproteobacteria; order Hyphomonadales; family Hyphomonadaceae; genus Ponticaulis; species Ponticaulis profundi. The sequence goes on along the minus strand of NZ_JBHSSW010000001.1, from coordinate 106,941 downwards.
CGTCCTTCAAAGAAGGACAGGAAACCTTTTCGAATATCCGATACACTCGTCATCAATCACACCTTACGGGTTGTCTTTCGGCCAGAGCGCGCATTTCCACACACACTAAGACCCCGGATATATAGATGACCGGGGTCTTCGCCAACCGCTTTGCGTAAGTGTGAGCTTATTCGTTGACGGCAGCGTCGTCTGAAGAGTCATCACCAGACAGCATGACGTCCGCAATCAGGCCGGCATGGGCCCGGATCGCATCTTCGATTTCATGCGCAATTGCCGGGTTTTCACGCAGGAACTTCTTCGCATTCTCGCGTCCCTGACCAAGACGGTCTTCCTTATAGGAGAACCATGAACCTGACTTGTCGACGACATCCGCCTTCACCCCGAGGTCCAGCAATTCGCCCATTTTGGAGATCCCCTCCCCATAGACAATGTCGAACTCGACCTGCCGGAAGGGCGGCGCCACCTTGTTCTTCACCACCTTCACGCGTGTCTGGTTGCCCACCACTTCGTCGCGATCCTTGATCGAACCGATACGGCGAATGTCCAGACGAACAGATGCGTAGAATTTCAGCGCGTTACCGCCGGTCGTGGTTTCCGGGCTACCGAACATCACACCAATCTTCATCCGGATCTGGTTGATGAAGATCACCATGCAATGAGATTTGGAGATTGAACCGGTCAGTTTGCGCAGTGCCTGGCTCATCAGACGCGCCTGAAGACCTGGCAGGGAATCCCCCATCTCGCCTTCAAGTTCCGCGCGCGGCGTCAGGGCTGCAACCGAGTCGATGACGAGAACATCAATCGCGCCGGACCGGACCAGTGTATCGGCGATTTCGAGCGCCTGCTCACCGGTATCCGGCTGAGACACCAGAAGGTCATCAAGATCCACACCGAGCTTACCGGCATAAACCGGGTCAAGCGCGTGCTCAGCGTCTACGAATGCGCAAACACCGCCGTTTTTCTGCGCTTCTGCAACGCAGTGCAGAGCCAGTGTCGTCTTACCAGAGCTTTCCGGACCATAAATTTCAATGATGCGGCCTTTCGGCAGACCACCAATACCGAGCGCAATATCAAGCCCCAGAGAACCGGTGGAAACCGCTTCAATGTCCATGGCCTGATTGTCGCCCAGTCGCATGACGGAGCCTTTGCCAAAATTGCGTTCAATCTGACCAAGTGCTGTCTGAAGTGCTTTTTGTTTATCCACGCCGTTCCCATCCACGAGTCGAAGAGCTGGTTGTGCCATAATCTATCTCCTACTTAACTGAGTCTCAGACCGTCCACCAGCCCGATCGCTTCAAGTTCTGAGGAGTATGTACCACATTTGTTCCATGAGAACAAACGGGAAACATCATAAAAAGAAACAGCCCCTATATATTGGGGCTGCCTCCCGGTTCGACCGCTAGATCAGGCGGCTGAAAGCTCTTCTTTCACGCGTTCTGCCAGCTTTTCCATGCGGAACGGCTTCGGCAGGAAGGAAATTGCGCGCTCTTCATCCAGCGTTTTTGTGAGGTCGCCCTCGGAATAACCGGAAATAAACATCACCCGCGCATCACCGAGATACTCGCGCGCCTGTTTCAGAAGGCTCGGCCCATCAATTCCCGGCAGAATCACATCAGAGATCAGAAGATCGATCTCGCCCTGATTCTCGATGATGAGATCAAGCGCCTCTTCACCATCGGCCGCTTCAATCACGTCATAACCGCGATTACGCAGAAGGGTCGCCGCTATGTTGCGAACGCCGTCTTCATCCTCGACCAGCATGATACGGCCACGGCCCGCCAGATCGCGCGGCGCCTTGACCTTTTCTTCCACATCATTGGCCGGCACATCGCGAACCGCGTCCAGCTCTTCAGCTTTCAGCGCTGGCAGATAGATGAAGAAGCTCGTCCCCTCACCGACCTTGGATTTCGGACAGATATAGCCGCCCGACTGTTTGACGATGCCATAAACGGTCGCAAGCCCCAGGCCCGTTCCCTTGCCCTGTTCTTTGGTTGTGAAGAATGGCTCAAAGATGTTTTCGATGACCTCTGGCGGCATGCCAGAGCCGTTGTCACGGACTTCGACGCAGAGATATTCGCCCTCATCGACATATTCAAAGCCATTGTCATGCGCATCTTCGCTGGTCACGCGTGATGTGGAGATGGTCAGCTCGCCGCCACCTTTCTCAATCATCGCGTCACGCGCATTGGTGGCCAGGTTGATGATCGCGTTTTCCAGCTGACCCTTGTCCGCACGGATCATTGGCAGGTCACGGCCATGATGCATTCTCAGGACCACACGTTCATCCAGAAGCGGACGAATGAGGTAATTCAGCTCGTTCAGAACGTTTGAAACATTCAGGATTTCGCGCTTGAAGGTCTGCTGACGTGAGAATGCCAGCAACATTTTCACCAGTTCCGCAGAGCGCGACGACAGCTCATGGATTTGCTGCAATTCATCAAAGCTTGGGTCGCCAACCGTATGACGCTCCAGCAGCTTGTCGGTATGCAGCATCACACCGGTCAGCATGTTGTTGAAATCATGCGCAACGCCGCCCGCAAGCGTGCCGATCGCCTGCATTTTCTCAGAGTGGATGAGACGGTTCTTGAGCTGCATCTGCTCCGTCATGTCCATGGCATATGCAAGGTTCGGCTTACCGGCAGAATCCAGCGTCACGACCAGCGTCACATCCCGCTGTGGCTTGGTCTGTGTCTGCAACTCGACCGGATGGTCGACGGCGGAGAGCAGAACCTCCTGCATGTCGCGGTCATCGGAGTCGCATTTGAAGAGATCAGCGAATTTCGCACCCGGCGTCGCCTTGCCTTCGGTCAGCTCGACCAGAGAGCGGTTGGCATCGACAATGCAGGCTTCTGACAGGCTCTCACCTTCCAGCCGCGCCACGCCAAAAGGCGCATCATCGAACATCGGATCATGATCGGTTTTCTCCGGCCGCGCAGACGACGCCGCTGTCAGCCGTTCGTTGCCGAGTTTCGGCGCATTGACCGGCGAAAGCACAATGGTCCGTGCAACCGAGTCAGCACCTTTGCCGGTCCAGGTCGTCGCCGTCTTGACCACATTCTCAACGCCATCACGCGCCCGGATGTGCAGATCCAGCCAGACCGGCTGGCCTGACTGTTTCTTGTCGCGGCGAAAAATCTTGACCGACTCGGGGCGCAGAATGTCTTCAACTTTCACATCAACGAGTTCATCGGACAGGCCGAGGAAATTGCGCAGCCAGCTATTGGCATAGGAAATCTGGCCATTCGCGCGCGTGATGAAAAAGCCAATCGGCGCTTCCTCGACGAACAGAGCCCGGGAATCCGCTGCCCCCATCGCCTCGCTCATGCCGGACAGCCGGCGCAGACGCCAGAGCGTGCGTTCATGATCCAGCGGAGACACAGCCACTTCGAACTGCGCAGGCACATTGTCATCACCAATGGCAATCGCGGGCAGCACTTCCCGGCGGGACTCGCCCGCTTTCGCAGCCCGCGACAGGCGATAAATCGGCGCATTCAGGCCCGGATTTGCGCCGAACAGGCGATCAACCGTTACGGCGCGCTCGGTCTCGGTGACAACGCCCAGCTCATTCGTCAGCGCTGTATAGGCATCATTGGAAGATACAGCACCGCCGCCTTTTTCCGTTACGATTACCGCCTCATCAAGCGCATTGATCCAGGCAAATGGCGTCTTGCGCCGGGCCGCAACCTCTTCGACAGCACCGCGCGCCGGAAACAGGCCAAGGCGTTTGCCAGCCCCGCGCAAGATCCAGACAAGAAACACCATCCCGCCCGACGCCATGGCGATCAGCAGAACTGGCCCAGTCTGGCCGACAGCGTCCGGACGGACAATCGCGACACATGCTGCGATGACCGCGATCAGAAGAGACAGCCAGAACACCGCCTGAAACATATCCAGACCACCCGATTCCGGGACGGTGTCGTTATCCGGCGCATGCTTGGCGATCGACGGCTCGATCATTGGGTCAGGTGTATCAGTCATGGAAATGCTCACTTGTGTGTGCGTAATCTGTCACGATTCGGGGATGGCTCGTTAGCGTCATCGCTTTAGCGGCCTCCGCGCTTGGTGCGCATGACAAAGCTGATGATCTTGGCCACCGCTTCGTAATGTTCTTTCGGAATAACTTCATCCACTTCGATGCGGGCATAGAGGGCGCGCGCAAGCGGTGGGTTTTCGACCAACGGAATGTCATGCTCTTCGGCAATCTCGCGGATACGCAATGCCAGATCATCAACACCCTTGGCGATACAGATCGGCGCCGGTGTGGAGTCGTCATATTTCAGCGCAACAGAATAGTGCGTCGGGTTGGTGATGATCACACTGGCATCCGGCACCGCGGCCATCATGCGCTTGCGTGACCGTTCAATGCGCAACTGACGGATCTTCGCCTTGACCTGCGGATCACCTTCGGACTGCTTGTGCTCGTCCTTGATCTCCTGCCGGCTCATTTTCATTTTCTGATCGTATTGCTGCTTCTGGAACAGATAGTCGATCGCCGCCACCAGACCGACAACGACCAGCGTTGCAATCAACAGACGTCCGGCAAGCGATTGCAGCACACCGGCCAGGAGCGCGAGTTCGACCCCGCCTGCCCGTTCGATCAGAGAGAGATGCGGCCAGACCGCATAAGCCAGCGCCAGAGAGACCGCAGACAGCTTCAGAATGGACTTGAAAAGGTTCATCCAGCCCTGCGGTCCGAACATCCGCTTCAGCCCGTCAATCGGCGACAGCTTGGACAGCTTCGGCTTCATCTTTTCCGCCGTCCAGTTGGGCGGGTTCTGGATGAGGTGCCCGGCCACCGCAAACGCCATCATCACGCCGAACACGATGGCAGCGACTGGCGCGACAGCCCAGATCAGAGACCGCGTCAGCGTCATGACGCCTTCGCGCCCCACATCAAAGGAATGCGGATGATCAAGCAGGGACACCAGAGGATGCGCCAGCATCCTCATCAGCGGCACCGCCGCCGAGACCAGTACGGCAATGCCCATCATGGTAAACCAGATGGGCACATCCTGACTTCGGGCAACATCACCCTTCTTTCGCGCGTCGTCTAACCGTTTCTGGGTGGGTTCTTCGGTCTTCTGACTCTGGTCTGGTTGTTCAGCCATGCCTTAGATCCCTCCCTGATTCAGAAAACGGTCAAAGCCTTCCAGCCATGCCAGCATGCCTGCGCCCATGCCGAGCATGACGACAATCAGGCCAAACATGATCGAGCTTGGCATGGCGATGAAAAAGATCTGGATCTGCGGAATGAGCCGAGCGGCCAGACCGATGGCCAGATTGAAGATCAGACCGAACGCAATGGCAGGCGCGGCAATCTGAATGCCCAGCCGGAAGGCTTCGGTAAAGGCCATCACACCATATTGGGTGGCGTCTGAAATGTCTGGCAGCGTGCCAACCGGGAAGAGATCATAACTGTCGACCGCGCCTTGCAACATCCAGCGATGAATACCGGCACCCAGAACCAGAACGACAGCGATCAGCGACAGAAACGTCGACAACACCGCCCCTTGCTGGCCTTGCATCGGATCAAGCTGCATGGCAAAGCCGAGACCGGTGTGCAGCGAGATCACCTGCCCGGCGATGGAGGCCGCCGACATCAGAATACGCGCTGCAGCGCCAAACATCAGACCAATCAGGATCTCACCGATCAGCATGGTAATCGCAGTGCCAAGGTTTTCCGGTTGCCCCGGCAGATCTGCAAACAGGCCCGGTGCCAGCGCAAAGGTCGCCAGCAAGGCAATGGTCAGCCGAAAACGCGCAGGGATGGCCGCCTCCCCAAATCCGGGAGCCAGCATCAGTACAGAGCCCAGCCGCGCAAACAGCAAAGCGCCTGCCCAGACATATGGCAAAAGGTCCAGCATCTACATACTTGCGATCATCGCAAAGGTTTCCTGCGCATAAGCCGCGATCAGCGCGCCCATCATCGGCAGAAAGATCAGGAGCGCGATAAAGATAGCCACGATCTTCGGAACGAAGACGAGGGTCATTTCCTGCACCTGGGTCAATGCCTGCACGAGTGCGATGATCACGCCGACCGCCAGACCAATAATCATGGCTGGCGCCGCCATCAGGACCGTCGTCCAGAGCGCTTCTCGTCCGAGATCTAGTACTTCTGCACCCGTCATAATTCTTACCCTGGTAAGCGCGACAATTAACCTTTCCAAAGAAAAGGTTAACAAAGCGCTTAAACTTTGTGGCTTTTCGCTGATACGCCGGGGCAATCAGACAATGAGTCTCGTTTAATTTCCAGCCGCAGCGTCAGGCCCTATTTCGGTGCCAGATGGATCAGCTCTTCTCCGGCCAGATAGCGTTTTAGATTGGCAAGGAACGTCTCGTCAGCGCGCACAAAGGTTCCGAGGGTCAGAGAGCTGTCATGTGGTGTAATCGCGATGTTCGGATGACGCCAGAGCGGGCTCGCTTCCGGCAGAGGCTCCGTCGCGGTCACATCCAGCGCCGCAAAGGCCGGTTTGCCGCGATCCATTTCCGCAATCAGCGCAGCCTCATCCACCAGAGCGCCGCGCCCCAGATTCATGAACATGGCATCATCCTTCATCGCGGCGAAGAAATCGGCATCGGCCATGTTTTCGGTCTCCGGCGTGTGCGGCAGACAGAGAAGCGTGATGTCAGCGTCTCTCAGCGCCGCACCCATCTCTTCTGGCGTCACAATCGCATCTGCATAGTCATCGGTTCCGCCTGACCGGCGCACGCCTGTCACCAGACCTCCGAGGGCTTTGACACGCCGCGCGACCGCCTGACCGATCGCGCCATAACCGACGATCAGCCATTTGGAGCCGATGAAATCACGATGATAGATGCGATGCCACTCGGCCTCTTTTTCCTGCGCCCGGTGCTGACGCCCGGCCTTCAGCCAGTCCAGCGCCTGCCAGATCGCCCATTCGGCCATGGCTTCGCTTTGCGTATGATTGGTCGTGTAAAGGCGCGCCTTGGCATGCACCGCCTGCAGGGTTTCATTGTCCATGCCCGCGGCCGAGGACTGAAACCAGTCCAGGTCCGGTAAATCGATCAGAAATCTGAAAAATGCGCGTACTTTTGGTCCGAAAAAGAAATCGGTATTGCCGAAGACCATATCGGGAACCGGCTGTGACACCGGCTCACCTGTGAATCCATTCGCAAAAACGCCCTCATCATCCATGGTGATGAAGTCCACCTCTGCCGCATAGCCGCGCAGCTCATCTTCCATGCGCCGGAACGCCTTCTGGTGGAGCAAGCATGTTCTGGTCATTTCACCATCCTCCCTTGCCAACATTACGTGCTTGTAATGCCCGCTTTCCTCAATTCCAGACTTCACGGCTTTCCTGTGCCTGACAACACGGTAAGAATGCAAACCCAGTGCTTTATTCAGAGGAAAGCGAGAAAATTCATGCGCAGCCTGCTTCTCACCACAGCCGCTGTCTTTGTCCTGGCCGCCTGCGACCCAGCGACGGAAACACCCACGAACACGACAGAAACGACCACGCCTGCCGTCACAGAAACGGCTGCAACTGAGGAAGCGATTGCTGAAGAATCCGCGCGCCTCAATGCCTGGTTCGACGAGAAATACGAAGAAGTCCTGCAAAGCAGCCCGATGAGCATGACGCAACTCGGCCGCAAGGATCGCTATGACGAAATTGACGACATGTCATTCGAAGCGCAGCGCGAGCAGATTGACTGGCGTCTCGCGACCGTTGACGAAATGAAGTCGAATTTCGACTATGATCTGCTCGATCAGGAAGCCAAGACGTCTTACGACCTCTGGATCTACAATGCAGAACGAGCTGAAGCGAGCTGGGACTGGCGCTTCCATTCCTATAATTTCGAACAAATGGGCGGGTCACAGGCCTGGATCCCGCAATTCCTGATCAACTTCCACAAAGTTGATACCGAAGAAGATATGGTCGCCTATATCTCACGGGTCAGCGAATCCGCTCGCGCCATCCGTCAATTGCTCGAGCAGACGCAACAATCGGCAGAAAAAGGCATCCGCGCGCCAACCTTCGCATATGAAGGCGCGATCCAGCAGGCAAAGAACGTGATCACCGGCGCGCCTTTCACAGACGGCGACGATTCCGCGCTGTATGCGGACCTGAAATCTGAAATCACGACACTCGAAGAGGCTGGCAATGTCACGCCGGAACGCGCCGAAGAGCTGATGGCGGACGCCGAAACAGCCCTGATCGAAGATTTCGGCCCGGCTTATCAGGCGGTCATCGACTGGATGAGCGACGATATCGAGAACACGGCAGCCGAAACGGTCGCCGGCGACCTGCCGGATGGCGCTGCCTTCTATAACTACCGCCTCGCCTCTTCGACCACGACTGACCTGACCGCCGACGAAATCCATGAAATCGGCCTGTCTGAAGTGGCGCGTCTGCGTGAGCAGATGGTCGCTGTGAAAGACAGCTTCGGCTTTGAAGGCTCTCTGGAAGAGTTCTTCGTCTTCCTGCGTGAGAACACAGATGATGAGCGCCTTTACTACCCGAACACGGATGAAGGCCGCCAGGGCTATATCGATGATGCCACGGCAGACATTGAAAACATCAAACAGCATCTGCCGGAATATTTCGGCATTCTGCCAAAAGCCGATGTCATCGTGAAACGCGTCGAGCCTTTCCGTGAGCAGGCTGGCGCCGCACAGCACTACAATTCCGGCACGCCGGACGGTTCACGCCCGGGCATCTACTATGCGCACCTGCTCGACATGAAAGCCATGCCGAAGCGAGAGCTGGAAGTGATCGCCTATCACGAGGCCATTCCGGGCCACCATATGCAGATCTCGATTGCTCAGGAGCTGACGGGCATTCCGCAATTCCGCACACAGCAATTCTTCAACGCTTATGTCGAAGGCTGGGCGCTCTATTCGGAATATCTCGCCAAGGAAATGCCGGGCACATATGAAGATGACCTGTCAGAATTCGGCCGTCTCGGCTCGGAAATCTGGCGCGCCATTCGTCTGGTGGTCGACACAGGCCTTCACGCGAAAGGCTGGACCAAGCAGGAAGCCATTGATTACTTCCAGGCCAATTCAGCCATCACGGACGCGCAGGCCCTTGCTGAGGTCGAGCGCTATATCACCTGGCCGGGCCAGGCGACCGGCTACAAGATCGGCATGCTGAAAATTCTCGAACTGCGCGAGAAAGCGAAAACCGAGCTTGGAGACGACTTCGACATTCGTGGGTTCCACGATGCGGTGCTGGGTGGCGGCGGCCTTCCTCTGGAAGTCCTGGAACACCGTATTGAGGCATGGATCGCTTCGGTCAAAGACGGCACCTATGTGCCAGCCCCGATGCCGACAGACACCTCTGAACCAGCAGGCGCCACCGAAGACGAACCGGCTGAATAAGCCGAAAACAGATCTCAGAACGAAAACACCGGCCTCGCGCCGGTGTTTTTTTATGTCCTAAAATCTACCCACTTTCAGTCACTTACACATATCTCTCAATTTTGTGATCGCTGAGCAGCCCTTTGTAACCGGAATTTCACTCGACTTTTTTGATCAATTTGTGGACATGTGATACCTATATCGCACAAATTATAGACAGGGAGGTCTTTTATGCTGCGTTCTATCACTTTTGCCCTTGCGGTGACTTTTCTCGCTCCAGCGGCACTCGCAGGCACCCAATCGAATTTTCAGGTGGCTATTTCCGTAAACACGTCAGCGCTTTCAAACAGCGCGACAGCAGCTGCGGAACTGGACAATGTGAAAAATCAGGCTCGTGATGCTTGCCGGTATCGCCCTGAGTCTGTGCTCTCAAACCGTGTTGATTCCCGCTGCGTCGACAGCATTGTGAACAATGTCGTCGAGCGCTACAGCAACCCAGCACTCGTCCAGGCCACGCAAGCGGCCTCGTCGACCGAAGGTTGACCCCGTAAAGGCAGGCCGGGTTTTCCCAACCTGTGTCTCTAACCAGACTCTGGCTAAGACCCCTCAATCCGGTCTGCCGACACGTTGAATGCCCTTCCCCCAGGAAGGGCATTTTCGTATCCGGGCCTCTGTCAGTCCGCAGCCTTGCGAGCAATCACAAGCTTCGCAGCGCCTGCATCAGGCCAGTATGTCTGAAGGACGTGAAAGCCCGCCGCATCAATCCAGGCTTCCAGCTGATCTTCGGTAAAGCTGTTCACGAAAGGCGCCTTCCCGAGCAGGCGCGCAACAGGCAATGCAAGGCGCAGAAGCGGATTCATATGTCCGACAAGGCCTGTGCTCTGCACGAAAATACCGCCCGGCTTCAGCCATTGGTGGATGCGCTTCATTTCTGCCAGCGGGTCTTCTGTCAGATGCAGAAGATTCATGGCGAGCACGACATCATAGCTTTCCGGCGCGATCGAAAGGCCTTCCAGATCCGCCTGCTCGAAGGTGACATTTTCAACGCCAGCACTCTGCGCACGCTCACGGGCGTGCCGAAGCATTTCATCGGAAATGTCAGTAGCTCGAATGTGGCGAACAAACGGAGCGTGTTCCAGCGCCGTTCCACCTGTCCCGCAGCCAAGCTCCAGGACATCCATATTCGGCATCAGAAAGGCCTGTGTCAGTCGGAGCTTGTGTTGATAGGCTTCCTCATCAGCAATCGGTCGGCGCGCATAACCATCAGCCATCTTGTCCCAGAACCCACGCGCACCCTTTTCACCAATTCCCATAAACGTTCTATTCTCCTTCGCTAAAATCAGAATATATCGTTTTTCGATATTATTGTAAATCGATAATTTTTGAGACGGCGAATGGGACTGCTTTGAACCAGGACCGTATTGGTTGAGAGCCCACTCATTCCCTCTGCGACCTGCATATTGGAAATGTATTTCAGAACGGAGCCGCCCAATGGCGTCGTTTGTCAGGATTGTACTTCCCGGGGGGAATGTTAAGCCTAACGCTTGGGAAATTAGTTTGGAGGAAACGTCACACCATGAAGACCACTATGACGGCCATGGCCCTCATCCTGTCTCTGTCCGCCTGCGCGACACAGACCGAAGCACCTGCACCGGCAGCCGCGACACCACCGCCAGCAACAGATACCGCGACCGAAGTAGCAGAGATGACGGAATCGGAGCGGCTCAACGCATTCTTCGAAGATGTCTTCATGGAAATGGTGATGCGCAGCCCGCAAACGCAGACCTATCTGGGCATCAAGGAAGATTACGACAAATGGAATGACGCTTCAGATGAGCGCGCCATCGAAGACTTCGAGCTTGAAACCGCGCGCTACAATCAGATGAAGTCGGAATTTGATTACGACAAGCTCGATGAGAGCGCCAAGCTGTCCTATCGCCTGTATGAAAACCAGTACCAGCAGGACAAGAAGGCGTTCGCGTATCGCGACTATAACTACACCTTCAATCAGATGTTCGGCGTCCAGAGCTCGGTTCCAGCCTTCCTGATCAACCAGCACAGCATCTCGTCCAAGGCAGAAGCGCAAGACTATATTTCCCGTCTGGAAGGCGTTGCAGACTATCTCGAGCAGCACGTCCAGAACGCTGAAGACGCCGCCGAAAAAGGCATTCGTCCACCTCTGTTCGTCTATGACTATGTCATCTCGGATGCGCGCAATGTGCTGACGGGCTACCCGTTCACCGAAACAGAAGACATGAGCGACAGCCCGCTCATGCAAGACTTCCGCAAAAAGATCGATGCACTGATGGAAGACGGCACGATCAATGAAGACGAGTATGAAACCCTGCTCGCTGATGCCGAAGCCGCCTTGCTGACATCCGTCAATGAGGGCTTTCAGGCCGTGATCGATTTCATGGAAGCCGATGTTGAGAATGCGACAACGGATGATGGCGCCTGGAAACTGCCAGACGCGGACGCTTATTACGCCATGCGTCTGAACCGCATGACGACAACGGACATGACGGCGTCAGAAATCCATGACCTCGGACTGTCTGAGGTTGCCCGCATTCATGACGAAATGCGCGCCATCATGGACCAGGTCGGTTTTGAAGGCACACTGCAGGAGTTCTTCGAATTCACCCGAACGGACCCGCAATTCTTCAAGCCCAACACCGAAGAAGGCAAAGCTGAATATCTGGCAGAGGCAACCGCTCTGATCGACACCATGCGTGACGAGCTGCCGGACATGTTCAACACCTTCCCGGAAGCAGATCTGATTGTGAAAGCCGTAGAGCCTTTCCGCGAGAAATCTGCGGGCAAGGCGTTTTACCAGCGCCCGGCACCAGATGGCTCTCGCCCGGGCACCTATTATGCCAATCTCTATAATATGGCGGACATGCCGGTCTATCAGATGGAAGCCCTCGCCTACCACGAAGGCATTCCGGGCCACCACATGCAGATTGCCATTGCGCAGGAGCTGGACGGCATCCCGAGCTTCCGCAAATTCGGCGGCTACACCGCCTATACCGAAGGCTGGGGATTGTATTCGGAATACTTCCCGAAAGAGTTTGGCTTCTATGACGATCCGTATTCTGACTTCGGTCGTCTGGCCATGGAGCTATGGCGCGCGGCACGCCTCGTGGTCGACACAGGCATTCACGACAAGAAGTGGACTCGTGAGCAGGCCATTGACTATCTGATGACCAACACCCCGAACCCGGAAGGCGACTGCATCAAGGCCATTGAGCGCTATATCGTCATGCCGGGTCAGGCGACGGCTTACAAAATCGGCATGCTGAAAATTCTCGAACTTCGCGAGCATGCCAAGACAGAACTTGGCGAGGATTTCAACATTGCCGAGTACCATGACACAGTTCTGCGCAATGGTGCGGTGCCACTGGATGTCCTGGAAAGCCTCGTCGAGGATTGGATCGCCACCAAGAAAAATGGCTAATTCCACTCTTAATTGAGATTAAAACCGCCCGATTTTCCCAGTCGGGCGGTTTTTCATATTTTTATGAGTAAATGCGTTAAATACACCCTAACGTGCCTTATTCTGTTTACGTCTCATTAAGACCTCAACCTGATTTTCGCCCGGATCGACGTTAAGTCGCAATGCTTGGGGAAAATCATGAGAAAATCGCTTCTAGCGACCAGCCTCTTATGCTTGGGCAGCATAATGATGGCAGGGGCGCCAGCTATCGCAGATCCGACCAGTCAGGAACTGCTGGACCGGATCGAGAAACTCGAACAACAAAATGCCGCGCTGATGAAAACCGTCAACGCGCTGATCGCCGAGAAAGATCTCGAGCGTCTGCCTGCCGACACGGCAGAAGACCCAACGGTCAAGAAAACCTCACAAGGGCTTGTCGGCACGAATTCAAGCTATGCTTACAAAGTGCTCGACCCGGCAGAAGACGTGAACCGCAAACTGCTGATCCAGCTCGAAACCCGCCAGAAAGGTGAGCTGGATACGCCGGTCACGCTCTCTGGTCAGGTCATTGCCATTGCCAATGCGCAATCAAGCAACCGGGATGACAAGTTCGGCTATCTGATGCGCAATCCGACATCCGCCAACCAGATTGGCGACTATGTCAGCGAGGCGCTGATCCACTCTGCTCAGCTTGCTGTAACCGCCAATATCAATGACTGGCTGACCGGTTATGTGGAGCTGCTTTATAACCCGGAACAGAATTTCGGATCGGGTACGATCACCGATCTCGACCGTAACAAGATTGTGGCGCGCCGCGCCTATCTTCTCGCAGGCGATCTTGACCGCTGGCCGGTCTATGCCGCGATCGGCAAGCTCGACACACCCTTCGGTCTGAACGATACCGTGTCACCGTTCACCAACTCAACGAACTGGCACTCGTTTGCCGGTCTCGCCTATGGTGCTCAGGTCGGGTATGTGAAAGACGGCCTTCTGCTACGCGCCATGGCCATTCAGGGCGGCGCACAGTTCCGCGCGGCCAACACGCCGGTCAAAGGCACGAATGTGCCGTCTCGGGTGAACAATTTCGCGGTCGACGCAAACTACACCTTCGAGTTCGGCGAAACGGACAGCCTGTTGTTCGGTGCCAGCTATGAGCATGGCAGCCCGTATTGTCAGAACTATCCGGTCTTCCACTTCAATCCATGTGACGAAAACAATCCCGCCTGGGCCACCTACGGACGCCTGAACTTTGGCGAGCTGGAACTCCTTGGCGAGTTTGCTCAGACAACCGAAGACTGGCCGGGGTCTGCGGTTCCGGACCCAACCAATCCGCTCAGCATTTATGATGCGCAGAAGACCCGCTCCTGGACACTCGGCGGCCGCTACGGTTTCGGTCCGCTGCTTGATGGCGGCGACCGCAATCAGTTCGTCTCGCTGGAGTTTTCCAAATTCCGCGCAGGCGATGACGGCGCCCCATGGGAACGCCAGGACCAGTTCGTTCTGGGTTATTCACGCTTCCTTGCTGAAAACCTCAACCTGTTTGCCGAATACATTCACGTGAACGGTTTTGCGCCTCTGAACTTTGTGAGCGGCGGAAACTTCCCGGATGGCAGCACATGGTCAGACAATGATGCCAAGACCGATGTGATCATGGTGGGTGCACAGACGGCCTTCTAGGCGCCGACAACACAGTCTTCCCAAAAGAGCGGCTCAGGCCGCTCTTTTTTTTGTGCCCGGGAAACCCCGAACATCTTTCAGGCATTTCCTACCCGGTAAGCGTCACCTCGACGAAAACATGACAAAATCCGACGCTCTGCGTTTTGCGTCCCGGCAAATCCGGGTGCTATAGCTGAGCGTGAGGAAAAGGGAGCGGCACATTGAGCGATTATATTCTGGTTATCGACGAAGGAACGACATCCACGCGAGCCATTGCCTTTGACAAATCGCTCAACCCGCAGGCCAGCGCGCAGGCCGAAATTCCGCTGACCTTTCCGAAGGATGGCTGGGTCGAGCAGGACCCGGAACAGATCTGGGAAAAAACCCTCGATGTCTGCAAACAGGTGATCAGTGCCAGTGGCGGGGTCGAGAAATTCTCCGGCATCGGCATTGCCAACCAACGTGAAACTACCCTGCTCTGGGACAAGGAAACAGGCAAAGCCTTCGGACCGGCCATTATCTGGCAGGACAGACGGACAGCGGCCCGGTGCGAAGTCCTGCGAAAGGAAGGCAAGGAGCGCGATGTTCAGGCGCTGTCTGGCCTGATCCTTGATCCGTACTTTTCCGCGACCAAAATTGGCTGGCTTCTGGAAAACGTGCCTGGCGCGAAAGAGGCCGCAGACGCTGGCAAGGCCGCGTTCGGAACGGTTGACAGCTTTCTGCTCTTTCGCCTCACCGGAGGCCGCGAACACGCGACCGACGTGACCAATGCGTCCCGGACCGCGATGATGGATCTGTCCACGCTCGCCTGGTCTGAACACTTATGCAAACTGTTTGATGTGCCCTGGTCTACGCTTCCGACCATTGCGCCAACCGGCAGCGAATACGGCGAGACAGATCAGGCACTCTTCGGCAAGTCCCTGCCCATTTCGTCCATGGTCGGCGATCAACAGGCGGCCCTGATCGGTCAGGCCTGCGTCCAGCCGGGCGAAGCCAAGATTACCTATGGCACCGGTGCGTTCCTGGTTGCGAATACCGGGCTCGATATTCCAAGTTCCAAGAACCGCTTGCTCGGCACCTGCGCCTATCAGGCCCAAAGCCGCACCCATTGGGGACTGGAGGGCTCGATCTTCAATGCGGGCACTGTGGTCAAATGGCTGCGCGATGAGCTCGGGCTGATCAGCGATGCAGCGGCCTCGGAAGCCATGGCCGCAGAACTTCCGGACAATGGCGGCGTTTATTTCGTCCCTGCCTTCACAGGCCTTGGCGCACCGCACTGGGCGCCGGATGCACGTGGCCAGATCACAGGGCTGAGCCGTGGCACACGCGCCGCACACATCGTCCGTGCAGGGCTCGAAGCGGCCGCCTATCAGACCTATGACCTGCTACAGGCCTTCGAAAGCGATGGCTGTAATGTCGGCATTCTGCGTGTCGATGGCGGTATGGCGGAAAATGACTGGCTGCTACAATTCCTCTCCGATATCACCGGCCTTGTCGTGGAACGCCCGCCCTATCCTGAAATGACAGCGCTTGGCGCAGCCGTGATTGCCGCTGGCGAACTTGGCTGGATGAGCCTTGATGACTGGCACGAGGCGCGCGCCATTGCGAAAGTCTATGAGCCAAAAATGGCGGCGAGCGAAAGAGAGCAGTTGATTGAAGGCTGGGAAACGGCTCTAGACTACGCCATCGGGAAATAGGCCAGACTCACATGGAAAAGCGCTTCAGCCTCACCGTCACACTGCTGACGTTGCTCGGGATTGTGCCGTTTATCGCGTCAGCGCTGGTCGCCAGCTATGAGCGCGAAGTCGCGACCTATCTCCTGCACCGCCCGTCGGACGCCGAACTGGTCGGACTTGTCGGACGCACCTCTCTGATCGCCTATGCTGGCAGCATTCTCAGCTTCATGGCCGGTGCACGCTGGGGCGGCGAGTTTGGTAAGTCTGGCGACCGGATCAATGCTGGCGTGATGGCGCTGGCCGTCATTCCATCCATCATTGCCTGGGTCATGCTGATTTTCGGCATGTTGCCGGGCACATGGGTTGCCGGAGCAATGCTCGTACTAAGTGGCTGCTTTCTCATGCTGCTGGCATGGGATTCCACCGCGCGATATCCGGCCTGGTATATGACGCTCCGCACGATCGCGACACTAAGCGCACTGACCTGCCTGATCGCCGTCGCCATGCAGATCCTGCCAGGCTGATCCGCGTTATCGCGTCACATGTGACACCCTGACAACGTCGAAACACGCAGTTTTGCGCTATATAGGGTGCCATGCAGGCGAACGACTTTCTTTTCGATGACTCTCCCGATCAGGCCAATTGGCTGAGCGAACAGATTTCCCTCATGGAAAACTGGCTGGCGGAGAAGCGTGCCGATCCACGGGTCGGAACGGACGAAATTGAAACGCTTCAACGCCATCTCAGCTGGCTTCAGGACCGACTTAAGGCCATCGCAGGGAACTGAGGCGCATTAAATAGGCCTTTCTTTAACGCTGGACCGATCTCCGAACCACCAGAGCGTTGCAGCCGTCGCAGCGAAGACAGCGGTTTCGACAATCCGGCCACGCATGCCACCATCGACGCCGAAGAAGACCAGACAGCACAACAGCCAGAGCAGAAATGTCAGACATGGCCGGGTCAGCGCACGCACGGCATTCACTCATTTATAGCTGTCAGGAATCGACGCCTCAGCATTCAGACTGGCAGCAAGCCCATCCCAGCTACCCTGTGCCTGTGTCAGCGCAATCTCCGCTTCGGTTTCCTCGCGCTTTGCATCCATCTGAAGGCGCAGAAGATCGGTTTCATGGCCCCAGCGTGCCATTTCGAATTTCTGTTCCTGGCGCTTTTCAAAATACCCGGCAATGCGGCCAAGGGCGGTGCCAATGACACCGAACAGACCACCACCCGCAGCGCTCGCAGCCATGCCGAACCATTCATTTTCCATGTCTTTGCTCCCGATCAGCTTTTCCAGAGGTTTCGGCTTTTCTGGCCGTAATACCATGTGGCCGGAATGCTCCGGCGATCCACATGCAGAAAGGTCTGCGCCAGCCCCAGGCCGTTGAAGCCAGCACTGCGCGCCGCGTTCAGAACCGCGTGGCGGTCGTGTCCCATCAGGGAAATGTCCGCCGCAATGGTCTTGTGTCTGGATCTCGGCGCACCATCGACCGCCGCATTCCACAAGGCGCATCGATGCCCGGAATTGATGACCAGCGGCCCCAGGACATTCCGCATGGCTTGCAGACGATCCAGAAAATCCGGATCGTGCCAGTATTCACCCTTGCAGAACCGTCCGCCGCATTTGCAGGCAAATTCATGCGCACGGAAATTCGGCCAGCGCGCCTTGTCCCAGCTCACCTGGCTTGCGCGTGCATATCGCATGCCCGCCCCCTTTTGCTTTGAGAAAATCAGGCGATCTGAGCGCCCCAGAAATAGTTCGTGTCGGCCTCGAGATACGCATCATCGCCGTCAAAGCGACCGACGCACGCGACCGTGTCACCTGCGCTGAGTTGCAACAGGCTGGTCATCGTCACCATTGGGGCAAATCGCTCGCGGCCTGCTGGCGGCAAGACCGCAAAGAAGAAGTCCGCGTCCCCTGCCACGTCAGCGGCGCCGCTATTGTCACCTGCCAGCAAATTGATGATGAAGCTGCTTGCGGTCTGGTTCTCGACGACCGGCTTGATGTCGCTATAGACACCGGCAACGCCTGTTACGGTCGCCAGCACGACATAATCCGCAGACGGCATGGCTGTGGCGAGTGTCACTGTATAGCGACCGGTCGAATTCCGCGTCACGCTTGCCCCCTGGGCGACGGCTGCGCCGGATGATCCGGTGACTTTGCCGGTCGCATGCGCGCTCATGGTTTCCGGCCAGGTGAAGCCGACACGCCGGTCATCGCTCGGGGCTGCACTGTTCACTGATAGCCCCAGGCAGAAATCGACAGGCGGGGCCGCATTCAGTTTCAGCCTGCCGCCACAGCCGAACAGATACACACCGTCATGCGGCGCTGTGAAAACACCGGCTGACACGGCACCCTGCGTATTGTGGCGGAAATTGTTGATGTCGACCGCGAACCACGCCCCCGCTGCATGATACTGATCGTAATTGCAGTAACCGCTGAACTTCGGATGCTGTTTCAGCGCCACAGCGCCCGTTGCTGGCCCCACTTGCAGCGCCTGTTTGAACGCGGATCCATCAGGAGAAACCTGTAGCGTCAGCTGGTCGTCATTCAGCAAGCCAAGCTCTGCACGTGTCGAATAACCTGTCTGCAACAACAGGGAGAGGACATCGCCGGACGCTTCCTTGTTCAGCTTGAAGCGCAAATCGCCCGATCCGCCTGATCCTGTTTCCAGCGCCGTAAACAGCGCAGCATTCAGCTTGGCCAGCAACGGATTGGACCCATCCGCTGTTGCACCAAGCCCCAGCCGCTCAAGGTTCTGCAAGGCGTCGGGTGTCACACCGCGCCATGCCTCGTCATGCTTCACGAGCAACAGGGCTTCATCTTCGATCCAGCAAACCCATCCCGTCTGCGGCGAAGAATACAGCCATCCCCCATCGACAAAGCATGAAAGCAGGCCTGACTTCCCGCTCCAGTCTCCGCTGGCACCCCCGGCAATCAGATACCGGTCGCCCTCTGACGGGCTCGCTGGCGGGGTCGTCACACTGCGCGAAACGACCGAGAGGAAAAGCAGACCGTCCAGAGCCTGCAGGCTTTCATTCAGGGTTACATGCTTCTGGGCCTGATTGGACAACAGGTAAGGCAAACCCAGATGATGGGTGAAATCTGATGCACTCATGAAAAATGCCGCTCCTTTGGATAGAAGCGGCATTATAGGAATATATTCATCAAGGTCGGATAAGTTCCGCCTCTTCGGCTAGTCCGCGGCTGCCGTCAGCGGATTTTGCCGAATAGAAGCGCTCAACATCTCAATCACTCTGGAATCCGAATGGATTGACGAGTGACACGCCGGTAAATTCAAAGTCTTTTGTATTTCTTGTCACGAGCAAGCCGTCCGTCAGTAGCGCAATAGAGGCGATCATCCTGTCAGCTTGACTTACATTCCGTCCTATTGATTTCAGACGTTGAGACATTTCTGCATAAATTTCGGCGGCGTTTTGATCAAACACCAGAATTGCTTCGAAGAAAGACCGGCGTAATTCATACAGCGCGAGTCTTAGCTGCTCTTTCCGCTGACCATCTGGCAGTCGGGCGATCCCCTCCAGAAGCTCGGCATATGTGATGGCTGTGATGGCGATTACGTCACGACGCTGGTGCGAAGCCCACTCGAAAACACCAGGGTCCGGCGACGACTTCATCAATTCGGATATGATATTGGTGTCGAGAATGATCACGCTTCGAAATCGACCGATGGTCGCGCCGATTCGCGTTTCTCTATGTCGAGGTCATCGGCAAAACCGGCTTCCTCGAACACTTTACGCATGACGATGAGAGCGTCCTCAACCCGTCTTGGGCGCTTGTTCACGGATTCCAGGAGGATCGATCTCGCTTCGGCTTCCATGGACCGACCATGCCTTGCCGCTTGCTCCCGCAACCGGTCACGAACCTCGTCGTCTAAGTTTCGAATTGTTAAAGTCGCCAAGCTGCACTCCACATTTTGACAGCATAATGCAATCAATGCTGTCAAAATGCAAGCAAGTAGCGAAGGCAGCCCTTATCAGACCGTCGCCGTCAGCGCTTTAAAATCAAACGCCTCACCACGGGAAACCGCCGCAATCGCAGCCTTGTACTCACGCTCAAAGCGATCGACGAGTTCAGACACCGGACCACGCTTTTTGATCGCGCCAATCCCCTGGCCGCAGCCCCAGATATCCTTCCACGCCTTGGCTTCCTGATTGCCGCCAGAGCCGAAATTCATCTTGGATGGATCGCTTTCCGGCAGATTGTTCGGGTCGAGCCCCGCCTTCGCGATGGATGGTGCGAGATAATTGCCATGCACACCGGTGAACAGGTTGGAATAGATGATGTCCTTGCTGTCGCACTCGACGATCATGTCCTTATAACCTTCCGTCGCAACGGCCTCGTCGCAGGAAATAAAGGCGGATCCGATATAGGCAAAGTCAGCGCCCATGCATTGCGCCGCCGCAATGGCACCGCCATTGCCGATTGCGCCGGAAAGCGCCAGCGGCCCGTCCCAGAACTCACGAATGTCCTGAATCAGTGCCATGGGTGAGCGCGTACCGGCATGACCACCTGCGCCCGAAGCAACCGCGATCAGACCGTCAGCACCCTTTTCGAGCGCCTTGCGCGCAAAGATCGTATCGATCACGTCGTGCATGACGATACCGCCATAGGAATGGATGGCATCATTCACAAACTGCTGTGCGCCCAGCGACGTAATCACCATTGGCACTTTGTATTTCACGCACATTTCGAGGTCATGCTCGAGGCGATTATTCGTCTTGTGGACGATCTGATTCACAGCGAAAGGCGCCGCCGGACGATCAGGATTGGATTTATTATAACTGTCGAGTTCAGACGTAATCTGGTCCAGCCACTCATCCAGCAGACTTTCCGGGCGCGCATTCAGCGACGGAAACGAACCGACGATCCCAGCCTTACATTGCGCGATCACCAGATCCGGCTGTGAAATGATAAACAGCGGCGATCCAATCACCGGCAGACGCAGATTCTTCAGAACTGCAGGTACAGTCATAAGCTTTCCTCCCAAAAGGCATTGCGTGGGAAGATAGCCTGCCCAGACGCCACGACAAGTCTGACCCTGCGTCAGTTGTATATGCAATTCAAGACGTGAATTCTGATAGCGGACAATTTTGACGAGGCTGCCGACTGAGCCTGTTCGAAAGGTTGACGAACCTCCCCGCCTTTCTAAAACAAGCCGGGCTGATATCGGGGAGTGCACAGATGATTTGGATGGGCAGGATTCAGGAAGCACCTGAATGGACGGCATCTTTGCCGACCTGGGCACAGGATGCTTACGCCTATATGGTCGATATCTGGTTCAAGGGTGTGTTTGATCTCACATATGGCCAGATCTTTCTGGCCCTCGGCATTATGCTCGCGGCACTCATGTTGCGTGGCCTGTTCGCCCGGTTTGTTGTCCGCGCCATTACGCGCGCCGCTGCCGGCACCCGGACCAATCTCGATGATGCGCTGGTCTCCACCATTTCCGAGCCTCTGAAAATCGTGCCGATCATTGTCGGCATCTACATTTCCACTCAGGTCATCCAGCTTGCAGAAACACCGCAGCATATCGCAGATCAGATCTTGCGCTCCCTCGTCG
The DNA here is from genome assembly GCF_042659465.1 of Ponticaulis profundi. Taxonomy (NCBI): domain Bacteria; kingdom Pseudomonadati; phylum Pseudomonadota; class Alphaproteobacteria; order Hyphomonadales; family Hyphomonadaceae; genus Ponticaulis; species Ponticaulis profundi. Next base: position 85,272 of record NZ_JBHSSW010000001.1, on the reverse strand, counting down.
CGGTCTCGATTTTCTGGACACTGAACCGGGCTGTTGGCGCATTCTCCTTCCTGTTTACGGGCCTGCGCGAAACCCTCTCCGGCGCCATTGTCGACTGGATGGTCAAAACTCTTCAGGTGCTGTTCCTCATCATCGGCGCCGCCGCTGTTCTGGATATCTGGGGCTTCTCCATCGGCCCAATCATTGCCGGTCTCGGCGTGTTCGGCATTGCGGTCGGCCTTGGCGCGCAGGATCTGTTCAAGAATCTGATCGCCGGCATGCTCATACTGACCGAGAAGCGCTTCCTGCCAGGCGAATGGATCGCCATTGACGGCGTCTGCGAAGGCACAGTCGAAAAGATCAATTTCCGCTCAACGCTCATCCGCCGCTTCGACAAAAGCCCGATGTATGTGCCGAACTCCAAGCTTTCGGACAATGCCGTGACCAACTTCTCGCGCATGACCCATCGCCGGATCAAATGGGCTGTCGGCGTGGAATACCGGACAACCGTCGACCAGTTGAAATACATCCGTGATGAGATCGAAGCTTATCTCTGGGCCAATCCGGCTTTCGCCAAGCCGCCGGCCGCCAGCCTGTTCGTGCGCGTCGATAATTTCAACGCAAGTTCAATCGATTTCCTGATCTATACGTTCACCAACACCACCAATTGGGGTGAATGGCTCGCACTGAAAGAAGAATTCGCCCTGGAAATCATGGACATTATCGAAAAGGCAGGCACCGGCTTCGCCTTCCCGAGCCGCACCGTCTATATGCAGCAGCAGGACCCGCCGGAAATCATGTCACCGCCAGAGCTTTCAGATCGTGTCGAACGCGCACGCGTCGAAAAGCTCGCTCATGAACAGGCAAACGGCCTGAGTGACGGCGAAGAATAAAAACTGTCTGAGAGAAGAAGCCGCAGATTAAGCGGCTTCGCTTGCGTTCGCACGCACTTTCCAGAAGCGCAGCGCACGGCGCGCAGCGTCTGCCGGAACATCCTTGTAGATGCCCGCATAGCGCTTCACCTGACTGACCGCATCCGACACGCCAGCGATATAGGCAGCCGTCGTTGCGAACAGCGGCAGCGGCGCATCCATGGCTTTCATCGTCATGGCAAGGCTGTCGACATCGCGGTCGCGATAGATCTTCATTGCGTTTTCATGGCCGATGCCACTCATGCGGCTGAGCACTTCAGCAAACGCATGCGGGCTGTTTTCCTGAAGATATTTCAGCAGATATTCCAGCTTCAGAGGGCCGCGCTGTTCCATGCGGTTTACTTCTTCAACCGCAGCCTTGCGCTCGCGCGACGTCTTTCCGAAGGATTGCTTCACAACACGACGGCTCTTGGCCAGCGCGGCTTCAAGTTCCTGTTCGCTGACATTCTCAAAGCGTTTGAGAATTTCGCTGCGCAGGTCTTTCTGAACCACTGTGACAAGCTCGTTGAGCAGATCGAGCGGCACTTCATCGCGATTGACGAAGCTCTTCTGGATCGTCGCGCTCTTAACCGCGCGGTCCGTCACCTTCTCCATCGACTCACGGTCGATGATCGCACCGGAGTTCTCCAGAAGTGAGGCGACAACCGCATCGGTACCACGATCAACGATCGCACCCGAAACGCGCTCACTCACCGTCTCACGACGTGTGACGGCCAGCATGTGTTCCTGTGTTTTGTTCGCGATGACTTCGACAAGATCGTCTTCCGTCAGCGCTTTCGATCGCTCGAGGATGGGACGGGCGACTTCAATGTCGTCATCCATCGCAAAGCGTTTCAATGTGTTGGTGATGGGCGCACCGGTATCTGCGAGCTTATCGGACAGCTCCGCACGAACCGCGCTTTCCATATCTTTCACGACGGCAGAGATCACGTCATCAAACAGCATGCACTCTGTTTCTGAACGATCACATGGATCGCCAAGGAACATATCCGTCACAGAGCGCAGCAACTCCCGGCGTTTTTCGCTGGAAGTTTCAGTCGCGAGGTCTTTCAAACGGGCAAAAGTAGAGACTGCGTTTTGATCGTTCATGGCCATCACAATTGTTTTTTATGTCTGGCCCTGAGGTTGTCATACAGCGGTTAACAAAGCTTAGGTTTAAGGAAGCCATTTTTACGCATTCAACGCCTTAAGGACGAAAATAGCGCGAATTTTCCGGCGTGTTTGTGGATTATTTCAAACACGGTTAACGGCGAAGAAAGGAACTTCGAAGCTGGTCCGCTATCCCTGAAGCGCTTCTTTCTTCTCTTCGAGTTCCAGCCATTCCATCTCGGCTTCCTCAAGCGCCTCACGTTTTGCTTCCAGCTCGCCGCTCGCCTTGTGGAAGCGGTCCGCATCCCGTGTGAACAGCTCCGGGTCAGCCATTTCGGCCTCCAGCGCCTCAATCTGGCCCTGCAGTTTCGGCATCAGCTTGTCGAGTTCTTCCAGGCGATGCTTGTCCTTGAATGACAGCTTGTTCTGCGCCTTGCCGCCGGAAGGCTTGTCCGATTTCGCCGACGATTTCGAACCACCGGATTTACCGCTCGTGCTCGCGCCGCGGATTTCCTTCAGCTGACGTACAGCGTCTTCATACCCGCCCGGCGTCTCCAGCCATTTGCCATCACCCACCGGCGACAGACAGGATGTCACCACACCGTCCAGGAAGGCCCGGTCGTGGCTGACAAGGATCAACGTGCCATCATACTCGGCCAGCATGTCTTCCAGGAGCTCCAGCGTCTCCATATCGAGATCGTTTGTCGGCTCGTCCAGCACCAGAAGGTTGGAGGGTTTGGCGAGCGCGATGGCCAGCAGCAGGCGGTTACGCTCCCCGCCGGACAAGGCAGACACCGGCTGGCGCAATTGTTCGGATTTGAACAGAAAGTCCTGCGCATAAGAGGCAACATGGCGCGGCACACCGCGCACAACGATCTGATCACCGCCCTCCGGCGCCAGAGCCTGCCAGAGCGTATCTTTCGGATCGAGCTTGGCACGTGACTGGTCCAGATAGGCAATCTCGAGATTGGTGCCGAGCTTCACCGAGCCGGTATCTGGCTCCAGCTCCCCGAGCAAAAGCTTGATCAGGGTGGATTTGCCGGCGCCGTTCGGACCGATAATGCCCAGACGATCGCCACGCTGGATGCGAATGGAAAGATCCTGAACGACGGGCAGATCACCTGCCGGAGTGCTGAACGTCTTGGAAATCCCCCGCGCTTCGATGACACGCTTGCCAGAGCCCTCAGCTGTTTCCAGCGTCATGTCAGAGGTCGCCCGGATTTCATTGAGGCTGGTCTTGCGGGACTGGCGTTCTGCGCGCATGTCCATGACCTTCCGCAAACGCCCCATATTGCGCTTGCGCCGCGCGGTAACGCCGCGCTCCATCCAGCGCTGCTCGGCTTTGAGCTGCGTGTTCAGACGCTCCAGCGCCTTCTCTTCTTCGGCTTCGACCTCATTGGCCCAGTCATCAAAGAATTTATAGCCGCGCGAATAGCGCCGAACCTGTCCCTGACGAAGCCAGAAACAGCTCGTGGAAATCGCTTCGAGGAACCGCCGGTCGTGGCTCACCATCAAAAGCGCGCCGCGATAGCTCGCCAGACGCCCTTCGAGTTGCTCAATCGCCGGAATATCAAGGTGGTTGGTCGGCTCGTCGAGCAGTAGAATATCGGGATCAGCCGCGAAAGCGCGTGCCAGGGCCGCACGGCGCTTCTGCCCGCCTGAGAGCTTTGCCGGGTCGGCTTCCGGGTCCAGACCCAGCGCCATCAGCTCTGCTTCTGCCAGATGGCGATCATCCGCGGAAATGGCCGGAAGGTCTGCCACCGCAAAATCGGCGAGCGTCTTGTATCCTGAAAGGTCCGGCTCCTGACGCAGATAAATGGCGCGCGTGCCGGGCTGGCGCCAGACTTCGCCCTCATCGGCTTCGATCTCTCCGGCAATGACCTTCATCAGGGTGGATTTACCCGCGCCATTGCGACCAACCAGAACGGCGCGTTCGGTCGGCCCAAGCGCAAGCGTCACGCCCTGGAAAATGGGTTTGCCGCCAAAGGTCAGGCGGACGTCGGAAAGTGTCAGAACAGGAGGTTGAGCCATGGCGCGTATGTCGGCGGGATCACAGCGTTTGGCAAGAGCCATCTTGTATGATGGCCTCAGGGAAATGAAGGCGCCCCCGACTGCACCAGAGGCGCAGCCGGGAGACATATAACGCCTAGTAGTTCAGATTAACCGAGAGCCACAGACGGCGCGGCTCCTGATTGATCGCATACTCGTTGGAATAAGCGAGCGATCCACGGCTTTCATACGGCATGTACTGAATGAAATCCTCGTCAAACAGGTTATCAATGGTCGCGTTAAACGTGACATTGTCATTGAGTTTCCAGCCGCCACCGAGATTGAACAGAACATAGCTCGAATAGTCACCGAGTTGTTCCTGTGCTTCACCAGCGCCGCGATAGCGCTCAGAGGCATATTCGCCTCGGATCCACAGATTGATGTCGGACGTCACATCCCAGTTCACACGCGAATTCAGCTGATGCTCTGGCACATTCACCAGAGGCTCGCCCTCGCTCGGACCGCTTTTCTGTTCGCTGTCCTGATAGGTGTAGTTCACCGACACGGTCACCCTGTCGAACGCCTTACGCAGTGAGGCCTCAATACCGCGCGTTTCCGCCTCATCGACATTGATAGACTGCGAATAGGTGGCCGGACGCGGCCAGTAGCCATAATCGACACAGGAGTCAGATGGCTCAAGCGCAGCATACTCTTCTTCCGTCAGACCATAGGAACAGTTGATCAGCTCCGGACCGTTCGCAATCTTGTCCTCAAAGACGTTCTGGAAAACGGTGATATTGCCGGTCAGGCCATTGCCGACATCAAAATAGGCACCGGCTTCATAGGTCGTGCTGGTTTCCGGTTGCAGTGTCGGCGTACCGAGCACCGGAATAGTCCCCTGCCCACGGAAGCCGATAATACCGGATGCAATCTGTTCCAGACGCGGTGTCTTGAAACCACGGCTGACGCCGCCTTTGAGCGTCAGATACTCATTCGCCGTCCAGACGAGATAGGCGCGCGGCGACAATTGCTCGCCGAACGTGCTGTGATTGTCATAGCGAACGCCGAGGGTCAGGGCGAGATCATCAATAATCTGCCACTGGCTCTCTGCAAACAGCGCCCATTGTTCATGAGTGAACTCATCCACCGCGACACCATCGGTCATTTCCGCGTCCCAGAACTGGCCACCGAGCGTGAAGGTGTGCGCACCAATCGTCCGATAGAAACGCGCATTATAGATGGTGTTGGTTGCTTCCAGATCGCGCGGATCACCTGCGAGACGATCTGTGCCTTCGACATCAGATGGCAGGACACGGCCAATGGTTTCTGTCGCGTTGCGCGTAATGTCGGCATCCACGACGCCGCCCAGCACATCGCCGGTATAGGCCAGCACGAATTGCTCGCGGTTAAACTCGAGCTCATCCGCATAGCCGCGTGTTCCGAGTGTACCGAGTTGACCTTCAGAATTGTCGAAGGCCTGCTTGTTCACATCCACATCGAACCAGATGCGGTGATCATCATTCGGCGTGTAGGTCAGACGACCGCCCGCAGACCAGATTGTCCCCTCGACAGGCGAAGGCCCACGCTTGGACACTTCAATCGGGTCGCCATTGGCATCGGTAAAGATCAGATCCGAGGCTTCACGCTCATAATAACGGCCGCGCACTGCAAATGAGAGCTGCTCCGACACAATCGGGCCATCGGCATAAAGCGTGGTGTTGTAGCTATTGCCGAAAGCGTCATCGCCCTGAAGCGTCGTGTCAAAGCCGAGATCGATGCCGAAATCCTCATCCGGCGTACGGGTGATGATGTTGATGACGCCGCCCATCGCGTCAGACCCGTAAAGGGTCGACATCGGTCCACGCACCACTTCGATACGCTCCGTCGCAGAAACCGGCGGAATAAAGTTCGAAGACGTGTCACCAAATCCGTTCGGCGTCACATTACCTGCTGCATTCTGGCGACGACCATCGACCAGAACGAGCGTGTAGTCACTCGGCATGCCGCGAATGGCGATGCTCTGCCCCCCGGTTTTGCCAACGCCATTCCCCACGTCAACGCCCGGAACATTGCGCAGCGCCTCCGCGAGGCTGTTCACACGTTGCTGTTCCAGTTCTTCAGCAGGCAGAAGCGTGATGCTTGCCGGCGCATCAACGATGTTCTGCTGATATCCCGCCGCCGTCACGACGATATTGTCGAGCTTGCGTTCCTTCTCGGAAGACGACTGTTCAACAGCTGCTGGTTCTTCTGCATAAGCTGTTGCGCCTGACAGAAGTACGATCCCGAGCGCGAGAGAACTCACGCCGCCCGTCATTGCAAATTTCATGTCCGCCCCATTTGCGAATTGTTCTCAATCTCGAAACGGGTGACTAATGTTACTGCAAACTATTTGCAACAGTAAACTGAAGGAAATGTGTCGGTTTTCGTAACTTTCCACAATCTGAGACCGAAAACGCTGCGTCAGCCAGTTTGGTCAAAACGACTGATCGAACACTCAACAATCAATCTTTTCTGATTTTCAGCCCTTCTTCGCAGAAACGTCCCCACAGAGGCATCATCAGACGCGATTTTCGCAAAATGCTTGCCGAAAGCGATCAATATCGCAGGCCGAGTTCTTGCGATGGCTGAACTTGGCTGTTAGGGCAAAGTCAGGCTTTGTGATGCGAATGACCGCAACGGCCTGATCATCCGAAAGAAAGAAGGACCTATGCCTCACTATCGTTCCCGTACTTCGACTCATGGCCGCAATATGGCTGGCGCACGCGGACTATGGCGCGCCACTGGCATGAAAGATGGTGATTTCGGCAAACCGATTATCGCGGTGGTGAACTCTTTCACGCAATTCGTGCCAGGCCATGTACACCTGAAAGATCTGGGACAAATGGTTGCCCGTGAGATCGAGGCGGCTGGCGGCGTTGCCAAGGAGTTCAACACCATTGCGGTGGATGACGGCATCGCGATGGGCCATGACGGCATGCTCTATTCCCTGCCCTCTCGCGAACTGATCGCAGACAGTGTGGAATATATGGTCAATGCGCACTGCGCCGATGCCATGGTCTGCATCTCCAATTGCGACAAGATCACCCCGGGCATGCTGATGGCCTCCATGCGCCTCAATATTCCGACCGTTTTCGTCTCCGGCGGCCCGATGGAAGCCGGCAAGGTGACCTGGGAAGGCGAGGAAATGGCACTCGACCTGGTCGATGCCATGGTTGCTGCTGCCGATGAGAATGTCAGCGACGAGAAACTTGCGTCGATCGAGCGCTCCGCTTGTCCGACCTGCGGCTCCTGCTCCGGCATGTTCACGGCCAACTCCATGAACTGCCTGACCGAAGCGCTGGGCCTTTCTCTGCCAGGCAATGGCTCTACCCTCGCCACGCACGCAGACCGCAAACGCCTCTTCCTGGAAGCAGGCCGTCTGATCGTCGACAATGCCAAGCGCTATTACGAACAGGATGATGAAAGCGTTCTGCCGCGCTCAATCGCCAGCTTTGATGCTTTCGAGAATGCCATGAGCCTCGACATTGCCATGGGTGGCTCCACCAACACCGTACTTCACCTGCTCGCAGCAGCTGTCGAAGGCGAAGTTGATTTCGGCATGTCGGATATCGACCGCCTCTCGCGCCGCGTCCCATGTCTTTGCAAAGTCGCACCTGCCAAGCAGGACGTGCATATGGAAGACGTTCACCGCGCCGGCGGCATCATGGCCATTCTCGGTGAGCTGGATCGCGCAGGTCTGCTGCACCGCAATCTGCCAACAGTTCACGCACCGACCATTGGTGATGCAATCGACCAGTGGGACATCGCCATCTCCAAGTCTGAAACGGCAAAGCAACTCTTCAGCGCAGCGCCGGGCGGCGTGCCAACCCAGACTGCTTTCAGTCAGGACCGTCGCTGGCCGAGCCTCGATACCGACCGCGAGCATGGTGTCATCCGAAGCAAGGAACACGCCTTCAGCCAGGATGGCGGCCTCGCCGTCCTGTATGGCAATATCGCCCTTGATGGCTGCATCGTGAAAACCGCTGGCGTGGACGAAAGCATTCTCACCTTTACCGGAACGGCAAAGGTCTATGAGAGCCAGGACGATGCCGTCTCCGCCATTCTGACCGGCAAGGTCGAGGCTGGTGATGTCGTCGTGATCCGCTATGAAGGCCCGCGCGGCGGTCCGGGCATGCAGGAAATGCTCTACCCGACCAGCTATCTGAAATCGAAAGGTCTCGGCAAAGCCTGCGCGCTCATCACAGATGGTCGTTTCTCCGGCGGCACATCCGGTCTCTCCATCGGTCACGCATCCCCGGAAGCAGCGGAAGGCGGCGCCATTGCGCTCATCCGTGATGGCGACACGATTGATATCGATATTCCGGGCCGGGGTATCTCTCTGCGCATTTCCGATGAAGAGCTGGCCAATCGCCGCCAGCAGGAAGAGATCCGCGCTGACAAGGCTTATACGCCGCTCAATCGCGAGCGTTACGTTTCCAAGGCGCTTCAGGCCTATGCCGCCTTCACCACATCGGCTTCAAAAGGTGCCGTTCGTGACGTGACCGGCAATAAATAAGCCGCACACGCAAAGTAAAAAACAAAAAAAGCCGGGCTGATGCCCGGCTTTTCTTTTGGAATTTTTGGGAAAATCCAAAGTCGTCAGGTGACACGATGAAGTCTTATCGACTTCGAAACCGCCGGGTGGGGGAAGGAGGGAGGGAAGCGGAAATCGCATCACCTGACTTTGGGTGGGTATCATCGAGAGATCAGCGAGGGGGGGGATGGGTGCTTCACTCTCGAGAACAATTCACCTCTAAACCGAATCGCAGTCGCGATGCAATACAGAATTTCAGAAATGTACGAAATGTCGCACTTGTTTAGAAAAACAGGAAAATATCGAAGTAACGATATAGTTACTCTATAGTTAAAAGTAAAACACTGTCAATTTTTTGATCGCACAATGCTTTATGAGACGCATTCGCGTGACAGAAAGTCTTGTTTCTATTCTTGAAGGGAAAAATGGTCGGAGTGGAGAGATTCGAACTCCCGACCCTCTGGTCCCAAACCAGATGCGCTACCAGACTGCGCTACACTCCGACGGGAGGCTGGTTAGTACGGATTTTTGAGCAGGAATCAACCCCAAAAATGCAAGTTGAGCCGAGCTGACTGAAAAGCCTGTTGAGAGCTGGGGGGCGCTCACTTCGTTCACTTTGCAAGCAGCCCCCCTCAAAACGCCTAGACGCCCTCGTTATCCTCGAGCGGCTCTACGTCATTATCGGCAGTCGGCGGCTGCACCACTTCGAGCTTGAATTTCTTGGACAAGTCAAATTCCCCATCCGAAGCCGCCTGAAATGCAATATCCATTTTGCCTTCCACATAAAGCTTGAGCGCTTCATAGGTCAGGTTCAGTGGCGTCACATTCACCTTCGCAGACATCTGGCCCAGATTAATCGTTCTGAGTGTCCGCAGGCCCTGCCAGTTCTCACCATCCGGGGTTCGCGGAGCATCCTTTGAGGTTGCCCACCCCAGTTGAAGTTCAGCGAGACCGAAGGCGAATTCAAAGTCGTCAGTTAGCACACCCTCCAGCGGACCATTATAAATCAGCCCCAAAACCCGCTCATGGACACTCTCTGGCGCACCCTCATATGGAGAAAACGGGATTGGCGTCACGAGACTGGAAGGCTCCCGCGCCATCAGGATGTTGAAGTAACGCTGCTCACGCGCTGTGGACCAGCGTCGCTCCAGTCGATTGTCACCATCCTGATCTTCATAGCAGTAGAATGCCTGCTGGCTGACACCGCAGTACAAATTCCCCTTCCCGGTTTCGACAACAGCGAGCTTCACGTCGTTGACCGTAACATGCGTGGCCAGCACCTGAGCATTCCAGGTAAAGAAAATCTCGCCCTGCTCAACCGACATTTCCTGAGGCTCTGTCGTTTCAGGTGTCAGGCTATATCCAAAAATCAAAGGTCTCGACTGATCTTCGGGTGGAACCGATGCACAGGCAGCCACACTAAGAAAAGTCACAAGTAAAAGAATATGACGCATGTAATTGCTCTTTAAAGTCCGTGTATCAGTAATAAACCATTCGCGTGGTCACGACGCGCGTTGCCTGCAAGCGGACAAAGCGGGACGGAAAGCCGGAGACGATCTCGACGTCGATTGTCTTGGCATCCGCATCATGGGATTTCAGCTTGAGCTTCACACCGCCGAGATCAACCTCTGCTGGTTCATCACCCTCTGCGGGTACGGAAACCATCTCAGTTCCGACCGATTTATCAGTCACGAAAGTCGTGAAGGCGATTTCGTTGCTTCTGGAGTAATACCTCCACTTGATGGCAACCGGCATACGAAGCCCTTCGCGGGGATCAACCCGCTCATAACCAGGTGTACCCGAGAGACTTTTTTCCCTCAGGCTGATCGCAATGATCGCACCATCAGACATAGCGTCTCCAGCGCCCCACGCTGTTTCAAAACGGCCATCTCCATCGGCGTCATGCAGACAATCGACGGATTGAGGCCGGGACGCTTCGGTCAGAAGGCTGAAGCCCATGGTCATCAGACCATCTGAAACCACACGGGTCGCGCGACTTTCAGCGTTCAGGTCGGATAGAGCACAATACGTCCAGACGGAGTCTTCATACCGGCCGAAAAGGATGTCACCCTTTTTCAAATCGACGCCTGCACCGACAACACCCACCGTGGCATCATCGGTCAGGCGAACAGCACGCGGAGAAATCGCTCCCGTCGTCAGCACCGGCTCGTCTTTACTGACCGTAACGCTTTCGCCATCAAGTTCGCTATTCGGCAAAATGATTATCGGAACCGGAACACTCGTAGAGTTTTGCCCTATTTGAGCCTGCGCCTGACAACCAAAGAGCACGCCGGCTATTACCAGTGCAAATCGCAACACATTCACCCCCATTCGTCCCAAAGTTGAGAACCAATGCTTAGGCTAGAATGATCCGTCGCAGACACGCAAGCAATTGCTCACATTTTTTCCGCCAGGGTTAGCTCTCTCCTTCCCGTGGGCGGCGACATCCGTGGCGCTTGCGAACAGAACTGGACGGCGTCGAGACCAGGTCGGGCTGGAAAGGCGGCTTGCAGGCCCAGGTCACAACGGTGCTGAACGCCTCTCCCATGGCACGCTTGTCGTCAAGATAGGTTGTCACGCCCTCACCTGGCTTCAGACGCTTGCTGCGACACACATCCTGTTCACGTCCCTCCTTCGAGATCAGGCAGTATCGGAAATTGATGTCTTCATCACAGGCATTGTTGAAGAAGGCTCCGTCAGCCGGAGCACCGCGACACTCGAAGACCTGCGCATGGCGGTGCGGCATGGTCAGACGCGTAAGATAATGGCTGCCAACACTAATACCGATGAACACCAACAGGCCCAGAAGCATCGGCCGCTGCCGCAATGATTTTCGAGGCTTGTCCGCGCTATCGTTCATCTCGCCTTCCCCCAGATTGGCTAACATCGCCAGCTTAGCGAGCCCTAACGCCATCCGCCTACCAAATTCAGGGGATGGCCATAAAAAAAGCCCGCCGGTTAAGGCGGGCTTTCTGAATATCTGCGGCTGGCGCTTACTTCGCAGCCATCGCTTTTTCGAAATTGTCACCAACCTTGTTGATGAACTCTTCCGTTGTCAGCCAGCCCTGATCCGGACCGATGAGCAGAGCGAGGTCTTTCGTCATGTCGCCAGCTTCGACCGTCTTGACGATCGTATCTTCCAGCAGCTCAGCGAATTCCTGAACTTCCGGTGTACCGTCCATGCGGCCACGGTGACCAATGCCGCGCGTCCATGCAAACATGGAAGCGATGGAGTTGGTCGACGTTGCTTCGCCTTTCTGGTGGTTACGGTAGTGACGTGTCACGGTGCCGTGCGCGGCTTCCGCTTCAACGGTCTGGCCATCCGGAGTCATCAGAACAGACGTCATCAGACCGAGTGAACCATAACCCTGAGCAACCGTGTCAGACTGCACGTCGCCGTCATAGTTCTTACAAGCCCAGACATAACCGCCAGACCATTTCATGGCCGCTGCGACCATGTCGTCGATCAGACGGTGCTCATAGGTGCCACCGAACTCTTTGAACTTGTCTTCGAATTCGTTCTCATAGACTTCCTGGAAGATGTCTTTGAAGCGACCATCATACTTTTTCATGATGGTGTTTTTCGTCGACATGTAGACCGGCCATTTGCGCTGCAGGCCGTAGTTGAAGCTCGCACGCGCGAAGTCGCGGATCGAGTCATCAAGGTTGTACATACCCATGGCGACACCGGAAGACGGGAAGTCAAAGATGTCATAAGTTTCAGCCGGGCCACCATCTTCCGGTTGGAAGGTCATGGTCAGCTTGCCTGGGCCAGGGATCAGCATGTCGGTTGCGCGGTACTGGTCGCCAAATGCGTGACGGCCGATCACAACTGGCTGGGTCCAGCCTGGAACCAGACGTGGCACGTTGGAGATCACGATTGGCTCACGGAAAACAACGCCGCCGAGAATGTTACGGATCGTGCCGTTTGGCGAACGCCACATTTTCTTCAGACCGAATTCTTCAACGCGGCCTTCGTCTGGCGTGATCGTCGCACATTTAACAGCAACGCCGTATTTCTTGGTGGCCTCAGCAGCGTCAACCGTGATCTGGTCATCGGTTTCATCGCGCTTCTGGATTGAGAGGTCGTAATATTTCAGGTCGACATCAAGATAAGGATGGATAAGGCGGTCTTTGATCATCTGCCAGATGATGCGGGTCATCTCATCGCCGTCCATTTCGACGATCGGATTTTTAACCTTGATCTTAGCCATGTGCATACGTCCTTTGTCAGCTGGAGTTGAGCTGCCTATAGCAGGTGATTGTATCGCGTCAAAAGGGATTAATTCGCTTATCGTCTAGGATATTAGGCTGAAAGACGTGCTTTTGCAGGATTTGGGATAGCTGCCCCGGTGATAACCTGCGAGAGAAAGCGACCCGTCACAAATCAAGCCGCCTGAATGAGCCCTGAAGAAACACCCCGATCCGTATGCTGAAATACCGCTCCGATATCGATGGTCTGCGCACCATCGCCGTGGCAACGGTCGTTGCTTACCATGCGGGCCTGCCGTTTTTCGGCGGCGGCTATGTCGGCGTCGATATTTTCTTCGTCATTTCAGGCTTTCTGATCACTGGCGTGATTACGCAAAGCCTGGAAGCGCATGGCTTCCGATTTACAGATTTTGCGGCGCGGCGCATTCGTCGGCTCCTGCCTGCGCTGGTGCCCGTGCTGCTGGTCGCGACGCTGATCGCCTATGTCCGGCTCTTGCCGGAAGATTTTGACCTCTTCACACGAAGCCTGATTGGCGCAGCCACCTATACGAGTAACTTCGTCTTTCTGGCGCAGAGTGATTACTTCGTCGAAGCCGCTGACATCAAACCGCTGCTTCACACCTGGTCGCTCGCCGTTGAAGAGCAATTCTATCTGGTCGCGCCGGTCGTTTTCTTCCTGCTCTGGAAAGTGGGCAGAAAACGACTGATGCTGCCCATCACGCTGTTACTCCTGATCGCGTCGCTCGTGAGCGCTGAACTGGTGTTACGAAGCGGCGCTGTCGCACAGGCTTTTTACAATCCCTTGCTCCGCTCATGGGAGCTCCTCGCCGGGGCCGCACTCAGCCTTTCCGCCCTTCGCTTGCCCGCCGGATGGCCAAGCGCCCTCGCGCGCCTCGCAGGCCTGATCCTCATCAGTTTCTGCACGGTGTTTTATACATCACAAACCCCCTTCCCGGGCCTGACAGCACTTCCAATCTTTGTGGGCACCTGCCTGTTGCTCGTTGCGTCCGGCGCGAAAAGCGATCCTGTCGGCAGACTTCTGGAATTCTCACCAGTCACTTATCTCGGCCGCCTCAGCTATGCGATTTATCTCTGGCACTGGCCTTTGCTCGTCCTCGCCAGACTGACCGCGCCGCATGACTGGCGAGCCACCACAGCGGCCATCCTCTTCAGTATCGCCCTGTCAGCGCTGAGCTATCACCTTCTTGAAAAGCCAATCCGTTTTGGTCGCATATTAAAGTCACCGGCACGCGCCTTCGTATTTCTGGCCGCTTTTTCCGTGCTGGGTCTGGCCGTGTCCTTTGGCGCATCAAACCTTTACTCAGCCGGAATAGGTCGATCGGGCGCAGATGACATGACAACCATGCTGTCTCGCAGTCGGAATGAACTCGCATGGTTCAGCCTGAATTGTCAGAAGCGCCTGCCCGGTCAGGAAAATAATTTCTCGATCTGTCTCGATCGGCCCGATCAGGACGCGCCAACTCTGCTCATCCTTGGTGACAGCCATGGGGAACATTTGATCCCAGGCGTGAAAGCCCGCTGGCAGGACGCGAATATCCTCACCATCACCGACGGCGGATGCAAAATTCTGCTCGCCTTTCAAAATCGCAAGCCTGAGTGTGACGCCATCCGCGACGCCGCCTTCGACAGCGATATCTGGCAGGATATAGATCACGCCATCATCGCCTTGCGCTGGAATGCGGACTTCTTTGAGAACGCGATTGAAACCGCCCGTTGGATGCATGAGCTGGGCATCACGGTCTGGCTGGTCACGCCCATGCCAGAATACAGTCCCGGTATCAGCACACTATACGCCTCAGCAACGGATGCTTCGCTGGAAACACTAACCAGCCTCTCGAATGAAAATCTGAAAGCCTGGCCCTTTGATGTCCGGCAACAGCTTCTGGAACGGCTGGGGACAGAGGCATTCATTCGCGTGATCGATCCGGTGGACCTGCGATGCGATACGAAGGCATCCTGCCAACTGTTTACGCCGGAGGGCGCTCCAATGACCTTTGATGAGAGCCATCTCACCATTGAAGGCTCCACATGGCTTGTTAAGCAGTTTCCCGATATTCTGGCCGCAGACTAAGCCCGGCACCTGCTCTGGAACCAGACGCCCCGGCAACGCGTTGATCGCCGTTAATTCATGCCAGAAACCGAAAGCACCCGAATATGCAAATCTTCACATGCCCTGTCTGTGAACAAGCTGTCTTTTTCAGCAATCTGCGATGCGGGTGCGGCAGCGAGGTCGTGTTCGACCCGGCCCATCAGCGCTTCACGCAGGATGCGCCCCATTGCGCCAATCGCAGCGAGATTGACTGCAACTGGCAGGCTGAACATGACGACGGCTTATGCCGGTCCTGTCACATGACAAAAGTCATCCCCGACACATTCCACGACACCAATATTGAACTCTGGAAGACCTCGGAAAAAGCCAAGCGATGGGTGCTGGCAAATCTGTCCCGCTGGGGCTGGTTTACGGCGAACGACCCGAATGAAATGCCGCGCTTTCACATGCTGGCAGAGGAAACCGAAGCCGGCCCCGCCAAGGTCATTATGGGCCATGACAACGGCCTCATCACCATCAATGTCGCAGAAGCAGACCCGGCAGAGCGCGCCAAGCGCCGCGAGGATCTCTCTGAACGCCTGCGGACCATGACTGCGCATTTCCGGCATGAAATCGCGCACTTCCTGTTTGTGCGCCTGAGTCATGATGCACAATTCCTGTCAGACTTCCGCGAGCTGTTTGGTGATGAACGCACAGACTATGGCGCAGCGATTTCGTCTTATTATGAAAAAGGCGCTCCGGAAGGTTATGGCGTCAACCACATCACCCGCTATGCCACCAGCCACCCGCATGAAGACTGGGCCGAAACAACGGCGCATGTCATGCATCTGACAGACATTCTGGACAGTGCCTCCGCCGTCAAGCTGCAGGCCGATGATGTGCCCGACCTTGGATATGATGCTTACAGGGAAACCGACAGCAAGGCGGTTATCCATCAGGCGCTGGAACTGAGTATCGCACTGAACCACATGAACCGGTCCATGGGCCTTCAGGATATCTATCCGTTTGTGGTGTCGCCCAATGTTCGAAAGAAAATGCGCTTTGCGCACAAATGGCTTTTCTCCGGCGCTTCGGTTCCGAGCAGCGGTGAGCTCGAGAACGCGGACTGATCCGCGATGGGCTTTTTTAAAAGCCCAGCCAGCTTCCAAGTGGAGAAAACACGACCAGAACGCCAATCGCGATCGCCGAAAGCGCGTAAGCGAGCAGCATCAGTGCACCATCGCGCGCGAGCAGCGCCACACCGACCATGCAGATGGCTGTGCCCGGAATCGCAACGGCAAACGGCACCAGCTCAAGCGGGATCATCGCAAGCGCCATCACAGACACCAGAATGGCTGCCACATATTTGGCAGGCCCGCTGGTTGCCCATTCCAGTCTTTCCGTGATCAGCTGATCAATAAACTTCAGGACGCCTTTGGACTTTTCATTTGCCGTCTCGATCTTGTCTTTCTTGATCGACAGTTTCTCGATGAAATCCGGCAACCAGATATGCTCGGCGCCAAAGATCATCTGCAGGGAGAACAGCAGAATAACCACGCCAACGGCTGCCGGAAGCCCTGGAATACCGCCCAGCGGTGGCACCACGGTCAACAGACCAAGCAAAAGGAAAATCGGGCCGAAAGAGCGGTGCGAATAAAGGTCCAGCAGATCACCCACAGACACCTTCTCGCCCTCTGCCTCTTCTGCAGCGGTCTCAAGAACATGTTCGAGTGGTTGTGTGTCAGCCATGCGTATCCGCGCTCCCTTGCCTGCCAGTTTGAACGCCATCTGAGCGCCAGGGTTCCAAACTGGCCCGATCTGCTGCGCGTGGTTGAAAGCTGCTCCATTCTGCGCTCTCTTGCCCGCGACAGAGGGAGACACCGTTCATGAAACATCGCTTGCTTGCCACCAGCCTGATCCTGTTCGCGCTCGCCCCTCCGGCTCTGGCACAGGCAACGCAGCCAAAACCCGTGACGGATCTTCTGAAAGACCGCGATGCGCTTCTGACCGAAGAAAACACGACACCTCAGGAAGAAGCGACGACGCAGCACCCGCTTGCCTTCATGTTCGGCGAATGGGTCGGCACATCCACCGGCGCCACGCCTGATGGCAATATCTACACGCTGAAACAGACCGAACGTGTCGGCCCCATTCTGAATGGCCAGGCCGTTGTCATTGAGGGCAAAGGTTATAAAGCCAATGGCGAGGTCGCGCTGAACACGTTTGCCATTATCTCCCCAACAGGTCCGGAAAATCGCTGGGAGATGCGCAATTATGTCGGCACGCATGCTGGTACATTTCCGGTCGTTCCAGCCGAGGATGGTTATGCCTGGGCAACACCTGCAGGCCCTGATGCCCGCATTGTCTACCGCGCGGAAATCAAGGATGGCCGCTGGCAGGAGACCGGCCAGCTCCAGCGCGACGGACAGGCCGTGCGGTCAACCTTTTCGATGGATCTGCAACGCGTTGGCGACACCGACTGGCCCGCCGGTGACCCGGTCAATCCCGATCAGGCCGACTAAACCGCCTCAGGCAATCCGTCCCAATTGCCGGTCGCAGTGCCGATTGTAGGATTTGCGCAGACTTTCCAGCGCATGACGCATGATCTCGCGGTCTGCATCATAGGATGTCTCGATCGTGATACCGCGCAGCGACAGGATCAGGATCCGGTGCTGCAGGCGAAAGTCTTCCAGATCGGATACACCCGCCGCGCGACCGTTTTCCAGCGCGATCCGATCGATTTCCTGCTCAATCACTTCGGCAATCGGACGCAGACCAGCCGCCAGATCGGTATCCCAGCGGGACGCGAGCAGAATCTCCGTCATCGCCGTGCCTTCCTTTTTGCCTTGCGCTTCCCAGGCCACGTCAAACATGGCGCGAAGACGGGCTTCCGGATCATCGATCTCGCTCAGGCGCTCAGCAGAATGCGCCATCATGGCGCGCATTGCGCCTTCTGCGGCTGCGATCATCAGATCAAGACGCGTCGGAAACTGGTTGAGCACAGAGCCGCGGCTGACACCGGCCACACTCATGACGGCGTCCACAGAGGTTGCCGCATAGCCTTTCTCATGAAGGCAGGTAATCGCGGATTCCAGCAAAAGCGCGCGCGTCGCCTCACCCTGACGGTTTCGCCGACGCCGGGTGGTTTCGAAAGAACGGGATTGGGCTGCAGACTTCAAAGACACGTTCTGGTTATTGTGTCATCCGCCCGTAACGTCAACTCAGAACGACATATTAGTCAGTATTGACTAACTTAAATTCCTCTGACACGCTGCGTGAATAACAAAACGGGCAAAATAAGCCCGACAAAAAGCATCATTTCCCGGGAGGAAAGCAATGAGTGACTCTACAACCATCAGTAAACCCACGTCCAATGCCGGCGGTTTCGAGATTTTCAAGACAGCAACAGCCCCAACTCTGGACGAAGAAGGGCATATGACACCTGCGGGCATGACGCCCGAAATCGAAAAAGGCATCGCGCTGACGGTGGAAGCGACCACCAAAGACGGCGGCAATATCGTCAAATGCCTGTTCTCCCGACCAGGCTTCAGCCTCACCTATGCGTGGTTCAAAAGTGGTTTCCCGCTTCCGCTTCACACCCACAATGCCGACTGCCTCTACTACATTACCGCAGGCACGCTTCAGCTTGGTAATGAAACACTGGGCGCAGGCGACGGCTTTTTCGTCGGCGCTGACAAGGCGTATCGCTACACGCCGGGCCCCGAGGGTGTGGAAGTCCTGGAATTTCGCCACGAAGAAGACTTCGACATCAAGTTTCTCGCGAAGTCCGTCGGCATCTGGGAAAAAATCGCAGGCGTTCTCGCTGACAAACAGGATGTCTGGCCGGACGAAGTCCC
The DNA here is from genome assembly GCF_042659465.1 of Ponticaulis profundi. Classification (NCBI taxonomy): domain Bacteria; kingdom Pseudomonadati; phylum Pseudomonadota; class Alphaproteobacteria; order Hyphomonadales; family Hyphomonadaceae; genus Ponticaulis; species Ponticaulis profundi. The sequence continues at coordinate 66,591 of NZ_JBHSSW010000001.1, read as the reverse complement.
GCCAAGCACACGCAACTAATCAGGATCAGGGTTTATTGAATGTCCAAGAACCGTTTTGACGGCAAGATTGCCGTCATCACCGGTGCCGCATCTGGCATCGGTGCCGCGACCGCACGTCTTTTTGCAAGCGAAGGCGCCCTGCTCGTCCTGGCTGATATCAATGCAGAGGCCGGTCAGGCCATGGTTGATGAACTCGGCGCAGACAAGACAACATTTGTCACCTGCGATGTCTCGAAGATGGATGACATCGGCAAGCTGATCCAGACAGCCGTCAACAAGCATGGCCGCATCGACATCCTCTTCAACAATGCCGGCATTGGCAGCTTCGGCACCAGCGTAGAGATGACGGCTCAGACATGGGAACAGGTGATCGCGGTGGATCTGCACAGCGTGTTCTATGCCTGTCACCACGCCATTCCGCACATGTCGCCGGGCGCGTCCATCGTGAACACAGCCTCGATCTCTGGTCTGGGCGGGGATTACCGCTTTGCTGCCTATAACGCAGCCAAAGGCGGGGTGGTGAACTACACCCGCGCGCTCGCCATGGACCATGCCCGCGATGGCATTCGCGTGAATGCGCTCTGCCCCGGCCTGATTGATACGCCGATCACTGCCGCGACAAAGGAAATCCCGGGCCTTGCCGAAGACTGGACCAGCCGCATTCCGATGGGACGCGCTGCCCAGCCCGAGGAAATGGCGAGCGTCGTCGCGTTTCTTGCCTCCGATGATGCGTCCTATGTCACAGGCACCATCATGGTGGCGGATGGCGGCACCACGGCCTGCACCGGCCAGCCCGAAGTCGCACGCTTTGTCGATGATCCAAAAGCTCTGATGTAGGAGACCGCTCATGCGTGCTGCCGTTATGCAAGGCAAAACCATCGATGTGCGAACATTGCCAGATCCCGAACCCGGCTCCGGCAAACTGCTCGTCAAACCCTTCTACACCGGCATTTGCGGCAGCGATCTGAGCCTGCGAAAGCAGATGGCAGAAGCCGAAGACGCAGTGCCAGCGGCCAATCGCGACGCACTGCCGCAAATCGTGCCGGGCCATGAATTCTGCGCCGAAATCGTCGACATCCCGAAAGCGACCGAAACCGCCTTCCGGGTCGGCGATCTTGTCACCTCCATCCCCTTCACGCATGCCCATGACATGCCCCAGACCATTGGTCTCTCCCCAGAGTTCAGCGGCGGTCTTGCCAGTCTGACCTGTGTGGATGCTGTGCGCAGCTTCGCCGTGCCGGACGGGCTGGAAACAGACCTTGCCGCCCTGACGGAGCCCCTCGCCGTTGGCCTGCATGCTGCCAATCTGGCCAGCCGCAACAAAGGGCCGAATGTGGTGATTGGCTGCGGTCCGGTCGGCCTTGCGACCATTTTCGCGCTCAAACAACAGGGACGCGGCCCGATCCTCGCAGCAGATTTGTCGCCGGAACGGTCTGCCATCGCTGAAAAGCTCGGCGCTGATCTCATCGTCAATCCAGCCGAAACCTCTGCGCTCGACAAATGGGACAAGCTCGGCTTCACGCCATCCATGATGTCGCCGCTCTTGGAGCGTGATTTCAGGGGGCTGCCGCCCGGTGCCAACATCTTCGAGTGTACGGGCGTCAAAGGCATGCTGGATCAGGTCGTGACCGTCGCCCCCCAGCACAGTCACATCATCGTCGTCGGCGTCTGCCCGCATCAGGAAACCGTTACGCCACTGGAAGGCATTGTCCGCGAGCTCACCATAGAGTTCAGCTTCGCCTACCGGCCACTGGAATTCCAGGCTGCCATGCAGTCCATTGCCGATCAGCCAGACCTCGCGCGACTGTTCATCACCAGCCGCCGCCCGCTGGCAGAGACGCAAAGCGCCTTCGATGCCCTCGCCAAGCATCCTGATGAGATCAAGATCCTGATCAATCCCCAAGCCTGACAGGATAAAGCCAGACGAAAAAAAGAGGCCGCCAGTTGCCCGGCAGCCTCCTCGCGTGCGCTCGGCCCCACCCGAGCCGGTTTGGATGTCAGTTTCCGAAGATTGAGCCCAGAACGCGGTCGACGGCCCGGCGCCGTTCCTGATCGAGCCGATCCTCGATCTGATCACCGGTTTCTTCCTGGATCTGGCCTGCCTTGTCGTTCACATACGGATTTTCGGCGCCTGTCTGTCCCTCGGTCATCATGCCGAGATCGCCAAAGCCACCCATCATGCTGCCCATGTCATCGAGGCTCATCACCTTGTAACCAGCAGGCACTTCGAACAGCACCGGCGATTGCGGACCACGACGGACCTCGCTCATCTCAAACAGCACATCACCGTCACCGCTGACGCTGTTGAGCCAGATCCCATCACTGGTCATGCAGCTTTTATACTCTTCCACCTCGCCCGTTTCGGACTGCTGGACATAGCTGTAAATCGTGCAGGACATGCCCGCGACCGTGTCGCGACCGATTTCCGTCGCGAACTCGTCCGCCATAGGTGTCGGGCTCGTTGTCATGGTCATCGCCATGCGCATGGGCGGCTGCACATTGCCCGTCGGGAAGGTGTAAAACGTGCTGTCTTCCATATTCATGATGACCGCAGACCCGGTCGGCGCGCCGATATCCTCAGCTGCGATATCAATGCGGATTTTCTTGTCTGAGCCGCGAATGGTGACCGGCACGGTCTTGTTTTCCCAGGCATACTGGCCCTGCCCGACATAAGACGCGGTCATTTCAGGCGGCGCGGCATTGGCAGCCAGCCCGGCGCCACCAAGGATAAGCGCGCTTGCCAGAGCGCCTGTCATGCTCTTGAATTTCATATCTGTAGCTCCCGATTCCTTCGACCTTGTGAAGGCCCTTCATCAGTCTCCACACAATCGGACGCAGAAACCGGACATGCCCCGCTGCAAAAAATGCGTCCCACTGACCGCGAGACGGATAGTTGATCCACGCGGCTCGACAAATCGCGCCAGCCCATCACGCTTTCAATTCACGAAGGAGAACACCCATGGTTTGGAATCGTCAGAACGCCGGTCTGGTCTCAACCCTTGCCCTGTCGCTCGCGCTCATGTCCTGCGCGCAGGAAAATACGCAAACAGCGCCGCCCGCAGAAACGCCTGTTCCTGTCACAGAGACAGGCACGCCAGCACAGCAAGCGGCGAGCTTCCAGCCGAACACGCAGGCCGTCACGGACTTGCTGGAAAGCGCCGTGGCAGAAGAGCGCATTGCAGGCGGGATTGTCGTCATTCACCAGAATGGCGAGGAGATCTATTCCAAAGTCGTTGGCATGGCAGATCGGGAAGCCGAAACCCCGATGTCGCGTGAAGACACACTCTTTCAGATTTACTCCATGTCCAAGCCTGTCACCGGCGTTGCCCTGATGACGCTCTACGAAGACGGCAAGTTCCAGCTCGACGATCCGCTCTCCAAATACATTCCGGGCTTTGAAGACATGCAGGTCTTTGAAGGGCTCGATGAAAACGGTGATCCCATCCTCGTCCCGGCCGAGCGCGAAATCACCATTCTTGACGTGCTGACGCACACAGCCGGCTTCGGCTATCGCGTCTATGCCGAGCCTGCTGAAGATGACTATCTGAACGGCCTCTACTGGACGGTTTACCCGCTCAGCGATGACAAGACCCTCGAACAGATGGCAAGCGAAGTCGCAGACCTGCCGCTCTACTTCCAGCCCGGCACGCAATGGCAATACAGCCTTGCCGTCGACATGCAGGCACGCCTGGTAGAGGTACTCTCCGGCCAGTCCTTCCATGACTATCTGCAGGCATCTGTCCTCACGCCGCTCGGCATGGACGGCACCAGCCGTTTCCTGACACAGGCAGAGATTGACCAGCTCGCTGCAGGCTATTCCGCCGCGCCGGAAGGCGGCCTCGTTCGCATGGAAGACGACATGTTCTATGCCTACAACAACAAGGAGCACCCGCTCGAAACGGGCGGCGCAGGCCTTGTCATGCCGATTGATGACTATGTTGCCTTCGCACAGATGCTCGCCAATGGCGGCAGCTATAAGGGCGTCGAAATCCTGAAGCCGGAAACCGTGGAGCTGATGGCCACAGACCATCTCGACTGGCCGATGGACAACGTCAACACGCTCGGAAACGAGGAAGATCTCGGCTTCGGCATCGACTTTGCCGTGCGCCGCAAGCCTGCTCAGTCTGCCGAGGGCCTGTCCGGCCCACTCGGTGAGTTTTACTGGGACGGCTTTGCCTCAACCTTCTTCTGGGTCGATCCGGTCAACGACATGACCGCCGTGATGATGGTGCAGAAAGTCCCGTTTGACGGCGCCCTGCACAAGGATTTCCACGACGCCGTCTATGCCGGCACAGAATACGCCGCGCCGACTGAAGCGGAGTAAGCCGTCAGTCCTGAGCGGCGTCGCCGCTCAGGTCTTTCAGAATGATCATCCAATGGTCGAGCCCGCCATAGAACTGGTCAACCAGTTTGCGCTCGTTCAGGCCATGGGCAAAGGTGTCATTCGGTTTGGCGCCGCTGCCGCCAATACCGAGCGTGGTATAGCCATAGCCGCGATAATGCATGCCATCGGTTCCGCCGGATGACATGTACGGCACGATTTCCACCTCATCGAAGCCGCGCGCTTCGAGCGATTTGGAGAGCGCCGCCAGCACATCCTCGCGCATGCCGGATTCCGGCGTCTCGGTCACATCGCCGATGATCTCGAACTGGACGTCCTCATTGGCAATCACCTCTTCCAGACGTGACTGGGTCAGCTCCACGCCTTCGCCTGGAAAGATCCGGCAATTGACGGTCGCTGTCGCAGATTGCGGCAAGGCGTTTTCGGCATGGCCCGCGCGCAGCATGGTGGCGATACAGGTCGTGCCAATTGTGCCGACCGTAGACGGGTCCTTGCGCAGGAGTTCGATCGCTTCTTCATTCGTCGGGTCTTCAGAGAAGGTGCGCATCGCCCAGCCCAGCCGGTCCAGGCGCTTGCGCCCCGCCGTGCCGAGGAAAGAGCGCGTCAGCTTGCTTTCATTGACCGGAAATTTATAGCCCTCAATGGCTTTCAGCGCGTCGGCGAGTTCATAAATGGCGTTGTCAGCCCGTGGACGCGAGGAATGGCCGCCCGGATTTTTCACCGTGATTTCAAAGGTCGCATAGGTCTTCTCCGCGCCCTGCACCATGAAATCGACCGGCGCACCTTCTTCGTTCAGCGTCAGCCCGCCTGCATCCGAGTTCAGCACAAAGGCCGGGTCGATATTGTCCGCCACCCATTTTGCCTGCGCCATAGTGGAGGTCATGCTGGTTTCCTCATCTCCGGAAAAGACCAGCACCAGATCACGGCTCGGCACATAGCCTTCCTGCTTCAGGCGCAGAAAGGTCTGGGTCAGATTGGTCAGCCCGTATTTGTTGTCAGACGTCCCACGGCCAAAGAAATAGCCCTCTTCCTCGACCAGCTGAAACGGCTTGCGCACCCAGTCTTTTTCCAGCGCGTCGACCACATCCATATGCGCCAGCAGCACGATGGGTTTGGCGACCGGGTCTTCGGCGCGCAGCCACACCATCAGCCCTTCGACGGTTTCGCCTTCACTGTCATATTCGGTGACGGCGATATCGTCTTCGGCAAAGCCTGCCGCTGTGAATTCGCTGACCAGATAATCAACCACCTCCGGCACTTTGCCCTGACCGCGCGCCGAGCGGATCTCGACAACATTCTGATAGATCTCGCGGGCCTTCGCCTCGGCAGGTGTGAGATCATCGGCACAAACAGCCGGACTGAGAACGGCCAGTGTCATGGCAGAGGCAAGAGCAAGCGATTTCAGCATGAGTGGCATTTCTCCGTGACACGTGACAGGTCGATCATTTGAAAAGCTTAGCACCCACCGGACAAAACGCCATCGAAAAGCACGCCAGGGTTTTCGCATCGACAGGACATTGAGCGCGAGATCACTCACCCGCCTCCTCGCCGTCACCAAGGTATTCAGCCAGCACCGCATGCATCTTGTGCAACTCGGCATTGAACGCTTCGTGATACCTCAACATCATGGCGATCGTGAAAGTGGCCGTCTCAAGCTCTCTCATCAGAGCCTGATTATCCGCTGCTTCGTCAAAGCTGGTCAGAAGCCTGCGCGAGCCATCATCCCAGGCGAAATCGACGTTTGTGAAAACCTCCCCCAACGCACCCATATACACGCTGCCAAGGTTCGCGATGCTCGTGTCGCTACCTTCTAGATAATCGGCGAATTGCAGGATCTGATCTTTCAGCCTCGCATCATCGACCAGTGCGATCTGCCCGCCTTGCAGCTGGTCAAGCGTTGCTCGTATCGGACAAAGGTCTGTCCACGCGCCAATCTCCAGGAACCGCTTGCGAAACGCGTCCTCGCCGCCCTCGCCTGGCTGCCGGGTCCTCAATGCTTCAAAGATTCCCCTCGCCCGATGGAGGTTGTCCTGCATATAGGTCAAACAATCGGCCTCGTTCTCGAGAGAGATTGTCATCTCCTCATAGAGCCGCTCAACAAGTCTTTCACCCTCAGCGCGCTGCGCCCGAGCCGCATTCCAGTTGCCGAGCTGAATACCGAGATAGACACCCATCACAACGATCAAGGTCTCGATGGCGACGGCGAACCAGTCCTGCTTGCGGATGGATGTCGCGAGACGACGCAGGATCATTCGGAAGCCTCCAGCGTTTCCAGATAGGCGTTCAGACGATTGGCGACGGATTCCAGATACATCACGTAATAGGTCTGCGTTTGCGCTGAGTTGGAGACCAGTGCGACAAGCTCAGGATTGTTACAGACCCTCTCAAGTGTGCGAAATCTGATGAGGTCGATTTTTCCTCGATCCTCAAACTCATCCACAATCAGATTCAGGTCATCGGACTGAGACATGCCAGCCTGGTAATAAAGTTCCTCCGCGGTTTGTTTGGTAACGAGATATCGCTGCCATTGTTGTGTGATGAACTTCATTTCATTGGCGATGTCGCGTGTCGCCATCTCGACGCTAAGCGGTGACAGGATGGACATGCGCCCGGACTCGACCAGCCCCTCCGCCGTCGGCAGTGAGAAGCGTGGAGGCGGAAAATCACCAACAGCCAGGATCGCCAATTTGATCCGATCATCGAGCGTCCCGCAGCGAGCCTCGTCTTCCATCCATTTGATAAGGCCGAACGTCTCCAGATAGTTCGCACGGTGAAAGGCCGTGTAGTTTTCCAGTTCCGACAGAACGGCCTCGGTTTCTGACTGCAGGCGTTCCTTAACAGTCTGCGCCTCATTCTGATTGAGACGCGCCGCATTCCAGTTGCCGAGCTGGATACCCAGAAATACACCCATCACGACAATCAGCGTCTCGATGACGACGGCAAACCAGTCCTGCTTGCGGATGGATGTCGCGAGGCGTTGAAGGATCATGGACTTTCGACCTTCCCCACGAAGGATGGCTCACAGGGGCGCCCTGAGACCCGCGCCACCTCCGCGCACATCCTTTCCGCGCTTTCGAGTGTGCCTGACCACCATTCGGTCAGCGCAAGCTGACTTTGGTGACCGAACAGGACGTGCTCCAAAAAATCCGGATTTCGGACCAGCGTCTCGGTATCGAAAACAATTCGACGCTGCCTCGGCGCAGCTTCATCGAACACGCTGGAGACCCCTTCAAAGGATGTGATTTCAGGTCTGCGCAGCAGGAACTCACGCACATAATCGGTCTGTCCGGCCATGTAGTTGATCTGGGAATAGTAACTCGCCACCGCCGCCCGCATCTGCGCATCACCGAGCTCTGCAAAAAGTCCCGTACTGATGAGCTCGTCATACACAGTCCGGGTCGGTGTCACCGACGGCGCTACGGTGACAGACCTCAACGCAAACTCGAACGTCACGCTATCAAGCTCGTCGCAACTGCCGCCATCAAGGCACCGCAGAGCCAGAACACGCTCCTGATTTCGCTGTTCGAAATTTTCGGTAAAGCTGGCGACGAAGCCGACAACCTCCTCGACTTCATCCTGCAGCCTGTCAATTGCGGCTGCCTTCTGAACGTTCAGGTGACGTGCTTCATTCCAATTGCCGAGCTGAATACCGAGATAGACACCCATCACAACGATCAGCGTTTCGATAACGACGGCGAACCAGTCCTGCTTGCGGATGGAAGTGGCGAGACGGCGCAGGATCACTGCAATCGCTCCGTCTGACCGCTCCGTTCGTATAAGCTCTGCATTGCTCAGTTCCCCGCCCACCTAAACCTATGCATACTTTGACGGGAACGTCTAAATTTTCAGCCGTGAAACGGGTAAACCTCACGAAAAAGCCCTGAGAGCATGCTCTCAGGGCCAGTCTCAAGGCACATACGACCTAGCCGCAATTGTCGAACTGCGCGCGCACGAGCTGAAGCCCGCGGCGTGTGATCTGATATGGCCTGCCACCCCGTGATGCGATGGCACGTTTGCGCTTCAGCTTGCGGAACAGATGTGTGTCCAGTTGCGGATAGCGCCAGCCATCTCGCGTGAAGCATTCATAGATCAGGTCGTTATTGTCGTCTTTGAGTTTCTCGATCCGACCGCCCTGTGCGAGCAGATGGAGAATGCGCTGTTCAGCGCGTGAGATATCCATGTTTGAGAATTCCGGTTTGCGCGGCAAAAGCCGCAAACAGACATACGCCAGCCGGAACACCGGCGGCGGCTCGTATCTGTTCTGCCCGTCGCTGAAAGCTCAGCTTCGGGCTAACCGACAATCTCTAGTGATAAATGCATCAAAGCTCCGTTGGAGCGGGATATATAGGGCATGGCGGCGCGTTTGTCAGGGGGGGATTTCTTGCTCGGCTGTATGTTTCGGGTCCTGCTCATCACAAGCGACGCAAAGGTAAGTCCCTCTCCTGGCAGGAGTTAGTATTCCTGCCTTCACAGGGAAGTAGGTCGGATCAAGGTCCTAGACCGGATCCGACAAACACACCTCAAGCGTCGGGTCCGCTTCGTTTGCCCCCAACTACCTCAGTCTTCATACATGCCACCCACATAGGCGACCGCGCAGGCGCCAGACGCCCTCACCGGAGGTGAGGATCAGCGTCCGAGCAAAACGAAAACAACACACTCATTCCTGCAAAGGCACGAGTTTCAAAGGCCAGTACGCAAACACCCCAATGCTTTGCATCCCAAGAACAACTCAATCAAACAGGTGATATGCAACCATGCGTCCGGTACTTTTGAAATTACCATATGGGAGAGTTCGCTTCCCTTCCGTGATCAGCAACAAGTCCTCTGGCGCAAGCGTTAAACACCCGCCATGTGGGTGGGTCCACAGAATATCTTTTGTAGCAATATCAACTGCATAGACATTCTGATCCGTACTTACAATCACAGCGTTGTTGGTTGAGATTGTGTTGCACTCGAATATTTCAGAACCAGTCGGCGGCGTCCATGACCACACCACGTCACCATTTTGTTGATCAATCATATCCAGACTGGAAGGTTCATTTCTGGCAACGAAAAGGTGCGTTCCATTGAAAGCAGGCTGAGTGAAATAGTTATTGCTCGTTACCCATTGAACACTTTCATTCACGATCGAGAAATTCACAAGAGGTCGCCCTTTATGGTATCTCGCAGAAAAGTGCTCTCCGATCGAAAGGGAGCTGCTATAAGCAAACACGTTCTGATCTGAACCAATTATTGGGCTCGAAACGTAGTCATATCCTCCCCAAACGTAGTAGGGGTCAACAATCGATGCTTTTCTGACACCAGTCAGTCGGTCGAATACTTCCAAGTTTCCAGAATAATAGTATACGTTTTCGCCATCTACAGCAGGCGCTTCCATATTGGAAATTCCAGTCGCCGGAACGCCTTTAGTTTCCCAAAGCAAGCCGCCTGATGAAACATCGTGTCCATAAACCGTGTCAAAGAAATAACCAGCAGCAGTGTAAATCTCAGAGTCGTAAAAAACCGACGGCAGGAATTTCGACCATTGGGACGCAATTGTTAACGTGCGGACATCGGCTCCCGTTGATGCATTTAAAAGCTCAAGCGGAAGATTTTCGCTAGATGTTTCCTGCACAGCAAAGGCGACCAAACCGCCAGAAACCGCTGGCGCACCAATCGCGTTCTGCCCCGTATAATCGCGGCGCCAGCTTTCGGTGCCGTTCGTCGCATTTATCGCATACATGACATTCTGACCCACGCTAGAGCCTGTATTCTGAGCAAACTGTTCGGCGATAAAAATGCGTTCGCCTTCTGCGACAGGTGGCGTCAGGAAACCAAACCCATCACTTTGCCACGACCATGCCTCCGAAATAGAATTCGGCGCTATTATGAGGTTGGCATGAGCATTTTGAGAGGGGTTTCTTTGATAGGTTTCCCAGTTTTTGAGGGTAACCTTCAAGTCAAAGGTATAGGTCTTTGTTGTATTCGGATGCACCGAATTACAATTTGAATCTGCACACAGGCGGAACTTGATTGCATCTGTGTAGGAACCTGCTGCCAAGGCCGGGTTCCCGAGCAGAGAGAATGACAATCGATATTTATTACTCCCAACCGTTTGAATGCCGCCATTCAGTTCCAACAAAGACGTGTCGAATTCAACGTCGGGAATGATTGAACCAGTCGCAGATCCCGTCACACTAACATCGAAGCTGAACGTAAAATTCGTATCGTCTTCGACTTGTTTAAAACTCCCGCCCTGAGGCATCGCAACCTGCAAGCCAGTTGGCGTTGGTGTTGGTGTCGGCGCAGACGAACCACCTCCGCCACCAGAACACGCCCCCAAAAACCCTAGTGCCATGGCTGATGTGATAAAAGAAACTGAGTGCTTTATAGACATTTTCTAGTACTCTAAAATTATAGAGGCGCCGTAAAACACAAGTTTAGAACGGAGTTAAGGCGCCTCACGTCCTGAACTAATTCGATACGGAATAGGCCGTGATGACCCCGGTGCTGCGAAAGTAATTCTGAGTTCCGGTTGCTGGAACAACACCTTCCTGAATGATCAGCTTGTCCTTGGATGCAACTGATACACAACCAGGCGCATCATGTTTCCAGACTTGTGTCCTTGTCGCCAGATCGATGGCATAGACAGCCTCATCTGTGCTGAGAAACGCCAGATTGTCCGTCACCATTATATTGCAGTTGAAGGAATTGGCCTGGGCAGGCAACGGCCACGACCAAATCACATCACCGGTTGTCGCATCAATCGCATCCATACGATCATTTTCCGGACCTGCCGCATAAACGACGCCGTTCGCATGCGCTAAGCGAGTTAAGTAACTTCCCTGAGTTCTCCACTCGATGTCACCCGACACGAAGTTTACTCTGACAATCGGTCTTAAAAATGTAGGCCGAGGACTAAAGTGAGCAAAACTCCCTCCAGTTCCGGTATAACTAATAATGTTATCGTCATCGATCGCCATGATTGCTGAAGCGAAATCATAAGTTCTGAACGGAGCCAGAGGGTCTTCGATCTGGCGGATTATTGTCCCGGACAACCGGTCAATCTGGTTAAACCGTGAGGCTGAAAACGCAAAAACGCTTTCGTCAGTTGCCGCCACGGCCTGTCCACGCCCCGTCCAGGTACCGTTGCCAAGCGATCGGCTATAATTAAGGGACCTGTTTGAAATACTAATGGAATCGACCGTACCGGTAAGATTCCAAAGCAAATCAAACACATCATCTTCATAAGCCGTCAAACCGTAGAAAAAAGTTGCCTCGGTTCGATAGCTTGCTTCCTTGAAATCGAACTCGCCAGTCTCTGGATCAATAAAAAGAATAACGCCGCGACCGGGTAAGCCAGCCTTCACAAGCACCTTGCCGCCTCCGAATGCTGCTCCTGACTGCCCCTCACTGTCGGGCCCCGGCACGATCTCCCAGTCGGTCGCACCATCCTCAGTGTTGAGCGCAAAAATTCGAAGTGGTTGCTTTGAAAAAAATGGCGGGTCCTGTCGAACCGTTTCAGTCAGATATATCCGACCAGCACCGGATGCGAGCGTCGTAAAGTTCTGTTCATCAGGGAGGGACCGCTTCCAAGCCTGCACAAATTTCGATGGATCCAACGTGGCTGCAACATAGGCATTATGGGAGGCATTTCGTTGAACACTAGTCCAATCCGCGAACGGACTATCGATGACATAATTAAATTTTGTTTCGGTATTCGGAACGATTTCGTTGCACGGACTATCTTCACAAACCCGAAAGTTCATTTCGCCATTTTGGGTCCCGAATTTGAATTCAATCCCATCAACAAGCTTGAATTCGAGCTTGAACTCACCGGCACCCAAATCCTGAATGCCAAGCGGCAGCTGAAACATACCTTCGTCGAAATCAACGTCGAGCGACTCTGCGCCATCAACATCGCCTTCAATTTTAGCCGTCACAGAAAAATCGAGAACCTTGGTTCCCTCAACGGCAATATACTGACCCGACGATGGTGTCAGTGTTAGCGAAACTGGTGTAGGTGTAGGTGTAGGCGTTGGAGTTGGCGCTGGTGTAGGCGTTGGAGTGGGAGCGCTTCCAGACCCGCCGCCACCGGAACAGGAAACCAAGAGGCCAGCCGAAACTGCCACAGCCAACGTCGACACAAAACGATTCATATACTTACCCCAACACTACTCAACTGGAGTAAATACAGTTTTGAATTGTTAGTCTATCACTATTCTAACAATAATTGCGCGCCATTCTTCCCGCCTAAGCCAACCGCTCTTTCGTGGTCGTGAAGCGAAGGTCCGGATTCTTGTCCATGGTGTAGTTCGCATCCCAGCTATCCTTGCCGAGATAGACCGGATCGCCATCAAGGTCCGTACCGGACTGAGACTTGTTCTTGTCCATGAAAGCATCAAGCTTGTCTGCATCGCCGGAAATCCAGCGCGCCACATTGTAAGGCGCTGTCTCGAATTCGACCTCGAGACCATATTCCGCAGCCACACGCTCTTTCATCACTTCAAACTGCAGCGCGCCAACCGCACCGACAATCATGTCTGAACCGATGCTCGGGCGGAAGAGCTGCGTCACACCTTCCTCGGCGAGGCTTTCCAGCGCCTTTTTGAGGTGTTTCTGCTTCATCGGGTCTTTCACCCGCGCCCGTCGCAGAAGCTCCGGCGCAAAGTTCGGAATGCCCGCAAACTTGACGTCGCCGCTTTCAGAGAGCGCATCACCCACGCGCAGTGCGCCATGGTTTGGAATGCCGATCACATCGCCCGGATAGGCCTGGTCGGCGATCTCACGATCCTGCGCCAGAAACATCATCGGATTGTGCACATTCAGAAGCTTGCCGGACGAGGTTTTCAGCTTCATGCCGCGTTTGAACTCTCCGGAAGAAATACGGAAAAAGCCAACACGGTCGCGGTGGTTCGGGTCCATATTCGCCTGGATCTTGAAGATGAAGCCGGTGACCTGTTTGTCATCGCGCTCAATCACCTTCTCATTGCCCTTTACCTCGGCCTTTTGCGGGCGCGGTGGCGGGGCAAATTCACCAATTGCAGACAACAGCTCATGCACACCGAAATGGCGCAGCGCTGAACCGAAAATGACCGGTGTCATATGGCCTTCCAGATAGGACTGATGGTCAAACTCCGGCAATCCGTCAGCGGCCAGTTCTGCGGTCAGCTCCAGCTCTTCCAGAACGCTCGGATCGACCCGGTCCGCGAGCGAATTCGAGCCATCCATCTTGATGCGCTCTGCAGCGTCCGGGTGTTCCTTGGAATCGGCCGCCAGCTTTTTGAACAGACAGAATTCTCCGGTGCGCAGATCCTTCATGCCCGCAAAGCGATTGCCGCTGGCCGCAGGCCAGTAGAGCGGCGCCACATCCAGAGCGAGTTTTTCCTGAACCTCTTCGAGAATGTCGAACGGGTCCTGCGCTTCGCGGTCCATCTTGTTGACAAAGGTGATGATCGGAATGTCGCGAAGCCGGCAGACTTCAAACAGTTTGAGCGTTTGTGGCTCAATGCCTTTCGCCGCATCCAGCACCATGATGGCACTGTCAGCCGCCGTCAGTGTCCGGTAGGTATCTTCCGAGAAGTCTTCGTGGCCCGGCGTATCGAGCAGGTTGAACATATTCCCTTCATGCTCGAACGTCATGACCGACGCCGAGACCGAGATGCCGCGATCGCGCTCAATCTTCATCCAGTCCGAACTGGTGCGGCGGCGCTCACCACGCGCAGCCACCTGTCCGGCCAGACGGATCGCACCGCCTGCCAGCAGCAGGTTCTCCGTCAGCGTCGTTTTACCGGCGTCCGGGTGAGAAATAATGGCAAAGGTGCGCCGACGTGCGGCTTCTTCAGGCAGGGATAAACTCATCCGCGCGATTTAGAGGGGAATGAGGCGGATGTCGAGGCAGCCCGCCCCCTTTCCCTGTCCAGACGCGACAAACCCGCCTTGCGAAGAATTAATTCTTCATTGTGTGGAGAAATACAGTCGTAAACTCGTAATTCGTCATGATCTTGCCTATGTTTGCCCGCATCTTCACTTTGAAGGACAAGATTCGGAGCACTTATGAGCTGGTTCGGCCGCATTCTCGGCAAACTCACCAATCCCAAGAGCAAATACGTCACGCCAGGGCTGGAAGAAAAGCTGAAGCCATCGGCGCCTCTTACCGACTCCGATGAACAGAAAATGCGCCGCCGCGAGAGCGAAATCCGCCTGCGCGGCGAAGGCATTCCCCTCAACAGTGACTTGCCGGATGTGCCTGCCGCAAGCGATGTATCGCTGCGCTCCTCGCGCGAAGTGGCTGACCGCGCGCTCGCCCTGACGCTGGTCGGCATGAAAGCACACGGCATGGACCATGAGGTGATGCTGGAAATTGTTCGCGAACGCGCAGCGGAGAACTGTTTTACTGCCGATGAGCACGCTTTCATCATGACACCGGCACCTGCCCCGGCGGACCTGGAGCGTTTCGCCAGCAGTTTTGAAGCCGCCTGGGCGCTGATCTGGGCCTTGCGGCTGGTTCGCGAACCGCTTTCGACCCCGCGTGATGTCTGCAATTTTGATCGCCTGATCGAAATTGTCCGCGATACGCCTGATCTGTCGATTTATGACCTGCGTCGTCCATGTCGGATACTGGACAAGCTTGATCTGTTTCTTCGCTATGACTGGGCGGTCAAACAGGCGGCACGCAATGGCATCAAGCCACCGTCACATCTCAATCCGGCCGTTGCCATGGAACGCTACCACGCGCTGTCATGGCTCACCTGCCAGATCGATTACGAAAACTGGGAAGACGACGCGCTCGCGGCCTAGTCGTCTGGAGAAATGGAAGCCCCGTCAGGATTTGAACCTGAAAATAGCCGGCTTGCAGGCCAACCGCGTTGTCTTTTTCGCCACAGGGCTCCAAACCGTCGTCTGGACGTTGTGCCCAGGTTCCCCCCCCGAACACGAATTCAGTTTTACGCGGCGCGGGTTAACAGACCTCAACGCCCTGTGATTGAATTTGGGCTAAACAGGTTTTCGTTCGGGCCGAATGGAAAAATGACGCCCACCCGGCCTGAACAGACAGAAAAGACTAGCCTTCAGCGCCTGTTTCGCTTTCCGGCGCCCGCGCAAATTCCTTCGACCGACAGATCAGGCCGCCCATAATGCACCCGGCAACCGACAGCGTGTCACCTTCGACCTCGCCTTTGCCGGAATAGGTCTTGCCCTTCTTGGTATAGTCGGTGATTTCGCCCTCATATTTTCCGTCTTCGGTCGGGGCAAACTCGCCAAAGGTTTTCCCGGCATGCTCGCCGTCAATATATGTCAGGCAATAGCCAGCTTCGCATGCCGCAGCCTCGGCCTTGTCGCCGGATGGCATGATCCAGACGCCTTCAATCGGGTCAGCATGAGCAGCTGCGGTGAAGGCGAGCGCGGCACCTGCGGCCAGAATGGCATGTTTCATGGGTTTCCTCTCAAATATAAAACTCAAATTATCTTGTCAGAGCACTGACCGCCTCTGAGACCGGCGTATCGCCATCCGTCAGCTCAATCAGTTCATGTTTAATACTGGGCTGGCCTATCAGTTCCGCAAGCACGCGGGCAACATTCCCCCGTGCGACATTTCCGTAAGGAACGGCCAGTCCGAGCGACACCTTGCCGTCGCCGTCTTCGTGCTGCAGCGTACCCGGTCGCAAGATCACCCAATCAAGCCCGCTTTGAACCAGTGCCACATCGGCCTGCTTCTTCACGCGCATATAATGTTCAAAGCCCTCATTCGGCTCACCGCCGCGCCCTGCCTCGGGGAATGCAGAGACGAGATATACCCGTTTGGTGCCGAGCTTCTGGCAGGCCTGGATCAGCTTGACCGGCCCCTGACCGTCAATCTTGCTCGTGCGCTCTTTGCCACTTCCAGCGGCACCGGCGGAAAACACGACGATATCAGACCCACGAATGGCATCCGCCATATCATCAGCGTTCATGTCCATCAGATCGCCCGAGACTGGACGAACGCCCTCGTTTTCGAGATCCGCCTTCTGCTCGGGCTTGCGATAGAGACCAGCAACCTCATGACCTGCCTCGATCAGCATGGGCGCGAGCCTGTGACCTACACCGCCTGTGACACCAATGATGAAAACCTTTGCCAAAGCCTGCTCCTGTTTTGACCT
Organism: Ponticaulis profundi; assembly: GCF_042659465.1. Classification (NCBI taxonomy): domain Bacteria; kingdom Pseudomonadati; phylum Pseudomonadota; class Alphaproteobacteria; order Hyphomonadales; family Hyphomonadaceae; genus Ponticaulis; species Ponticaulis profundi. The sequence continues at coordinate 50,133 of NZ_JBHSSW010000001.1, read as the reverse complement.
GTGATCAGAATGCAGAGGAGCCAGACCACTCAAAGCGTGCTGGCTCCCCTCTGAATTCAATTTGCTTCGCCGTTTTATGGCGCGACAGCGAAAACGGTTTCAACATCGATTTCCGGCGTTTCCATAAAGTCCTTTTCGACTTCGCCGCGGATCTCGACCAGCGTTGTATCGTCAATCGGCGTTTTGAAGTCCTCGCGGTCAATCTCAACGCGGATCTCGCCGCTTTCATCTGCGAACATGTATTTGTCTTCGCTCACCTTTTCCAGAAGGCGTCCCTGAAGCGTCACGAACGCATCGTCTTTTGCTTCGCTCAGCACCGCTTCAACAGTCGCGAACTCGCCTTTTGTCGGGCCTGTATATTGCGCCAGTGCAGGTGTCGCCATGCCGAGTGCTGCGCCACCAACCAAAAGGCTTTTCAGAATATGATGTGCCATATTTTCTCTCCCTGTGTGATGTGAATTGCCTGACATTAACGGGCTCAGACGGTCTGCGTTGCACGCGTCAGACCAAAGTTCGATCACACGTGTGTCAGCCAACCGAACGCAGCTGCCGCAGCGTGACGCATTGCCAAGTGCCAGCGTGAACGGCACCCTCCGGACGACACTCTGGGAGGAAAGCATGTCAGATAAATTTGCAGGTAAAGTCATCCTGATCACCGGCGCAGCAAATGGCATCGGCAAGGGCGCGGCCATGACATTTGCTGCCGCTGGCGCAATCGTTGTCGCGACCGATCTTCAGGCGGATACAAGCGAAGCACTGGTCAATGGGATAAATCAGGCCGGCGGTACGGGGCATTTCATCGCCCATGACGTCAGCAGTGAAGACGCCTGGATCTCAGTCATCGATGAGATCAAATCCAGATTCGGTCGTCTCGACATCGTGATCAACAATGCCGGCATCGGCTTTACCGGCCTTGTGACCGATATGGAGCTGTCCGTCTGGCAAAAGATGATGGCGGTCAATGTGGACGGCGTTTTCCTCGGCGTGAAGCACAGCCTGCCTCTGATGCGGGACACCGGTGGCGGCAGCATCATCAACGTCTCCTCCGTTGCCGGGATCAAAGCGACGGCGAACTTCTCCGGCTATTGCGCGACGAAAGCTGCTGTCAAATCCTTCACCAAATCAGCCGCACTGGAAAGCGCAGCAGCGCAGGATGGTGTGCGGATCAACTCCATTCACCCCGGCATTATCGATACGGCCATCTGGGATACGCTGATCGGGACCACAGAAGACGGCTCAAACGAAGTCCCTCGCGCTGCCACACTTGGCGGCATGACCGCCGAAGGCGTTCCTTTCGGCCGACCAGGCACCATTCAGGAGATCGTCAACGGCATGGTCTGGCTCGCTTCCGATGAGAGCAGCTATATGACCGGCGCCGAGCTTGTTCTCGATGGCGGCTTCACAGCGGGCTGATAGCGAGCTGCCGGAGCAGAAATAACCATCCGCCTGCTCCGGCCTCTGTCAGAGAAAATTCGGTCCCCGAACATCACAAATCTCTGATTGGTCGAACTCCTGAAGCTTTCAGACATTGGTCTGTAAACAAAGGAGTACACACATGAAAATGAGACAGCTCGGCCAGACCGGCCTGGAGATTTCACCCATCGTCTTTGGCGGCAATGTGTTCGGCTGGACGCTGGACGAGACGGAAAGCTTCAAAATGCTGGATGCGTGCTTCGATCAGGGGCTGACGACCATCGACACAGCAGATGTGTATTCGCGTTGGGCGCCGGGCAATCAGGGCGGCGAAAGTGAGACACTGATCGGCAACTGGCTCGCCGCTCGCCCTGAAAAACGCGAGAAAATGCAGATCTTTACCAAGGTCGGCAACGATATGGGCGACGGCAATGGCGGATTGTCCAAACGCTGGATCAAACAAGCCGTCGAAGACAGCCTGTCGCGTCTGAAGACCGATTACATCGATCTCTATTTCTCTCACAAACCAGATCCGGAGACGCCGCACGAAGAAACGCTCGCCGTCTATAAAGAGCTGCTCGACGAGGGCAAAATCCGCTCCATCGGTGCCTCGAACTATGATGAGAACCTGATGGAAGAAGCCCAGAAAGCGGCGAAAGAACACGACCTTCCATCTTATCAGGTGATCCAGCCCGAATACTCGCTCGTGTCCCGCGGCGGATTTGAAGGCCCACTCCAGCGTTTCTGCATCGACAATGACATTGGCGTCGTGACCTATTTCTCGCTCGCCTCTGGCTTTCTCTCCGGCAAATATCGCTCGAAGGAAGACCTGGAAGGTTCAGCACGCGGCATGATGGTGAAGAAATACATCGAGAATGGCGGTCTTGAGATTCTCAAGGCACTCGAGGAAGTCGCAGCACAGGTCGATGCGACCATGGCGGAGACAGCCATCGCATGGCTGCTGCATCGCGACGGCGTGACCGCGCCAATCGCCAGCGCTACAAAGCAATCGCAGCTCGACAGCCTCATCAAGGCAGCAAGCCTGTCCCTGAGTGACGAGCAGGTCAAAACGCTGGAAGTCTTCTAGCGACATACTTGGTAGATCGAGTCAGATCAGCTCGGTCTACCGATTCCCCTTTATGGTCGAGAGATACCGCTCCCGGCAAACTCGGGACCATCTGATTGCTTCGGCAGGGTCTCATTCGCTCTGCCCCACCAAGCAAGCGATATTCCCAAGCGATTCTCCAAAACTGATTTGGCGTTCGGGTCTTCGATATCATACTCGACGAATTTAGGATCATCTCTCATGATGTAACGAATAAATTCGTAATGGTTTTCGATCCAATTACGTAGTGCATCATTTCGTCTAACGTACTCTGCAGGCAGCCCCGGCGCCCCTAAATTGGAAAACCGCTCAAGCATAGGGCCTAATTTCGACGGCCCTCTCCACGTTTCTATACTTTTAACGACATGAGCTGGATTTCGATAGTTTAAGATAAAAGTACATTCAGGGTACTGCAATCTTATCTTTCGCAATAGTGCGAAATGACACTGCGGCCAAAGAGAACGAATTTTTCCAAGAAAATCCGCCTGTGTGATTGCTTCATATTCTTCTAGTGATTTAAAAATCAGTCTGTCATTAAAAAAATTGTTATAGATTACTCGCCCGACAAACCTATCAGTTCTTCGGCATTTCCAATGAACTGATGGAATACCCGAGCAATTAAAGGCTTCATGCAACGTTGTCGTACCTGATTTTGGAAGACCGACTATGAAATATTTCATCAGATTTTCTTAAATTAAACGCTATTCTAAAATCACATAAAACTACGCTACCACCTATTTCAATCCTATTGGGATTTAAATTTTGGGCAGCATTTAATAAAAGATTTAATATTATAGCTCGGCCCCGAGAAAGCGAGGGCGACGCGCACATGGCCGTCGCCCTTCTTCTTTTTTTTCCTCCCAATCAGGTGAACTGCTTGGTCAGTTATCTGTCTGGGCGATCGCCTTCAAAAACAGCCACGCCAAAGGCATCTCCCACCGCGCCTTACTTCAAGTAAAACACGAATTTTCGATTACTCAAAGCTCATAAAGCGAATCGTTAAGACGAACTTAACCATTCCAAACCGTGACAGACGGACTGGTCGCTTCTAGGCTTCCGTCACATCTTGCGACAGGATTGCGCCATGGCATCTCTTCTCATTGTTTTCCATTCCCGCACGGGCGGAACCGAACAAATGGCGAAAGCTGCCGCCAAAGCCGCAGGTGAAGAAACCGACGTCATACTGAAGCGCGCCGACGAGACCGAACCGGAAGATGTGCTCGCCGCTGACGGCTATATCTTCGCGGCGCCTGAAAACCTTGCTGCCTTGTCCGGCGTCATGAAGGACTTCTTTGACCGCTGCTATTATCCCGTTCTCGGGAAAGCCGAAGGACGCCCCTATGCGCAGATGGTCTGCGCCGGATCAGACGGCGAAAACGCCGTTCGACAAACCGCGCGTATTGCCAAAGGCTGGCGTCTGAAAATGGTTCAGGAACCCATCATCATCTGCACGCATGCACAGAGCGAAGCCGAAATCCTCGCTGACAAAACCATTCCGGAAACAGATCTGGAGACATGCCGCGAGCTGGGCGCGGCGATGGGGGCTGGTCTCTCCATGGGCGTGTTCTAGGGCTGCGCCTCATATCCTGGCGGCTCACCAAATTCATCCATCCACCAGGGCGTCTCATAGTCCGGCTGGGGCATCTCGAACAAAGTCCGGAACGCCTTCAGCATGGCAGGATGCAGGATCGTCGCGTGCGTCTCGGTCGCGCTGAAATCGTGAAACGCATAATCGACAAAGCTTTCCGGAATGTCGGCCAGCGCAGCGCGCAGCATGTCCATGCCAAACTTCATCATGTCGCCCTCATCTGCCAGCGCCAGAAACAGCCGCCGCTCAGATGGTGCGTGCAGATCAAGCTGCGCGCGCGATGAAGCCGCGAGATTGCCGCCATCCCACCAGAGGCTTGGCGACACAGCGATATAGTCATCAAACGCGTCGGGCGAGCCTAAAAACGTATCAACCACGAAGAGGCCAGCCAGGCTTTCACCGGCCAGCACGCTACGCGGCCCGGTCCGGTAACGCGCTTCAATAAAGGGCTGCACTTCCTCGCGCAGAAAGGCACGGAAATCTTCGGCGCCACCCGCCTGCGGGAAGCCATGCTGAAAGCGTGCATCCGTTGGATATGTCGTCAGCTCATGCTGGCGGTCTTTCGTCTCAACCCCCACAATGATCAGGGGCTCGAAGGTCCAGGACAAAGCCCCAAGCTGAGCAAGCCCCGCAATATGCTGAAAGTCCTGATCCAGAGCGCCATCCAGCAGATAGACCGTCCCACCGATTTCCCGGCCTTCCTCATAGCCTGCCGGCAGCCAGACATTGATCTCGCGCACATCGCCGAGCACGTCGGACTGCAACATATACTGCGTTCCGATGATGATGGGCGTCTCGTCCTGCGCCTCGGTTTCTGCCCATGCGGTGAGCGAGAACAGGCTCGCAAGCAATGAGAAACAAAAAACACGCATGTCAGCATTCCCTTTTCGCGTCAGAGGCGAAGATACACCGCCTTCATAGCAAGCGTGTAACACCTTTGAACACAAGGTCTTTCTACAGAGCTTGTTCACCGGGCTCAGCCGGTTCAATACTCACCACACAGGGCAAGGCATCGGGTCCGGCAACTGGGGAAGATCATGGACTGGACAGAAATCGCGGGCTTCATCACGGGCGCAGCCTGTGTGTGGCTTCTCGTACGCGGCAGCATCTGGAACTTCCCGGTCGGCATGGTGAACTATGTCCTTTTCATCATTCTGTTCGTCAATGCGGGTCTTTATGCCGATGCGGGCTTGCAGGTCGTTTACTTCGTCCTCGCCTCTCTTGGCTGGTACTGGTGGCTGAAAGGCGGCAAGGAACATGAGGGCGTTGAGTATTCAGACCCTTCCCCGCTGCAATTTGCGGGCTGCGCCATTGCCATCATCGTCATTGCCGCAAGCCTGCAATGGCTGCTTCACCGCTATACGGACTCAACCGTCGCCGGATGGGACGCGCTCACGACGGCCATGAGCCTGACAGCGCAGTTCATGCTGTCGCGCAAATGGATTTCAAACTGGTGGCTCTGGATCGCGGTCGATCTGATCTATATCCCGCTCTACATTTCAAAGGGACTTTGGCTGACGGCCTTTCTCTTCCTCATTTTCCTGGGGCTCAGCATTGCCGGACTGCTCGAATGGCGTAAAGCAAAGCGCGAAGCAGATCAGCGCAACAAGGCCGCCGAGGTAGAAGTGTGATTGTCGAAGCCCTCTGGCCGGTTCTTCCTCCCGGCTTTCGCTCCAGAATGGTCCGCCGTGTCATCGTTACCGGCGCCGAATCGACCGGCACAACGACGCTCGCTCTGGGACTGGCCGAGATCCTCAACTGTCCTTACGTGCCCGAATATGGCCGTGAGTATACCGAAAAGCGCCCCCCCGTCGCCAGCAATCCATGGCGCAGCGAGGAACTCGTTGAGATCGCGCGGGTACAGAACGAACTCGAAGAAGAAGCCGCCCGTCGTTCTGACAATCGCTGGCTGATCGGGGACACCGATGCGATGACCACCGCGTTCTGGCATGAGCGCTATTTCGGTGCCTATTCAGACGCCGTGGATGCGGTCGCAAATGCTCAGATCCGCCCCTATGCCTATATTCTCACTGGCGATGATATCAATTTCGAGGCCGACAATATTCGCGAGGGCGGCGACGAACGTCATGAATTGCAGGAAAAGCTTCGCACAGCGATCCGCGCCACCGATATTCCATGGATTGAGGTCCATGGCGGCGTGGATGAACGCCTGACACAGGCCATCGACTTTCTAGAAACACAATCAGGCCAGAAGATCAGATAATGTTCCCGGTCGAGCCCGCAGCCCTTCTTCCTTTCCTAATCGGTGTGCTTCTGGTCGAAGCAACACCCGGACCGAATATGGGGTATCTGGCTGCGCTCTCCGTCAGCGAGGGACGGCGCGCCGGAATGAAGGCTGTTCTGGGCGTCACGCTGGGGCTTTCGGTCTATATGATCGCCGCCGTTATCGGCGTTGCGCAAATCGTTGCCCGCCTGCCGCTCGTCTATGCCATTTTGCGCTGGGCCGGCGTCGCCTATCTCCTCTATCTTGCCTGGCAAGCCTGGCAGGAAGCAGATGAAACCTCTCCTTCGGCTTCTGAGGATGGGTTTTCCGCCCCCTTCTGGCGCGGATTTCTGGCAAATGTCCTCAATCCGAAAGCGGCCGTGTTTTATGTCTCGCTTCTGCCAACCTTCATCTCAGCAGAGCGCGGACAGTATTGGGTTCAGGCGCTGATCTTCGGATTGTTGCACATCATCATCAGCGTCCTGGTGCATACCACCATCGTTGTCGGCGGCGCGCACGCTGGCGGATTGCTCGATGATGGCGTTGGCAAAACACGCCTGCGTCGGATCATGGCGCTTATGATTGCAGCCGTTGCACTCTGGCTCGCTTGGGAAACGCGCCAGGGTTAACTTATCGTCATCTGAACAGAATGTGATTTGCATTCGCATACCGCTGCGGAATGATCTGGTTCAGGGGGACCCACTCACTTTCATAAGAGGACACGTATGATCGAGCCACTCTTTTCCCACATGCGCCGCGCGGGTGTTTCGCTCGGCCTTGCCGCCCTGCTTTCGTCCGGCGCGATGGCCAATGAACAATCCAGCGAGGACGCAGGCTCGACCACAGCCCTCATTCCTCTGGAATTTGAAATCCTGACGGATGCAGACGTCGAGCTGCCGCGCTTCAAGGTCGATGCGGCCTGGCCGGATATGCCCGCAGAGATGATTATCGGTCAGGTCCCAGGCCTCGCTGTCGACAAGAATGATGTGGTCTGGCTTGCGCACCGTCCGCAATCTCTGTCTTTCTCCGATATCGGTCTTGCCTCTGATCCGCCTCAGGCTTTCTGCTGCAAACCCGGCCCGACCATCATGAAATTCGCTCAGGACGGCGAGTATCTGGGTGGCTGGGGCGGTCCGGAAACCGGCCCGATGGCCGAAGGCACCAATCAATGGCCGCGAAATGTACACGGCCTCTATATTGATGATGACATGTCGGTCTGGGTCGGCGGCAATGGTGATGGCGACCATGTCGTGCTCAACTTCACCGAAGATGGCGAGTTCATTCGCCAGATCGGCACACATGGTGAAACCGATGGCAATGCCAGCGAAACCACGCTCGGCAATCCGGCTGACATCTGGCGCGGTCTCGGCGACGTCGTGATCGCAGATGGCTATATCAACAAACGCATTGTCAGCTTTGACGATGATGCGCTTGGCTTTCAGGGTGCATGGGGGGCCTATGCCACCGATCCATCCGGCGGCACGCGTGAGGGCAGTTTCGATCAGTCGCAAGCCAACAGCGATGCTGATGGCGGGGCCAACCCGAAAGCACGCAGCTTTGGTGACATTGTTCACTGCGTCGTCGGTACAGACGATGGCCATGTCTATATCTGCGATCGCCGCAACAACCGCGCTCAGCTCTTCAAGCGCACAGCTGCCGGCGAAATGGAGTTCGTGAAGGATATCGTGATTGCCCCGGAAACGGGTGGCACCCGCACCGTCTCAGACATCGCCTTTTCGCCAGACGGCAAGTTCATCTACATGGCCGATATGATGAATTCCAACATCTGGATTCTCGACCGCGAAAGCCATGAACCTCTGGCGCGCATTGGTCGTGTCGGGCGTTACCCCGGCCAGTTCACCTGGCTGCACTCTGTCGTGGTCGACTCAGATGGCAATATCTACACCTCGGAGGTCGGCACAGGCCGCCGGGTACAGAAGCTGGTCTTCCTCGGAAACAGCTAAACAGCCACAGGACACATAAAAAAGGGCGGCCCGCGGGTCGCCCTTTCTTCTTCTATTCTAAAGCCGCGGGCCTACTGAACGCGCGCGCCAGCAAACCGCTCGGAAAACCCGTCCAGCATCACCGCATAATCATCAGCGTTGTGGAATTCTTCGTCGGTCATTTGCGGCTGCTCCGCCGCCTTGTACCATTCCGCATACGTCTCGGTCTTGCGGCTCATCTTTTCATAATAGGTCGAATAGGTTTCGACGATCATGCGCGGATCTTCACCGCTGAGATCAAAGCTCATCAGCCGCATCCAGCCATCGCCAATGCCCACCGGCAGCACCGATTTCACGCCGGCATCGAGCGCCGTCTGACCGCGATCCTGATAGTCAGCCAGCACCTGCCACACCGGATTGCCCGCGGCATTGTCATCAACTCGCCAGGCCTGACCGTGCTGGTGGCCACACAGCACCAGGAAGATCTGATCATTCTGGCTGATGAATTTATCCCAGACCATGCCAGGATTGTTATGCATCGGGTCCACCAGATGACCGTCAATAATGCGGTTCGCGACGCGCTCCCCCTCTTTGGACATATAGTCATGCGTTGAGATGATGGTTGGCAGCCCCGGATGCTGACGGATCACTTCTGCAGCCCATTCAAGAGATGCATTCGGCGGATCAAACTGCAGCCCGATATGGAGGAAGCGATATCCCCCGGCCTCGAAAATCTGTGCGCTGTCCGCACCGCCATCATTCGAGGCGACATACCAGGTCTTGTCCTTGAAGAAGTCCGTGTCGTCGCCGAACACGGATCGGAAATTGTCCAGCCCGCCGGGGTGTAACACACCAAGCGATCCGGCAAGATCGTTCATATCGACCTCTTCCGGCTTCGTCGCCTTTGGCGGAAACTGGCTGTCCGTCCACATCGCGTCATAATCATGATTGCCCGGCACAACCGAGAACGGCGTCTTGCCCGCGATCAGTCCAAAACCTTCGGCAGCTTTTGGCATTTCGACACTGAAGACTTTGGGTGTTGGCGCAAAATGCGCATCAATCAGCGGGCTGGCGACCTTCTTGAAGCCACGCGCCTTGTGCGCTTCATCCATTTCCTCTGTCTGGTGCTGCCAGACATCGCCAAGCGACGTCACGAACGCAATCTCACCGCCTTCGCTTTCCAGATTGTCGGCAATGTACTGCATTTGCTGCAGGAACATCTCATTGGCATCAAAGGGAAAGCCCTCTGCCAGCTGGTGTGTATAGTCGAGATAGTTCTGCGTGTCCGGGATCACAGCAATGGTGAAGAAGTCATCGCTGACGACGCTTGTCGCTTCAACCGGCTCCGCAGCCGAGACCGTGTCGTTCTGACAGGCCGCAAGGCCCGCAAGACCAAGCAGCACGGCGACGCTCGCCACCTGCATTTTCAAATTTTTCCGAAACATCTGATTGCCCTTCCCGATCCGGGCACAGCCCTTCGGCCAGCCCCCAATACCTGAACGCCTGCCCCTGAATTGCAGCGCAGGTCTCATCGCACAGGTCAGATCCGTATCGGCTCTGTGTGACAGGAAGATGTGATTTTGATTGAGGATTGACGACAATGACCGACGCAAAAAAACTGAACGCGATCAGTCCATCATTCACCTATAGAGACAACCGGAAAGCCAGCACCCAGAGACTTTTCAAAGGCGATCTGCGCGTTGAGCACATCGGCTCGAAGCTCTGTTTCAGCCATCAAAGCGTCGGCGGCATCACGTTCGGCCTCAAGCACCTGCAGGAGCGTGCCGGTTCCACCATCGAACCGCGCCTGCGCCATATCGACCAGCACGTCCCGGGACGCCGTCACGTCCTCACGCCTGGCGAGGCTTTCTCGCAGTTTCGCAAGACGAACTGCGCTTGTTTCAATGTCCTGCATGGCGCTTAGAACGACCGCACGATAGCCGAGTTCTGTCTGAGAGAGCCGCGCCTGCGCCGCATCGACCAGATTTTTGCGCCGCCCGCCATCGAACAAACGCCAACTCACCAATGCGCCGACATTCAGGGCGAGACTTTCCGGGTTCAGTAATTCCGTAATGTCCGCAGTGCTCGGCCCACCACGCGCAAAAAGCTGAAAACTGGGAAGAAGGTCAATCTCACGCAATTGAAGCTGCTTGGCCGCGATCAGATAATCGAGCTCAGCCTGACGCACGTCACTGCGCTGTCTCAGAACGTCGGAACTCAGATCAACATGATCTTCCGTGAAGTCTGGTAAGTCGCCATCATCAGAAAGTTGCAGCGTATTGGGCTGTTGTCCAACCAGAACGGCAATCTGGTATTTTGCGACGGCCTGCCGTGTTTCCAAAGGTGCCTTATGAGTCCGATATTCCGAAAGCTGGGTCTCTACGCGCTGTACATCATAGTCTGAAGCTTCGCCGTGATCCCGGCGAGTCTCTATCGCAGCAAGAAGTTTCGACTGTCGATCCAGAATAACATCCAGCGCTGCGAGCTCCCGGCCAGCCGCCTGATAGTCGACATAAGCCCGAACGAGTTCTGCTTCGAGAGAGAAGCGCGCATCCGTAACCATCTCCATCGCCTGTGCGATCCGGGCAACATTCAGAGCGAACTGCGTGTCCGTCCGGCCATAGTAATCCAGCTCCCATCCGGCATCAAAATTGACCTCGTATAACAGACGGTCCGGATCGAAACCGGGAAAATTACCCACCGGCAAAGCGCCGTGTAAGCTGGTGCGATTATAGGCACCTGACCCGCCTACATTCGCGCTTGGGCCAAGACTTGCAATCTCTGCATCGGCCATAGCCCGAGCTTCAGCAACACGTAGCCGGACTGCGGCCAGATCAACATTCTGAGTGTTCACAGCCTCGATAAGCCCGGACAGCACGGTATCGTCTGTGTGGCGCCAGAAGGCGTTGCGCCCGGCGTCCATATCCACATTCGCCGCTTCAACATATTCCGACCAGTTCAGCGTACTGAATTCTGTCGTTTCCAGTCCTGGCGCCGGCTCAGGTGCCCAGCTTGCGCAGCCAGACAGAAGAAACGGCAGCCCGGTCAGACAGACGAAAACAGGAATCCGCAACATGAAACCTCTCCAGACTAGTCGAGCGTGCGCCGATAACGCATCAGTGCGAGCGCCATCACAAAAGCGGTGAACAGACAAAGCGCCGCCATCTCTGCCTGCACCTGGGCAAAGGTCGCACTCTTCAGCATCACCCCGCGCACAATCCGCAGGAAATGGGTAAGCGGCAGAACTTCACCAATCGCCTGCGCCCATCCCGGCATGCCGCGAAATGGAAACATGAAGCCCGACAACAGAATGGATGGCAGGAAATAGAAAAAGGTGAGCTGCATGGCCTGCATTTGCGACTTGGCCACGGTGGAAAACGTGAACCCAAGCGACAGGTTCGCCACGACGAAGATGGCAACACCGATCAACAACACCCAGAGCTCACCCATAAAGGGCACGTCAAACATCAGGCGCGCGGCTGTCAGGATGACGATTGTCTGCACACTGCCAACCACGACATAGGGCAGAATTTTGCCAAGCATAACTTCGGCAGGTCTGGCTGGCATAGCGAGCAGATTTTCCATTGTGCCCTGCTCCACTTCGCGCGTCACCGCGACCGCAGTGATCATCACGAGCGTCATGGTCAGGATCACACCCAACAGACCGGGCACGATATTGTAACTCGTCTTGGCTTCTGGATTGTACTTCGAATGTACGACCAAATCGAAAGCTGGTGGCCCCGTGGCGAGACCGCTCAAAGGGCCTTTCAGATCGTGTCGTAACGCTTGTTCTATAATGGCGCGCGCATTTCGAACCGCTCCGGAGGCTGCCGCAGGATCGGAGGCGTCGGCTTCAATTAAAATCTGCGGATGTTCGCCACGCACCAGATCGCGCGTAAAGCCTGACGGAATAGAAACGACAAATGAGACCTTGCCTCTGGCCAGCAATTCCTGACTGGCTCGTGGATCATCGGTCTGCATCACAAAGTCATAGTACTCAGACGTCACCAGAGCCTGTGTGATCGTACGCACAACCGGCGTCTGTTCTTCAACCAGCAGCGCAGCTGGCAAATGACGTGGATTGAGATTGATCGCATATCCAAAGAGCACCAGCTGCACGATGGGAATAACAAACATCATTGCGGATGTGAGACGGTCCCGTCGCATCTGCACAGCTTCCTTGGTGAAAACCGCCCAGATGCGTCTGAGAGAAGAAACCATTCCGCTCATGCATGCACCCGCGTATCTTCACCAGCTTCGGCCATCAGTGCGATGAAGGCGTCTTCAAGGCTTGGCCGCACCTCTTTCCATTGGACATCATGTCCTGTCTGCTGATCGAGAACAGCGCGGATTGTCTCAGGATTAACGCCGCTGACATGAAGTGCCGCACCGAAATAGGCAACATGCTCGATACCCGGCTGGCCTTTCAGTCGTTCAGCCAGTCTGCGTATCCCTTGCCCTTCCCCTTTGAAGGTGAAAAGCCCGGACCGTTCGATCACCTCCGGTACACTGCCCTCAACAATCTTGTTGCCATTCGCGAGATAGACAATCCGGTCACAGCGTTCGGCCTCGTCCATATAGTGGGTCGAAACGAGCACGGTCATGCCTTTGAGCGACAGTTCGTGAATCTCATCCCAGAAGTCTCGCCTTGCCTGCGGATCAACGCCTGCGGTTGGTTCATCCAGCAAAAGGAGTTGTGGATTATGCATTGTGACAGCGGCCAGGGCCATTCGCTGCTTCCACCCGCCGGAAAGCGCACCAGCCAGCTGCTTCTGACGGTTCGTCAGCCCAAGTTTTTCAATCGTCTCGTCAACCGTTCGGCGCAGATTGGGCAGTTCATAGAGTCTGGCAACGAACTCGATATTTTCCCGGATCGTCATGTCACCCCAGAACGAGAATTTCTGAGTCATGTAGCCGGTCTCAACCTTGATACGGTTCGCATCTTTCTGGATGTCATAGCCCAGACATTGACCGCGCCCCTCCGACGCTTTCAGCAATCCGCATATCATACGGATCGTCGTTGTTTTGCCGGAACCATTCGGACCGAGAAATCCCCAGACTTCACCACGGGGCATTTGAATGTCCACGCCGTTCACAGCCGTTTTGGAACCAAAGCGTTTGACGAGCCCGTGAACATCGATGGCCAGATCCTGAGTCATTACCAGACGACTTCAACGGGCAGGCCAGGATGAAAACCACCCTCGACAGGCAATTGCGCCTCAACCATGAAGACCAGCTTGTCCCGGGACTCGCGAGAATAAATGACAGGCGGTGTGAACTCTGCCTCATGCGAGATAAAACTCACAGTCGCCGATGCTGGTGAGGCGAGACCATCTGCAAGGACTGAGACGCTGGAACCGACTTTAATAGCGGGCAATTCCGACTGCGGCACGAAGAAACGAACCTTCAACCCATCATCCGGCAACAGCGACAGGATGGGCGTCGCGGGACCAACGCGCTCACCCGTCTGGTAGAAAATCTCTTCAACACGACCTGCCTGTGGCGCAACACCGGAGCGCTCGCTCAGGCGATAGGCGGCCGATACGCGCGCGGCTTCTGCAGACCGGGTTGCTGCGCTTGCCGCCTCTTTCTGCGCAGCTCTTCCAGGCAGTTTTGCAACGGCAATCTGTTGTTGCGCTGCTTCGACTTCAGCCCCCGCCGCCTCCAGTTGAGCCTCCAACGCATCGCCGCGAGACCTTGGCTCCAGCCCTTGCTCGACCAGAGGCATGACTCGCTCATAGTCCTTTTGAGCCTGATTGAAACGCGACTGCGCTTCGCTTAGCCGGGCCTGAAGGCTCCGGATCTCCGGTGCACGTGCGCCGGTTTCAAGGTCGGACGCCCGCGCCGATGTCTCACTGACCCCAGCCTCGGCCTGTGCAAGTGCCGCGCGCTCGCTTTCATCGTCCAACTGAAAGAGGACCTCACCCGCCTCAACACGAAGGCCTTCGCGCGCCGTTATCTCAATGATCCGGCCCGCACCGGGTGCCGCAACATAGATCCAGTCAGCTTCGACGTAACCAAGATGCACAGTCTCTTTGGGAGCGCCGCATCCCACCATGGTCATTGTGGCAATGCCCGCCAGACACACTTTCAGAACTGCGTTCGTTTTCACTTTGCCCCCTCCGCTTTAAGTGAACGGATCAACATGTCACCATGAATGCGAAACAACGCCTCGAGATCGACGTCGCTGGCCTCATCCTGGCGGAAAACCACATGCCATATGCCCGATAGAACCACTGGCGCGACGACAATCCGGGCCGTCAGCTCAGGGGCTTCCACACAAATCTCCCCGGCATTGTGCGCACGCGTCAGCAAGCCAGCGATGAGCTTCAGGGCACGCTCTATGAACGCGTCCCTGTAAAGTGCGACGATGTCGGGAAACATCTGACTGTCCCCAATCAGCACCTTCAGAAAGCGCGGCATTTCCGTCGTACGAATGATGACAGGAACGATCTCGAACAGCGTTCGGATTGCCACTTCGAAGCTTTCCACTTGCTCCATGACCGATTCAAACATTTCAATCTTGGGTTCAGCCAAAGATTCCAGAAGCGCAATGAACATGGCCTCCTTGGATTCGAAATACAGATACACTGTGCCCTTCGACAGCTTCGCGCGTTTCGCAACGTCGTCCATTCGGGTGGCGGCAAACCCCTTTTCAAAGAATTCGTTCAACGCCGCCGACAACAGCGCCTGGCGCCGTTGATCCTTGGCTTCGTCTGTCATCGCTCTTTGCATAGCTACCCTTGCTGACTGACCAGTCAGTTATTTGTTGAAACAGGGCATTTGGTCAAGCGAATTCTTTGTGCGCACAGATTGGTGGCCATTCGGAACGGAAATCCGATCCTTCATTTCATCGTGCCCATTGCCGAAAGGGCAGAAGCGCGCATGATGCGAGACATGTGAGCAGACAGGACCTGATATGAGTGACGATGAAGCCCATGGCGTTCATGATTACACCGCGGATCCGCGCAATGCGGACATCCTGATTTCGGTCAATGGCGAGCTGAAAAAGCGCGATGAAGCGAGTGTATCCGTCTTTGATAGCGGCTATATTCTCGGCGATGGCGTCTGGGAGGGCCTGCGCGTCAAGGATGGCGGCATCGCGTTCCTCCCGGAGCATCTGAAACGGCTCTATGCGGGCGCAAAGACCATCGACATGGATATCGGCCTCACGAAGGAAGAGCTGACAGCGCGCCTCTTTGACTGTCTGAAAGCCAACCAGATGCAGGATGGCGTGCACATCCGTCTGATGGTGACACGGGGCATCAAGAAGACCCCCTATCAAGGCCCCCGCTTCACCATCGGCAAGGCAACGATTGTCATCATTCCGGAATACAAATCGCCCGTGCCGGAGATCATTGATCGCGGACAAAGTCTCTTCACGGTTCATGTCCGCCGCACAGGACCGGCCGAGCAGGATCAGAAGCTCAACTCACATTCCAAACTGAATTGCATCCTTGCCTGTATTCAGGCCGAAAAGGCCGGCGCTGACGAAGCGCTCATGCTGGATCCGGCAGGGTTTGTCGCGACCTGCAACTCCACCCATTTCTTCATCGTTCGTGATGGCGAGGTCTGGACCTCGCCGCCGGAATACTGCCTTGGCGGCATCACACGCGGCAATATTCTGAAAGTCTGTCGCGAAGCAGGTATTCCCGCCATCGAGAAGCGCTTCTCCCTGTTCGATGTCTATTCGGCCGATGAGGTCTTCATCACCGGCACCTTTGCCGGCGTCTCTCCCGTGCGTGAGGTCGATGGCCGCGAGATCGAACATCTGAACGGCCCGGTGACGCAGCGCATTCGCGCGCTCTACCAGACCTATGTCGCGCAGAATCTGACGCCGATCTCATGACAGAGCCCCTGCGCATCGCCATGTGGTCCGGACCGCGCAATCTCTCGACCGCGACCATGCGCAGCTTTGGTGCCCGCGCAGATACCAGCTGTGTGGATGAGCCTTTCTACGCGGCCTATCTGTCTCTGACAGGTCTCATTCATCCCATGCAGGATGAGATCATGGCCTCGCAGCCCGATGATCCGAAGACCGTCATTGAGGCGCTCACTCAGGGCCCGGTGGACACACCGATCCAGTATCAGAAGCACATGACCCATCACATGGTGGACGGCATTCCGCGCCGATGGATGAAAGAGGTCCGCAATGCGTTTCTCATCCGCCATCCTGCCCGCGTGCTGACGTCATTTGCCAAAAAGATGGATGAAGTCAGCCTCGAAGCCATCGGGTTTCCGCTTCAGGCACAGCTTTTCGACACGGTCTGTAATCTGACCGGGCAGCGCCCGCTCGTGGTCGATAGCGATGACATTCTCGCCGCCCCGGAAGACACGCTTCGCAAGGTTTGCCACGGGCTCGATATCCCCTGGGACCCGCAAATGCTGAGCTGGCCCTCTGGCCCAAGGCCGGAAGACGGCGCCTGGGCGCCGCACTGGTATGAAAGCGTGAACGCCTCAACGGGCTTCGCCGCGCCGCCGGGTCCATTGCCAGACCTGCCCGATGCGCTGAAGCCCATTCTGGATGCCGCCATGCCCATCTATGAAAGACTGGCGCGCTATAAGGTCTAGTCGAACGGCAGCGCTTCTTCGGGCAAACTGCCAAGCTCGGGCAGAGCAATCTGGCGAACAAGGCCTTCACGCCGATCAATCGCAAAGATCTCCCGGCTATCGCCCGGCACAAACGAAAATGCCTGGCCTTCTGCTTCCAGCGCAATCGTTGCCACATGGATCAGAACCGGCCCCATGGTCGGGCGCGCCACAACATACATTTCCGGCAGATCATGACCCAGCAGGTACAGCAATCCATCCGGACCGATTGCACCGCCTGAAGCCGCATAAGGCGCCATGCGCTCAACCACGCTCGCGGGCATCATCCAGCCACCCTTGCGTCGCCAGTCCGCATCAAACACGACCACGCCGGAAAACTCGCTGCCCTTGAAGGCCAGCCCGCCATTTTTCGAATAATGCGCAAAGCCTGCAATGCGATCACCGCGCCAGTCGTCAAACCAGGTGAGAGAGCCTTCATCCATAAGGCCCAGAGACCAGCTCGTCTCATGCGTCATGGTCTCGGCGTCAAACACTTCGACGGATGATGCCATCGGCGTCAGCGAATAGTTCGAATTGGCGCACCAGAGCTTGGCGTCCCGCGCATAACAGGAATTCATATGCCGGAGCAGGCCTTTTGGCGCCGTCATGAAACGCGCAACCAGCTCACCTGTGTCGCGTCGGTATTTGCCGATCACAGCATTGTCGACCGGGTAGAAATAGGTCTCATCGACCGCCACGCCCTGGTCAGCCTCCGGGGCCTCATAGACGCGAAGGGTCTCCGCACTCAGCATCTGTACCTCTGGCGGCTCATAATTGCTGAGCGAGCCCAGTTCCGGAATCCCGGACGTCTGCTGAGCTGACACCATCAGTGCCGGAAAAAACGTCGCCATGAGACAGGTCACAGCGAACAAAGCGATTTTCAGAAGGGTCATGTTTCCTCTCCCCCAAACAAGGAGACCGGGCAGGTAAACCTGCCCGATCCATTATCAGTCTCAGACGAAGCCGGACTAGAAGCCGAAGCTGAAGCCGAGATAAACGGAACGACCGACATACTCGAATTCCGTGACACGGCTGTCGCTGCCGCCCTGGAATTCCGAGGTTGGCTCATCATTCAGGTTCACGCCCTCAATGAAGAGTTTCAGATCCTCACGCAGCTCATAGGACACCTTCGCATCCCAGCGACCAAATGATCCCTGATAGAGGTCGAGGTCGGAATCGGCGAGATTCACATCGGTCAGGAAGCTGTCATTATAGGCATAGCTGACCGACGCATCGACGCCGTGGTTCTGATAGAAGAAGGTCAGCGCATAGGTTTTCTCGGCCTGGTTCAACAGCGGCAGGGTTTCACCATTCACTTCCGTTTCACCATCCAGGAATGTTGCAGATGCCGACACACCAAGGCCTGCCAGAGCGTCTGGCAGATAGTCATCGAACTGCGTCTGAGCGATCAGCTCAATGCCTTTCAGCGTACTGGAACCACCATTCACCGTCGTGGAGATGTTCAGCTCTGTCACACCGGTTGTATCGACCGCGCCGCCAAGGCCACGTGCGTTCAGGGCCGCCTGAATGTCTGCCTGCGAGGTGTAACGCTCAGACAGAGAAATCAGATCGTCAGAGATATCCTTGTAGAACACCGCAGCAGAGAACATGCTGAATTCGTTCGGATACCACTCAATCGACGCATCATAGTTCCAGGATGTACGAGGCTCGAGGTCCGGATTACCAATCGACAGATTGGCAATGCCCAGCTCTTCTGAGTAATTCGCGTTCGGTGCAACATCATTATACTCAGGACGCCCCAGGGCACGGGTGACAGATCCGCGAATTTTCAGATCATCCCGCACGTTCCAGTTGGCCAGCAGCGATGGCAGCCAGGTGACATAGTCGCCGCCATCTTCGATCTCGACCGCAGTGTCATCCTCAAGCACATAGCCCGTGCTTTCAACATCCGTCGCCTCGACGCGCAGGCCACCAATCAGCTCCACATTGCCATACTCGCGAACACCCATGGCGTAGGCAGCCAGCACGGTTTCCTTGATGCTGTAGTCTGAAGAGAAATCCTGAACAAAGGCGTCGCTCGCATTCTCTTCAAAGTATGCCGCATTTGCCGGGTCATTCAGAAAAGCATTCATGGCATCAACATCCATGAAGATGTTCGGTGCACAGCCTTCGTCGATGCAGTTGGTGAACGCACCATTCGTGAAGCTTGCCGAGCTGCCCAGATTGAGATCCTGCGCGCCACCGTCAAAGCGGTCACGGCTGTAATCCCATTCGCGGTCCGTCTGACGCGCTTTCACACCCGTCTTGAGCCAGGTCCGGTCATCCATATCCCAGCGCAGATCAACTTTGCCCGAGAAGCCATCCTCTTCCATATGGCTGTCCTGGAAACGCGCGCGGCGGAAATCGATCAGAGACGGGTCCTGACGGTCCGGGGTACCCGCATCCGGCGTGATTGCGACAACGCCATCTCCTGAAATGCTGAATTGGTTCGGGCCAAAGTCACGACCGGAACGCCACTCCCAATAGGAGTAAGGTTCGTCGATCTCGTTCTTGTTCGCCTGCGCCTCATAATTCAGCGTGAAGGCGTCGATAACGTTCTCACCACCTGCCGTGAAAGAGAAAATGCTCTTGTCGGCATTCTCCAGACGAATATTGGTCGCGATGCGGTTCTCGCCAGATGTGCCGCTATTGGCAGAGGTGAAGACGATATCCGTGTCGAAATTCTGCTCATAGCGATTTCGGTGCTGATACTCGTTCCACTCGGCATAGAAAGCGCGCGCGAAATATTTGGAATTGCTGTCCGGACGATATTCCAGAACACCGTTCAGGTTCAGACGTTCACGGCCGATGACATAATAGTTGTTCTTCACGTTTTCCGGCGCTGCACCGCCAACACTGCCCGTGGCAGGATCGGCCTCATAGCTTACCCAGTCATCCTGATAGAAACCTGGCGCGATATATTCGCGGTCAGACCATGAACCGGCAACCAGCCAGCCGAGCTTCTTGTCAGCCGTTTTGCCAGAGAGCGTACCGTCAATGCCATACGGGTTTTCGCCGCCATAGGCCTGATCTTTCGGGTCGATCTCTTCAAAGCCATAGCGCGCGGTCACATAGCCCCAAAGCTCATCATCCTTGTCGAAGGGTGACTTGGTCTCGACATTCACCGTGCCGCCAATGCCTTGCGCATCCATGTCGGCAGTTGGCGCCTTGATCACCTGAACGGCACCCAGCACGCCGCCAGACAGGATATCGAGCGGCGCATTCCGGCCGCCATTCTCGGTCTCTGGCGAGCCCATATTGGCGCCATTGATCGTGACATTGTTCAGCGATGGATTGATGCCGCGGATCTGGACATAACGCCCCTCGCCTTTCTCAACGAGCATGGACACACCGGCAAGACGGTTCAGGCTTTCTCCGATATTCTTGTCTGGCAGCTGACCAAGTTCGTCGATGCCCAGCGCATCAATGACGGACAGCGCGTCGCGCTTGTCGGCGATGCCGCGCTGGCGAGACAGGAGAGACCCCTGCACGGTGACGGTTTCCAGCTTGATCTCTTCGTCCGTCTGCTCGGCTGCCTGTGCAAAAACGGGTGAAGTGGCCAGCAGAATGGCACTGCTCGCCAGAATATAGGATTTGAGTTTCATGTTACCCCTCAGCTTGTTTCCCACTCAGCTGTCGGGGTTGTTGTCGGAAATCCGCATCAGTTCGATTACAGAAAGCCGAACCTTCTGTGATCTTTCAACGACAGATTTGTGACCTTTTGCTCGCAGTGATTTTAAGTCAGAACCTTATCACTTAAAGCTACATATTTCGCTGTCCAACACGGGCAGATACGTCGGCTGCCGTCTCTTTACGCTCTGAGTATCGGTCCACCAGATAGCCCGCGCGTTCGCGGGTAA
Organism: Ponticaulis profundi; assembly: GCF_042659465.1. Classification (NCBI taxonomy): domain Bacteria; kingdom Pseudomonadati; phylum Pseudomonadota; class Alphaproteobacteria; order Hyphomonadales; family Hyphomonadaceae; genus Ponticaulis; species Ponticaulis profundi. The sequence goes on along the minus strand of NZ_JBHSSW010000001.1, from coordinate 29,411 downwards.
GCAGCGTGAATTTGACCAGCTCCTCCATCACATCGACGATCCGGTCATAATAGGATGACGGCTTCATGCGACCGTCTTCCTCAAATTCGAGCCAGGCTTTCGCGACGGACGACTGATTGGGTATGGTGATCAGGCGCATCCAGCGCCCGAGAATGCGCATCTGATTGACGGCATTAAAGCTCTGCGAACCACCCGATACCTGCATGACGGCGAGCGTCTTGCCCTGCGTGGGACGTACCCCGCCCAAAGAGAGCGGCAGCCAGTCAATCTGGGTCTTCATCAGGCCCGTCATGGCACCATGGCGTTCCGGGGAACACCAGACCATGCCTTCAGCCCAGATCACCAGATCGCGCAGTTCGCGAACCTTGGGGTGGCTATCCTCTTCACTGTCCACCAGCGGCAGACCGCGCGGATCAAACACACGTGTTTCGCACCCAAACCGACGCAGAATGCGCGCCGCCTCCTCATTTGCGAGCCGGCTATAGGACACATCGCGCAGCGAACCATGCAACAGCAGGATGCGTGGCTTGTGCGTCATGCGCTCAGGCGCCATCAGCGCGTCTTCGTCAATAGGACGGAATTTGCCTTCATCGAGGTTCGGGAAAGTATCCTCAGCCAACGCGCTCACCCTTCTCATTGATCAGGAGGTCGCCATCCTCCTTGTGAAACGGCCCTTCTGGCCAGGTCTCGAGCAGGTCGAGCACGGCCTCACTCGGACGACAGAGCTTCACACCCTTCGCCGAGCACACAATGGGACGGTTCACCAATACGGGATGTTCAAGCATGGCCGTCAGAATCTCCTCGTCTGAAACATCGTCTTCGAGGAGTCCCAATTCCTTTGCCGGGGATTTGGTTTCACGCAGAGCCGTCCGCGGGGTCAGGTCAGCGGCGGCAAACAGCGCCAGCAATTGCGGCCGCGTCCAGCCTTCTTTCAGATACTCAATGACGACCGGTTCATATCCTGCAGCCTCAATCGTCCTGAGCACATTTCGCGATGTTCCGCAGTCTGGATTGTGATGGATGACAATCATGCCTGACCCCCTCATTCAATAATTCCGGAATTGTTGAATTGAGAGTGATTGTCAATAATGGACGGCGCATATTTCTGACCGACCTATCGCTTTGACAGGCGAATTAAACTGTCTTAAACTAGACAGGTAAATCAGGCTGTCGAGAAGTCCCATGGTACAGACATATCAGGTGATCGCTGTCCTCAGCGGCGATATCATAGGCTCAACAGAACTCACAGCCGCAGAAATCGGCCGGATACGCGATGTGATCCGGGAAACGGTCGCGCGCTTTGAGTATGACTGGGGCGATGTCGTCATCGGAACGCCCGAATTCTTCAGCGGAGACGCCTGGCAGCTCGCCATGACGGCGCCTCAGTACGCGCTGCGCCTGTCCGTGCTGATCCGGGCAGAGCTTCGTGCGCGGCTTGATGCCGACACCCGCATTTCCATCGGCATTGGCCATGTCGAAGACGTCAGGCAGGATGATATCGCGCTTTCCAGCGGTGAAGCCTTCATTTTGTCAGGCCGCGCCCTCTCGAAGATGACGGGCTATTTCGATCTGACCACGCACCTGCCAGAGCGTGTTGGCCCGCTGTCAGACTGGGTGCTCGCCACCACCCATATCTGCAGCGCATTCCTGCGAAACTGGACCAGACGTCAGGCCGAAATATCCGGGCTGGCCCTCCTCCATAAAGATGCCACGCACGAGGATATTGGCGGGCTCCTCACACCAAATGTTCGCAAGCAAACCGTCACGGACTCGCTACGCGGTGCCAACTGGCGCGCCGTGCAGGAAGCGTTGATTGTGTTCGAGGAAACCGACTGGCATACTCTCATCACGGACAAGACAGCCGTTTAAGCCTGTCAACAGAAAGACAGGCCAATAGACCTGTCAGAAAGGCGCCCTATGTTTGTGAAAGGCTATCTCATCGCCTCGGCGCTCGCCCTTGCGATCAGTTTCGGACTTTTCCTGCTGGGATTTCCGCTCGATATCGCCTTCACAATTGCTGTCGTGATCGGGCTGGGGCTGAGCCTGTTTCTCGGTGCCTTTCTCATCCGGATTTTCACAAAGCCGCTGGCAGATGAACTTGGCGCAGAACCCTCGGGCCTGACGAATGGCGGGCTTTATATCGGTTATCTCGAGCGAGCCCTCATCATGTTGCTGGTTCTGATGGGGGAGCCCACAGGGGTCGGTTTTCTGATCGCTGCGAAATCCATTCTCCGCTTTGGCGAAGTGAAGGAAATCGGCCAGCGTAAAATGAGCGAATACATCATTATTGGCACATTTTTCAGCTTTGGCTGGGGCCTGTTTATCGCCCTGCTTACGCAGGTGATGATCGAAGCCCTGAGCATGGCTCTACGCTGAACGTCAGTGATCTACAATTTCCCGGCATCAACTCGAGTATTTATTATCACAAAATTATATAAGGTATCGCGGCTACCATTGGCACCGATGCGCTTTTCATAATTTATCGCGTTGCTTAAAACAACGTTTTTGCGTTGCGTGAGACCTCAAATAAAGAGAGACTACCAAATCCCCCACTGCTTGATCTGTCGGAGGGTCTGAGCATTCTCTATGAACTTAGTACATATGAGCAATTTATGCCCGCGGTTTTTGTAAAAAGCCTACTATATTCGCAAGGCTAAAGCAAGATGGGCCAAAACTCCTCCACCGACAGCAAAGCAAGCGCACGCAATGGCCGACGCACCTTGGGCGCACGAAAGGCAGCGTGAGCTCGAAAGCCGCACAATAGTCCATGATGCATCTTCTTCTAGAGCCACCCCCATTTTGATATCGAACCGCCTACGCGGTCAGACCTTTTAGCCTGATTGAAACTACTGCCCTCTGGAGATGTGTGCCAAATGCGTCAAAGGCAGCATCATTGCTATCAACACAGAATGCCAAGCAGCAATTCGTGGCCCTTGATCTACTGAAGAATATAGCGCCCGTCCACTGCTTGCTCAACGGTCCGCGTCCTCCGAATTAGTTAGACTTGGCTGGCCGGGTTTCCAATCTGTGAAGTGAAAGAAATCTCGAACCACGCCAGTTCTGCGACGATCGGAAACTCCGAACACAACACCAAGAAGCCCGGAAAGAACCTAAGTTCGAGGGTGAATAATTGCTCAAGAACATCTGGCTAACGTGTAAGATATATCGCACACTGCCGAACTAATAGACTAACGCCCCAGGTTCTCGAACTTCGAAACAGCGCACCAACAAACTGCGTATAGACAGTCAGCAAATTCACAGTGTACGTTTACCGATGAATGCTAATCATGAGTAGATGTGAAAATAAGCTCGTGCTAAATTTATTGCACCCAAAACGAATGCGAGGATAGCTTGATGTCTCACCCATACAAATCTCTTGAGCCACGATCATTCTGGGCTCCTGCGGTTGGCCAGCGCAACATGCTTGACATTGACTCCTTATGGAAGGCACCATTTGCAATAACAAAACAAAAAAAGATTGTTACATTCGGGTCATGTTTCGCGCAGCACTTCAGCAAAGCCCTCGTCGCTCGCGGTTTCACATGGCTAGATGCTGAACCGGCACCAGGGGGCACGTCTCCTGAAACAGCAAAATCGTTTAACTACGGAATCTTCAGCGCACGCACCGCAAATATATACACTACCTCGCTGCTTCTTCAATGGACTGAATGGGCCTTAGAAGAACGCGAAGCACCGAAGATTTACTGGGAAAAATCTGGACGTATTATAGACCCATTCCGGCCAACGATTGAGCCTGATGGTTTTGCCTCAGTCGAAGAAATGCTAGCCTCCCGCCAGCAATGCATTCACGCCTTCAAACGGGCCATCCTCGAGAGTGATATATTCGTTTTCACTTTAGGACTTACCGAAAGTTGGTGGGATAAGGACGGCGGCTTCGAGTATCCTATGTGTCCCGGTACAGTCGCGGGGACGTTCGACCCGGAAAAACATGTTTTTCAAAATCAAGACTATAATTTTATTAAACGATCCCTTACCACCGCAATCCGTAAAATGCGCGCCGCCCGCGAAAACGGTCCAAACATCTTGCTAACGGTATCGCCCGTCCCGCTGACCGCCACCAATTCCGGAAACCATGTTCTTGTCGCAACGATGGAATCCAAATCAATACTGCGTGCTGTTGCTGGCAGTGTAGAAAAAACTTCTAAGCGAGTTTCATATTTCCCCTCCTACGAGATCATCAACTCCGCACCATACCGCGGCACGTTTTTTGAGCCGAATATGCGAAGTGTAAATTCGCATGGTGTAGATCACGTCATGAAGACATTCTTCGCAGGCCTCCCCATGCGAGCAAAAAAAAAGCGAAAAGCAAAACTTAAAGATGCCCCAAAAGTTGCACCCGACATACAACAGAACAATGCAGACGACGTAGCCTGTGAAGAAGAACTACTGGCTGCATTCGGACCAAACCAATGACGAATGTTTTAGTGCTCGGCGACTCACATCTTGGAGCAATTAAACGAGCGCACAATGAAGTCCGTGAAGAGAATAAATGGCTGTCCTTCATGGCTCTTGGAAAAGGTACTTTTGCCACAAGCCCTTTCTTCGAAGTCGACGAACAAGGAAAAACGGTTCGCATCACCGCCGAGGAATGGAACAAAGTCGAATTCAGTTCCAGCTCAACCGGTAAAGCTAAATGGCCAGATCTACTCGTTGTCTCATTACCGATAAATACCTCTCGTATATTACGCGACTTTTCTTGGGAAACGCATGTTCCATGGCGCCTTAAGGAGACGTCGAAGGAAATCACACTGTCAGATGCTTTCGTGGAGAAACTTATTGCACAAGACAATCAATATGCCATCGACTACACAACGGCTCTCGTCAAAATCGGGATGCAAGTAGCTGCTCTGGAAGCACCTCGCTTCTTCGAGGACGCACCATACCTGAAAACTTCCCGGCTTAATGTTATCAGCCACATTGATGCGCTTTATCGAGAAAGGACCATCCAAACTCTAAGCTCACGCGGTGTCGGGGTCATTAGACAAGCCAAAGATACAATTAGTGAAACAGGAACAACGAAAATGGCTTTTAACAATGAGCGACCGAACGATGTACATCATGCAAATTTAGAATATGGGCATATATGTATTAGCGAAATTCGAAAGTATGCCGGAATAGATTGAAAACTTGTCAGAGGACCGCTTGCTTTTTTGTTTTAGCGCTATCACGGAATTCTTGATGCCGACAGTACAACTCGCTTCAAATGTCAAACATGCTTTACAGGAGTACTCCAGAAACTTGGACGTAAGAATTATTTTTAATTTAGATTGTGATAAATTCCCGTTGCGAGGTGGAACATTTTGGTACCTTCACAATTGCCATCGTGAACACAACCTTCCAACTTGATACCGGTTTCTAAGTACGCACTGATGTCCACTGTCCACAAATCTCATGTTTTCTTGATCGGGATCACGGGGAGAGGATGCGCCACAGTCGAACGCAAGCTTGCGATAGGCAAAAAAGATAGCCAGATTCTATCGCCGCAGGTTTACCATCGATACAAAATTAACTCCATCTTGGTCGCTAATCGGTTTCGGCCACTCCGAATTTGCGGCCGCCCCGAGGATGAAAACCGCGACCCGGCACCCTTTTTCCGTCGAATTTGATACAATTACTCTCGTTCTCTCTAGATCAAGAAGCCATTTTTTACCAGACAAAATAATAGCAAGCGGCAAACTCTGCTCTAACTTAAAGAACTTCGGACACAATACCAGTATTTCACGTACCGACCTATAGCTGCTGCTAGCAGCATTGATGTGATCATCTTTTCAAGAATCGAGACTATTTTCACGGAAACTTTCGAAAAGTCACTCTGTTCGACTTTATCTGTAGCTCATTCAAAATCCGATCGAAAGATTTTAAGCCCATAAATCTTAGCAGCACCTTCGAGGACATTCGTATGACACTCTTAGAAATGCTTCCAGATATGCGAAATCCTCTCAGCACCAAACCGGTCACTCACAAACTTATAAGTGTTATCGAAATAAGAGCGCATCTCTTTCACTCCCTTTTCATCAAGACTTGTCTTCACCTTTCCTGATGGCAAAGGATTGTAACCAAAATCTGCTTCTATGAGGTCGTCTAATTCAAGGAACTCATACAGTTGGGATAAGTCTTTTGATTTAAAAAGCTCTTCGTAGAAAACGTAATGGATATCACTTGGATCAAAAACGCTTTCAATTGCAGATATTGTTTTCTCGTATTGTGATTTGGGAGCATGAGTTCTCTTTTTGTAACTGTCTACTGTGTTGATTGCGGCCTGCTCCTCATCTAGACCTCGGCGTCGGCAATTCATCTTCTCAGAAGAAAAAATGCGCTCAATCGGGTCACGCATCATAAACAAGACTTTTATTTTTAGATCACCCTTCTCCTCTATTAATTGTTTAATATCTCGAAAATTTTGCTCCGATAGAACAGCATATTCAGGAGTAATATCTCCTGTAAGTCGAATGCTGTCCTGCATCGCAAGACGAGAAAAGTACTGCACATAGTCCTCTCGATCAATACTGAACAAAACCTTACGAAGATTCCTCTCTACTTGCTCAGCAAGATCAAACCCATCTAGTAGTTTGTTTTTATTATCGATCGCAATTGTGGGGCTCGATTTAAGAAATCGTTCAGCTTTTTCCAGCCCAAAACGTAATCGTTTCATGGAACGAAGCAATAAGTGCCTTTGTTGTTCGGACGCTATTGTATCAAACGTGTGATACTCTTTGGCAATGCCAAGAGCACATTGCGGATGTTTTGACAGGTGATCATGCACCCATGTTGTGCCACCTTTTTGGCAACCAACTCCCAAAAGAAATGTTTTCCTTGTCAAATGAATCTCCGCAAAATTTTCGTAATTGACTATAGGGTAACTTGCGCGCAGCCTAATGGCGAAGCTGATCCAGCGTGCCGAAGGTTTAACGCATTATGCTGACACACACCGTAACGACAGCACAACGAATCGTCTAGCGTCATGAATTAGTTTTCATCTCTTAACGGATAAGTACTTGTGATGAGTATTTTCGGCTATAAATCTGGATCCCGAACCAGTATTGATTATACAAAAATTTTAATCTAGCGGATTGATACATAAATGTTTTTTAGTTTAGTGAACCGGTAACACGAATGCTCTCGTTTCGCCTTACCGGCTCACCATAAGCAGCAACATCGATCCATCTGTGATATCCCCGGCACCTGTCAGAAAGGCGCACCTAGTATTTGTGAAAAGATGCCTCATCGCCTCGGCGCAGAACCCTCGGGCCTGACGAATGGCGGGCTTTATATCGGTTATCTCGAGCGAGCCCTCATCATGTTGCTGGTTTTGATGGGTGAGCCCACAGGGGTCGGTTTTCTGATCGCTGCGAAATCCATTCTCCGCTTTGGCGAAGTAAAAGAAATCGGCCAGCGTAAAATGAGCGAATACATCATTATTGGCACATTTTTCAGCTTTGGCTGGGGCCTGTTTATCGCCCTGCTTACGCAGGTGATGATCGAAGCCCTGAGCATGGCTCTACGCTGAACGCGCCAAGCGACCTATATACTCTGCATGATGGACTGGCAGGCATATGAGGCACCCTTGCGCGTTGGCATATTTGCCAGCGTCTTTCTCATACTCGCCATGCTGGAGTTTTTCATTCCCCGCAAACGACGGGTCAAACCGAGACTGACGCGCTGGGTTTCCAATTTCGGTATGCTGCTGATCGCCAATCTGGTGATGCGCCTTGTCATTCCCCTGCTCGCAGTTGGCGTCGCCCTGGAAATGCAGACGCGCGGGATCGGCCTGTTCAACTGGCTGGACTGGCCAATCTGGCTGGAAGTGACGGTCGCGGTCATTGCCCTCGATTTTGCCATCTGGGCCCAGCACCTCGTCATGCACCATGTGCCGGCGCTCTGGGCGCTTCACAAAGTCCACCATGCCGACGAAGATCTGGATGCCTCTTCGGGCATTCGTTTCCATCCGATTGAGCAGTTTCTGTCCCTCGGATTCAAAATGCTGGTGATCGCCGCGCTCGGGGCATCACCGCTGGCTGTCTTTCTGTTTGAAGTCATCCTGAACGCCTGCGCCATGTTCAATCATGCCAGCATCCGCCTGCCGCTTGGCGCAGATCGCGTGCTGCGCAAATGGCTCGTCACACCCGACATGCACCGCGTTCATCATTCGATCTATCAGCGCGAGACCAACTCCAATTACGGCTTCTGCCTGTCGGTCTGGGACCGCCTGTTTCACACCTATACAGACCAGCCGCTGGATGGACATGAAGCGATGAAGCTGGGACTCGACAAAAAACCCGGCGGGAACACCGCCGGGCTTGTCTGGGGTCTGTGGTTGCCATTCCGCCGCAACCCGTCCGGTGACTGATCAGCCGCCGAACTTGTAGACGATGGACACACGTGTCGTTGTATCGGTGTTCTCATAACCTTCTGGCGGTTCGGTATCATGGCGCCATTCATAGGAGAGACGACCGGACAGCGAGTTCGTCAGAGCAGCCGTCAGCGCAATCGTGTTGGAGAATTGCGTCGACTCTTCTGCATAGAGAATGCTTGTCGCATTGCTGAGCGACACATTGTCGTTGAAGGCATAGTCGAATTGCGAGTTGCCGATCACCGAAAGGGACTCAACCGTTTCTGCTTCCTCGACGATCACACCGTCTTCGATGGAGGCGCGGGTCTCATCAATCTTGAAGCCAGGACCGCCACGAACGGACCAGGTCAGCGCATCGGTATCAAAGATTTTCCAGCCAAGACCACCACCGACGAACAGGCGGGATTCAAAGCCGGAGAATTCATCGCGCTCATAAGACGTCTTGCCGAAGGCAAACAACCGGTCTGCCAGTTGATAGTCGAGCGTGCCCGCCAGATAGCTGCGGTTCTCCGTCTCGTCGCCATCGGTTTCGCCATAATCAGCCTGCGCATCAATCACGGATATCCAGCGACCATTCTTGTAGGTCATATGCAGGCCAACACCCAGATCCGTCGTTTCGGTGTTACCTGTGGAATTACTGGCGCTGAAAGAGCCCTCACCGCTCCAGCCTTCCTTCACCACTTCGGCGCTGGCAGGCAGGCTAAGGCAGAAAGCCGAAACAAGAATTGGTAAGAGGCGCATCGATAACTCCGTTCTGTGCAGGATTGAGAAAAAGCGTAGTTACCCACGTGACATAATATGTCACGCTACGATGGCTAGAAATTACAGCAAATTAAGCCGCACGCACCCAAATTGCCTCGAGAGAGGCATGTCCACCGACCGGGCGACGCTGCGCTTTCACCCGCTGAAGGTGCTCTTCGGGAATGTGATTGAGCCGCGCTTCAACCTTGCAGGGATCATCTTCACCGAACTGGCGAATGAAGAATGCAGCATTGGCATGCGTCTTGACCGCGAGCAGAGCCGCGCAGTCCTTATAGACAGCCTCATCCACACCTGACTGATCGCTATCGATCACAACCGCCTTGGCGAACTCAATCGCCTCACGCGCAAAAAGCAGATCTGGACGGCCACACCCCAATTCCATCCAGTTTGCCAGAAGACGCACGTCCGGATTTCCGATGTCCAGAACGCGGTCATTGAACAAGAACAACATACACCCAACTCCGTTATCTGAGCGGAATGTACCGAAGTATTTTTAATACCACGCTTCCTTGGCGCGAGAATTCAAAGACGGATTTTAAGAATTGGCCCCGTGTTTGGGCGATTCACATTCACCATTGACAGTTTCCGTCAAGAAATGTCGTCCCTCACGATCTTCAATTTCAATAATCCAGAGGTCAGGATCGTATTCGCGTCGACGGCGCAAATGCGCATCCACATCGGCCTCCGAATCCCACGCCCCGGCGTTTGGCATCCAATCGAATGCATTGTCAGTCATGGGTGTGCGCTGCAAATAGGCTGCTGTTCCATCCAGTCGGGCGATCTTGATCAGCACATCGCCCCGCTCGCGGTCGCCCTTCTGTGTCACAAAGACTGACGCGCCGGCGAGCTGCACCCGGCGGATCAGAGCATCGACCCATATATAAGTGGCGAGACGTTCATTCATGGACAGTTTCCGGACGCTTTCTGGTATGTGACTTGCGTTGCTCTCGGCATCATGACCGAAGGCAGATCGAAATGACACATCCAATTCAGGATATGATCTATATCAATACGGTAACCGTCGCAGATAGCGGCGCGATGGAGCAGGCTGCCAGGGCATCTTCTGATTTTCTCATCAGTCCCTGGCTCGGTCTGATCGGGCTGGCTGTTCTCGTTGTTACCGGGGCCGTCGCGGTCATCCATGAAATCCAGGTGGAAAAGGACGACGTGCCCGAACCGCGACAAAAAGCACCGCAAACGACGCGATCCTGACACGATTTATTTACCGCTCAGCAAGGCTGTCGCATTAGAACAAGGCGCATGAAACGCGCCTTTTTTCTTGCTTCGATTTTGCTGACCGGACTGCCTGTCGCGCAGGCAGAACCGCGTATTCAGACAAATGCCGAGATCGCCTTTCTCGAGCGGACATCCCTGAAAGCAGCCGATGAGAAATGTGGCTATCTGACGGAACTGGAACGGACCGCACTTCTGTCCGGACAGCTGCAGGCACGCGGCGTGCTTTTGCGCTCCGGCCTTGCGGCAGATGCGATTGATACCGCGGCCAGCGAGGTCACACGCTTTGCCAATCTGCAAGCCTGTGGTGAGGCAGCCTTCGTGCAAAGCATTCAGCACCTGAAAAATGCGTTCGCTGCCTTTATCGGCACAATGGTGCAGGACTATCCGGGCCGCGACCGGACCTGGAACGCCTCGCGCAGCCGCTGGGACACCTGGCGTGTCGTGCAGACCGGTTCAACCGATGACTATCTGTTTCAGTTTGGTCTGCTCGCGCCCGACATGAGTGATCCGGACGCTTTCCCTGCAAGCTTTGCCCGGCCGCTGGACGCGCCGCTTCCAAGCAAACCCTTCAGTCTTGCCGTCGACCTTCTGCTCAAGCCGACAGACGCTGACCCCAGCAAGGCACAGATCCTCATTCGAAATTCACAGAAACTGCCGGACCCATGGCTCGGAAATCTGTTTTCGACCGAACCAAGCCCGCCGCCACGTCGCATGACGCGGGCCTTCTGGCCGACGTCACAGACCATTCTGACGGATGAAGAAACCGGTGAGCGCCGGGCCCGCTTTACCTTCAGTGCGGATGCCATCAGAGCGATTGAAGCGCTGGACCCACGCGAACAGTTCGAGATTGCCATTTTCCCGGACGCAAGATCGTCAGCGCAGCCGGTTTATCTGGTGGTTGAGACAGGCGACTTTGCCGCCGCTCACGCCTTTACGAAGCTTCCGCCGCTTTAGGGGCCTCAGGCCCTTTGAGGCTGTCATTGGCCTTGGGCAGCGTGACCTGTGCCAGCGTCCCCTTGCCGGGCTCGCTTTCGAAATTCACGTCGCCATTCAGAGCGTGCGTCAGCAGATGCACAATCGAAAGTCCAAGCCCCGTGCCTGCCCGGCCCTTGGCATTCTCGCCCTGGAAGAAGGCTTCACCAATGCGCGCAAGCTCTTCAGCTTCCATGCCCTCGCCCTGATCACGAATGTCGATCCGGACGACATCATCCTTCGGATGCAGACTGACGGTGACGCGCCCCTTCGGATGCGAATATTTGATGGCATTGCTGAGCAGGTTGATCAGGATCTGACGCAGCGCCTTGCGGTCGGCCTCAATCAGCATGTCGGCGCCGTCCATCAGCAGCACAGACACATCATGGGCCTCAGCCTGCCACGCCATCAGCTTGATCGCGTCTTCGATCTCCAGACGGATATCGACCTCTTCGGCTGAAAGCCGCAAATGCCCTGCCTGCGACTTGCTTGCGGTCATCAGATCATCGACCAGCATGCCAAGATGTTCAGCGCCCTGTTTGATGCTGCGCGCGAACTCCTTGTAAGGCTCTTCGACAGGACCGGCCCGCTCAGAGAGAATGAGATCGGAATAGCCACCGACCGGGTTCAGCATATTGCGCAATTCGTGTCCGAGGCTGGCAACCCATTGTGCCTGCGCCTTCAGACGCGCTTCAATATCCTCGCCGTCTTTTTCAAGTGCTTTCAGCTCATCGAGAATGGCGTCTGGAATACCGGCCGGGCGAGACAGCACCATGCGGAACCCGTCGCGTGTCCGCACCAGACGTGATTCAACAATTGCGCCGGACGCATCCAGCAGCTTCAGTCGCATGGGCGTGCCATCGGCCTCACGAATATCGCGGGAATTTTCAAACAGGCCGGTGACGCTCCGACCTTTCAGGTCTTTCGTCCCCAGCGTGCCCAACAGGCCGTCATCACCAAACCAGGAGCGCACCCGCCCCTGCGCGCTCAGCTTCATCACCAGAATAGGTGAGTCAGATAAAGTCTCTTCCAGCTCTGAAAGCGCGGCCTTTTCCTGCTGTTGCTCGGAAAAATTCGTTCGGGCCGCAGATATGAACGCACCGATCTGCAGCACGCTGATCAGAGCGCCAAGCCCGGTGAGTGATCCAAGCCAGTTATCGGACGGCAATGGAAAATTGATCGCCTGCAAACCGGCAATCGCCAGATAGCCCACGGCAGAAAACACGCTGGCTTCGATACCGAGGCGATACCGCCCCGCAGCCAGCGCATGAAGCGGCCCCATCGCCAGCAGGATCGCCAGAGGTGACGTAGACGCGCCGGAAAAGGAAATCGCAGCCAGACCAACACCCAGCCATGCGAAGACCACCCAGATGTCCACCAGTTCGGAATGACGGCTGGATCGGCCAAAAATCAGATTGATCATGATAGGGATGATGGCGACGCAAACCGCGATCGATGCGCGCACATAGTCGAGCCCGCTCCAGATCGAAGCGAAACCAGCAGTAATGCTGAGACCCAGCCAGAACGCGCTCGCGAACACAGTGTGAGACTGCATATCGGCGGCGTTCGACGACCTCAGATTTGACTTGGCTTCATATGCCTGCATTTCAACCTTCCGGCTTAACTGTAATTTAGCATGCATCTTCCTGCAAATTATGGCATGAATTGGCATAATCTGACGTGTATTACAGTATCGGGGGAGTCGCCCATGTCGTTAAGACCTCTGTTAACAGGAATTTTGTTCAGCGCAGCCGCGTTTTTTCCTGTGGAGGGTCTTGCCGCTGAAAATAACGATGCGCCGCAAGCCAGTGGAACGCAAGAGTCAACCGCAGCTCCGATCAGTACACAGCCGCCCAAACTGGCATTGCCAGGCTTTGGCACACCCGCAAGTGACGACACATCAACACAGACAGACGCAGCGATTGCGCCGATTACGCCTGTGACCGGCGAAGCGCCGCAGCCGACATCCCGTGATGTGCTTGCGGAAACCGCCATGGCGTATGGCACCTTTCAGCAGGACGTGACCGACTTTAACCGCGAACTCACCTCCAGCGATGAGATTGAAGCGGCCGCGACCGTTCTTGGCACACACAATCCTGAGAGACTTTCTGCCGGCTGGCTCGCCTATTCTGCGCTGCTGGCGTCAGAATCCGAAGAGTTTGCCCGCGAAGTGCGTAAGACAGATGCCCACTATGGCCGCGACCGAATGATGCTGGGCTTTCGAAACAGTCCGACGTATGCGCTCCAGCTCGATGGCTCAGACGACGCTCTGGGCCGCGCCCTGCGTGCGAGCCGGGCCGATGCTGATCGCCTGGAACGCGTTGGCGAGAACATCAAGCAGCAAGCCTATAGCATGCAGAAATATGGCTGGGCGAAAGCCACACTGCGCGGCGATTCCGAGGCACGTGCTGAATCCCTGAAGTTTGCAGCGGTCGCCGGACGCCCTGTCGCGGGAACCGTCGAGACTCTGTTTGCAGGACCTCAGCTGACCAGTTTTCTGGAAGACGCCAACCGCCTCGGTGCCGACTCCTCGTTCTGGGACTCGATGAATGCGCCGCCTTCCCCGGAAGGGCTGCAATTGCCCGTGCTCAGCGCAACCGGCTTTTCCACCTATTCGCTGCAGCGTCTGCGCTATAATGATGAACGCCGCCTGACGGCGGGTCGTATCGCGACGCTGGCGGCCTATCGTATTCTCGACGAAACCGATGATTACGACACACAGATCGCAGAAACCATTGAAGACCAGCAAAGCCGGGACTGTTTCGAGACCGCACAGCAAATCTTCCGCCAGTGTGTCAGTGCCTCTCACAAGGTATATGAACGCCCGTTCTGTATCGGCGAACATGCCCTGAAAGATGTTGGCGAATGCGTTGCTGAAGTCAGCGAACGATAAACGACGTCATCTTTCTTCCAATGACCTCTTTTCATAACGGGCTGTCTGCGCCATCTAGCCCGTTATGACTGTGACCGAACAAGCCGACGACATCCGAGATACATTTGCGTTCCTGGACGACTGGGAAACGCGCTATGAGCACATCATTGATCTCGGCAAGACACTGCCCCCAATGGAAGAGGCCGACCAGAACGAAGCCAATCGCGTTCGCGGCTGTGCCAGCCAGGTCTGGATCAAACCGCTGGACGGCGACGATCCGAAGTCTGTCTATTTTCAGGCCCAGTCAGATGCCATTCTCGTCTCGGGTCTCATTGCCCTGCTGACACAGCTTTTCCATGCGCAGCCAGCCCAAGACATTCTCGATTTCGATGCACCCGCCTTTTTTTCGGAAATCGGCCTGGACGAAGCCTTGAGCGCGCAACGCGCCAATGGCCTGAACTCCATGCTGGAGCGCATTCGCCTGATCGCCTCAAACAAAGTCTGACGCCCGCTCAGTGCCAGGCGGCCCCTCGCGCCCCTAACAACACCGTCAGGCGCGCTCTCGCGGGCTCTGAGAAGATAGGCGCCAGATTCTGATAGGCGTCTTCCAGATGCTGGAGCCAGTCTTCAAATTCCGGATCATCCCTCAGATCTTCGACGATCCGGATGGCGTAAGCCACTGTCGTTTTATCCCGTCCGAAAAATCGCCCCACTTTCGTCAGGCTGCACCCGAGCGAAACATGCGCCAGATACATCGCAATCTGCCGGGCGCGCGCCTCAGCGGCTTCCCCACGCGACGTTTTGAACAGGCTGTCCTTTCGTATGTGCGTCGCCCGCGCCACCAGCTCGACCAACAGGTCGGCCCGTCCGCGATCTACCTCACTCAACTCCATATCTCTTCCACCTCATCTCGTATGAGGCAGCAGGATAGCTGCTCAGACAAGGTGTAGGATAATATTCCTGTAAAAGGATTTTTGTCTATACGCTTTCGCGCAATCGCACGCTCGCGCACATGGCGAGGCTCTGGATTTCAGAAAGGTGCAAAAGTGCCGGAATGGCTCAGGCGGCAGAGCGCGCCAGTGCGGCCTTGTTCTTGCGAAAGGCGTGGGCTGTCACGAACATGGTTTCACGACGGAGTGGCGTGCGCGCATCCAACAGCTCGATCCGGTCATAACAGAGCAGCGGCTGGTGGCCATTGTCCGTCGGCTCAAGCGGAAGCCGCATCCAGTTGTGAACACGGCGGTGCCCACATGGTGTCTGTCCAAACACAGGAGATTTCGTCCCGACAGCCTGATTGAGCGCTTCATACCAGGGGACAGAACGCCCGCAGATCTGATCGAGCTCCTTGCCGCGGCACTCTGTTCCCAGAATATCGCGCAATGCCGACGCTGCGAGACGGAAAGCATAGGTGCCGCAAGGACGGCGCTCGACGATGGAAATGCTCGGCAGACAGAATACCAGATCAGCCGGACTGACATCACGGCGGACTGGCAACATGTTTTCCTGGCATTTGCCGACCCAGTATTTCAGAAGGCCGGTCTGGTCTTTCGTCAGATTTGGTCCGATCTTGCGTTCCATGTCTCGCCCGTATGTCTCACCTCATGGTTAACATCGGTTAATTCGAATCACCCGCCAAGACTTTTTTTGGCGGTTCTGACAACAAACTTGCAATTTTATTATTCCGGAAACGAAATGAATTGCAAGTTTGTGCGTCACGTTCGCCGAATAGAGGTTAGTTTTAACCTTCCCCTATCATACTATTGTTTGGACTGTCCAAGGCCCATCTTCTTGGCAAGCTCTGATCTTTGTTTCGCGTAATTGGGCGAAACCATGGGGTAATCTGTCGGAAGGCCCCATTTCTCGCGATACTCTTCCGGTGACAAATTGTATTTCGACCGCAGATGACGCTTCAGGGATTTGAACCGTTTACCGTCTTCCAGACAGACCAGATAATCCGGCGTAACGGACTTGCGAACCGAAACGGCCGGGCTGGTCTCTTTGGCTGGCTCTTCGAAGTTTACCGACGAAAGGTCTCTCATCGTGGCATGAACACGAGAGATGACATTAGGTAGATCGCTCGCCTGGACCGGATTGTTACTGACATAAGCCGCAACAACTTCAGACGTCATCTGAATCAACATGGCCTGATTATCGATTTCAAGCTCGTCCCTGTTTTGTGTCATCATTGTTTGCTCCCCGAAAACCGGTTTTACCGGCCTCTTATCATTATTGGTTTTGTATGCTCGTAGCCGAACAAGTTTTAGTATGAAGAAATCAAAATAAAAGGGAAGAGTTTCGTCAAGAGCACTAAAGTCTGTTAGAACTAAAGCGACGATTTCCTACATTGCATTGCACAAAGCCAAAGAGAATTTGAATATATCCTTGGGTTTAAAACCTGTGCTTTGACCGCATTTTCCGGCATTTTCGAGACAAAACAGGTCTCCACAGCTCCAATTGCGTCGCAACAATTGAAACCAGCGCTTTAAGCCTCCGGCGCGTCAGCGAGCATGGTATATTTCGTTTTTCGATGAAAAACCTGAAAATTGAATTCGAAAATTCTACCTGCCAACTTGGTTTTTTCGACGATTTTCAAGATTTGATGCAACGCACAACGGCGCAAAACTGCGCCGTTGGATGATATTCTGTTTCAATTTACCGTAGAATCAAACCTACAGGCCAGAGAACAGAGCCACAATCAGAACCACAGCCAGGACAATACTTGTCCAGACCGCCATGCCGGCAGACATCGGACCACGGCTCAACTGCCCCTGCGGGCTAAAGGCGGCTTCGATATTGTCATAAATCTTCCGGGAGAACCCTTGCGCCGAGTTTGTCAGCGCTGGCCCCACGCGGCTCCAGACGGCTCCTACCCATACGATGAACGCATAGATTGGCCGACGGGCAATCCAGTCTGTATCGAGCACCACACCGCGTTTCTCTGGCGGATAGAGCTTGATCTTGTTGAGCACGATGAAGGCAAATGCCGCAAACACCAACAGCTGCATCTGTGTCAGCACGTGATCAATCGTCCACAGGCTCTTGTCGAGATAGGCCATAGCCTCCTCAGGGTATGGCAGAAGCCCGTAGAGGAACTCTGTCCCCCCGAGGAATGGGAAGCCGAGCCAGATACAGAAGAAGGACGCAATCCCCATCGCCAGCAGCATGTTGAACGGCGCTTCCTTCGGTCGCTTGCCGCTATCATGCCCAAAGAAGGCAAAGTACGGGATCTTGATGCCGGAGTGCTCCAGAACACCGGCAGAGGCAAAGAGCAGCATCATCCAGATGATGGTCAGATGTTCATGCCCGACCGCGCTCATCGTCAGAGACTTCGCAACAAAACCGGAGAAGAGCGGGAAGGCCGAAATCGAGGCCGCGCCAATCAGACAGAACAGAGCTGTCAGAGGCATGGTCCGATACAAACCGCCGAGCTCTGTCGCCTTGGTCGTACCCGTCCGGTACATCACCGCGCCCATGCTCATGAACAGGAGCCCCTTATAGATGATGTGCGAGAAGGCGTGCGCAGCAGCGCCGTTCAGGGCAAGTGGCGTACCGATACCAATCGCCACGACCATAAAGCCAACCTGGTTGTTCAGAGAATAAGCCAGAACCTTGCGCAGATCGTTCTCGATGACCGCGAAGAAGACCGGGAACACCGTCATGATCGCACCGATCCAGATCAGCGCACTCTCGCCCGGGAACAGGCGCATCAGGGCATAGACCGCAAGCTTGGTGGTGAAGGCAGACAGCACGACAGCGCCGGTATGGGTCGCTTTCGGATAGCTGTCCTGCAACCAATTGTGCAGGAATGGGAACGCCGCCTTGATACCAAGCGCAATGAAGATGAAGAGCGATGCTTTCTGCTCCCCGAGACGCAGCGGACCTTCAGCCAGGAAGACGTCAAATTCCAGCGAGCCGAACTCGACCGTGATCATGGTCGCGCCAGCCAGCAGCAGAACACCAGACAGGATCTGAATGCCGAGATAGCGCATGCTGGCCTTATAGGCTTCCATTGTGCCTGAACGCAGGATCAGGAAGACCGACGAAATCGCCGTGAATTCCCAGAACACGAACATGGTCATCAGGTCGCCGGCGAACGTCGCCGCGATCGCAGAACCCGCATAGACAAGCGCAGACGCGTCCTGCAGGGAATCCTTGCTGTGCAGCGAATAGATCGAGTTCATCAGGGCTGCCAGCAGGAAGGCCAGCGCAAAGACGATGCTCGTCTTATCGACCTGATACACAATCAGCGTCAGATCGACCATTTCCATGGTCGCGAGCGGAATATTCTGACCACCATGCAGGACCAGCGCGAGCAACCCCAGCACAGGTCCGCCAATCGTAACAACCGCGCGCGCAATCTTTCCACGAACGAAGAAGGCGAGCACACCCGCGATGATGACGAGAAAGCCGGGGTTCGTTGTTGAGAAGAGTGTCTGAATGAGATCAGTCATCAGAGGATGTCTCCGGCTCGTAATAGTTTTCCGGACGCCCCAGAAGCTTGCGTAGCGGCCAGCCGCTCAAAACGACGAATGCGAAGGAGGCAAAGCCGAACAGTGCGTAAAAGACCGGGAATTCTGCAATGTGCAGATACTCATGACGGTGCACGAGGAAGTCCGCACCGAACAGGAGCGCACTCAGCACAGCAATCGCGATGAAGGTGTAAGCGCCTGCTTTTGGATGACTGGTCCAGCCGAACCAGCGCTCGCCGGCGTATTTTCCGTCAGCGCGAGGCGTGGCTTTGTGGTCAGGGTCTACAGGGTCCGTCATTTAGCGCACTCCTACGACAGGCTTTAAGAATTCCATGATCGGGTCGACGGCGAAGAACAGGACGAAACATCCTGCAGCCGTGATGCAAAGCGGCAGAACCGTCAGTGCAGGCGCCCCGCCCGGCCGCTTATATTCTGCCACGACAAAATTCTTGTCCGGTGGCGGGAAGAAGGCCAGCAGCGAAATCGGCAGCAGATAGGCAATGTTCAGCATGGATGATGCGATGAACACATACTCCACCCACAGATGGTGACCGTCGATCGCACCCTGAAGCAGCTCATACTTCGCCCAGTCACCGCCAAGTGGCGGAATACCGATGATCGAAAGCGACGCAATCAGGAAGGCCGAGAAGACCAGCGGCATTTTACGCCCAAGGCCCTTCATGTCTGAAATATTGGTCTTGCCCGTCGCCACATAAATCGCACCGGCACACATGAAGAGCGTCATTTTGGCGACCGCGTGCATCGGGATCTGAAGCGCTGCGCCGAGCGCGCCTGCCGGGTCAGCCAGCATCGCACCAACGGTCACATACGAAAGCTGTGAGACGGTTGAATAGGCCAGACGTGCTTTCAGATTGTCCTTGGTCAGCGCGATCAGGGATGAGACCACAATCGTGATACTCGCAATGACCATAACGACTTCCGTCATCGGAAGCGCCGAGAGCAGGTCGAAGCCGAAAATATAGACAGAAACCTTGAGGATGGTGAACACACCAGCCTTCACAACGGCCACGGCGTGCAGGAGTGCCGACACCGGTGTCGGTGCGACCATCGCGTTTGGAAGCCAGAAGTGGAACGGCATAAGCGCCGCCTTACCCACACCGAATGCGAACAGCAGAAGCAGAACACCGCCGAGCAATGGCCCCACCTGACCGGCCAGCAATCCACCTGGAACAAAGTCGAGCGTGCCTGCAATCGCAAACGTCCAGACAATGCCCATCAGCAGGAAGCCAATCGACGTGCCGAGCAGGGTCAGCAGATAGATGCGTGCGCCGCGACGTGCAGCTTCGTCGCCCTTGTGTGCGACCAGTGGATAGGTCGAAAGCGTCAGCGCCTCATAGAACACGAACAGCGTAAACAGATTGCCCGCCATCGCCACGCCCATTGCGCCGAACAGCGCCAGACCGAAGCAGATATAGAAACGCGTCTGATTGCGCTCACCATTGCCGCGCATATAGCCGATGGAATAGAGCGAGTTGATAATCCAGAGGCCACTCGCAATCACCGCGAACATGGCGCCCAGGGGTTCCAGCTTGAACGCGAAGGTCAGGCCAAGCGCGATATCACCGCTTTCCCACTCAACCGTTTCACCACCGGATACGCGGGCCGCCAGGAAAATACACAGAATGAACAGAATGCCTGCGCCGGTCAGCGTTGCGCCCTCACGGACATTCGGCATCTGACTGAACAGATATACCGCACCGGATACCAGAAGCGGCATCGCCAGGATCAGGAAAATGAGAAGATCATCGCTCATGGCTGAACTCCTGAGAATGCAACACTGGCAGCGCCATCAGTAAGTCCCGTGATGAATGAGGCATCGAGGCCGAAGTAAATGTTGGCAAGGGCAAGAACCCAGAGCGGAATGAGCACCATAAGCGGCGCTTCAGTGACTTTCGCCTGCGCAGGGCCCGGCGTCTTGAAGAAGCCAGCCTCCAGAATACGACCGACATACAGAACGGCCAGAACAGAGCTCATGGCCAGAACCACAACGACCCACGACATGTTCAGCTCAAGCGCTGCCTTGAACAGAGCCACTTTGGACAGGAAGCCTGCCGTCAATGGCACACCGACCAGGCTGAGCGCGGCAATGCCCATCGCCGTCATTGTCCATGGCGCCTTGCGGGCAACACCCGCCAGATCTTTCATCTGCGTGGAGCCAAGGCTCAGCGCGACACCACCAACAGCCATGAACAGAGCACCCTTCATCATGGCATGGTTGAAGAGGTGGAACAGACCTGCGGAAAGACCGGCATAGCTCGCCAGCGACAGACCGAGCAGCATATAGCCGACCTGTGCCACCGAAGAATAAGCCAGCATGCGCCGCAAATCGGTCTGGAAGACAGCCTGGAAGGAACAGACAATCGCAGCAATCGCGCCCAACGGTGCAAGCACCCAATGGAAGATCACCATCTGGAAGTCGAGTTCCGGAGAGAAGACCGAGAACATCAGTCGCGCCAGCGCGTAGAAAGCCACCTTGGTCGCCGTCGCCGACAGGAACACCGTCACGAAGTTTGGTGCGTAAGCATAAGCGTTCGGCAGCCATTGGTGCAGCGGGAAGATCGCCGCTTTCAGCGCCAGACCAGCCACAATGAATGCAAATCCGGCATGAACGGTTTTGCTGTCCATCACCTCAGGAAGGCGCGCAGCGATGTCTGCCATGTTGAGCGAACCGGTTGCCGCATAGAGGAAGCCGATGCCGATCACATAGAAGGTCGCGCCAATCGAGCCCATGATCAGATAGTTGAACGCCGCCGGAAGCGCGCGGCGATCCCGCGTCGCGCCAAGCGCCACAAGAACATAGGTCGAAATCGACGAAATCTCGAGGAAGACGAACAGGTTGAACGCGTCACCCGTGACCGCCACACCGATCAGACCGCCAAGACACATAAGATAGGCCGTGAAGAAGAGCGAACGCTTCTCTTCGACAATGTCTTTCATGATGGTTGGCAGGGCAAACAGCGTTGCAAGGAAACCGATGATCGGCACCAGAATGAGGAAAGGTGCGTTCAGCTTGTCGACAACGAAGGAAATACCGAGCGGCGGCGCCCAGCCACCAAGTGCATAGACAATCGGCTCACCGGCATACGCCTCCTGAAGCAGGCCAAAGGCCGCCACGCCGGAGAAGAAAATCGCAACGAGCGTGATGCCCCAGGTGATGCGCCAGTTTGGAATGGCGGCGCAGAATGGCGCGCTCAGCAAAGGCACCAGAACGACCAGCACAGGCAAGTGCCGGATCACACCTTCCGGAAGCAGAGAAAGAATATCAAACGGCATGGGTCAGGCAGTCTCCGCAGAGGCTTCGTCTTTGGCCATTTGGATATCGGCCTCGCGTATTTCGTCCATTTCAATGGTTCCATACGATTCACGAATTCGAACAACGATCGCCAGACCGACCGCAAGCGTGGCAACGCCCACAACAATGGCGGTCAGGATGAGAACGTGTGGCAATGGGTTGGAATAGAGCTCAGCCAGGCTGTTGCCATAGCTGAAATCAACGCCATTCGGGTCCAGCATACCCTCAACATACGGGCGCCCAAGCGCATCAACGGCGTCAGTGCCGTGTGCCGCACCGGCATCTGCGCCATGTCCGGCAGCCGCATCCGGTCCGTGTGAACCTGCAGCGTCGGCGCCATGTGCGTCGCCGCCAGCCGGCGCATGATCGGCTCCATGATCATCGCCGTGACCTTCGCCATGTCCAATCGGCAGATCGCCGCCAAACAGGATCGGCGCAGAACCGCCATGGATTTTACCGAGCGTGATATAAAACAGGAAAACAGACGTCTGGAACACAGACAGGCCGACAAGGCGCTTGATCATGTTCCCGGCCTGGAAGGTCACATAAAGACCAATCATCATCAAAATGATGATGACCCAGTAATTATACCGTTCAAAGATGAATTCGGTCATACTCTACCAGTCCTCATCATCAATTTCAGGCGCACGACCGGCGAACGCGTAGAAGATGGTCAGCATGCTGCCTGCAACCGCGAACAGAACGCCGAGCTCGACGCCGATAATGCCGTAATGCTGTCCATGGTGACCGTCCGGACCTTCCGGATACAGAAAGTCATAATCGAGAAAATTGCCGCCATTCAGCATGGAAACCACACCGACCATCCCGTAAATGATGAAGCCGGAGAGCGCGAGATAACGCGCAAAGGTCGCCGGAACGAGCTGCAGGGCCGAGACGACACCAAAGATCAGCGCATACAGAATGATACCCACCGCAAAGATGACACCGGCCTGAAAGCCGCCGCCCGGGCTATAGTCACCGTGAAAGTGCACATAGAAAGCGTAAAGCGTGATGATCGGGATCAGGAACTTCGCCGTGACCCGCAGGATGACGTGGTGATCTGTGTGGTTCATCACTTGTCTCCCTTATACTTGTTGCGCAGCGAGGCAGCGAGCGAACGCTCGCCAAAACCGATCAGCATGGCAACAGCGACACCCGCGATGAAGACCACCCCGGTCTCTCCGAAGGTATCAAAGCCACGATAGCTGGCGAGGATCGATGTCACGACGTTCGGAATACCAATGTCGTGCACGTTCCGGATCAGATATTCCTGCGCCAGATAGGTGTTCGCAGGCGAATCCGCTGAGCCGAAGCCTGGCAGGTCGATGGTCGCGTAGATCAGAAGTGCGCCCGTCACCACGGTCACAAGCGCCGGTGCGATCCGTTTGGTCGGCTTGTCTGCCTTCGCCGTGCGCGTCGTCAGCAACATCGCGCCCAGGATCAGCGCCGTCGAGATGCCGGCACCAACTGCAGCCTCGGTAAAGGCAACGTCGACCGCATCGACCACGACAAACCATGTCGCTGAAAACAGCGAATAAACGCCCGATAACATGACGATCGCAAACAGGCTGCGCAGGCGCGCAATGGCCAGCGCCGTCATCGCCATCATGGCGAGCAGCGCGATATCAATCAGAAGAACAGAAAGGCTCGGCATTGCCGCAGCCGCAGCAGCTTCACTCATTTCGTCTCCTCATCGGTTGTCTCAGGCACAGTTTCCATTTCGGAATAGCGGCCAAGTTTCGGCTGAAGACCGGCTGTGTAAGCCGCGTTCGCAATCGCATGCGAGCTGGTCGGGCTGGTCAGCACCAGGAACAGGCCGATCAGAACCAGCTTCAGAACGATCAGGCCGTTTGGCGCAAGAAACGCCATACCAAGAATGAGAACCAGCGCGCCGAGCGTATCGGTCACACTCGCCGCATGCATGCGTGTGTAGAAGTCAGGGAAACGCAGCACACCGACAGCAGCAATCACCGTCGAAACGCTTGCGATCAGGCAAAGCGCGCCGCCAACCCAGGTCCGCCAGGTCGGATCAGCGATCATCTGCCAGATATCTTGCATGAATTCACCCATTGCTGCGCTCCTTCTTGCTGTCCGGCACGCGGATGAGCGGCACCTGGAAGGAGCGGTACCGGAAGAATTTCAGGATCGCGATGGTGGAGACGAAGTTGATCAGCGCATAGAGCAGCGCGATGTCCAGAAAGTCCGGGCGCCCCATCAGAAAACCGACAAGCGCCAGCAGGATCAGGATCTTCGTGCCAACAGAGTTCAGCGCCAGGACGCGGTCATAAAGAGACGGCCCGACGAAAAGGCGGATCAAAAGCAATGCAATTGCGACGAACAGCGCAATTGCAGAGACAGCTAAAAGGATCATGATTTCGCTCCGGAGCCCGCCGCACCGCCGTCGCCGGCCTTGCTGGCTTTACGCCCCATTTCTTCAAAAGCTTCCGGCGTGGCATCTGCCTCGTAAAGCCCGTGCACCAGCATGGAGTCGTCATCGACCCGCAGCGTCACCGTTCCCGGCGTCAGCGTGATGGAGTTGGCAAAAATGACTTTCCCAAGATCCGTCTTGCAGGTGGATGGTACCTTCACCAGCGTCGGCTGAATGTCCAGCTCCGGCTTCAGAATGGCTTTCAGCACCGTGAGGTTTGCCTTCAGGATCTCGGAGATCAGATATGGCGTGTAAGCCAGAAATGCCAGAATGCGGTGATAGGGAGAGGTCTCTCGGTCAACAATACCAAGACGCGCTGCCAGTCCTACGGACAGGAAGATCGAGATCGCTCCCAGAATGAGAATTAATGGCTCCATAATGCCGGAAAGGCCGAGCCATAAAAGAATTAATGCGGTTGTTAAGCCGACGACGTAACCCACGTGATCAGCGCCCTCTTCGCCCTAGTCATCAATTGAGGGCATAGACCTAATCTGTGAAATCGCGATTGACCAGCGGCTTAACGCGATTTCTTCAAATTTTCCGGGAGGGTGAAAAATTAATCGCCAAACACCAGTCTTGCTGTGCGATGCGACGATGAAAACTCACGGTCGGTCTCATCCTCAATATGATCCTCAGCGTTGCGATTCCGGAAGCTGGAACTCAACGACCAGTTCCAATATCGCAGCGTGCTCTGCGCTTTGGCCACGCTCAGCATCTCATAGACATCGCGAATGCGTTCATAATGGGGATGCAGATTGCCGGGTCCGATTTCGGTCGGGCGGCGCAATGCAGCCCAGAGCCGAGACAGATAATGACGCTTCAGACCGGTCGCCTTGCAGAAAACAGCCAGTGCTTCGCCGCCTGGGTCTGTGAGGATTTTCGCAGCGGTGATCGGCTTGATGCCGCCGAGATAGCCGATCTCCTGAGCCAGTTCGCGGTCCATGCCGGACTTCTCGGCATGCTCGATCGCATCCTCAAGGCTTTCATACCGGCTACGCTCAATGGCTGCGCGGTTACGCTGGCGACGCTCAATCAGCTGCAGGGTCTTGCGCGCGACCGGATCTGCCCAGTTTTCGGCAGCCGCCATCGCAAACACATCGCCGCAAATCTCGATCAGTTCAGAGCGATCAGCCGAATAGCGCATCAGAATTTGTTCGCGCTCTTCGCTTTCGCTCCACCAGAACATGGTCATGGCATGGTGCGGCTTCATTTCAGAGCGCTGCACAAGAAGCGGGCAGTATTCCAGATGATCGCGGGACGCTTCCAGCAGATCATCCATGCCCGTCTCGGAAATAAAGGATCGCCGGCTGGTCAGCATGTTCACCACAGCCGTCGGATGCCCGACTTCGATCAGCGCATCACAGACCGCAGGCGCCAGCGTCTTGCGCTTGGAAATCGCTTCGGCGTGCAGCGGCGTTCCCTTGCGCAGAATATACGTCAGGTCAGAGTCATCAAAGGATTCGTTCTGCTCAAGCAGATCCTTGCTGATCTCGATCCGGCACAGGCCCAGATACCGCAGAATGCGACGCGGTGCTTCATGCGTCGGGATCAGGCGGCGTGCACAGAACGCCCGCTCGCGATCATCCGCATCAAAGAGCATTTCGAGGAGCACATCCCCCGCCATGGAGCGGTCCTGCGGCGGAATACGGGAAGATGGCAGCGCCACGACGTCAATCAGACGCCGCAACAACGTCATCCGCGCGCGACGCGGAGGGTTGTTCGGAACCTGGTCCGTCAGATCAAGAGCTGGTTCACTGGCCATATAGTCTCACCTCACGCGAGGCAGACTACCAAACAAGAGGTTAAAGCTTACTGACTCGCGGACGTGAGATTGCGCACGCTTCAAACTTAGCTGAACTAAAAACTTGCCGGTCAGTAGAATTCAACCGGCTTGCCGCGTTTGTGCACCAGAAACAGCAGAAATGCCGACACAGCGCAGGCGAGCAGAAGATAGAAACGTGCCCCGCCATCACTCTCACTTGCACCCACCGTCAGTGGCAATTCCATCGGCACCAGAGGGCTGACCTGCAAGCCAGCCAGTGCGAGCGTGATGATCAGGACGAATAGACTCATCACCCGCCGAAAATGCGGAATGAGCAGGAGTAGAGACACCAGACACAGTATGCCCCCGGCGATCAGGCGTCCTGTCGGCTCGAATAAGGCAATGCCAGCGTTTCGCGCCAGCAATGTGAAAAAGACATTCTCACCTGGCAGGTCGAACAAAAGCGTCTGACCGTCCACCGGCGCACTCTGAGGATGCACGGCCCAACTGATGAACACCGCGATCAGAAACAGCGACAGTATCCAGCTTAACAGCTCCCGCACGAGGGTCATTTGCGCTCTGCTCCTGAAACAAGATTAACATAATTTTCGGAGTGTCTCGTCAGGACACACTTGCAGCATGTCATCTGTGCTGACAATTTCAGGGCGCAAAGACAAGCGTCTGATCAGAAATTCAATCGCAAGCGTATTTGGGGTACCGCGTCATGGAAGATGATTTTGATCGGCTCGACGATAAAATCATGGAAGGCTCACGCTCCCCGGTCTCAGGATTGGATACAGCTTTCGCCGCCGGGTCCGCATTCGGGCGACGCGTTGTCAAAAATGTTTTCCGCGAATTACCTGCCTATCTCGTGGTCCAATCGAGCTGGTTCATGGCCTTCGGCCTGCAAATGGTGCTGTTCCCCTATCTCATCACCAACAAGCTTGGGCTGAATGGCACGCTGCTCGGCGTTGCCAATATGGCGCTCGCCTTGCCATCTGTTGTGTTTCTGCTGATTGGCGGCGTTGTGGCCGAGCGCGCAGACGGCAAACGCATGATCATGATGCTGCACTTTCTGGCCGCCCTGCCCGCCCTGATGCTGGCCTTTGCTGTGGATCAGGAGATGCTGGCCTATCCGCTGATGGTCGCTTACGGCGTCGCCATGGGAACGGTTGGCGCATTCATGATGCCCGCGCGCGATTCCATTCTGAATGAAGTCGTCTATCGGCGCACAAAAGCTGGTTCGAATGTCACGCTGCAGCGCGGGGTTGCCTTTGCGACACTCGCGCAGTTCGCCGCTCAGATTATCGGCATTGTACTTGGCGGCTATGCTGACAAGGCAACGACCATGCCGGGCTTTCTCGGCGGCTTTGAAATCGGACCGATCGCATCTGAAGAATTGCTGGTTTTCCAGGCCTGCGTGGTCGGGTTTGGCGCGATCGCGGCGCTGCTTCTCGCCCGTGGCAAACAGGTCAAGACCGGACGGTCCGGCTTTGGCGCCGCACTCGGCGACATCGCCGAAGGCTTTCAGGCCGTCAAATCGAATGAACGCCTGCTCGTCATGACCCTGTCCATGTTCGGTGTCGGCATTTTCGTCATCGGCTCGTTTCTGGTCGTTCTGCCCATTATCAATAAGAAGGTTTTCGGATTCGGCCCGGATGGCATTCGCGACATGTATATGACCTTCTGGTTCGGCGCGTTCGTCTCCTCGGTCATCCTCTCCATGATGGGGAATCTGAAGCGCCCCGGTCGGCTCCTGCTATCGGCTCAGTTCATCGGCGCCATGGTGATACTGGTCATGCTGTGGGAAGGCATCGCCAATTACCATGAGATCTTCCTTGGCGTTGTGTTTGTCTGGGGGCTGGCCGCCGGTGTCTCCATCGCCATGAGCCGAACCATTGTTCAGGCCGCAGCGCCCGCGCACCAGCTGGCGCGCGTGCTCTCCATCTATCAGCTCGGCTTTATGGCAGGCGCGCCCATCGGCGCGTTCATCATGGGGGTCGCGGTCGACACGTTTGGCCCTTATGACATTGCCTTTGTCCCGGCTGTCGGCCTTGGAGCCATTGTGCTGTGGATGGTGTTCTTCTCACCGATCTGGAACATGCGGGCGGACGAAGATTGACCTTTTCGGCCCGCATCACTCTGTTCGCCGCGGCCGTGACGGCGTTCCTTTTATATTTTTGTGTGCTTCTGTTTTTCTTTGGATTTGTTGCGGCCGTAGTGGCCTGGATCATCTGGTTCGGCTTTTTGTTTCTGATCAGGAAGCAAAGCCTGAGAATCCGATGCATCGCCTCTTTGCCGCTGACGATATTGATCGCCACCGTGCCCTTTCTGTTCGCCATCTGGCCACCGCTGATGGAGTTTTATTGGCCAGTGTTTCTCTGGCAGAGCCTGTCGTCAGATCGTCTGCAAAGCGGCTGGTCGGAGTTCCACTGGTCGCCCACATTCTTGATCAGCTACACCCTGTTCTTCCTGATGTCTCTGGCCGGGTGCCTATCCATTTCGAATCTCAAAGGCAGAACGCCAGAGCCCGTCAGCTCAGATTAAAGCAATCCGATGCTTTACATCGAATGGGGTGTATTCCGCGAAGCAATGCAACCCGAAAAAACTTATCCTCCCCCATCATGCGCGGCCTTATGCTGGCCGCATGTCACATGAGCCCGCACCTGCCAATCCATATGCCTCGCTGAGTATTGCTCAGCTGGTCGGGCTACAGCTTGCGCGGCTTTATGCCTTGCTGGTTCGCATGGAGGCTTCAGGCGAACGACGCGTGCCCGCCGACATCGCCCGCATGGTGATCTCCACCGAAGGGCTGGTTCATGCCTTCATTCGCGTGCTGGCCGCTGAACAACTGAAACATGCCGGATTTATCGAGGCCTCAAACGCCATGCGCGAACCTGTCGGAACGCAGGCCCCGCCTGCGCTCACATTCGACGTGCCTCACACGACACCAACCGCGCTTCTGGCGCGTCTCGAAACCAGCATTCAGACTTTCGAACGGGCTGAGCGGCAGGCAAGCCATCTCGCCCGCCTCATTCTGTGTGCGCTTCTATATGTGTCTCCCGAACCCCGCTCCATTGCGCAGCGGTTCAACACGCCTGACCAATCAGTCTTTCTTTCGTCAAATCCACCCACACCATCCCCCGCCCCATGGCCACCCCCCTTATCGGTTCCCAGTGACCGAGCGCGACCCGGCAACGGGCGAAGCCTGCCGATCAGAGCCATG